>JANRJA010000195.1:0-4710 GCA_033764315.1 Oculatellaceae cyanobacterium bins.114
TTTTGCCGATGATGTGATGGAAACAGCTTGTGGGCTGCACAACTTTCGCTTGACACACCGAAAGATTGCAGTTGCTTAGATAACGATTTCCGAAGGAGATTTCCGTTTTTGTCCCATCCCCCTTATTTCCGATTAAGTCTAATGCTCAAGACACTGCAAATCTATTACTAGATTTTGCAATCTGTGCTGCCAATTCAGCCCGCGATGAAACCTCAAGTTTGCGGAACATCCGTTTCAACGCTTGCTTTACCGTATGCTCCGTAATCCACAACGTGGTGCCAATCTGAGCATTGGTGAGTCCCTGAGCCACTAATTCAGCAATTTGTATCTCTCGTGGAGTCAGTCGATCCTTCACCGAAGCGGTTGCATCACTACCAGTCAATTCGGAAACAGATTTTGAACGCAATTCTGCAAGCCGTGTTGAGAGATGGAGACATAGGGCACTCAAGTCTGCCAAATCGTCTGCATTGAAGGCGGGAGTATCGCGATGGCGAGTAAAAGCGATTCCTCCAACCAAATGTCCCTGGCTAATGATCGGCCCCAATAAAACATGCCCGTGATCAGCACGAGGGCAAATGGTTTGCCAGACACCCGGAGGGAGAATAATTTCCTCATGGACAGCCGTATGCCGCTGAATGAGATAACGCAGCATAGGATTGTGATCTAATGACAGTGCTAATCTCAGCATCTTCGGCGTATTTTCATTCACTGCAGGAAGCTGGTCTAAAAACATCAGTCCCCAACGATTGGCAGCAAAATACGCGCCGAGTTTTGTCATCATTGCTCCTCTTAACTCGGTTTCATCTGGTGCTTGAGCGATCGCTTGAAACAGGTGCTGCAAAGGATTTTCCATCATGATTTCCATCCAGCTTGCCAGAGGTCAACACAGCAAAGTGTACTCGATCGAGGTCTATTCGGTTGGCGATCGCCAGTTTAATTTAATTTCAGGTTGTTGCAAACAAACAGTCTGATTTACCTTGATGAACAAGTAACTCTATGGCTTTTTCTATTCATTCACTTGATGCGATCGCCAATCAAACAACAGAAAACCTCCAGCCTTCCTTAAAACCAGTGATTATAGGCTTTTATGCACTTGCTGTTCTGTTTAACCTGTGTCTTGTGGTTCAGGTGTTAACCGTTGGATTGGCTTATTTTGATAACCCTGCCTGGTGGAATACTCATGTCTGGCTGGTGCGAGGTTACAGTGGGCTGTCTCTGGTTCTTCTAGCTTGGGTGTATTCGATTCCCATGCCTCAAAGAGTCCGAATGCTGACCCTCAGCCTACCGATTTTATTGGGATTGCAATTTCTAACGATTCACATGCCACTCTCTCTACCCATTTCTCTAGCTATTTTTCATCCTCTATTGGGATTCTCTTTATTTTCTGTTTCGACAACTTTGGTGCACCGGGTAGGACACATTGTCTTTCCTAAAAAAGATAACAACACAATGATTTAGGAGAGATTTATGACCTCTAAAACTGATTTACAGGTTGTTGTAGACACGCAATGGTTGAACGCTCATCTCCACGATTCGAGTGTGCGAATTGTCGAAGTTGAAATGACTCCAAACCATTACCAAGATGCTCACATTCCGGGTGCTGTTTTCTGGAATATTATGGCTGATCTACTGCTGCCAGACTTACGCCAAAACCTGGATACCAATCACATTGAACGGTTGCTCTCACGATCGGGCATTACCAACGAAACAACCGTGGTTGCCTATGGCAGCTATCCTGGAACCGGAGCCTGGATCTTCTGGTTGCTAAAACTATTCGGACATGCCGATGTACGAGTGCTGAATGGAGGACATCAAAAATGGATGGCAGAAGGCCGTCCTGTGATCGCAGAGTATTCAACCTTTGCACCTGTAGAATACCGAGCAAAACCTTTGGACATAAATTTGCGGGTCTTGGCAGATGAGGTGCAGACTGCGATCGATCGCCCTGACCAAGTGCTTTTAGATGTTCGCACATTGCAGGAGTATCAGGGTGAGTACTTCTTAATGAAACCGCCCGAAGGAACAGAACGAGCCGGACATATTCCCGGAGCAATTCACCTGGAACATACCCTCACACTGAATGAAGATAGAACCTTCAAATCCATGAGCGAGTTGCAGGAACTCTTGACTAGCAGAGGGATTACACCGGATAAAGAGATCTTCCCTTACTGTGCGATTGGTGGGCGATCGGCTTATATTTGGTTTGTTTTGAAGCATTTGCTGGGCTATCCCAAGGTTCGTAACTATGACGGCTCATGGAATGAGTGGAGCCGTTTACCAGATTCACCTATCATTGATTAGCTTTGGAGCGATGGTATCGGCAACTAGCACAATGACTGCATGAATCGGCAGGACAATTAGGAGGAGAGTTAGAAGACGTACTCCCGTCATCACAGATTCGACAATGGCAGACTTTGGAGCCACTCACTTTGCTGAAGTTTGGTCTTTATTATTGACTGGTTTGACGAAAGGACAAATGAAAATAAAGTGACGTGCTGTTTCCTGTTGAGACATCAGAGCGATCGCCCTCAATTATTGACAAAGAGACGGCTCTGTGGTTGTTTTAGCCATTTCCAAGACTGGATATTCCTGACATTTGTAGACGGGCAAATAGGGAAAAACGGTGGTGAATAGCGGGATGAGGCGATCGCGACTGAGATTATCGAGCACACAAGAACGATTACTGAGTGGTGCAGCGGAGTTGGGGTTAGGGGGTATTGGAGTTGCTTGCCCTGCTGCCAAACAGTGCTCTAACTGGGCGATGTAATTTGAGACATAGGACGGTTTAGTAGTTGACACGTTCAACGCTTCTCGAAAGGACTCTAACGCATCAGGAAAGTAGGCTTTGCCCAATAGCAAAAAGGCAAACCCACGACTCCTCCAAGCAGCCGCATTTCGTGGGTTATCTTCGAGCACTTGCTCAAACAAACGAATGGCTTCGCGATAGTTGCCGTTGCGAGCGTTAATCGAGCCTTGATTGTAGACCAGACTCATTGACCTGGGACTCATAGCTTGAGCTTTGCGAAAGATAGCCTCTGCCCGCTCAAAGTTGTCTTGTGGAGGATTAGGGGTTTGAATCAGGACATGTCCGAGTTGGGCTAAAACTGGGAAGTCAGTTTGAGTCATGTCTTCTGGGCTTTTTTGTAAATAGAGGTCGATCGCCGTTTGATAGGTGGCTCCGTTTGCGGGGTTTTCTTGCAACGATTGAGTTAATCCCAGGTAAAAGAAAGTCTGTGGATCGGTGGGCGCGATTTCACTGGCTTTTTGAAAATCGGCTAATGCTTGATCGAGTAGAATGGCTCGTTCAGTCGATTCATTTTGCCAGAGCAAGAGCAGGGCTTTACCCCGATTCTTCAAGGCATCGATTTGGTCAGGTCGATGCAACAGCACCTCACTACAGGATTCTTGAACAGCATTGGCAGTAATCACCAGTTCAATGTTGGAGGTTTGTGCCGTAATCGGAGTGTTGCAATGCTCAACCTGAGCGGTGAGTTGGTGTGCCTCAACGACGCGCCGATAGCCCCAATAGCCCGCCACTCCAACGAGCAGCATAGCGAGACCTGTCACCCACAATCGCCGATTGTTTAACCCTGATAGGCGTGGACTGGCTTGAGGTTTTTCCTTGAGCGATCGCAGATCTCGCAAAATATCTGAGACAGCTTCGTAGCGGTCTGGAGTCGCTCCCTCGGTGAGGTCGCTCGACCCATGCCGCACCATCTTACTCAAAATGCGCTCTAGCCCTGAGCTTACTTGCACCATCGGTTTGCCAGGAATTGCAAAACGCCAGATTAATTCTCCGGTTCTGACATCAATAGGCAAATCGTTAGGTCGCAAGCCCGTCAAGGCTTGAATGCCAATCATACCAACCGCATAGATATCGTGACTTGTATCTGATCGGGTTGGGCGGGTGACAACAGAAGCTTTAGTAGAGGGGTCTAAAGGCACTTCAGGGGGACTGTAGCCCGTGCCAACGAGCGTAGAAGAGGCGATCGCTCCTTCGGGAAACTGTGTAAATACCGCTGCATCAGTTGCTAGCGCATGAATTTCTTTGAGTGTGCCAAAGTCAATCAGAACTAATTTGCCGTCTTGTTGGCGTCGTCTGATATTAGCAGGTTGTAGATTTAAGTGAGAGAGCTTTTGGCGATGGACAAATTCTAAAATGTCTAGAATTTCGATCAGCAGTGCTAGCACTTTTGTCTCACTCCAAACTGTTTCAGGCGTTATTTCTTCGTCCAGGTTATGTCCTTCAACAAACTCTTGAATGGTGTAGAACTCCTGATTTTCCTCAAACGATGCTAGCAATGTCGGAATCTGCCCATGCCCGTTCAACTTCTCTAGTTCTTTAAAGCGATTGTTAAACAGAGTGCGAATTTTGCCCAGTGTATCAATGTCCAGTGAGGCGGGCGTTAACTGCTTCACCACAAATTGATTTTGGCTGGGGAGGTGTTTGTCTTTAGCGAGGTAAGTCTGGATAGCATCCCCATCGTCTAACGGTTTGATCACCTCAAATCGTCGTCCAATAATGCGGCGTTCTCTCGCCTTACCCAGTTCCTGTTCTACCCAAGTCAGGCTGACGGGGTGACAAACACAGCTCTAAGGCTGATCGGGTAACAATTTGAGCAAAATCTAGTAAAAAAGGATAGGTCGTTTTTTAGGCAGACCTATCCCAATGAATATATTGCCTCCATCCTACCAAACCCATCTCAAAAG
>JANRJA010000196.1:0-3210 GCA_033764315.1 Oculatellaceae cyanobacterium bins.114
CTTTTGAGATGGGTTTGGTAGGATGGAGGCAATATATTCATTGGGATAGGTCTGCCTAAAAAACGACCTATCCTTTTTTACTAGATTTTGCTCAAATTGTTACCCGATCAGCCTTAGAGCTGTGTTTGTCACCCCGTCAGATTTTGAGGACAAAGTTTTGAGGTTATTAATCTAATAGAAAACTATGTCAGATAAACCAAAGTGGCTTCAGCGTACAGCAGAGTTTCTAATCGATAATATTTCAGTTTTAGCTACTCTTGGAACAGCATCCTACGTTATTTTCCGCCAATCTAATGCTGCTACTAAGTTTTCGACTGATGATTTAATTGCCGCAGTTCTAGCAGTTCTAGGACTACTTGCACTATCAGAGTTTATTGAACGTTACAGAAGGCTAAATGCAATCGAGAAAGTTAGCAAACAAACCCTAGCACTGCTTGAAAATCGTCTTGCAGAACACCCATCTGCGTTATCATTTTTTGTAAAACTTCCAAACATAGAGAACCATATAAAATTTGCCAATCAAATAGACATGTGCGGTGTTACGTTGACAAGTACTATCAATAGGCAACTTAGCAATATACGTGAACGGCTTAAGCAAGGTGCAACTGTACGAATATTAGTGGCTGATCCTGAATCTCTGGCACTTAAAATGTCTGATCTACGCAGTGAAGATCCTAGTGGTGAATACTATCGGCAAAAGCTAGAGACTACTCTCCAAGATTTGGAATATCTACACAATCATCAGACTAGATTAGGGGCTGATGCTAAAGGAAAATTTGAAGTTAGGTTATTACAATTTGCACCATCATTTGGATTTTTCAGCTTTGATACTCATCATTCAAATGGCATTGTCATTATTGAAATGTACCCACATGTTTCAGGTTGGGGAGCCGAGCCATGTTTTGATTTAACTCCAAAAAGGGATGGGGGTTGGTATGGCTATTTTGTTGATCAATTTGAGCAGATGTGGAAAGGTGCTAAGTCTTGGCAACCTAAAAATAAGCCATTAAATTAAGGTTGAATAACATGAGCTTCTATTGTTGTTGCGGCATAACAATTCGCTTGGAGCGGACTGCCGAAAGCCTCTGGTGTTGAGTTCAAGGTTACTTTCAGCCGCTCAAGCGAACCGTTGTGCGGCTGGAGTCCCTGGTGAAGGCAATCCCTATAACCCTCGGTCAGCATTAAAGGCTGCTCTTCTACCGCTCTCTGAGTAAGCGGTGTAGGATGGTAACAAGGAGGGCAATATGAATATTCCTATCATCGACGAGGTTGTTGAACAGTTGAAAGTCATGCCCCAGCCCTTGCAAAGGCAGGTGCTTGAATTCGTTCGATCGCTGGTAAAAGCAGAAGTTCGAGGCACACCAGGACAGCAATTATTACGTTTTGCTGGCTCAATTCCTTCTGATGACCTTCAATTAATGTGTGAGGCGATCGAGCAAGATTGTGAACGGGTCGATGTCGATGAGTGGTAGGTTTTTGCTCGATACCAACATTGTTATTGCGCTTTTTGCAGATGAGGCAATCATCAAAGACAATCTTGCTCAAGCCAGTGAAGTTTTCATTCCAAGCATTGTCATTGGTGAGCTATGTTATGGAGCCAGAAAGTCAGGACGAGTTGAAGCAAACTTAGCAAGAGTTGATGAATTAGTTGCTAGCAGCACAATATTGGTATGTGACGCTGAAACGGCTCGACAATATGGCGAAGTTAAGAATAACTTGAGGCTCAAAGGTCGCCCATTACCTGAGAATGATGTCTGGATTGCAGCCCTTGCACTACAGCATGACCTGAGCTTGGTAACACGAGATGCCCATTTTCAAGAGATAGAAAACTTACAAACAACGGTTTGGTGAGTACGTTCGCCGCACAACAACCCCGCTGCACCGGAACGATGTTAAACGCTTGGTCAGAGGTAAAAGTTATCTGCGTCCGGTGAGCGGGAACGACTATGAAGCCGTGGGGATGTCAAGCGGGTTTGGGGATTTATGGGTGAGGGAGTTCTGCAATTTAGTCGAATGAAACCAGTCATCCAAGTTGCTGATTGATGTTAGTTAATAGTCGTAGTAGAGATTCATACAAGCGCAAATTTTATGAAAGACAAGGATGGAAAGAACGTGAAGAGATAGCCAATTTTGTTTACGTGCTAGAGTAACCCACAGCGCAGGCTAACAATTCGCTCGGAGCGGACTGCCGAAAGATCCTGGTGCATTACAAAGATGATTAGCAGCCCCTCAAGCGAACTGTTAGCTGGCTTCACTTCTAGACTGAAGCAGTGCTTCTAAATTGTCTGTTCATGTCGATTATCTAATTTTGCGCTCATCTATTAGTTGCTAGGGTTTAGTTTATGAGGAAACCGCAAACGGTTAAAGCTTTGGAAGAGTTAGGGCGAGTTCAGCTTTCAAAAAGCTTTTTCATGCGTGAGTTCTTGTATTCAGAAATCTCGCAAGTTGAAAATATTCCCAATATCCCTGATGACCCTACCTTGGCGATCGCAGCAGGAAAAAACTTGTGTGAGAAGGTGCTTGAGCCTATTCAAGATAGTCTTGGTCGCATCAGTGTTCGCTCAGCTTATCGCTTTTGTTCAGTCAATGCTCAAGGTGCAGAGCATAAGAATCAGTATAATTGTGGCAGCAATGAGTCTAACTATGCAGGACATATTTGGGATGTAAAAGACTCAGAAGGGTATATGGGCGCAACAGCGTGTATTGTTGTTACCTCATTTATTCCTTACTATCAACGGACTCAAGATTGGACAGCTTTAGCATGGTGGATTCATGACCACATTGATGCTTATGCAGACATGACTTTCTTTCCAAAATATGCAGCATTTAACATCAGTTGGTGTGGGAATCCTGAGGTCTCAAAGGTAATTTATAGCTACGTGAAAAATCCACATACGGGTAAGAGTGGATATTTGACAAAGGAGGGGATGGACAATTATCTAGGTTCGCATGAGCAGTTTTACCAAGCGTTTATTGAGCAGTTATCGTCTAACTAACATGTCACAGCAGCGGACAGATGAGAACTGCGATTAAATAGCTGAAATCTGATTTGAACGGAGATCCTCTAGACTTTAAACTTAATCGGAAATAGCTAGATTAGTAGAAAAAGGTTGAGGGTAAACTGCGGGGCTTAGAATGCTGTCTTACGAGCAAGTTCAAAACAAACCACAAGTACTACAAAGCTTAACAGGACTGAAAGCGAGCGAATTT
>JANRJA010000226.1:0-56380 GCA_033764315.1 Oculatellaceae cyanobacterium bins.114
GCGGCTCCGGTGCTGTGAGGGGGCGGTGTAGCGGGGTCAGCACTGGGAATTGCCCAAAATTGATAGACCTGTTGTAAGAGATCTTGGCGTTCTGACTCAGCTAACGGGTTGGCACTGATCCCTCGCTCGTGCAGCATTTCCTCAAAGGTATAGCCCACCATGAATTGTTGAACTGCGAGAGGACGATAAGCGTCAAAAATTTGTACCTGCCAACCCGGGTAGACCTGTTGCAAGCGACCTTGAGCCGCGATCAATTGTTCTAAAACAGTTTGCCGCAGATAGTAAGGGGATTTGTCATGATAAGGCGCGCCTAACTTGACATAAGGATGAGGCTCTTCAAGTGCAAACAACCCTGTTGGAATGGGCACTAGAGGTTCATAACACTCCACAATCGGAATTTGATGATGCGGCTTCATATAACACTCGCTACAGACGAGACTATTGCTTCAGCATTATTACTTACGAAGAATTGTCATCCCAAAGCTTGTCGCCTATATTAAGAAAGGTAACAAAATTGATGGCAAGTTTGAAATAATTTGTTACTTAACTGACCAATTTGTTTGAGGGTTTAACGCTGGTGGCATCATCCCCTATTCTGACTCCAACTACAGGCGAGTCTCTCATCGCTGAATTTTTTCAGAAATCTGTGGGTCAATGGCGATCAGAGCGTCGCTATTACACTCTGCCTGATGGAGAAACCAAAGAAGTACTCAGTTTCATCACCATCCGATTCTTAGAGCAAGGCTGCGATGCATTGCGGCAGTTAGCACATTTGCACAACCTGACTGATGAGACAGCCATGACCTGTGGCACTGAGGTGAGTTGGAACAGCACTGAAGCTGTATCAGGACGCAAACAATCACAGGGAACAACCCTGTTTGGGGCATTGGGCACTACCTTATACCGCGATCGCGGATTTGCCACTACAACCCCTGTCACCGCTAGCTTTTACTTTGTTAACCCTGAAACACTGTGTCTGAGAACCGAGTACAACAACTCGGTTTTTGAAGAAGAACTGAAACTTATAGGGCGTCACTATCGCACGCGTCAGACGATTATTTCTAGAGCAGAAGAACAACAGATGATTGGGCAATATCTTGAAAAGCGTCTGAGTTAACGTCAATTTGGATTAAGCTTCTGTCGAATAAATCTGCGGCTATCCAAACAAAGTCTGTGGCTCGACTACCAAACCTTAAAAGTTTGTCTAACCGCCGCAGACTAAGGACGGAATAAGGCAACTAGCTAATGATACATAGTGAATGATAAATGGCAAAAGCCATAACAATTGAAAATCATTGATGCATTAAGTATTTTTGCAGACCAGCTTAACCGTAAGATGGAACTTGTCGTTCACTGTGTTTGGTCTGCTCGTGAAAGTATTTGTATTCCATACCCCTGAGCTGGTGCCGACCGATCGAGTACCTGACTGTGCGATCGCCATTGATGTGTTGCGTGCCACTAGCACTATTGCCACAGCTCTCAATGCTGGTGCTGAAGCCGTGCAAGTATTTAGTGACATTGATGAACTGATGCAGATCAGTGAACAGTGGGCACCCGAAAAGCGTTTGCGGGCAGGAGAACGGGGCGGTGGCACTGTGGCGGGGTGTGATTTAGGTAACTCGCCTCTCGACTGCACTCCCGACCGAGTTGGAGGCAGACGCTTGTTTATCAGCACCACTAATGGAACCCGGTGTCTGGAAACGGTGCGAGATGCTAAAACAGTGATTACTGCTGCTTTAATCAACCGCAAAGCCGCCGTTGACTTCTTGCTAGAGCAACAACCCGAAACCGTTTGGATTGCTGGCTCAGGCTGGGAAGGATCATTTTCTCTGGAAGACACGGTGTGTGCTGGGGCGATCGCTCACAGCCTGTTGACCAAAACCGGAACTCCTCTCAGTGACTTGGTTGGCAATGATGAAGTCGTCGCGGCGATCGCCCTGTTTGCTCAATGGCAAGACAACCTATTAGGGCTGTTGCAGCAGGCAAGTCATGGTCAACGCCTGTTGCGCCTTGACTGCCATGAAGATCTAAAATATTGCGCTCAACTCGATAGTCTAGCTGTGTTGCCGATTCAAAAAGAGCCAGGGGTCTTGGTCAAGCGGTAGGACAGAGGTCTAGATCCCCGGCTTCTCTCTCGACTGGGTTTAGTCCAATTGAGTTGTCACAATAGAAGCCGGGGATCTGCAACACCACAGACTTTCTGCCTAGCGGGCGAATTAGGAATAGAATTGGGCTAGAAGCAGTTTCAGGCTTAGCTCATGCGGAGTACCCGTCAAAAACTCACCTTTGAAGAGTACCTGGCGTATGACGACGATACGGATAATCGCTATGAGCTAGTGGATGGGGAACTGGTTCAGATGCCACCAGAGGATCGCCTTAACTCCAAAATTGCCCTGTTTCTGCTAACCCAGTTATTAGAAGTTTTTCCTGAAGATCGCCTCTGTTACAAAGATACTGAGCTTGAGGTCAGTGGCTCTCTGGCAAAAACCCGCCTCCCCGATTTGATGCTCTTGTCAGAAGAATTGGTAGCGATTTTGGGGGATGGACGCGGCACCATTACTCGCGATATGCCGCCACCAGACCTGATTATTGAGGTGGCTTCACCGGGCAAGACAAACGAAGAACGGGATTATCGCTATAAACGGTCTGAATATGCAGCCAGAGGTGTGCCTGAGTATTGGGTCATTAACCCAATAGAGAGCAATATCACGGTCTTTAGCCTGGAAGCAGGATTTTATGAACCAGCCGTCTATACGGGCGAAATGGTCGTTCAATCTCGGTTTGAGACGTTGCAGTTAACGGTTGACCAAATTCTCAAACGAAGACGACTCTAGAGGAATATTGTTATGCCTCTACTGAGTGATGCGATGATAACGAAAGAACAGGTCATGCCTCTGTTTCTAGAAGCCTGTCCCTCCTTCACTGGAAGGTTGAAGGAGCATCGTGCCTTCTATAAGGATGAGGATTTGCTCTACGTCGAATTAGGGGGGTTCGCCCATCACCTTGTTGAGCTGCATAAGGCTAAGCAGACGGATGAATTCCTAGCAGTATTTGATGTCGTCGAGAGGCTTCACATTGAGGGCGATACTTACGTGCGGGAGGCTGCTACAATCGGGTTGCTCAAGGGGATTCAGAATGTTGGGAGAAACTCGGGCGTCAATTCTGAAGACTTCACCCGATACTTGAAACCTGAGTCGGCGAAGTGGTGGCGACAGTTGGATGCTTTCTGGGATGGCAAAATCCCGTTTGTTGGTAATCCTGCGGATAGGGCATAGCAAGCTTGGTGCAGCGATGATGTTACCTGCTGGTGAAGTTGCGAAACTCCTCCAACCGCTAACCAGGATCGCTATGCCACAAATTCTCAGCGGCGACAGCACATTAGGGCTATTTGTCAGTATTCTAAGCAAGCTACCGTGAGGTTATGGGTAGATAAGTTAACATCAGTTCGGTTTAAGAGCCTGGCGAATAAATTCGCGGCTATCAGAACGAAGTTCGCCTTCGCGAACTACAGAAAATCAAGGGTTGAGTGAACCGACGCAGGTCGGTTTTGCTCCTGTAGTTGCGGTTTCAACCGCCAAAATCCTTATCCCGAATTCACGTTAAGTTAATTTCAGACTACTGATGTGGCAGTTACCCAAAATTTCTATGCCTAGTTGGAATCTTGCAGAAAAGCGAGGATTTGGTCTTACGGGTGGTTTTTGGAATCACTTTGGTGTTGTTCTCATTGAAGCTCCAATTCACCTCGTTACTTCTACTCTCTCTAAACACTTCCGAGCGGAATATACTGCCGATATTTTTCCTGCCTCATTACATGAGCGGGAAAAGCATTTTCTTTGGCAATATGCTGGACACACCTGGACAATTTGGTGGGCATTTGCATCTGAAGAGGTAGCGTTTGCTCTTGCTCTTTTTCTAGAGACTAGGGCTATCGTCATGACTCATCAAGGAACAAGCGGATGGAGTACGGTAAAAATTTTCTATCAAGACAAGTGGGTTGAACACTATCACTTTGGATATGACGACTATGATGACCCTGATGCCAAAATTGGCGATCGCGGCTACTGGGGCATAGGTTATTGGAATCTTGAAGTAACCTATGAATATTTTGTATCTCAAAAGTCTACTTTCCCAGTTCAGACTCGACATTTGTTCAGTAGCGTCATGCGAAAAGTCACTGAACCTGAGATGAGATCATGGCTTAGATCTAAAGAAGGCAGATTTGGTTTTCTTGATGCAACTCTTCAGTATTATGGGGCTTATCTTCCTGATTGCAAGGAAACACCTCTGACTTATTCACGCTCTGATTCTGATTTTCATCCAGTTCGATCAGACTTCGAGCGAGTTGATGCTTTAGTCTTACCTAAAGAAACGTTTTATTGGCGCAATATGCTGCCTGTTCCAAAGTATGTAGCAGCCTAACAATCCCCTAGCTGACTCCCTCTTTCACTCTGTTTGCAAGTGGAATCGAATTAATAGATCTCTGGCTTGATCTATTAATCCAATTGTTCGATTAATTGCGCTGCAATCCGTGCGGCGGCTCCAGGGTTTCCCATGCGGCGATGCCCGTTTTCAGCAATCAGTTGCAGGCGATCGGGGTCTTTTAATAGGGCTTGCAAAACGGTTGCGACCTGAGAGGCTTGTTTCACCAAAATGGCGGATGCTCCCAATAGGCGGGTTTGCGCTTCTGCAAAGGCAGGCGTAAATTGGGGGCCGCGTCCTGGAATGATCAGGGCAGGTTTACCCAGCCCGACAAATTGTTCGGTGGCGGTGCCTGCCATCGCGATCGCAAAATCAGCTCGGTGCAAACAATCTGCAAAAGCTGTTTGGGTCAGAATCAACTGCGGGCGTGGGGCATGCAACCCTGGGTGTAAGGTATAGACCAGATTGGCTGGGTTTAGGGTTTGAGTCAGTTGCCATCCCTGGCTCTGGAGTGTTTGTTGCAGGGGAGCGAGATCCAGGTTAGGAGCGATCGCGGCCAAAAACACCAGCGGTTTATTTGTCAAAGTGGCGACAATCCCAGCAACGGCTTGCAGGATCACTTGCCAGTTTTCGTAGACTTCAGGAGGACGTGAACCCGGTAGTAGTGCGATCGCCAACGATTGTTTGTCACCTGTAAAAAATTCTTGAAAAATCGTTTGGGTTGGCTCTAGTCCATCCATCATGGGGTTTCCCAAATCGAAGGCAGCGATCGCTCGTCGTCTCAAATAGTCCGCTGTCAACCCGTCGCGTGGAAACACGGCTCGGCATCGCTTGCGGCTCATTAACCAGCGATCGAAGGGGTGAAAGACCGAATCTGACCACCGTTCTAAGCGATCGTCAAACCAGGATTTGCGAGGCAAGATCCCAGCTTCATCCCGCAGATAATATTCCGATCGGGCAGTGCCAACAAATGCATAGGGGGCACCACTCCACCAGGCAAACAGCAGGGGCACAACATCTCCAACGGCTAGAATCACTCCCCCTTGTTTTGCCCAAGTCTTGACGACTTTGAGTTGCTTCAGCGTCAGTTGCAGCAAGCCACCACGCAAATCTCGCACTAATTGCCGACTATCCATATAGACAAAGCCACCAGAAGGCATGCGCTTGACCTGCCCGGCGATCGCAATCCCCTGATCCCGATAGGCATGTCCCTCACCGACCAGAGGCAGTGCCGCTATCTCTGGTTGGGCAGGATGGCGTTGCAGATGCTGAAGAATGCGGAGGGCGATCGCATCTTCCCCGTGACCGTTGCTTAAACACAAAAGTTTCATAACCGTAGCCCCAGGCAAACCTAGATGCACTTTGAAATATCAAGGGTGCAACAGGACTCTTTATTTAGACAGTTGCATTCTAGAGTTTTGTTACCAGAATGGGCTTGAGATTCAATACAAAATCTGGCAAAACATCTTCTCCTGACAGGATTTCAGGAGTTTGCAAAACTTCTTTTGGCTGTCCTGCCCGATACACCTCTACTTGTTGAGTTTGAGGATCGATGAGCCAACCTAATCTAGCTCCATTGTCCATATACTCTTGCATTTTGTTCTGCAAGGCGATGAGAGAGTCTGTTGCAGATCGCAACTCTACTACAAAATCAGGACATAGCGGGACAAATTGTGTTTGTTGCTCAGAGGTAAGAGCATCCCATCGCTCACGCTGTACCCAAGCTGCATCAGGCGATCGATCGGCTCCGTTGGGCAATCTGAATCCAGTTGAAGAGTCAAAGGCCAGGCCCAGATCGGTTTGGCTCGACCAATTTTCGAGTTGAGCTGTGATTTTAATGTTGCGATTACCCGTTGAGCCACCTGTAGGAGGCATGATGATCAACTCTCCACTGGATGTGCGCTCTAACCTGAGATCTCGATTAGTTTGGCAGAGTTGATAAAACTGCTCGTCAGTCAGCTTCAAAACAGGATAGAGATTCAGAGTTAGAGCCGACATAACAAAACCAAGATTGCAATGGTAAGCCTATTCTACTAGACGCAAAGCCTTTACAATATGTAAAGAAAATGAGTGGGATAGGTTGAATGCGAGTCGCGATTGTTGGTGCAGGATTGGCGGGTTTAGTAACAGCTATTGATTTGGCAGATGCTGGACATCACGTCGAAATCTTTGAATCTCGCCCGTTTGTCGGAGGTAAGGTCGGCAGTTGGGTCGATGCCGATGGCAATCATATCGAGATGGGGTTGCACGTTTTCTTCTTTAACTACGCTAACTTGTTTGAGTTGATGAAAAAGGTGGGTGCCTTTGAAGCTTTACTGCCCAAGCAACACACTCACACTTTTATCAATCGGGGTGGAGAAGTTCGCACCCTTGACTTCCGCTTTCCTCTGGGTGCCCCCTTTAACGGACTCAAAGCCTTTTTTACAACTGCGCAGTTATCCCTGCGAGACAAGCTACAAAATGCGATCGCCTTAGGCACCAGTCCTATCGTGCGTGGCCTAATCGACTACGAAGGAGCCATGAAAACCATTCGCGCCCTCGATCGCGTCAGTTTTGCCGACTGGTTTCGTCAACACGGAGGGTCAAATCTGAGCCTTAAACGGATGTGGAACCCGATCGCCTATGCCCTGGGTTTCATTGATACCGAAAATATCTCTGCCCGCTGCATGCTCACCATTTTTCAGATGTTTGCCACCAAAACTGAAGCCTCTAAGCTCAATTTGCTGGCGGGTTCTCCTCACGAATACCTGCACAAACCTATCCTCAATTACCTAGAAGCACGGGGTACTCAAGTCTATACCCGTCGGGGAGTGCGCCAAGTGCTGTTTGAGGGCAATGGAGATCACACTCAAGTGACGGGATTAGTCGTTGCTAACGGCGACAGTGAAGAAACGATCGTCGCCGATGCTTATGTTTGCGCCTGTGACGTGCCGGGAACCCAGCGATTGCTTCCAGAATCATGGCGACAATGGCAAGAGTTTGACAATATCTACAAGTTAGATACGGTGCCTGTGGCGACAGTGCAACTGCGCTTTGACGGTTGGGTCACAGAGTTAAACGATGCCGCTGAGCGGAAACAGTTGGATCATGCCGCTGGGATCGATAACCTGTTATACACTGCCGATGCTGACTTCTCCTGCTTTGCTGACCTGGCACTGTCCAGCCCCAAAGATTACTATCGCGAAGGGCAGGGATCGCTGATTCAAGCGGTCTTAACTCCGGGTGATCCGTTTATCAAACAAAGTAATGAGGCGATCGCTCAACATGTCCTCAAACAAGTTCATGACCTCTTCCCCTCTTCTCGTGACCTGAATATGACCTGGTTCAACGTTGTCAAACTAGCCCAATCGCTATATCGCGAAGCCCCCGGCATGGATCCTTATCGCCCCGATCAAAAAACCCCCATCTCCAACTTCTTTTTGGCAGGCAGCTATACGCAACAGGACTACATCGATAGTATGGAAGGAGCGACGATTTCAGGACGACGTGCCGCTAAAGTCATCCTGGAAAGAATGAAGATTGAAAAATGAAGAAAGAAAAGTAACCTGACAACACGCTTTTCTTCTCTTTTTTTCATAGATGGTGCGTTACGCTGCCGCTAACGGCACCTACAGCACGTTTATCCTTCTTCCCTTTTCTTTTTTCCCTCTTCCCTTTTCTTTTTTCCCTATGCCTGATTGGTTAGAACACAGTGTCCAAGTTGAAGTCGAAACCCCCATTGAGGTGGTGTGGGATCTCTGGTCTGACCTGGAGCAAATGCCTCGCTGGATGAAATGGATCGACTCTGTCAAGGTGTTGGAAGATAACCCTGAGCTATCTCGTTGGAAACTAGCCACTGGAGGGTTGGAATTTAGTTGGCTCTCCCGCATTCTTAAGTTAGTGCCTCATCAAATCATTCAATGGGAGTCGGTGGATGGTCTGCCCAATCGGGGTGCCATTCGGTTCTACGATCGGGGAGCTACCAGCATCGTAAAGCTATCTGTTTCCTATGCGATCCCCGGCTTTTTAGGCAAGTTGATGGATAACTTGTTCCTGGGTCGGGTCGTGGAATCCACCATTAAAGCAGATTTAGAGCGGTTTCGAGAATATGCGCTCAAGGCTCACCCTCCTCAGTAGGGCGATCGCTCTAAACCTAAAGTTCCCCTTTTGAAGGGGATTCAGATCGAACTTAAAGGAACTCATTGATTTCCTCAATTGCCTCCTCTGTAATCACACCAAGTGTAATTTCAAAGGGTAGTTCTCTGTCTTCCCGATGGAAAGAGACGTACGCAATCCCCTCGTCTTTTTTCCAATAACACATTCGGATTGCTCTAATCCAATACCACTTTGGATAACCTGGTATTTCTGGGGTTCCTCTAAAATTGGGTTGTCCCCAAACTGTTTGAACTTGTGATATTGCTGCATCGTACTCTTGAGAAAACTCCGCTTCAATCTGCTCAAAATCAGAAAAGTCGAAGTTAGAAAAATCTCTTGAAGCTCTCCACTGAAAGCTTTGCCCATGAGTATTGTAATTTCCAGGAATAAGTTCAGAAAGCAACTGTTCTAGGATATTTACCGGATTTCTTCCCATAGCATTCCTATCTGTCATTTATCTAAAACCTCATAGCAGTTAATTTTGTAGGTTGGGTTGAGGTAACGAAACCCAACTTATTCACCTGTTAACAGATGCTCCTGATTACCCATACTAAATCTCATCTACGATTGGGTCAGATTGGGTCATCTAATGCGTTATCGTCGTGCTACCACACCAGGAGCAACGTACTTCTTTACCGTTGTCACCTATCAACGGCAAAAGATGTTTCATCTTTCTGAAACCGTTGAGCATCTCCGTTATGCTTTTCGAACCGTTAAAGCCAGGCATCCATTTACCATTGAGGCAATCGTTGTACTGCCAGATCATCTTCATTGCATCTGGACGCTTCCACCGCATGACGCTGATTTTTCGACCCGGTGGCGATTAATTAAAACAAGATTTACCCGCACTTGTCCTAGTCAATATAAACGGCAACAAAATCAAGCCCGACTGCATAAGAAGGAACAAGCTGTATGGCAACGCCGTTTTTGGGAACACCAAATTCGAGATCAGCACGATTTGAATCAACACATCGATTACATTCATTACAACCCAGTACATCACCAACTTGTGCAGCACCCCAAGGATTGGCAATATTCCAGTTTTCATCGGTTTGTAGCGAGAGGAGAATATGAGATTGATTGGGGAGCGGGAGATGTCATTGGGTTTGCAGAGGAGGTTGGATACGAGTAATGAATAAGAAAATAGGTGAAGGTTGGGTTTCCTCCGTCAACCCAACCTACTAGCTAACAATCGCTCTAAGTTGGCAAGTCATTTGGAGATGGGTAAGCTAGAATTGTAAAGGCTTCTTTACCAGGATTACGGCTTAACTCCAAGAAAAACTTTGTTAAGAAGCTGTGGTTATCCGATAACCTTTCCTTAAATTTTCATCCCTCTACTGGAATTTCTTTATGACTCTGCCGATTCGCAATGTCGCCATCATTGCCCACGTTGACCATGGCAAGACAACACTGGTTGATGCTTTGCTGAGACAGTCTGGTACATTCCGAGAAGGCGAAGAAGTTCCAGATTGCGTCATGGATTCCAACACGTTAGAGCGTGAGCGGGGAATCACAATTCTGTCTAAAAATACCGCTGTTCGCTACAAAGAAACCTTAATCAATATCGTTGACACTCCCGGACACGCCGACTTCGGCGGTGAAGTGGAGCGGGTGTTGGGTATGGTTGACGGGTGCATTCTGATCGTGGATGCCAATGAAGGCCCGATGCCACAAACCCGATTTGTGTTGAAGAAAGCCTTGGAAAAGGGCTTGCGTCCCATTGTGGTGGTCAACAAGATTGACCGTCCTCAGGCTGATCCCTACGGGGCGATCGACAAGGTGTTAGATCTGTTCCTTGAACTGGGTGCAGACGATGACCAGTGCGAGTTTCCCTATCTCTTTGCGTCTGGCTTATCGGGCTATGCCAAAGATACTCTCGAAGATGAGTCTGTCGATATGGCTCCATTATTTGAAGCTATTTTGCGGCATGTTCCACCTCCAGTGGGTGACCCATCCAAGCCATTACAATTACAAGTCACCACGTTGGATTATTCCGATTACTTGGGTCGCATTGTGATCGGCAAGATTCACAATGGGGTGATTCAAATGGGGCAGCAAGCGGCTCTCGTGAAAGAAGATGGATCCATCGTCAAATCCAAAATTACGAAGCTGATGGGGTTTGAGGGGTTAAAGCGCATCGATATGCCAGAAGCCTCTGCGGGCAATATCGTGGCGGTGTCTGGTTTTGCTGATGCCAACATTGGTGAGACAATTACCTGCCCTAACGAGCCAACGGCATTACCGCTGATTAAAGTCGATGAGCCAACGCTGCAAATGACCTTTTCGGTTAATGACTCCCCCTTTGCAGGGCAAGAAGGCACCCACGTCACCTCACGGCAAATGCGCGATCGCCTCTACCGTGAGCTAGAAACCAACGTGGCGTTGCGGATTGAAGAAACAGATTCCCCGGATAAATATTCCGTATCCGGTCGGGGTGAGTTGCACCTGGGTATCTTGATTGAAACGATGCGTCGTGAAGGCTACGAGTTTCAGGTGTCACAGCCACAGGTGATTTACCGCGAAGTCAATGGTCAGCCCTGCGAGCCATTTGAGTTGCTGGTTCTTGATGTGCCCGAAGAAGCGGTCGGCGGTTGTATTGAACGCCTAGGACAGCGCAAAGGCGAAATGCAAGACATGCGGGTCGGTGGCAATGGTCGCACCCAGTTAGAGTTTGTCATCCCCGCACGAGGCTTGATTGGCTTCCGGGGTGACTTTATGCGTCTGACTCGTGGTGAAGGCATCATGAACCACAGCTTTTTGGATTACCGCCCACTGTCGGGTGATATCGAAGCTCGTCGTAACGGAGTCTTGATTTCCTTTGAGGAAGGGGTTGCCACTTTCTATGCCATGAAGAACGCCGAAGATCGAGGTGTGTTCTTTATCTCACCTGGAGTCAAAGTTTATAAGGGCATGATTGTGGGTGAGCACAACCGTCCCCAAGATCTAGAACTCAACGTTTGCAAGAGCAAGCAGTTAACCAACCACCGTGCCTCAGGAGGTGAGGAATTGGTGCAACTGCAAACTCCAGTGGATATGAGCCTAGAGCGGGCACTGGAGTACATTGGACCGGATGAACTCCTGGAAGTTACACCAGAATCAATTCGGCTTCGCAAGCTCTCTAAGAAACTGGTCAAACGCTAAATTGCGATTTCATCTCCCCGGTTGCTTCAAGCAACCGGGGAGCTAGAGTTTTAGAGGGTTAACAACTAGCAGTTTGTAGACCAGTTGGCAGTTCCAACGTATCGCCAATGCGATCGCCATTGTGATAAGCCGCCAATAAGACGTCACTTGTTTTGCCCCAAGCGATCGCTCCTGTTGCATCAATACCGATCGCGCCAAAATCACGGTTGTGCTGGTGCGCCTCCAAAAACGATCGCGTAAATGCCTCTATCAGAGGCAACCCGTCGGTGACGCGCACGACAACACGAGCGGCTAGACACTCATCAATAATGTCTTCCCCAATGCCTGTGCAACTGACGGCAGCGTGAGCAGTGGCATAGTTCCCCGCTGGCATAGCAGAGTCGCTGACTCGACCAATTCGCTCAAACCCTTTGCCACCCGTAGAGGTGCCCGCCGCTAAGCGACCTTGGCTGTCTAACGCAACGACCCCAATCGTGCCGCGTCCGGCTTCCGTCACCAGTTCTTTTTCAGCCACCACGCCAGCCATCTCTTTAGAAAAGTTGCCCTGACGTTCTAAAATCCATTCTTGCAACCGAAGTTCCGTCAGGGGATCGTAGGCTGGAATTTGCAATTCGCGCAGCAGTTCCGCCGAGCCGTGATCTGACAAAATGCGATCGTCTGAGTCTTGTAAAAACTGGGCTAAGTTAATCGGGTTTTTGACCCGTGACACGTTGATCACGCCGCTAAACCGTTGAGCTACTCCATTCATCAAGGCGGCACTCATGCGGATCTGCCCGTCTGACTGCAACACAGAACCCGTTCCGGCATTAAACCGGGGATCATCTTCTAGCAATTGGCATCCCCGCACAACCGCAGACTCAGCACTCGCTCCTGTCAGTAATAATGCATAAACATCATGGATGACGGCATAGAGCGATTGGCGAACGACCTCAGCACCTCCTTTGCCTTTGAGAGAGCTTCCGGCTCCGCCATGAATAATCAGTTTGGGTTGAGATTGACCCGTTGGCATATGTAACAAATGTCCTGAGCACTAATAGTTGATGAGTAAGTTGCCGAATGGCAAAAGCAACGGCGATCGCTACCTTAAAAAAACTGACTATTGTTTAAATCAATCAGGTTTAGAGGCTAACGATTGGTAAGGCAGCATTGACCTACTCAGAGTCTGCCTTCGCTGTAGAGCGGCGACGACGGCATCGCTCTGAGCAATATTTCACCTCATCCCAACAATCTTCCCATTTTTTACGCCAGCTAAAAGGTCGCTGGCATACCAGACACACTTTAGTTGGCAAATCAGATTTAGAACGAGCACGCGCCATAAATTTAGAAGATGTAGGCTGAGTAAGCTAATCTAAACCTACCATTCTGCAATAAGTCATGGTGTGTATGTCATATTTTTGGAGAATATGGCGTAGTCCGTCGTCGCTTCACAAAAACTTGTTTAGGAACGGGTCATGGCAGAGACAGGGTTAAGCCAGGTGCAAATCGTGCTGGTAGAACCAGCCGGACCGCTCAATGTCGGGTCAATCGCTCGTGTGATGAAAAATATGGGGTTGCAGCGGTTGGTGCTGGTCAATCCACAGTGTGATCCATTAGGGGTGGAGGCGCGTCAAATGGCGGTGCACGCGGCGGATGTGTTGGAGTCAGCGACCCAGGTAGCCACGTTGCCAGAGGCACTGGTAGGGTGTCAACGGGCGATCGCCACTACAGGACGCGATCGCACGACCCTAGACGTGACGCTAGAACCTCCACGAGTCGCCTTACCCTGGTTGCTGACTCCCACCACTGAGGCTAGAAGTGATGCAGCAACGGCTGCTCTGATCTTTGGGCGAGAAGACCGAGGGCTAACAAACGAAGAGCTAAATTATGCTCAACGCTTTATCCGAATTCCCAGTAGTGTTGAGTATGTGTCGCTCAATTTGGCACAAGCGGTTGCCATTTGTTGTTATGAACTCTTTTGTTATATCCAGGCGGACTCAATGAGTTTGGGGCAACCCCAACGTTTGCTAACAGACCGCTCAATGGCCGCGATCGCCCCTACCTTGATCCCTGACTTGGCTCCACTCGACCACCTAGAAGGCTATTACCAACAGTTAGAAGCATTGTTGCTCAAAATTGGCTATCTCTATCCCCACACCGCCATGAGCCGCATGGAAAAATTTCGTCGCTTGTTTAATCGAGCCTCTCTTTCAACGGCAGAAGTTGCTATGTTGCGGGGTATTTTAAGCCAGGTTGAATGGGCACTTAACCAAAATGACTTATCGGAGACGCTCAATTCCCTCGACTGACTTTGAGATAAATAGGTTACTTTTAGAACGTTTACCGCTACAATTCACCCAATTCATCCCTGTAAATTCATCCCTGTGAATTCATCAGATCTCTGGTATGAATCGATATTAAGACATCTGTAGAGACGTCGATTTATGGTGTCCTTTCTCTAAAATTACACTTTAATAAAAATTTATAGACCTTTTATTAAGACTGGGTTTTTCACTCGTGTTGATTGAGAAGGTTGCCCAGCTTCTGCCCGTCGCCTTGGAGAAATAGCCCTATGCTTGAGTCTAACAAGCCATCAAAATTCATGCGACGACGGTTGGTTCGTCAAAAGTCTACTGCTCGTCCCGTCCCACCTACACCGATGCGATCGCCAGAGGGTCGGCACCTGTTGCCCCCTCCGGGTAATGGACTAGACATGAGACAGCCCGGATATCCTGCTCAGCCTCCTCTGCCCTTAAACCCGGCTCAAAAACGCATATCTCGGCAAAATAGACACAATCCTTCCGTTCCCGAAGATAATAATCGCTTCAATCTCCGACATCTATTAAATGATCGCCCCGATCCTAATGGTCGATCCTCTCGCAGGGGAAACGGCTCTGCATCACAGCAACGGCGCAAAGACGGTAAGACTTCGACTCGTTCTCGAACGGATGCGCCGCCAGGGTCGCAAATCTCTTATCCGATCTCGCCAAATCGCTCAGGGACAGGTTTACAGCCTTACTCTGGGGCTGCCCCTGGGGTATTACGCAAACCCTCTCGGTCTAAATTAGCAAATATTAATCGCTCAGGAAATATTGCTTCAACGGGGTCAGTCCGGGTGCTCAATCCCCATCCGGTGGTTCCTCTGGCTCCCGGCGGGTTACGCCGACCCCAACGGCGATCGCGTCGCAATCCTTCTGTCTTGTTATATGTGACTCGGTTGTTAATTTTAGGAATCGGGGTGGGGGCGATCGCTGGCACAATTCTATCCGTTTGGAATCCTGCCAGCCGTGAACGCCCTGACTCACAACCAGTGGCTGGTTCACCCCTAAATAGCGCGGAAAATATCTCTAATCCTGGTATGAGCCGAGATTTGACACCAGGAGCCATTTCTCCCTTGCCTGTCGCACTCAAACTCAACCAGCCAATTGCCCCACTAGCCACTACAGTGCAATCTCTGACGGCTCAATATCCAGGCTTAAGCCCTGGAGTGTTTTTGGTGGATTTAGATACAGGGGCTTACCTTGACCTCAATGGCGGCAGCATTTTTTCGGCTGCCAGCACGATTAAAGTGCCCATTCTAGTTGCGTTTCTGCAAGATGTAGACGCAGGCAAAATTCGGCTAGATGAAATGTTGACAATGCAGCAGGCAGATGTCACGTCTGGGTCGGGTGAGCTGCAAGACCAGCCCGTAGGGAGTCAATACACTGCTCTGGATGTCGCCATAAAAATGATCACCATTAGCGACAACACAGCCACCAACATGCTGATTACTCGCTTGGGGGGGGCAGAGGCACTCAATCAACGATTCCGCACTTGGGGCTTGACTAGTACTCAGATTCGTAGACCCCTTGCCGATCTGGAAGGCAGGAACACCACTAGCCCTAAAGATTTGACTGGGTTACTGGCACTCGTTAGTCAGGGAGATTTATTGTCGTTGCGATCGCGCGATCGGATGTTTGATATCATGCAAGGCACCCAGGCAAACTCCCTGCTGCCAAGTGCGTTAGAGCCAGGTGCCACCATTGCTCATAAAACAGGCACGATTGACACAATGGTGGGAGATACTGGCATTGTTGATATGCCCAACGGCAAACGCTTTATCATTACTGTGGTTGTGCAACGTCCAGTTGATGATGAACGGGCCTCCGATTTGATTCGCCAAATTTCTCGAGAAGTTTATCAATACTTTAATAACGCCCAAAATCCTCAAGTTGGTAGCCCTCTGCCTACGCAGGTATCACTACCTAGTTCAGAAGCAACCCCAACTCGGGTACCCTCAGAAAGCTACTCATATCCACCTGACGCTTCTCTACCGGTGCCCAATCAATCTCCAAATTCTCCTCTACCATTCAGTAGTCCGTATCCCAATACGGGCATCCCAACCTCTCCTGTGAGGGGAAGCCAGTAGCAGATATTGCCTTGCTTCACATAAAAAACCCTGACGATGGCAATAGTGGTTGTATAAACAAAATGGATGAGCAAAGCCGGGGCAATCAAGTTCGACCCCTCAGTGTCTGGCAGGCTAAAACCAATGTGGATGCTAACCTAGTGTTTAGCCCAAATTGGTTTCCTGTCTTAGTGGTCAATGGCGTACAGACATGTCTCTCTGATTGGGCGTGTCTCTGCCATAAGGAGGTTTTATGAGTTCTTCTCAGAGCCAGTCTCCCCAGCCGCCCAAGTCGGCTTCGTCTCCAACTCCATCCGATACTCAGGCAATCACGCCTGAACCTTTGCCTCAAAAAGAAACTTCTATGGATCAGCTCTCAGCCTCAACACTCGCCATGGATTCTTCCGCTGCTACGCCTGATGAAATATCCGATCTGACCGTTGATGCCCCTGATACGACCGAAATAGATGACAGTAGTGACTCAGATGCGATCATGCGTCAACAGCCGATTCCCCCGGCTAGTGAGCCGATGCAGTATCGGGCGATCGGATTAATTCGAGGAAAATATACTGCCTCAGACGAACAGTTCACTCGCGGCACATTGATCACTGAAGATGGAGTCGCCGTGGATGCCGTGTTGTTAGGGCGAGTCATGAGCTTAGTGAAAAAGCATCTCGACCTAGAACAGAGTCATCTTTGGGTGGTTTATCCTCGCACTCGCAATAAAGACAACGATTTACATGCCCAAATCGTTGGAGTGTGGGAACCTGAGAAACTGAACAAACCCATTGTCTCGTCTACAGAAACGGCTCTTGAGACAGAGGGTGAAGTGGAGCCACTTGAGAGTGCAAGCAATCCTGAAAGTGAAAGTAATGCCTCAGATCCTCAGGAAGACTACTTCTCGATTCGGGGTGAGGTGTTATTTTACTCCGTTGAAGAAGAAAGGTTGATTGTTAAGATTCAGCAATCTCCGCGCAAAGGAGATGAAGAAGGTAAATCATTTAAGCTCAACCTTAAAGGCACTCTAGATGGCAAGGTGGTTGGCTACTTCTGGGATTTGAATGTCCAACGTCAAGACAACCTGCTAGTTGTCCTAGAGGGCACTATGATTGCGCTTGTGCCGCCTAAAAAACGGGGCAAAACTGCCAAGAAGCCGTTTCGAGGAGGTAGACCCGGTCCAGGCGGTCGTAAGCGTTGGGATGGGCCTCCACGGGATGGACAACGACCCCCATCGGGTGAGCGTCGGGGTGATCGCCCCGGAGGAGATCGCCCCGGTGATCGGTCTAATGTGGGAGCACCCCCGGTTCGCCGTGAAGCGTTGCCTAAACCCATTAAAAAGAAAACTCAGTCTAATCCAGACTAATCTAGGCTAATCTGCGCCCCCCATCGGTCTTGTGATAAAAAGGCTCGATCGTTTGGAATCGGAGCAATCGGCTCGGTTAGGGTGAAATCACCATTGCTAATCCATTGCTTCAATTCTGCTGCGATCTGACGTGAGAGAAAAATGCTCGCGAGGGGGGCTACTCGCACCGATTTGCCATCGATGGTGATGCGTCCCGTTTTAAGCTGAGCGTAGCTGATTAACCCGAATGTAGGGCGTACTCGACGGGGAATGGAGAAATCAACCACGGGAGCCACTAACTCTGTATCTTGAACGGAGCAGTGCTTGATCACGTCTTCATTGAGGACGGGTAGGGGAACTCCAACTCCCAACATAATCGATGGTCCATAGCTCTTAAAGTGACAGCCCTTGACCCACTGGGGAGTCATTTGTTTAGCATCCCCAATCAGTGCCAGGGTTGCCGCAGGTCCAATGGGGGTTCGGTTGGGTAGCCGTTTTTGTAAAGGAAAGTGTTGGGTTCCTTCCCAGGCGATGTATCCAACGCCTCCTCCTAGAAAGATGCGGGTGCCGATGCCGACCACTTGCAAATCGGGATCGTTCCACAGGGGGGAAATGGCTCCAGGGTTGGAGTAAACGGCATTGCCCAATCGGGGTTGTAGAGGTCCCAAGTAGGTAAACAGAGGGCGATCGCCCCCATTGACTCCAACGATAAAGTTTTGGTAAAGATTTCGAGGGTTAAACAAATAGAACTGATTGATCGTCTCGCGGGTAATGGTTGTCTCAAATGAAGCCCGAGGATAACAATCAGTCACTTGCCCGATCGCTCTTAGCCGCACTGCTTTTCCAGCAATCAAATCAGCAATAATATGCCCGCCCCCGCGCTCTCTCGTGGGGTTACGCAGAGCAGATTCATCTGGGTCTGGTGCATCTCCTGCGGCTCCATATTCGGCTACCTGGGTCGCTCCTAAATACAAATCCACTGCCCCAAAACCAGAATAGGCAGGCACTCCATCGAGCCAACATTGACGGATTTTAATTGGGGGGTCAGTGTGTCCCAAGTTGATGATGGCTCCAGAGGATTCCATCGGCTCAAAGGTGCCTGTCGTAATCACATCGACCTGTTGAGCGGCTTGCGCTATGCCGATCTCTTGAACCTGAGCTTTTAACTCTTCAACTGTCCATACAACTGCACGGCGGGCTTGAATTTTTTCATTAATCTCTGCAATTGTTTTCATGGTCAGTGGTTAAACAGCGTCATCATTGATCATTGATTATGCGGTATTTAAGTTAAAAGGCAGGAAGCAGAGAGCAAGAGGCAAAAGAGATTGCAATCAAGGAAAATGAATGACAAGTTGAGTTATAAGAACTGTCAAGATAGTGGATACAAGGGGTTTGTGGAGCTTCACCCCCAGCCAGGGATTTCACCTTAGTACCCCGTCCTAACCAACTCTTCAGTTGCTATCTTTCTCAAGAAGGTCAATGGGCAAGAGGCCTATGTTGACCCAAAAAGCTGCCTTACTCTCATTACTGGGTAGTTTTATGCTTTAGCCCGATGCCCCTGCCTGCTTTATTCCCCACAGCTTCTTGCCTTCTATCTTCCACGCCTATGACAGTTATTGTATTTGGCAGCATCAATATGGATTTGGTGGCAAAGACACCCCGCCTGCCCTGTCCAGGAGAAACCCTAATGGGAGACAGTTTTATCACCATTCCAGGGGGCAAAGGAGCCAATCAAGCGGTGGCGATCGCTCGATTAGGGATATCCACAGAAATAGTAGGACGGGTTGGGGACGATCGCTTTGGGCAAGAATTATTGGCTAGCTTGCGAGCCTCAGGAGTCGGGTGCGATCGTGTTCTTCAAGACAGCACAACCCATTCTGGTGTGGCGATGATTGTCGTTGATGCCGCCGCCGAAAATCAAATCCTGGTTATTTCAGGGGCTAACGGACAAGTCAACATCACTGATAGTCAGCGTCTAAATGATTTGCTCCCTGCGGCGAATGCCCTTCTGCTCCAACTTGAAATCCCTCTTGTAGCAGTCCTGGAGGCGGCTCAAGCTGCTAAATCAGCAGGTGTTTTAGTGATCCTCGATCCGGCTCCTGTGCCGACGCACTGGCCTGATGAGTTATATTCTCTGATTGATATCTTGACCCCCAATCAGATTGAGGCAAGTCAACTGGTGGGGTTTGAGGTCAACACTTTTGAGCGAGCAGCCACAGCAGCAGAGGTGCTGCATCAACGAGGTGTATCAACGGTAATTGTCAAGTTGGGCAGTCAGGGAGCCTTGTGTAGCCCAATCGGTGAATCGCCTTTTCGGGTGCCTGCTTTTGCTGTGGAGGCGATCGATACCGTGGCGGCGGGTGATGCCTTTAATGGAGGACTCGCTGCTGCCCTAGCAGAAGGCTTGCCTTTGCAGCAAGCGACTCGGTGGGGAGCCGCCACTGCTGCATTATCAGTGATGAAAACCGGAGCACAATCTTCCATGCCGAGTCGCGCTGAACTGGAAGCTTTTCTAGCAGAGCATTGAGGAGAGGTAGAGGGGTGAAAGATAGCAGAACTGATCCAACATTCAGCCCTATTATCGCTTACTCTAATTTCAACGCCTTGCTCTCTGAGTCAGTTGCTGGTTTCATCCGCCAACCGGGTTTAACAACCTGACGCGATCGCGCAATAGCCAGGGCATCATTGGGCACATCCTCAGTGACGGTTGAGCCAGCCGCGATCGTGACATCAGAGCCAATCGTGATTGGAGCCACCAAAACGCTGTTAGAACCCGTTTTAGTGCGATCGCCAATAGTGGTGCGATGTTTCTTGACCCCGTCATAGTTGGCGGTGATAGTTCCTGCACCGATATTCACTTTCTCACCCAATGTGGCATCCCCGATGTAAGACAGATGCGCAACATTCGTGCGATCGCCCACTGTAGAATTTTTCAACTCTACAAAATTTCCAATACGGCAACTATCTCCTACCTGCACCTGCCCTCTGAGGTGAGCATAAGGACCAATCCGAGCATTTGCCTGCACTACACTATCGCTAATCACGGAATACAACACGGTTGTATTTTCACCAATAGAACTATTTTCAATCAGGCTTCCAGGCCCAATGCGGCTCCCTGTTTGAACTGATGTCTTGCCCCGCAGGTGCGTTTGAGGCTCAATTACCACATCTGCTTGCAGTTGTACTGTGTCGTCAATAGTGATGCTGTCTGGGTCAATCAACGTCACGCCTGCTTTCATCCAGTCTTCTTTAACGCGGGTTTGCAGAATATCGTAAGCAGCAGCTAGTTGTTTGCGATCATTAATGCCCAAAATCTCTTCGTAATCCTCTACATCAACGGCCATAACCGGGTTGAGATAGTTCACCGCATCTGTTAAATAGTATTCCTTCTGATCATTACTAGAGGTCAGTTGAGGCAAAACTTGAGCCAAAAGAGACCACTGAAAACAATAGACTCCAGCGTTAATACGGCGATTTTGTTTTTGCGCTGGACTACAATCGCGATCCTCTACAATCTGGGTCACGATATTATTTCCATTACAAAAGACGCGGCCATACCCTTTTGCATCTGGCAAGTGAGCCGTCAAAATCGTTGCCGCATTTTGTTCTTTTTGGTGGGTATGGAGTAAGAGCTCCAGGGTTTGTGGACGCAGTAGGGGCACATCTCCATTGAGCACCAGCAAATCACCCTCAAAGTCTTGCAAATAGGGAATAACCTGTTGAACGGCGTGACCTGTACCCAGTTGCTCTGTTTGCTCGACAAACTCTAACTCTGGATAGTGCGTTAGAGAGTCCTTCACCAACTCACCGCTGTATCCCACAATCACAAGTTGTCGGGTCGGGTTAATTTTAGAAAGGCTTTGCAGAACTCGCTCAACTAGCGATCGCCCACCTAACGAGTGCAGCACCTTTGGAAGGTGAGATTTCATGCGCGTTCCACGTCCAGCCGCCAAAATTGCTACCGCTACCATGCTCACATACTGCTCAATTCATCCCACGGAGTATACCCTAGCTTCTGGCTTGACGAGTAGCCTTTTCGCAGTAAACCTAACTGCTATTTCAAGATGGTTGATGGGCTAGGATGATGGGCTAAAAAGTCATTTGCTAAGCCGCCGCTGCTCGCGCTCCAATAAACTCAACAAATAATTGCATCAATTCAGGATTGCGCCATCCCTTAGCTGTTTCTTCGGCCATCAGTTGTAACGACTCCTGAGTCGAAAAAGCTGGTTTATAGGGGCGTTCACTGGTCAACGCATCGTAAATATCAATCAACTGAAAAATTTGAGCCAAATAGGGAATTTGATTACCGACCAATCCATCTGGATAGCCAGATCCATCCCACCGCTCGTGGTGATGGCGGATGATTGGCACTACTCCTCGCATCGTCCGTAATGGCTGACAGATGGTTTCACCAATCAGGACATGTTGTCGCATAATATCCCACTCTTCAGCGGTGAGCTTGCCCGTTTTGAGCAGCACATGGTCAGGAATGCCCACTTTGCCAATGTCATGCAAGTAGCTTCCCCACATTAGATCTCGAACCTCAGCCCGCGAGAGGCTCAGAAATTCACCAAAGGCTTTTCCAAGCAACACCAACCGTTCGCAATGGTCGCCTGTGTTAGGGTCACGGCTCTCGACAGCACGAGCGATCGAAAATAGGACTTGACCCGCATGGTCGAGGTCTTCGTTAAGGCGTTTTTGACGAACGAGCGATCGCACTCGCGCCGATAGCTCAAGTTGGTCAAACGGTTTAGAGAGGAAATCATCTCCACCAACCTCAATCCCCCGTAGTCGAGCACGACGATCATTTAAGGCGGTGACAAAAACGATTGGGATCAATCGGGTTTGTTCATCTTGTTTGAGGCGACGACACACCTCGTAGCCGTCCATCCCTGGCATCATGACATCTAACAAAATCAAATCAGGGTTGGACTCTAGAATGCACTCCAAGGCGGTAGAGCCGCTGTCTGCTTCTAAGACGTCATATCCCTCAATAGACAGCAATGCAACGGCTGTCATGCGACTGGAGGGGTGATCATCAACAACTAGAATTTTAGGGTGTTCAGAGCCGAGACCCTTAGTAGGAGGGGTTTCCACTTGAGCGTCTCCAGAGATACCTAATTTGATTGATGTATAAGTCATAGCCGGCATGTCACACAACTGGAAAGGCTAATGAGTATGCTTTCAGTATGGACAACTGCGGTAGTTGCGGAATCAGGTTTTTCACGGAGATCTCTAGAGATAGAGAACTGTGAAGTCAATTAATATGAATAATTTTCCTGATTTAGTATTACTAATTAGCATTGATGTTTCTGATTGAACTAAAGCTCTGCCATGTGTTTGAATTTTGACCTTATTAAAGACAGAGGGCAAATTGGCAACCCAGAGAACCAAGCACCCAAAGGTATTTTAAGCGTATTTTGTGAGAAGTGATTTTGAATTTTCTAAATTCTATCTTCAAGGAATTGGTTCAAGGTTAAAGCCATATTTATTTTTGTAGCAATTTAATTATTCTTTTACATCAAATCAAATACTACCTATAATCAATTTTTATGAAAAAAATTCTGACTAATCCGTTGGTTTCAAAGCAGTGGTTGCTTGAGCACTTAGATGATCCCCAAGTGGCGATCGCCGATTGTCGGTTTTCTCTGGCTGATCCCAGTCTGGGTCGGCAATACTATGAAACGGCTCACATTCCAGGTGCATACTACTTTGACCTCAACCAAGATTTGTCTAGCCCAGTAGGGCAACACGGAGGACGTCACCCACTGCCTGATCCCATTCAGTTGGCTCACAAATTAGCCACTTTAGGGATTGATTCCACAGATGTCCAGCAATCAAAGCTGGTTGTTGCCTATGACGATTCGCGCTTGGCTTTTGCGGCTCGGTTTTGGTGGCTGCTGCACTATTTAGGATATGACCGAATCGCTATTCTAGATGGGGGGTTTAAGGGATGGCAAACGGCTGACTATCCAGTTACGAGTGAGGTTCCTCAGCCTCAAATGGGTAATGTCGTGCCTCGACTGCGCCCTGAAATGGTTGTTGATATTGATGGTGTTAAAGCGTGTCAAGGTAGACCAGGAGTTGTGCTGGTAGATTCACGCGAGGGTGAGCGATATCGGGGTGAAAGAGAACCCATTGACCCGATCGCGGGTCATATTCCGGGTGCAGTTAATTATCCCTGGCAAGAGGTAACGGATGAGCAGGGCTATGGGCGATCGCCTGATGAGCAACAACAACGGTGGGCAACGTTACAAAACACGGATGAGGTGATTGTCTATTGTGGCTCTGGTGTCACGGCTTGCGTCAATCTCGTATCAATGGCGTTGGCCGAGCTGCCGATTGGGAAACTGTATGCGGGCAGTTGGAGTGATTGGTGCTCTTATTTGTAGAAAATTTTAGAGAATTTTGAGGTAGTCCTCAATAACGTTAGTTTGCGGCTCGACGGCTCGACTGAGCATCGCCAAACGTCTGACGTAGACTCTGGAAGATGCAGGGTTTGACGAACTGAAACCTAAGCCTCATGGCTCTCCTTAAGATTTTTCTGGTTGCGCAACTGGTCGTGGATATATCGATAAGATGTTTGATCCCCACCTTTTAACCCAATTAAGCTGTAGAGCTGAACTACGTTTTGCCCCCGTCCTTTGAGTTCATGTTCCCCCACACACACGGCTTCAACCTCATCTTTGACTAACTCGTACAGCGATTCAGTGATGAGAATGTCTGTCCAAAACTTGCGGGTCAGCCCCTCAACCCGGCTAGCAACGTTAACTGCATCGCCAATCAGTGCATATTCGCGTCGTCTTACTGAGCCGATGTCTCCAGCCAAAGCTTCGCCAAAATTAATCCCAATCCCGTTAAAGAATAAGACTTTACCCTGCTGCTGCCACTGCTGATGCAGATTAACCAGTGCCTGTCTCATGCCTAAAGCTGCCCGTACAGCATTTAAGGCATCTGTTTTTTCACCTTCAGAGATGGGGGAACCAAACTCTGCCATCACTGCGTCCCCGATGAATTTATCAACGGTTCCTCCTGCATCCAAGATGGCTTCGACCATCGCATTGAGATAATCATTGAGTTGTTCGACCAGTTGTTCGGGTTCTAATTGCAGTGAGAAGGAGGTAAATCCTCGAATATCACAGAATAGGACAGCTGCTTTGACTTTGCGCCCCTTCAACAAAGCTTGATAGGCTTCAGAATAGTTTGTCAGGATTTCATGAACAATTGGTGCGGCGACATACCGTTCTAATGTCTGTCTCAGGCGTAATTGTTCTAACCGATTACTAATAGCTCCGGTAGTTAAGCTAGATAGCCCAGAGAGGACGATCGCTATTACAGGAACTGCTGTTGGCATAATTAAGTTTGCAAAGACAAAGCTGATATAGCCCAGGATTGCCCAAGTAAGGGCTACCCCTAATGCCATTAGCATTTGGGAGTCAGTTCGTTTGAGAAAGCGGTTGAATAGAAAGCCTGTACCGGCTACTCCAATCAACACGACTAAGCCTCGCAAGGGCGCACTGGGGATCGCTTCATTAATGGCGCGGTTGTCTAATAGTGAGGCGATCGCATTGGCGTGTAGCTCGACCCCTGGCATCGTTTCTGAAAATGGAGTCCGGACAAAATCTTGAAAGTAACTGGCGGTCGGGCCAATCAACACAATTTTGTCTCGAAACGTTTGCTCTCGCAAATGAAATTCCCAGTTGGTAGAGTCTAGAACATGCCAAAAGGGAATTCGTTTGAATGTGGTTGGAGGACCATAGAAAAAGATGTTTTCGCCAGCAGGATGAACCTCAATCGATTGGTTTTGAGAGAGTCGATGAATTTGAACGGTTGCCGTAGCAAATGAAACAATATCTGTGCCTAAATCTTGCGGCACCACGACTTGATTAATGAATACTTCGCTAAATCGATAGACTCGACCATCTGGATCGGCTGCAAAATTGATCAGCCCTAAGTTATTAGCTTTGGCTTCAAAATCAGGATTGGGGTTAACAATCTGCCCCAATTCTCCAGTTTCAGGGGTGCCAAACGTTTCATAGGAATTAGCTAAGACCACCTGGTTAGGATGCCGCCGGATGACATCTCTCAAGGTTTGGTCATCTTCTAAGCCATAGCTACTCGGATCAGCCAAAATGACATCTATAGAAACCGATCGCGCTCCTGCTGCTAGCAACTTTTCAATGACGTTTGCATAAGCTGCCCGTCGCCAAGGCCATGTCTCAATGGGGGCTAATTCTGGATAGCGGGTTGGATCACGCTGATAGGTTTCTCCTTGGGCTAGCGATTCTTGATCCATTGACAAGATGACAATGTTATCGGGAGGCGTAACCTTGCCGCGAATCGAAAAAAAGAAAATTTGTGTTTGTCGCTCTAGTGCCAGCGCAGGAATGAAATTAATGGCAGTGGCGATCGCCCCAATGGATGCCCAAACCCCGACTAATAAATAGCTTAAGCGGGTTAAGTTAAGCCAGCCCGACTTGGGGGGGTGACGTTGACTGGTGTTGCTAGCAGACCAATTGGGCGATCGCCCTGTCCATCTCATACCATTAAACCTCTTGCATCAATCGGTTTAGGACTAAGTACAATTCGTCGTCAATAGGGGTGGGAATTTGGGGTGCAGGGGTGGAACCCCTGGCTGGGGGCGCATCCCTCACACCGCCTTGGTTTTATTTCCGAACCTTATCTGTGAAAAGCAGTACTAAGTGGCTACACAGCTTGTCTGCTACTGTAGCCAGCTTACGGTTGCATTCTTGTAAATCTTTAAAGTTTATGCAGTTCAATCCTTACAAAAAAGGGAGTCTGGGTCTAGAGATAGGCAAACTAGGGGTTTCGAATGGAAAGGGTGCATTGGGATAGAGTTGCTGGAATGCTTCTCGTACCTTTTGCAACCCAGGAATTTCATCCGTAAAGCCGTTGATTAATTCACCTCTCAAAATATCGAGAAACTCTTCAAGGCTCAGTCGTTGAACGGGTCCTAAACGGCGATCGCCCCGACGAGCAGCTACTTTCTGACCAGCCGTTAACACCACTTGATTAGCTTCTTCAGGATTACCTTCTCCAGAGCTATTCTCTGGCACAGGTGGTGTGGAGGGTGATGAAGTCAGTTCAGTCCCTGTTTCAGAGAGTGCCTGACGAGTGACTATCACTTCGCCTTCCAGCACTTTCACCAGTTCTTCGCCATTTTCATCAACTTCCATGAGATAAGTAGTGCCTCGAACCCCTGCGGTTACTGACGCAGTACAACCATTCACCGCCCCACTGATGAGGGTGATTCCTCGATCTAACCGAGCACACTCCCCTACCGTTAGGCTAGTGTTAGCTAGCAACCGAATAACTGCACCCGTGTTATAGGTCAAATTAGCCCGTGCCTGTGCGGTTCGCACTCGTTGTCCTCGGTTTGCGACATCCCGCACCCGTGCTTGGCTCTCCTGGATAAAGACCTGGTTGCTATCCAAGATTTCCGTGACTGTTGCTCGACTGATGGCTGTTTGTGCTAATAACGGAGAAGATAACGCCCCAAAAACTAAGCAGAGCAATAGACCCAATGCAAAATGACGAACTCGTGACCGTTGCCGGAAGTTGAACAGGGATTGACGCAATCGACTAAACACAGGAATGCCTCCCAAAATGAGTGACGCTGGAACTCCATCACTCATTTCATAATCAATCCGTCCGATTCCGCATAAATACTGAAGCAGCTCACCGTGATTTCACAAAGCTTCGTATTCCCTTGAAGGTGGGCGATCGCTACAACGACATATTTCCTCCACAGATTCACTCCATAACTGTCTTTGCAGCACCCTAAGATGGTAAACCAAGAAATTTATTATCCTTAGCATAAAGATTCAAGAGCAGCATCCTAGCTGTTTTTGCATCTATCTGCTAGTGGATTATCAAGTTATTTTTGAGGTAGATACAAGCAAGATCCCCAACGGAAGTAGTAAATATCAAGTATTAATGAAGTTGTCAGAGTAGAGTATTGCCAAGCTTTGAAGTAGGAGAGCAAAATCTTTATAATAAAAACGCCTATACCTACTTCTGTAGGATGAAAAACTCTAGATTAAATTTCTAGTACCCCTTTACAGACCTTATGTGTATCCGCCCGATCGACCATGAAAGCTATCAGGAAATCTACCTTAATCCTAAAAAAGTGAGCTTGGGGAGTTCTGTCATTGAGCAAAATTGATGCTTAACTAACAAAAAATCTGCTGTGTGATTAGAGGTTTCCCGTCTAAAAACAGGTACTCGTCGTTAGGATTAAGAATCAGCAGAAATTTTATAGATGGAATGCTGCAAGTACCTACAGCACAAAAACCTGAATGCGTTCAAATTATCATGATCGAAGGTTAATTCCTATACAAGTTAAAGCGGCAATTAACCCATAGGGCATTGCCAGCATGAATTCTCTAGTTAAAGTCTGTGCTAAAAAATTTTAGGCTTAAGTTTCTATGATTTCTTCTGCAAGCCGTCTTTCAATTTTTGTAGACGGGAATAATATGTTCTATGCCCAACAAAAGAATGGCTGGTTTTTTGACCCACGAAGGGTATTGGATTATTTTACTCGCGAACCGGATGTGCAACTTGTTAATGCATTTTGGTATACGGGTTTGAAAGATCCCCAAGACCAACGTGGATTTCGAGATGCCTTGATTAGTTTGGGTTACACCGTTAGAACTAAAATTCTTAAAGAATACTATGATGACAACTCAGGTCGCTATTCTCAGAAAGCTAATTTAGACATTGAAATTGTAGTAGATATGTTTAATACCGTTGATCAATATGACCGGGTCATTTTGTTCAGTGGAGATGGAGATTTTGAGCGGGCGATTGAGTTACTGCGCTCTAAGAGCACCCATATCACTGTTGTTTCTACAGAGGGAATGATCGCGCGAGAACTCCGTAATGCTACTGATCGTTATATCGACCTGAATGATGTCCGAGATCATATAGAGAAGGTTGATGGCATGTAAGGGATGGATCTTAGCTTTTCCAAATGAGAAATCTTCTAGGGTATTTGAAAAACTTATTTTTGGTGTAGCCTAATTTCTGTTCTTGCGGGTTCACTTGCACAAAGCACGGGGTTGATAGTGGAGCGGGATCGGTGCTTCGTTCAGAAGGTTCAGCCTAGATGAGACCAGCAACCTTATATTTTAAGGTTTTCTAACACTTGTTCTGAGACAACCTTGTTCTCTCAACCCATTACTTCTAAGTGGGTGGTAATGAGAGCTAACAAAGGCTTCACTGAAGGGAAAATGAAACAGTAGAATAATCTTACTGTCGCTTCGCGATTGTTTTATCGTTACTGTCAACATTTATCACACAGGTCAGCCTGAGCTGCTATGACTATTTCATCCCAACCTGATCGCATCATTATTTTCGATACGACTCTACGCGATGGAGAACAGTCTCCTGGAGCGACTCTCAACGTGGATGAAAAGCTGACGATTGCTCGTCAACTGGCACGCCTTGGTGTGGATGTGATTGAGGCAGGATTTCCTTTTGCTAGCCCTGGCGATTTTGAAGCAGTGAACAAAATCGCTCAACACGTCGGGACTGTGGATGGACCGATCATTTGTGGTTTGGCAAGAGCTACTCAACAAGATATTAAAACCGCAGCCGAGGCACTCAAGCCCGCTGCGCATGCGCGAATTCACACATTTATTGCAACTTCCGATATTCATCTCGAATATAAGCTGAAAAAAACGCGAGCAGAGGTGCTAGAGATTGCCCCTGAAATGGTTGCTTATGCTAAGTCTTTTGTGAATGATGTTGAGTTTTCGCCCGAAGATGCAGGACGATCCGATCCGGAGTTTTTGTATGAAATGCTGGAACGGGCGATCGCTGCTGGAGCAACAACCGTTAATATCCCCGATACGGTTGGCTATTTAACCCCTAGTGAATTTGGTAGCCTGATTCGCGGCATCAAAGAAAATGTCCCTAATATTGACCAAGCCGTCATCTCGGTGCATGGACATAACGATTTGGGGTTGGCAGTCGCTAACTTTTTAGAGGCCGCTAAAAATGGAGCACGTCAGTTGGAATGCACCATTAACGGCATTGGGGAGCGGGCAGGCAACGCAGCCTTAGAAGAACTGGTGATGGCGTTGCACGTGCGACGGCAATATTTCAACCCATTTTTTGGGCGATCGGTTGATTCTGAAGCACCGCTTACCCGGATTGATACTCGACAGATTTATAAAACCTCTCGGATGGTGTCTAACCTAACTGGGATGCTAGTGCAACCTAACAAGGCGATCGTGGGTGCCAATGCTTTTGCTCATGAATCAGGGATTCACCAGGATGGGGTGCTCAAGCACAAGCTAACTTACGAAATTATGGATGCCCAATCGATTGGGCTAAACGATAACCAGATCGTGTTGGGCAAGCATTCCGGTCGCAATGCCTTTCGCACCCGGTTGAAGGAATTGGGGTTTGAGCTATCAGACCAAGAACTTAATAAGGCATTTTTGCGTTTCAAGGAATTGGGAGATAAAAAGAAGGAAATCACGGATTGGGATCTGGAGGCGATCGTCAATGACGAGATTCAGCAAACGCCTGAGTTGTTCCACTTAGAACACGTCCAAGTTTCTTGTGGAGATAAAGCTCGCCCCACTGCAACCGTGACGATTTGCACACCTGAAGGTCACGAATTAACAGATGCTGCCATTGGTACGGGGCCAGTTGATGCGGTTTATAAAGCGATTAACCGGGTTGTAGATGTGCCCAACCAATTGGTCGAGTTTGCCGTTCAGTCGGTCACAGAAGGACTGGACGCAATTGGTGAGGTGACGATTCGACTGCGGTATGAAGACCGAATTTTTTCAGGTCATGCAGCTAATACAGACGTGATTGTGGCGTCTGCGCAAGCTTATATCAATGCGTTGAACCGCATCTATGCTGCGCTCCAACGTGGTAAATCGTTGCATCCTCAACGAGATACTGAGGCAGTGTCAGTTGTCCGATGAAATTTAATTCTTTGGCTGTAAAACGAATCTGGGTGTATCTGTTGCTGGGGGCGATCGCGCTGGTCATGCTCTTGCCTTTGATCTGGCTGATTAGCACAGCATTCAAAGCCCCCACTGAAGATATTTTTCAATTTCCACCCAGGTTATTACCCAGTCAGCCAACCTTCCAAAACTTTATTCAAGTTTGGCAAACCAATCCCTTTGGGCAATATCTCTTTAACAGTGCGCTAGTCGCTACGCTAACGGTTGTGCTCAACTTGCTGTTTTGCTCGTTGGCAGCTTATCCTTTAGCGCGATTGGCCTTTCGAGGACGAGAGGTCATCTTTACGTTGGTCGTCTCAACAATCCTGATTCCCTTTCAGATTGTCATGATCCCGCTCTACATTCTGGTAGTGCAACTGGGGTTAAGGAACACCTATCTGGGGCTAATCTTTCCAGCGATCGCCTCGGCGTTTGGCATTTTTTTGATGCGGCAAGCCTTTCAAAGTGTGCCTAAGGAATTAGAGGAAGCGGCTCGGATGGATGGCTGTTCTGAACTGGGGATCTGGTGGCATGTGATGTTGCCTTCAGTGCGTCCTGCTCTGGTGACGCTTGCCATTTTCGTGTTTATTGGCTCTTGGAGTGACTTTCTCTGGCCTCTGATCATTCTCGATCGCCCAGAATACTATACGCTGCCTTTAGGGGTGGCAAAACTAGCAGGGGCATTTTCTCTCGATTGGCGTTTGATTGCAGCGGGATCGGTCATCTCGATCGCCCCTATTTTATTGTTTTTTGTGGTGATGCAGCGTTACATTGTGCCCACTGAGACAGGCAGCGGTGTGAAAGGATAAGGCAGATTTGCTGGGCTGACGGGGATACGAGAGTGGCTCTTAAGTACGGTCGAGAGCCACTTCAAACGTTTCACCCATGACAGAAACGCGATCGCCCGCCACCAGTTGCCGCCCACGGCGGGTCTCAACTTCACCATTGACTTGCACTTCTCCGGATTGGATCAAGAGTTTTGCCTGACCCCCTGTAGACGTTACCCCAACCCACTTGAGAAATTGATCTAGCTTAATAGTTGGCTTCGATGGATTCAAATTGTTACCCTCTACCTCAAACAGAAGCTCTAACCACAACTGAATAGGACAGCTTGAGAGTGGTTAGAGCAAAATGCAAAACCGAGTTTTTGAACTGCACTTCAAGTACAGTGATTTGGAAGTTATTCAGGGTTAGAATCGGGACGGTGATTGCGAATCTGTTCAGCCTCTGGGCAATCTTCAGACACTAGAGGCTCAACATCTCCACGGGGCACGGTCGCCAATTTTTGCATGACTGAACCAATGCTTTCCAGACGAATCATTTCCTCCCAAGAGCAGATCTCGTCATCTTCCTCCGTTTCATAACGGACTGTCACCAAGTCTCCCTCAATATCTAATACACGAGCGCGTTCAATCCAGCGTTGTTGATCCCGCAAGAAGATCCAGACTTCGCGCCCATCACAACAGAGTTGATAGATCTTGCGGTGTAGCATGTATCACTTCTCCTGAGCAGGTAACTCTTAAAACGGTTAAACAGGTCACCATCTCCAAAAAGGAAATGTAACTGGGTTTGCCAAATGCCATCTGTTATAAGTGCCGACCAGGATGGATTCATTTGGCTCAAAAATTGGAATGAATGAAAGCCTACTTTAATCTGTCTGCTCATACTCATTACCCACAGACAGCACCTTGATAATCTGAACAAAACGCCAAACTTGAAGTTGGAAGCAACTAAGCTGATGAAGAGGAGTCAAGTTGCAGGTAGCCGTTGAGGTCATTGCTTAAAAGTTAAAGGATTTTAAGAAACACAACTTGAGGCGATCGCAAATATGGAGTTAAGCAAATTAAAGCCTGAGTTGGACAAGTTGTGAAGAGGAGCATCCGACGACTGATCAATTAAAACATGTTAAAAGGCAAGTAATCAGACTCAAAGCCGTTGCAGACCAGGATTTTGAAAGATGTAAAAGATTGTAACCTAAACCTTCGTGAAAAAATTTAGATACTACCTAATCATTCTAGCGGTTCTGGTGAGTGTTGGCTCAGAATGGGGATCAATTCGCCCGAAAACAACAATCTTATCGATGGATGCACCCAGGAAGACTTCAAACTTCATGCATAGGCAACCTGTTTGCTACGTAATTACACTGTAGTTGCGTAGAACATACCGTTATTCTACTCACCTCTCTTCCAAAGATATTTAAAGAATTTATGTTGTTGCATCTCAGTACATGGGTTGAGGTTGAGGATTATTTGACTCAATCTCAGGGATTGATCATTCCCATTGGTTCTACGGAACAGCATGGTCCTACTGGATTGATCGGAACAGATGCTATTTGCGCTGAAGCGATCGCCCGTGGGGTGGGCGACATCACCCATGCGCTTGTTGCTCCTACGATTAACGTAGGCATGGCACTGCACCATACAGCTTTCCCAGGCAGCATTAGCCTTCGCCCCAGCACACTCATCTTAGTGATTCGTGATTACATCACGTGTCTGGCTCAAGCGGGTTTCACCAAATTCTTCTTCATTAATGGACATGGCGGCAATATTTCAACTCTGAAAGCCGCATTTGCAGAAACCTATGCTGTACTCGCCGATCGCAGTATTCCCAATGCCGATCAAGTGCAATGTCGTCTGGCAAATTGGTTTACCTGTGCCTCTGTTTATAAATTGGCAAAGGAATTATATGACCATCAGGAGGGGTCCCACGCCACCCCCAGTGAGGTGGCCGTTACTCAATATCTTTACCCAGATGCCATTAAACAAGCTCCGTTGTCTTCTGAAGTGGCTTCTGGGCATCCTACCTATGGGGCAATCGATTTTCGCCGTCGTTATGCAGATGGGCGGATGGGCTCTAATCCTGCCTTGGCAACTCCAGAACAGGGTAAACAGTTTTATGACCTTGCCATTAAGGAATTAAGTCACACCTACTTGGAGTTTTTAAAGCAAGCTTGATACAGCTAAAACTCCACAAAAACACGGAAAGACTAACACCGTATGTCGCAATACAAACATAGGCTTCAAGCGATCGGCACAATTGAAATGGTTATAGAACGCAGATTGATTGATCTATCTTTTTTGGCGGCAGAGTGAACGCTATGAAACCCATCTGGAACCCACAACTCGTGTATGACCACTATTTCAGTAGTGGCAGCTATACCGCCCGATATCCTGTTTACAACCAACGGAGTCTAGATGTCATTCTCAGGTATGCTCAAAACGTAGACCGTGTGTTGGATTTTGGCTGTGGTGAGGGGCGTTACACCCTGCCACTTTTGCAACATACTTCGGCTTCAGTTATGGCTTGTGACATTTCTAGTCATGCGATCGCCCATCTCAAGCAAAAATTGAGTGGTTGTCCCATTCCCTGGAGCGATCGCACGACCTTCATTGAAGGGGATGTTCATCAAATTGACTCTCACTTCAAATTTGATGTGGTGATTGCCATGTTTGGGGTTCTCTCTCATATTGCTGGACAAAAAACACGCATTGAGATTCTGCAAACCCTGCGGCAGATGCTCCATGCTGATGGCAAAGGAGTGATGATTATTAGTGTGCCTAATGCTCGTCGTCGGTTCTTTGGCGAGCAGATAAAGCATACATTTCTGCGAGAGTATTATGGGTCTACCTCAATGGCTAATGAACCAGGGGATATTGTTTACAGTCGAACCTTTAATAATCAAGCAACGTATGAAATGTATTATCATCTCTACACAGTAAACTCGCTCAAATATGAGCTACATCAGGCGGGGTTTCAGTTAACTAAAGTGATGGCTGAAAGTGTGTTTTCAGAATCAAGAATCACTCGTAATCCTATTTTTCACAGCCTTGACAAAACGCTGACAGATATTACACCTGCCTGTTTAGGCTATGGAATATTGGCGATCGCCACAACCTGATGCCGTCCCTCTTGCACTGCTTTAAATTAGGATAAATAGGGCTACTAGTTGTCGTGGTTTATGTGCCGTTTATTGCAGCAATATTCTGCTGCGTTCGTCAGCTTGAGATACTCTTTCTGCTAATAGTTTGGCAATAAATTGATGGCAGGCTGAGGCTAATTGAGGTTCCTCTTGCTCTAATTGGGCTAGTGCTTCACGAGATAACCGATAAAGGCTACAAGGTTCATCGGCGATCGCAGATACAGAATGAACTGATTCTTGATAAAACCCCACTTCCCCAATCACTGTGCCTTCGCTCACCGTTCCCATGCGAACGACTTCCCCATCTCCTAACTCCTGCAAAATCGAAATTTGCCCCGATTCAACAAAATAAATGGCTTCAGATGGATCTCCCTGACGATACAAGCAATATCCGGCTTGAACTTTAAGCTTTTCTAATCGATTCAAAAATTTAGTTGTCTTGTTCGGTAAAGGAAAGACATCTTCTAGCTGGATCGTGAGAGGAACAAAGCGTTTACGCCGAAAGGTGCCCCGTCTTAAAATCTGGTTTTCACACCATTCAACCCCATGATCTAGATCAGGAAAGGTACGAGTTACAACATCTGGTTTCTCTTCATCTCCAATGACATCAATTACGTGGCTTTGTGATAGTTTTCCTTCGATATCAGGAGACAAATCAGTCAGGACAAGCGTCACACCAAACTGTTTTGCTAACCGCCGCATTTTAATAAAACTGATAACGGATGACGAATCTAATCCTCCTGTTAATTGAAAATCAATCACCAAGAAACTGATTTTGGTCAAGGTTTTATTATTGAGACGGCTTCGGACATGTTCTAATAGCGTGTTGGCAGTCCCAAAAAAAATATAACCTTGCAATCGTAAGATATAGAGTTCTTCTCCTTTTTCTTGAAGCAATCTCTTTTGATGAAACGATCGCTCAAAGTTACTTCTAAAGCTGACGCCCGAAAGAGCATTTTTAATAACTCGAAGCTTACTGTAGTTCAACACAAATAAAACACAAGCAATAATAACTCCAAAACCAACTCCTTCTAAAAACCCTAAGTTGGCGACAATAAGAAGAATAATAATTACTAAAATATAATCGAGTCGAGCTAACTCAAACCAAGATTGATAAACCCATTCAAACAGGAGAGATAAGCCTATATACAATAGCAATCCTCCAAAAATTGCCTTTGGAAGATACGCCAAAAATGACACTCCAAAGATAAGAAATGTTGCACATAATGTGGCTGCAAAAACCCCTGCAAACCGATTGGTTGCACCCGCCTTATAATTAAGTATGGTTCGACTAATGGATAAATAGCCTGCCATTCCACCGCACAACCCCGTCATAATATTGGCAATTCCAGCTGTGCGAAGCTCTTTGTCTAAATCGACATCAGTCTGAGTTGCCAATTCAATGCCAGAAGCACACAGCAGAATAGTAATTGCAACTACCGCAACCAGGGTCATCAAACTCCCCAATTGATTTCCAATAACTGACCAATCGACTTGTAACAAAGCCGTTAAATTAGAGGATTGCCATAAACTACCATTGGCTAAAGCCTCAAACAATAGCCCTTGGCTGCGAGCCTGCTCAATGGAGATACCAATCATTCGGAGCAGCAGGTAAAAGCCTGCGATCGCTATTAGCGTGATACCGGGTAGTAATACGGGACTTTTATAACGACGCAGGATAATTTGTAAGGTAAATGCTAGAAATACGCCCGGTAGCCAGTGAAGTAAAAATGAAGAGTCAAATAGAGATGGCAAGTAGGTCATATCGAGCGATTTGCCCGTCATGACTTTAAAGGAGCCTTGGGTTAGCAACCAACCCACCCCAGCCAAAAACCCACCAATTACTGGATAAGGAATAAACCGAATGAAGCTACCGAGGCGAAGTCGCCCCAAGGTAAAAAGACACAATCCTGTAATCACCGTACTAAGTGCGATCGCAAGCCAAACAGTTGGGAAGACTAGATCTGTAGAATTAGAAGAGAGGATGCTTGTGGCGATCGCAGCCGCCATTAACGACAAAATTGCAGAGGCATTAGAGTCGGGACCTGCAATCGTAAACGGGAGAGAACTGTAAAGGGCTACCCAAAATGCATTGATGGTTCCGCTGATGAGAGCACAACTAATACCTAAAGGGATGTATTCTGCTAAATCGCCTGAAAATACTAAAGCGGCATATGAAATGCTATAAATCAACGTGACTAGCCCAGAAATCGTACCGGCAAATATATTTGGCAAGAGATCACGAAATTTTAGACGATTCATGGGCAATTTCTGGGGTATTCGTACTGTAATTCTCTAGCAGCTTGGTATAAAAAAGTATACTATTCCCATTTAATAAACCCTAATTCAAAACTAGTTCAGGTTTACTATCTCTTCAAAATATAGTTACTCTTCAAAAATATAGTCATTACAATCCCATGCAGCCAGTTTCCCATTCCTACAAACAGCGTAGAACTTTGAGCCTTAAAGCAAAATTGGCAGGTGCCATCTTGATAACGGTCAGTGCAACGGCTGCAATTGTTCATTTTCCGTGGTTGTGGGCTTCAAGTAGAAACATTAATAGCATCGTTGACCAACTGAATGAAGCGATTACTCGGCAAACTTCTCGCGAAGTGGGTAATATTTTTAGTAATGTCAAGTCTGCCCAAGTTTTAATTCAATCCACTTTTCTTAGTGGCATGGTTGATTTGAACAATAAGCAGGCGCGGGAAGAATTTTATTTAAATGTATTAGAAGCAAATCCCAATCTCACATGGGTGCAATTTGGTTATCCTAACGGAAACTATCTAGGATTGCAGCGAGGGGAAAACGGTAGAATTAATATTATTAATCGGGTATACAACCCTCAGACAGAACAAGCCACTAAAACCGTTGAATCTTATCAAAGAATAGGACGCAATCTTCAATTAATTGGTACTGAGACAAAGCCAGAAACCTATTACGCACCGCAGCGTCCTTGGTATCAAGCTGCAATGGCAAATAGAGGCGAACAAGCCTGGACGAATGTTTATGTATTTGCTACAGGTAAAGTACCTGGAATTGATTCAGCTATTACTTTAGAAGATCAGGGGCGATTATTAGGAGTCATTAGTATTGCCTTTGATTTAAAGCAAATTGCTGCGTTTTTAAAGCATCTTCAAGGCGATCGCGATGGGGCAATCTTTATTGTTAATTCTCGTGGAGAGTTAATTGCTTTCAACGATCCACAAGCAATGGAATATACCCTCACTGGGCAAGATACAGCAAAACTGATTACTATTGCTGGCTCTAAAAATAATTACTTAAGTTTTGCTTACCAAACCTTTCAAGCCAATAACGTTTCTCTGACTCAACTGCACTCTCGTTTTAGTGATATTTTCAGAGATCCTGAAACAGGTGAACGATATTATATTTCGATCGCCCCTCTAAATCATTTAGATTGGTCAGTTGGCACCGTTATTCCTGAGTCAAATTATCTTGGCGAAATTAATCGCAATAAAACAACCTTGTTTTTTATTGTTTCAGGCTTCATCGTTGTAGCCGCTGGAACAGCCATGTTTCTAACAGATCGGTTTATCGCTCGACCTGTGATGAATATTGCTAAAGCTGCGGCAGATATTGAGGCTGAGAAGTTTGAGATTAATTGCTTGAACCAAGTTGCAAAACAAGATGATGAATTAGGTCAACTTGCTCGTGTGTTTCAAAACATGGCTCGTGAGGTTTATGCACGGGAGCAACGGTTAAAGCAGACAGTTCAAGAATTACGCATTGAGATTGATGAAACTAAACGCAAAAAACAAGTAAATGAAATTGTTGAATCTGATTTCTTTCAAGATTTACAAGCAAAAGCTCGGGTAGCTCGTAATCGTTTAGGTAGTGCTGCTCGACGTGAGATGGAAGAAGAGATTAAGCCTGATGCTCCAAAAGCCTCGATTGATTCTGAGAATCTTTAGATAGATAGCATCATTGCTTGAGATAGAGAGAAAATACCTCTTAAGCAGGTCATTTATTAGGCATCTGTTGGATAAGCTCTAGTTAGTTTACTAATAGAGTTTACAAAGGAGCTATTAATGGCTGACATTACTAATACAAATACAGATGTAAATCAAACTTATGATGCAAAAATGCTTGCAGAAGAAGTTGCCACGAGCGAAGAAAAAGTAGTGCCCTCTGTGAACGTAGAGGCTGATTACGAAGCATCTAAGCAGTTTAGTGAAGGGTCGGGAGATCCATCTGAAATGGAGCCTGCGATTGAATCTCCATTGATGTCGGGTGAGTCAGCAGAGCCCTTTGAAGCTGAGTCTACAGGCGATCCGGCTGATTTTCGGAAGATGGCTCAAGAGGTTAATCCTCAACTCAAACCATAAGTCGTTTTAGCCTCATTAAAGAGTAATGACAAGCCTGAATTTCTAATATTTAGGCTTGTTTTTTAATATGGCAATCTTTTTTGTGAAAAATGCTTTGTTATTAGTTGTTGGTTATGGGTTAATAGACATGATGTGTAATACCCATTCTCCAAATTCAAGCTACTGATCACGCTGCCTTCGACTGCGCTCAGTCAGCGTTCCCTGAGCGTAGTCAAAGGGGACATCTATAGGACTACTTTAAGGAATTGGTGTAATTTAGGGATTTAGATCCTTGGTTTCTTATTGAAAACGATTGCAAGTTGCCTGGTTGCACTCCTGGAAACCGTAGATCTGGATAAGGTTAATAGAGTTATTGGTTAATAGCTACCACTAATTTTTATACACTTTCTGTACACTCAAAAGCGATGAAAAATTATTGCAAACTATACAAAAAATATGGGCATGCAATTGATAGCATACCCATGTTTTTATGCTGGATATATTTTGACGATTTCAATCTCACTCAATTGAATCTACTAATCTGATTAGACCTCAGTCTTGATTTCGCCAGTGGTTGTTCCAGCGTTAAGTTGAGGATTCTTCTCAGCAAAGTAGCTGTTGAGGAATGTATTCACCAAAGACAAAATAATTGGACCCAAAATAAATGCTAGAAGTCCTCTAACAGAAAATCCGGGAACGAAGAGGGATGCTAACCAGAAGCACAATCCATTAATGACTAATGAAAAGGCTCCAAAACTCACTATGTTTAAGGGTAACGATAGGGTCGAGAGGATAGGACGAATAGAAGAGTTAAAGAAACCAACTACAACAGCCGCAATGATTGCAGCTGGAAAGTTGGCAAGATTGACGCCTGGAACGACTAAATCGACAACTAACAGGCTGAGAGCAGTGGCAACTAGCGTAAGCAGAGTTCCAACCATAGGTTTTTCCTCAATTTATAATCAACAAAGTTTTTCTAATGCATATCCATCCTCTAATAAGAAACGGTATAAAACCTCTCCTGAGAGACAGATTAACAGCCCTCTAAAACGATTTACAGATAATGCTTGCGATGGAGGTGTTAAATAAGCCTTTTTGAAAGAATGGGGTATAGGTTTATTTAGGAAGAACGGATATGAAGATACTACGAATCCTTTTGGGCATTCTTGTGCCTCCTTTAGGAATTTTCTTAACCTATGGTGTTAGCACAACTCTGCTGATTAATGTTGTTTTGACTCTTTTAGGTTGGCTTCCTGGTAGCATTCACGCTGTTTGGGCGATCGCCAAGCATTACGAATTGAACCGTCAAGAAGGCGTTTATTAGTCAACCTTTGGTTTGTCCGACACTTTAGTTTGTCTGACACCTATTGACGTGGGGTCGGTGGTGGAGCATCAGTAGTCAGTTTTAATCTGGCTACTGATATTTTTTGAGATTTTTTATTTAAGTTTATTGTTCAGGGTTTATCTAAGTCTTGTTCACTGTCTTGTTCACTGTCTTGTTCAATCATGGGTTGAATGAGCTGACGGCACTCTTCAACAGTCGCGTTTTGTTGCATAGCTGTCACCAGTGTTTGATAAGCGGACTGGTGGGCTTGAATCAAGGTCTTTGCTTGCAAAATTCCCCATCGTATTTTGAGTTCTGCTTCGGTTGGCGATCGCCCCAGTTGTGACCACAGCATTTGCAAGGTTTGGCGATCGCTACTGCCGCCTTCGACAGTGCTATAGCTCAACGTTTCAGCGGCAATGCCTGCCATCCACACTGTGCAGTAGCGGTCAATCAGTTGATCGGAAAGATTGCCTTGCTCTAGCTCTGCGTCTAATTCTTGACAATCGACGCTCACTCCACCCTGTCCGGGTTGCCCCTGGCGAAAGGCTGCCCATGCGCTGAGAGTGTAGCCCGTAATCGGAATATTTAGAAGGTGAGCGGTGAGGAAATGTCCTGCTTCGTGGTGCAGAACGCGATCGCGATGCTCGGCTGAAAAGTTAGCCAGCCAATCCAACAACAACGTAGACCCTTTTCCTTGCCAACTCAATGTATCGACTGTGGCAAGACCGAGTAGACCAAAGGCCGCGATCGCAGGCACCGTTGGAGAAAGATGCACTAAGGGCCCCACCAGACTCAGTAGCACAAATGAAAAAATAGTAATAGCGGTCAAATTGAGACTAATTTGGCTCACGGACAGCATCTCCTGGAGATGGAAACAACGTTCTCGCTTTGTAAAAGGTTTCTAAACTGGTGCGATCGCCTACAAATCGCCAGTGCCAGGGTTCATAGCTCAAGCCCTGAGGGTTATTCTGCGGAAAAGACAGTTCAAAGTCAAAACGGGAGGCATTTTGTTCTAACCAGTGAAAGGCTGGAGTCGTGTCAAAGCTAATTTCTAAATCGGTGTCTGAGCGGGTGCCATCGACGATATCAATCGCATAACCTGTGTGGTGTTCGCTGTAGCCTGGAGGAGCACTAACCTCTGCTCGGTCAACGGGGCGTTGTCCCTGCTGCCGTTGCTCAAAAAACACACGCTCTTGATCTTCGATAGAACGGAACCCAGAAAGAGGAATAAGGATGATCCCTGCGTCACTGGCAGCCGCTGCCATAGCTGTAAATTTCTCGGCGGCTAGACGACGCAATTTAACCCGACCATCTGCTGTAAGTGCTTCTAGGGTATTGGCGGGAGCCTCCTCATAGGGTAAATGCCCTAATAAGGATGGAGTCGTAAGGGGAATGCCTGCTTTAATCAAGGCTGGTTGCAAACCTGATTCGGTGGCGACCGCTATGGCGGTTGATGGAGTGGGGCTTAACCAGATTTTGAGAACAAAACTAAGAACTAAGGCGATCGCTAAGCCAAGCAACATCCAAACCCAAAAGGGTTGTCGTGTTGACTGAGGCTGGGATTTAGTGCCTGTTGGCTCTCGCCTAGTGGTCTCTCGCAATGCCTCAGGAATGTCATCCAGAGGGGGAGTAGACAGTTTAGGTGGTTCTCCAGAAAGATCAGCGTTGCTCACAACGGACTCCCTATGGCTATGAACTCATGACATTAGTGATTGTAGTCTGGCATAGAGCTTCTATGCCGCTTGATGGGGTCTGCAAAATAGGTAAAGAGACCTTATTCCTAATTCCTACAAAAGGGGGTGGGAGCAAACAGGTGAATTATGTGAAATCTATCGTCTCAAAAACTGATGTCTACTTTAGAACTCAACCTAATCAAGCTATATGTGCCACTGGTGACGTGGGTTGGGTTAGGAATTGGACTGGGATATAAGTTGCCTCAAAAAATTCCTTTTTATTTAGGCAAATTTTTATTTTGGATTGGCGTCCCAATCAGTATTGTCACTTTCTTGCGGCAAGCTGACTTGTCTGGCTCTGTTTGGGTTGCCCCAGTTGTCGCCTGGACAGCCATGCTAACCTGTATGGCTTTAGCCTGGAGTTGGATTCAACTCCAACGCTATTGTAACGAACTCTTTCAAGGCAATGTTGAACAGCAGGTTCGGCTTTTAGAGCATCGCTCAAACTGGCTTCACAAACTAACTCTGTCACTGCGAGCTGAGTGGAGTAAACCAGCTCAAGGCAGCTTTTTGTTGGCCGCAATGGTGGGTAACACTGGGTATTTAGGCTATCCTGTCACGCTTGCCCTGGTGGGACCGCAATACTTTGCCTGGGCGTTGTTTTATGACACGTTAGGCAGCACTCTAGGAGCCTATGGTTTAGGGGTGGCGATCGCCGCGCGCTTTGGCATGAGCACACCCAACCATTGGCGACTCTTACAGGCCATGATCAGCAATCCAGGCTTATGGAGTTTTTTCTTAGGATTAGGCTTTCGTCAGGTGACGTTGCCAGATTTGATGGAACAAGGACTCAGAGCGGCTGCCTGGGGAGTAATCGCTCTGTCATTGTTGCTATTGGGAATGCGTTTAAGTCAACTCACCTCGTGGCGCAATGTGCAGCGAGCCGCGTTGAGTCTAGGCATCAAAATGTTGATTGTGCCTCTTGCTCTCGGAATGGGCTTGTCTTATCTAGGTGTCACGGGTGCTCCACAACTCGTGATCGTGTTGCAAATGGCGATGCCTCCTGCCTTTGCAACTCTAGTGATCGGTGAAGCCTATAACCTCGATCGAGAGTTAACCGTCACAGCATTGGCGATCGGTTCAATTGGGTTGTTATTCCTGCTGCCCCTATGGTTGTGGCTTTTTACGGGATGAGAATTAATTAACCAACCCAATTCACAGCGTCGTCTGAGGAATTTACTGGAGGTAAAGGCTTGGCAATGGGTACATCTCGACGAGCATGTTGAGCCGCTGCCGGATTGGTGCCATTAGTGGTATTTGTACTATTTGTTTGAGCTGTACTATTTGTTTGAGCTGTATTATTTGCTTGAGCTGCACTATTTGTTTGATTTGCTCTCGGATCAGCTGGTTTAGCGGTTTCGGGGCGGCGTGGTGGAACCTGACGCTGTTGGCGCACCGTTTCTTGACCCTGATGAACCGTTTCTTGATACTTGCGCTCATAAGCCCGCCGCTCAGGGATGACAACCTTTTGCATCAAGAACTCAACGGTTTGCTCTTTGACCCAACCTCGTGCTGCAATAATTTCTCCTAATTGCATACGGGTACCCGTCATTTGCTCTGTCATCTTCTGATCATTTAGAGCAACATCAAGCTGGGCGGTAGTTAATAGACCTGCTTCAACCAGATAACTACCTAACCGCTTTTTGATGCCGGTTAGGCTTGAAACTGTTTGAACTCGATAGCGATCGCTCCTATCTCGCATGTTTCACTCCGCGAAATCGTTTTCAAGTAAGTTGAGTTAAACGGGGCAGAAGCAATGCTTGTAAGAATCTGCCGAGCCGCTTAAAACCATATCGACTGAAAGTAACAGCGAATGGTTGCAACGATTGTTAATCTCTACTGTTAATGGTTAAGTCAAGAGCATTTTAGAGATTCTACATAGTATAGCAACTGATTTATGAAAACTTCACTGACCTATGTAGTGAAACTTCGTAGAACCCTCTACACCGGGAGAAAGCCTCATTCCTGAAAACGGAACATTTTAAATAGAGGATTAGATAGAGGATGTCTAATACCCCTTCTCCAAATTCGAGCTACTGATCAGGCTGCCTTCGACTGCGTTCAGGGGACGCTGCCTGAGCGTAATTGAAGGGGATATCTGTAGGACTGGACTACTTTAAGGAATTGGTATAAGCCGTTTTTGGCGGCTCAAACCGTGGCTACAAAAAAACAAGGCCGCAACAGGGATAAGAATTTTGGCGGTTGAAACTGCAACTACAGGAGCAAAACCGACCTGCGTCGGTTCAGTAAACCTTTGATTTTGGTAGTCCGCGATGGCGGACTTTGCTCTGGTAGCCGCGAATTTATTCGCTAGGCTCTTAAACCGAACTGACGTTAATCCAGTCTTTGTGTAACCTGTGTAGGGAAGTTGTGCCCTTGTAGCCGACAGCTCAATGGCTCGACTGAGCATCGCCGAGCGTCTGAGCTTACGCCGAAGTCTGCGACTTGAGTTGCCAATGCTGTCGGAAGGCATTACCACTGGGTAAAGTTCTGTGAGAATTGCTCTAGCGAGAGCAACTGAATGCGATCGTCGTGCTGAGCCAAATCGCGATCGCCCCTCGTGTTATAGCCCCAATCTGCCAAAAATAATCTAACGGCAGCTAAATCAGGTTGGGTCTTAATGGTTTGCAGTGTTTTTAGCCGATCTTCAATAAACCAGATTTGCGCTTGAGGCTCAGCTTGCAACAATTGGCGTAGAGTTTCGGCTTTGGGTTGGCGTTGCTCTTTGCCAAAAATTTGAGATTCTGCCAGATCAATGTTTTCTTGATGTAAAAGCTGGCGCACAAACCGACCTTCTTTGGTTGTGATGATGACGATTTTGATCTCAGAGGTGAGAACGGCACGCAGGCGATCGCCAACGCCGGGATAAAAACGGTGTTGACTCAACCAATGCTCTAGATCTGCTGCAATCCACTCATCTCGATAGCCATCGACAGCCGCACTCAACTCAGCAGGCGTTAAGCCATCTTGAGTGATTTGTGCCTGGACAATGGCCCCCCAATTCCCTAAGATTTCTGCTTCTGGCACCCCCAAGAGGAGCGATCGCAACACCACAGGCATCTCCCATCCCGTTTCGACGACCGGACGCAAACGATAAAACTGAGGTGCCAGGTTGTCTGGCGGTGTGGAGTGGGTGGGATGCCAGATGCGGCAGTAGGCTTGCCACGCCGTCTGAAAATATTCAATCAGACCATCACAAATCACCCCATCAAAATCGAGGGCTAGCAGAGTTGGAGTTGACTGCGCCATGACGTTTATCCTTGCGATTGCCGGAATAAGTGAGAATGGTCAGGATTATAAAGGCGCGATCGGGCTTTTGCAGCGGTTAAGGCTGGGCTAATGACATACAACGTTGTCCGAATTAGCTTTTCTCGTTCTGTGAGAGATGCCATTTCATTGAGGGGTACTACCCAGATTTTTTCGTCTGACCAACCGATGCGAAAACAGACCGCAACGGGTGTTTCTGGGGCATAGTGTGCCATTAGGGCCGTTTGGGCTGACTCTACATGGCGAGCACTGAGATAGAGACAGAGACTGGCACGATGCGCTGCTAGAGAGGCTAGTTCCTCGGTTGGAGGCACTTGAGTGCGCCCGCTGATGCGTGTCAAGATGATGGTTTGCACTAACTCCGGCACGGTTAGTTCAACCTGGAGCCGTGCGGCGGCGGCTTGAAAAGCACTAATTCCGGGAATCACCTCAAAAGGAACCTCGGCACTGGCCAGAGCTTGAATTTGCTCGTGAATCGCACTGTAGAGACTGGGATCGCCAGAGTGTAGCCGCACAACAGACTGGTGCGATCGCACGCGATCAATCATCAACGGCAAAATGTCTTCCAGCGTTTTATTGGCAGTGCCAATCACCTCTGCATCAGGCCGCACCATTTGTAACAGGGGCTTAGGCACCAATGAATCGGCAAATAAAATCACATCTGCTTGAGACAACAGTTTTTGGGCTTTGATCGTCAACAACTCTGGATCACCAGGGCCTGCCCCGACTATATAAACCCCTGGAGTTAATCGGGTGGGTGAGGTCTGTTGAGCTTGAGTGGATAGTTGCCCTGATGCAGAGCCTTGAATTTGAGCAGCAGTCATGGAAAGATGGAGCCTCGTAAATGTGGAAGAGACGCGATTAATCGCGTCTGTACTAGGGAATAGGCGTGTGGGAGAGACGGGACGCTTTACTGGGGAATGGGCGTATGGGAGGGACGCGATTAATCGCCGTGCTGTGTTGAGTGAAAAGGTGAGTGCCGATTAACACCTTTTCCCCTACATAATCATGGGAATTGGCATAACTTTAAGAACCTATCAACATTTATAAAAAATGGGTGAAGCACTCCTGTTATTCCGGAAACAATAGGGGTCTCTAGTAAGAGGGAATGGTAGATGCACCCTGATTCAGACCCCGAAGGAAACTTCGGGGTTTTTCTTTGCAATGATGCAGTCACGCAAAAAACTAGTGTATCAAGATTGTCAGAATAAACCAGCCCAAAAATATAGCTTTGGTCAGAAAGCTTAAGGCAAAGGCAATGGCTCAAATCCTGATGCTGGGAAAGCTTTCTGACTCGCCTCCGCCCCATTGAATGTGGCTACGGCTATAAAAGGGCGCATTCAATACGCCCCATAGCAGAGTTAGTCATGGTCGAACGCGATCGCTCAAGGATTTTTAGGTTCGGGCACTCAACCCAACCAGACTGAGTGGGGTGGGAGTTGTGCCTGGTGTTGTTCCTGTGCCTGGTGTTGAGGTCACCGTTCCCAAAGGGGTAGCCACTCCGGTTGTCAGGTTAATGCTATACACCGTTGAACCTGAAGTAGCGTAAGCCGTATTCACACCACTGGCATCCGTAAAGATGTCAAAGCCACTGTTGGGGCCAAAATCAACTCCCAATGCGCCAACACTAAACAGATTGCCTGTGTTGGGTGAGATGGGTGTGCCATCGTTGCTGCCTTGGCGGACTAAAATGTCGAGGGCAGTGTCAATGCCAAACAGAGTGGTTGTGGCGGTGCCTGCAAAGTTGTTGGTATAGGCAACAGCCGTAACGGTTGGATTGGTGCCAAAGCGGGTGTCACCTGTTGCATACGCCAAAGCGGTATCGGTTTGAATCCCTGCTGTAGCTGGGTCAAAGTCTGCGATCGCCCCTGTGATTGGATTCAACCGAGCATTTTCATCAAGATCAGTCACTAAGCGGATGCGATCGACCGTGGGGTTAAAGTCTATCCCCAAACTAGTGCCCGTTAGAGCAGGGGTGAAGGTCGTGCTGCTGATGGCAGTTGCTGCTCCAGTTGCCAGATTAATGGTGTATAGCTTGCTAGCACTGCTGACCCCAAATAACTCCCCTGTTGCCGGACGAAAATCAATGCCTCGTAACGTTTCTCCAGTGGTTAACCCGGTCACAGGAATATTAACGGCTTTGTCGAGCTTGTCAGGGTTAAAGGCAACTACCGTATTGGTGTCAGTCAACCCAAACAATCGCAGGGGAGCCGATGCAAAGTTGAGCGTGTATTCCACTGAGGTGTTAGTTGTAGCTGGAAAGACGCGGACAAAGTAAGTGCCTGCGGCAAGGCTCTGGTTAATCAGGTCTTCGGTGGTGCCTGTATTGCTTGAACTGCCGATGACGCTGCCTGTGCTATTGAGCAGTTCTAAATTGGCATCTGCTGACAACCCATTCAGTGCCAAATTGAGGTTGCTAGGAGAGGTCAAGTTCACCCGGTAAAAGTCTTCTGGGTCACTGGCTCCGACAAAGTCATCAAAATCGTCGATGCTGGGGGTGATGTTAATCGGACGTGCCGTTGTGGTGTCGTCGTCATCAGAACTGATAAACAGCGATTGGAAGTTAAGTTTAAGCTTATAGCGAGTTCCACCGCCATTACTTCTAAAATCAATTCTGAGGAAATAAGTTCCGGCTTCTAGAACCTGGTTGATCAGTTCAGATAAGTTGCCGCCTCTAGCAGAAAAGGCGATCCGCTGACGACGGCTATTAAAAATAGTAAGGTTAGCGTTGTTACTCAAACCTTGCAACAGAGTAGTGCAAGTGCTGCGGCTGCTGAGGTCAAATCGGTAAAAATCAAAGCGATCGCTGCCACCCCCATCATCGTCATCATCGTCATCATCTCCAAAGCTGCCCAACGAGTCGTTAAAGACAAAGCTGCCTTTTAGCTTGTTTTTGCCAGAGCGAATGCGAAACGCCCTCGAAAAACTGTTGCCTGCATCCTGACTAACAGAGCAGACAAAGCGATAGTTGGTGTCACCTTCAATTCGATTAATCCGAATAAAGTAAGTGCCTGCGCTCAGTTGCCGACTGATCGATTCGCTATCGTCATCATCCTCCTCAGAGGAAATAATCTCTCGACCTCGACTATCGTATAGGGCTAAATCAGCATTTCCCTCTAAACCACTGACCAAACAGGTGAAATTGCTCCGACCTGTGAGTTTAATTCTGTAAAAATCAAGTTTGTCAAATTCAGCGAGTGATTCTCGAATGACGGCTCGACCATTTCTAAACCGAATATCTGAGGCATCTGAAAATCGATTACCAGCATCTGTCATATGGGTGCTTCCTTGTGGATGTAGATTGGAGAAATCGCAGCAAAAAAGAGGGTAGAACACAGCAAGAAAGCCCTTGTGAAGAGCCTAATTCTGCGATCGCACCTGTTCTAACGAGCCCTGTAAAGGGTGGTCACATGGATTAGGGAAATTAGCCTTGAAGGGGGTAAACACCCTGTCCTAACCCGACATGGCTGTTGCCATAGCTGCAATAGCTATGGACGGAAATCGTTTCTAGCTCAGTACATTTCTGGCTAGTGCATCTCTAGCCAGTGCATCTGAAACCCATCAAATTATCTCAAACTCACGTTTCCATTACAGAATTCAGATGATATGAAGCGGGACACCATACACGTAGCAATCACTTAGACTCAACGTGTCTTGTACTGTTCCCGCCTATCTCAAAACGAAACGTAAAGCCTCTAAAGGATGGCTTGGACTGGGGTGCAGGGGCGAACCCCCAGACAAACTGCCTCCCCAATCGCCCATTAAGGAGTCTGCGTTGCCAACATCTCACCATAAGGCGTGTCATGCAGATGGGCTTTTTCAACGGAGCCAAACAGCCTCAATTTGTCTTGAATAACCGCTTCCATTGCGGCGATCGCCTTTTCTGCCAGTTCCAGCAAATCACTGGCGGTGCCGCCACACATCTCTTCTTTCAAGGCGTGCATGTAGGCTTGTCGCACTTCGGTGTTGACATTAAACTTGCACACGCCTAACTGAATCGATTGATGAATCATGGACGCGGGCAACCCCGACGCTCCATGTAATACCAAGGGCACCTCAACCCGTTCTCGAATTCGCTCTAGACGGGCAAAATCTAATCGGGGTGGGCTTTTATATTCCCCGTGCACATTACCAATAGTTACAGCTAGAACATCCACCTGAGTCTGATATACAAACTCTAGTGCCTGTTCTGGGTCGGTCATCTTAGCTTCTTTTTCGGCTACAGTTAGCCCATCTTCGGTGCCACTGATGCGACCAATCTCAGCTTCTACCACTGCCCCATATTGGTGAGCTAGATGGGTCATCTTTTGGGTAAAGTCTAGATTTTGGGCATAGGGATAAATTGACCCATCTGCCATAATCGAGCGAACTCCGGCTTTGAGTGCTAACTGAATATCTGCCTCAGAACTACTGTGATCTAAATGCACCGCCACAGGCACCGTTGCTGAGTGAGCCGCTTCTAAACACAGTGCCACCAGCGGCAACTGACCGTATTTAAGAGCACTGGGGTGAAGTTGCAGCATAGTTGGGCTGCGATTGACTTCTGCGGCATTGATGACAGCTTTAACTCCTTCTAGGTTGTAAATGTTAAAGGCACCAATAGCATAGGCATTGCGGCGGGCGGTTTCTAATAGTTCTTGAGTTGAACTCAACATGGGCATCTTACACGTTGGGTAACACCCCAATCGGGGGTGGAATCAGAGACTCTGTTGGGCGAGAGCCAATTGGGGGCGGAATATTGAGCTTGACTGGAGTTGAGCCAATTGGAGGGGTAATGGGATAGGCCGGATAGATTTGGGCAACAACTCCCCCAATAGGCGGTGGAATAGGTTGATCAATGGGATTCACTGGGGGAGTCCAACCAATCGGAGGGGGGATGGGGCGATAGTGATTAATACTCATCGTGCAGACCTATGCAGACTTATGGTGTAGCGGATGACGAAACCTCTGACGCAGAGGGATAGTGAAGAATTAGATAGGGATGGCGAGCGTTCCTACCCTTAACGTTCTTGCAATTAAGGGCATTGAAGCGATGCGAAGCAATTACTCCTTGAGGGGAATCGCAGCAGAGATATAGCTCGGTGCAGCAGTTCTTAAATTTGCCCTTGCCATACCTGATTTTAGGAATATGGCTCGGTGCAGCGTTCTTAAATTTGCCCTTACTATACCTGGCTTTTATTGCTTTTGTAATTAAAATCTGTAAACTAAATTATGGCTTAATTAGGGGCTGCCAGTTGTTGCCGCCAGGTTTGAATTTGCAACTGAGCAGCGGCGTAAGCTTCGGTTCGAGTTGGAATGGATTGGGCTGTAGCGATCGCCCGTTCTAAGTCATATGCCGCTTCTGATTCGGCAATGCGTAACATTTCTTGGCTCCAGATATTAATCATTTGATCGGCTTCAGCCCGAGCGGGGCTACCGGCTGGCACCTGATTTGCCGTACGGATCGCGTTCAGCAACATAGAGGCTGTGCCGATGCTGGCGTTGTCATAGGCCCGTTGCATGAGAGATTGCCCCTCAGTTTGATTGCGCCAACTGGTAATGGCAGATTGAGCTTCGTCATACAACGCCCGACCTGAGGCAATTTGTTGAGCCGTGGCGATCGCCCGATCAATATCGCCTGACGCTGCCAGTTGTCGAGCGCGATCGAGATAAGGTTGGTCTTGAGTCGTTTGCACACGGGCTGTCCAATTGCGAATGCGTTCCCGTGCTTCACCATATAAGGCACGTCCTTCTTGAATGCGACTGGCTTGATTGATCGCCGCCTGCAATGAAGCAATATCTCCACCACTGGCTAGGCGGTCGGCCTCTGCCAAGAGTGGATTGTCTTCCATTGTTTGAATTTGCGTCGTCCAACGAGCGATTTCCGCTTGTGCCTCATCGCCACGAGGATTGTTGCGAGGAACCAGTTGAGCCTCAGCGATCGCCGCTGTCAAATCTTCGAGCGTGCCCGATTGTGCGATCTGACGTGCCATATCTAAGTGGCTAAGGTCTTGAATCTCTAGTTGCCACTGACCGATCAGGCGTTGTGCTCGGCTATAGAGGGGGCGATCTTGCTCTAACCGTTGTGCCTCAATAATGGCAGATTCTAGATCGGCAACTGTCCCTCCCCACGAGGCTTGATAGGCAGACGCAAGATAGGTAAAGTCTTGTACGGCGTCTTGCAAACCAGCCCGTTCTGGAATTTGGCTCAGAATCGAGAGGGCTTCTTCCGCATCCTGGCGATCGAGTTGGGCTTCTGCCAGATCTATCATCTTTTCACCAATCTGCACCATCAAAGGTTGAGTTTGGGCATAACCCGGACTGTTAGGTTTAATTTCTTCCAAGACCTTGATGGCTGCCAACAAATTTGATAAGCCACCCCGACGAATCAGCGTTCTTACCCGTGATAACTTAGTGCCTTCGACACGCGCTGTCTCAATTAAGGTATTGAGTTCTTGATACTTCGTTGTCTCCCAATAGGTATTGCCCACATACAACAACCGCACTGCCACCGAAAATGCCGTTCGCAAATCCTGTTTGTCGATCGCGGCTTCGGCTTCTTGATAAATGGCTTCGGCTTCTGTCCAAATGGTTCGCCATTGCTTGATGCGGTCTTCTACCAAGGCGTGAGCTGACGTGTCTGTGGGAATCTGTTTGGCGATCGCCACAGCTTGATCGAGGTTGCCACTCTGAAATGCATTTTCCGCTAAATCAAGGATTGCCTTTGACCACTCCTCTATTGAACGGTTGACCTCTGGGCGCAAAGGGTGATCTTGAGGTAACTCATTCACCAGGGCGATCGCCTCTAACAAATCTTCAACGGTCTGCTTATTGGCCGCTAACTGAGCACAATACAGCCGCAATGAGCCAGAGGCAGTGGGCCAAAAAATAGCAGGGCAATTGGGCAAGGCAGGCAACTTCAGCAACAACGCCGCCGCTAACCCTCCTGCACCACTCATGGCAATCACCAAAGCAATCACCCAAAATTGCCATTTTCTTAGAAACGGCAACCGAGGTGGACGTGGCTCTCGATGGCGTCGCTTGGGCGGAGTTAGCATTTCCTGCCAAGGCTGATCGGAGTGAGTAGGATGGGGCGATCGCAGAGGAAGTTGGGGCTGTGGCTGTGGAGCTTGAGATCGAGGTGTGGGGGGTTGAGTTCGAGGCAACCGCTCTATCGGGCGCGGCACTCGTGGTGAAGCAACCGATGGGGGAGTAGGGCGGTAGGGAGGCACAGGCGTATCTGAACCTGGCACTCGCTTAGGCGATCGCCCCCCTTGGCGATTGAAACGGGGTTCTGGCGTTTCGCGCTCTTTGCTCATATCTCAACACGCCCACACGACAACTTGCAGATGAATTCTAGACAGTTGTCATCCTATCCTTCAATCTTCCAAAAAGCCACTTTCCACTGATAACTGTCGTCACAAAAATTTTAGGAGACGATGATTCACAAGAGTCTTGGGGATGCGCCCCTGTGCCCTCGTCTTACGGCACCGTTTGGCTGAGGCTCACGACGAAGCCTGTCCTTATTAAGGGGAGGTTGAGGGGAGCCGCATTTGCACTGTTTTCAAATCAAATTGGTCTAATACCAACTTGATTTAAAAACACGGCAGATCCCTGTACGGGCTTGGCACTGCCAAGCCCCTCCCAAACTTCGATGTGCCCCAAAATCCGTTTAAATTGGCCTCATTTCACACCGTCGCCTTTCTAAAGGTGTCTCAGCGAGGGAGCCGACGTCAGATAGGTACGCGATGTGCAACTTAGAGGTTTAGATCCCCGGTTGCTCGTTCAGTATCCTCAAAGTAGTCTGATTTGCGTCACAGCAACCGGGGATCTGGGGAAAGTCGCACACGGGGTGATAGGTATAAAACAGGATTGAACTAGCTTGATGCGACTTTGAAAATTCTGAGCTGTTTTTCCGGAAGGAGGAATCCTGGTTCCGGAATTAAGTGTAAGTACTGGCTTTTCTGTCACTTTTTGAAGGGAGGATTCAATAGTTTAGTAAGCCGCACGAATTTGACTCAGTAATATCCTCTAGCTTTATTGAGCTAGATTTTATTAGAGCTTTATACATTTAGGTATCAAAACTCACTATGGATAAAGAGTCAATGAATTGGGCGATCGCTGATGGCAGTATTTAATACAATTTTAGATACTGTGATTTAACGACTAACGAATTAGAGTTAATCATCTAACAGGTAAAGTTAATCAATATTGAGTTTATACAGGGTAATCTTTTCCAAGGCGTTGCGTTGACGTGTTTGTACTTTAGAAACCCATCCAGATTATTGGACAAGCGTTCTAATCACTAAAACCAATATTGTATTAAGTCATCTGTATCTATGTATCTACTCGCATCTACCCCTAAAAAGTGTGAGTAGCGATCGCTACCTGCATTCAAATTGGTTTAAAACCACCTGACATGAGTCTCATTCTTGACAACATATCTCGATAGCACTCAGTCATTGTTTAGGTCGTTTTGAACCATCTAACTCACATTCCACACTTCTACTAATAGTGCTCACTAGTCAATGACTACGCTTTCAAAAAGCTAGCCTAAATGCGCTTTGCATGATCTAAAGAGTAGTATTTTTGAGTTGCTTTTCCTGTTGCATACAACCTGCGGAATGTCGGTGCTAAAAAACCTTGCAGATTTGCAGAATTAACTTAGAGGATTTTCCAGAACCATGTCATCACAAACTAGAGCTTGGCTCGACAAATTAACTAGCGGTAGTAGTCTTAGTACTCGTTCAAACCGCTCTAACCTGTTTGAACAATCTAACGATCGCTCAACTAGTATTAATACCCGCTCCAGTTCTGGGACAAATCTTGCTCTTGCTGTCTCAACACCGACCAGAGATAGAACCGCACCAACAGCCCGCCTTGCGATTACAAACATTACATCTAAGATCGGGTCGGTTCAAACTTTCAACGTAGTTTATATCGATCGCGGAGGCAGTGGTCTTCGGCGAGCAACCATTGGTACCGGAGATATTACGGTGACAGGTCCTAATGGCTTTAGCCAACTGGCAAGCCTCACCGGAAGCGTGAAAATCAACGCTAAACGTACCCGTGCAGTCGCAACCTACAGTATTGTCTCGAAAGATGGAGCATGGGACTCGACAGAAAACGGAACCTATACGCTCTCTCTTGGCAGACGACAGGTAAGTGATGCCAGAAGAAACTTTGCTCGTCCTAGAGCTTTAGGTAGCATGCAAGTCAACGTACCTAACCCTCTGCCTACTGCGGCTCTTACCTCTCAAGGTTTTACAGGAACAGCAGATTACACATTCAGCGTCAACTATGCGGATGACTCCAGCATCAATCCAGCCTCTATTGATGGCAATGACATTCTAGTCACTGGACCCAATAGTTTTAGCCAATTGGCATCACTAGTGAGTGTAGCTGCCACCAGCAATGGTAGCCAGACAGCAACCTACCGTATTACTGCGGCAGGAGGGACTCTAGATGCCACCGATAACGGCACTTATACCATTGCACTCCAGGCAAACCAGGTCGGTGATATCCAAGGTGGTTTTGCTCCAACGGCTAACCTGGGCACGTTTGACATCAATGTCAGCACCATACCGCCTTCAGCAACCCTTTCTCCTATTGAAAGTATTCTAGGAACACAGGGAGCTAAGACGTTTACTGTTACCTATGCCGATAATGGCGCCGTGACTAGAAGCTCGGTTGACTCCAATGACATTCTAGTTACGGGACCCAACGGCTTTAGTCAGTTGGCAACATTAATAGGGGTTAACCTCAACGCCGACTCTCCAAGTCTAGTAGCGACCTATCAAGTCACTCCTCCTGGTGGCACCTGGGATGATACAGAGAGCGGTCTGTATGGAGTGACGTTACAGCCAAACCAAATTCGGGACAATGAAGCCAACTTCAGCGTTCAGAGCTTGTTGGGCACTTTTGTCGTGAATCCTTCAAGGGTTCGCCTTGAGGCAGAATCGTTCACTCAAAATAGACAAAACATTCGGGTTGAGAGCAAAACCTTTGTCTCTGGGGGGCAGGTTATTCGGGTTGACCGATTGTTAAATGGCTCAACTGGAACGGCTGCTACAACCTTTACGGGGGCTTCTGGTCGTTATGATGTTCGAGTTGGCTACTTCGACGAAAACGATGGGACTTCTCAAATTACCATTCGCTTGGGCAACCTGGAGCTACCTACCATTCAACTCAACCGAGACTTAGGTAGCAGTAATGCTGATACACCAACGAGCTATGTTCAAGAAACGATCGCTACGGGTGTAACGCTTAACCAAAATGATCTCGTTACCTATGTTGGAACGTTTAGCGGGGGTGAAGCGGCGCGATTTGACTACATTGAGTTTATTCAAGTCTAGATGTCTTGACGGTGGCTATAGCAATCCCAGATGAGTTTTGAGAGGCACTCCGGAGGGGTGCCTCTCAAAACCTGCCCATCTCACAAATGATTTAGGACTGCTATATAGCTGTAGCCACACAGCTTAGGACACTAGATTTAAACGGGGTGTGGGAGTGATGCTCTTAACTAGAGATGGAATCCCTACACCCCTTTTTAAGCAACCTGATTGGTGGTATTTCGCTTTTCTACGATTCGGCTTGCAAATCCAGGATGAGTTGTTGCAGTTCATTGCTGTTGGCTCGATAAACCTCGCTACAAAAATGACACACTGCCTCGGCTCCATCATCTTTTTCAATCATGTCTTGCAGTTCGTCTTGACCCAACATCTTCAGAGCACCCAAAACGCGATCGAAGGAACACCCACAATGAAACCGGAGCATTTGCGTTTCTGGGAAGATCTCTAGGCCCATATCGCCTAACAATTCTTCAAATATTTGGGAGAGAGACTTGCCAGCTTGTAACAGAGGAGTGAACCCTGCTAGCTTGGCAATTCGAGCTTCTAACTCCTCAACTAAGGCTTCGTCTCTAGCGGCTTTAGGAAGTACCTGAATGAGCAATCCTCCAGCGGCTGTGACCCCTTCTGCCCCGACAAACACTCCTAACACCACAGCAGAGGGGGTTTGCTCTGAGCTGACGAGATATTGGGTGATATCTTCACCAATCTCACCAGACACTAACTCCACTGTGCTGGAGTAAGGATAGCCATAGCCAACATCACGCACTACATAGAGATAGCCTTTGTGTCCGACGGCTCCACCCACATCGAGTTTGCCGATGGCGTTGGGGGGTAACTCAATTGATGGATTATCGACATAGCCACGCACGGTGCCATCGGGGCCTGCGTCTACTAAGATGCCGCCGAGTGGACCATCCCCTTTGACTCGAATATTCACTCGTGAATCAATACGCTTCATGCTAGAGGCTAGCAACAATCCAGCTGACATGGTACGCCCCAAAGCTGCGCTGGCAACGTAGGAGAGCTGATGGCGTTGTCTCGCTTCTTCTGTGAGGCGGGTTGTAATCACCCCAACTGCCCGAATGCCACCCTC
>JANRJA010000197.1:0-23943 GCA_033764315.1 Oculatellaceae cyanobacterium bins.114
AACTTTCAGGCGCACAATGGAAGCGTGAAAACGTCCCTCAAGTCTTAGCTCATCGTTGTGCTTACCTCAATGGATTAATTGGTTCACCATTGCCTTGTAACTAAGCACAATTGCTTATAGAAAAAGTGACATGCTCCCAAAAGACACTGCGCACGATGAGCCCAATCCCTTTATCAAAGGTGTCAAATAATTATCGCACCTGCTCATGATCGATGTAATGCTCTGAAAACTTTACCTTGTGATAAATCCTACTGGTAAAAGTTGGTAATTAGTACCTTTCCAAAACATTAACTATAGTGGCAGGTTGGTGCAGTATGTTTAGCGACTTTATGATTTTAGCTAGTGTGCTTGGGTTGATCCAGATCCTAAGTGCTTTAGGATATTTTGTGGTATCAATTAGGCAAATTATTTTTGCGGCTCAATCAGGTCGTGCTGACAGGACAGATTTGCGAATACTTCAGATCACTTTCGGACCTGCCATTCTACTTGCTTCTGGTATTATTCTTTTCCTTCAAGGATGGAGACAAGATTTTATATTAATACTCAAGGATATTTTGATGAGCATTCTGATTGTTTATCTGATCATCTTGGATTTGAAAAGCTCGTATCGAAATCCACAATTACCTTGTCGCTAACTAAATTGTTCTCTTAGTTAAAGAAGACAATGTTTACTGAACAAGCATCATAGCCATAATGAGCTAACCGTGTTTGATATCATCCTTTTAAACCCTCTTTTCAAAGCATTGTAGGTTTCATAAATTGCATTTTAACAAGCAGTTTATAGTCACTACACGGCCTTCATCAAGGCAATCATTCACGCCTCTTTAGTTGAGGTTGAGGTATAAAAATGAAATTATTTGTTATTGTCTTAACTGGACTGTTGCCCTTATTCGTAACCAGTTGTACTCATTCACCCTTTTCTCCTGAGTCAGCGATTGACTCCCAGCAACTTGCATTTCATTGCCCCAAAAATACTACCCCCAATGATATTCAAATTCTCGGTAGTCGTCAAAATCAAGGACGAGCAATCATTTTGTTCAAAATGTTCTGTTACGGTCAAAACCTCCAGGATGTTAATGAAACTTATGTTGTCATTGGCCATTCAGTTTTGTCTTGGAGCGAGTTGCAATGGAGGTTAAAAGGGAGTGGATCAGAAAGTAGAAAGTTGCAATATTGGTCGGCAGAGTCAGGGTGTGTCGAGATTAGAGGTGCAAACGTTTTGATGGAGGGGGATTTTCAATCTACTCCTATTGTCTATGGACGAATTTTCTCACCCAATGTCAAGTTAGTAGAGGCTGTCCTAAAAGATGGTCGAATCTTTCAAGATAAAGGTACCAACAACTTTTTTGCCATCTTTTTGCCAAAGCAGACTTTCCTGCATGAGATACGAGTGCTGGGGCATGACAACCAAATTTTGGATTGTTATCGCAGTCCTAGTTCAAGCAATTGAAGTACTTAAAATATCCTGGATAAGCAACTTTCTAAGTGACATTCTTGACTCGTTATGAAGCAGTTTATTTAAGTAGATAACTCTAGTGCGGGCATTTTTCATGTAAGCGGGACGTTCGCACTACATCTTCCTTGCTGACGTTCTCCTTCCAAAACGGCTCAACTTTTTACCAGCCATTACTAAAAGTCAAGAAATATAAAAAAAGTAACTTCGATAACAAGAGTTACTGAGTCAGAGTTGATACGGTAACAAAGATTAAGCCAGATCATCAGACTCTCTGTTTGGTATTGCTTCGTGAGGATTCAAAGCCTGATAACGATGTAATTTTTATGACTGCTAAAACCCAAAAAAGTCTTTTTCAGAGCGGCGATCGCGTTTCTCATACCAGTCTGAATCGCTCACTCAATCATTTTCTGAAATCAGAGAGGTTAATCGCTTTACTCTCTGTCATTACAGGACTTTTAATGTGGTGGATTATTACTGCATTTCAGTGGATCAATCCACTCTTTTTACCATCTCCTACATTGGTGGGAGCCGCATTTTTGGAAATTTTGAGAGATGGCTATAAGGGCAATTCTCTCCTATTTCATATTTCTGCTAGTGTGTATCGGCTGGGTATAGCACTAGTGTTGTCTTTGGTAACGGCGATTCCGTTGGGTATGTTGTGTGGATTGTCTAGCCGACTGCGGGCGGTATTTGATCCGTGGATTGAGTTTTACCGTCCGTTACCTCCGTTGGCTTACTATACACTCCTGGTGATCTGGCTGGGCATCGAGGATTCTTCAAAGATTGCATTGCTTTATTTAGCTACCTTTGCACCTTTGTTTATTGCAATCGTAGCAGGGGTGCAGCGCATTCCTCAAGACCGCATGAATGGGGCGCGATCGCTGGGTGCATCTGGTTTTCAACTGCTTGCCTATGTGGTGTTTCCATCAATTTTGCCAGACTTGTTTATTGGGTTGCGAACGGCAATTGGGGTGGCTTATTCAACCTTGGTGGCAGCGGAAATGGTCGCTGCTATTTCAGGCATTGGGTGGATGGTATTAGATGCCAGTAAGTTTTTGCGCAGTGATGTGATCTTTGTCGGCATCATCATCATGGGATTAATTGCAGTGGCGGTAGATGCAGGGATTCGCTGGATTCAGAAAACTCAAGTTCCCTGGATTGGGCATGAGTAAAGTGCAATAAACCCTCATCCTCCACTATTCCAACTATTTTTTCGATTGCTATATAGCGATCTCACAACCCGCTCATCTCACAACTAATTTAGGACTGCTATAGAACTGGAAGGAAACATATGAAGTTAAATCGTAGAACTGTACTGTTTGGACTGGTTGGATTAGGTATCCCTGTTGCTGCTTCTAGCTGCACCAACAGCACGCCTCAAACATCCTCTGAATCTCCTGGTGCACCAACAGCAGCAAGCCCAGACGCTTCACCTGCTCCCGCTAGTGCCGCCCCTGAAAAAATTAGAATCGGTTATCAAGTCGTCCCCAATGCAGAGTTGCTGGCAAAAGCCTTGGGATTGGCACAAAAAGCATTCCCCAATTCGCAAATTGAGTACAAAAGCTTTGACTCAGGACGTGACGTAAATACCGCTTTTGCTGCAAACGGTTTGGACTTTGGACTGGCGGGATCAGTGCCAACCAGCGTGGGAATTGCGCGTGGATTGCCCTATCAGGTGTACTTTATCCACGATGTGATCGGCAAAGCAGAAGCGTTGATCGTGAAGGATAACATTAAGGCGATCGCTGACATTCGGGGCAAGAAAATTGCAACCCCTTTTGGCTCGACTGCTCACTTTTCACTCCTCAACTTACTGGAACTGGAAAAAATCGATCCCTCAGAACTCACAGTGTTAGATTTACAGCCTCCCGATCTGGTGGCGGCATGGCAACGGGGTGATATTGATGGAGGCTATCTCTGGCAACCCAATTTAAGCAAGCTAAAAGCCGATGGCGGCACAATTCTGGTCACGTCAGAAGACTTGGCAGCGAAAGGTGTTGTGACGGCTGATGTGGGAATTGTCAGCAAGGATTTCGCTGCAAAATATCCAGACGCGGTGAAACAATACGTTGCGGTTTTAAATGAAGCGATCGCAGAATATCGCAAAGATCCAGATGCGGCAGCAGCAGCGATCGCCAAGGAAACGGGCATCTCGCCGGAAGAGAACAAAGCGGCGATGACCGAAATTATCTGGCTCACTTCCGAAGAACAAAAGGACGTGAAGTATTTAGGCACTGCGAGTCAACCGGGTGACTTTGCCAAAGTCCTTAAAGCATCAGCAGACTTTATGGTGACGCAAAAGACGATTCCCTCTGCACCTGAACTCACGGCATATCAACAAAATATTTATTCGCAGGCGTTGTAAGCATCGCAGTGTTGTGAAGGGGACGCGCCATGTTCCCTTCATAGCCATCATTTATAGAAGCGCAATACGACTGGGTAGGGAGTAGGGGATGTCTAAGATTGCTGAACTGGCTGATATTAGTTTGCTGTTTACATCAGGCACGCAAACGACTGAGGTTTTGCGAGATGTGAATTTAGATTTGCAAGCAGGTGATTTTGTTTGCGTTTTGGGATCATCGGGATGTGGCAAAACATCCCTATTGCGGATTTTGGCGGGCTACCAAGCTCCGACTACCGGAACAGTATTAGTTTCTGGTAGACCTCACACCAAACCCGATGCGGATGTGGGGGTTGTATTTCAGCGTCCCAACTTGTTCCCCTGGGCATCGATCGCCCGCAATGTAGAGTTTGGGCCTAAAATGCGCGGCATTGCCAAACTTGAACGAAAACAGCGCGTTTCTCACTATCTCGATATGGTGGGGTTAACCCATGCTGCTAACCGTCTGCCTCACCAGCTTTCGGGGGGAATGATGCAACGAGCTGCGATCGCCCGCACTCTCGCCGCCGATCCCACCATTATCTTAATGGATGAACCCTTTGGAGCGTTGGATGCCCTCACGCGTGAATCCATGCAGCTTCAAGTCAGTCAGATCTGGGAACGCACTCAAAAAACCATCTTTTTTATCACCCATGACGTTGAAGAAGCCTTACTCCTCGCCACTCAAATCGTGATCATGCACGCTAACCCAGGACGCATTGTCAAAGCGATCGCCAATCCTTTTGCGGGGCAATTGGGCAAAGAATTAACGTCTCAGTTGCGATCGTCTAGAGAGTTTGTGCAAATGCGAGAGTTTTTAGTTGCCAGTATCAAAGATGCTGAACTGGCAACAGTGGAAGTAGCTTAAGCTTCAGGCCATTTACCAATGGATTTCTGTGAAAACGGCCATACTCAGACTCCTTTCGGAGGCTAATAACACCAATTGAAACAGTCTCTACGATAGATATGCCAGAAGCAGGCAGATCTTGTGTGTTGCATTCATAACTCAAATTGGTATCAAAAACCGAAGACTTGACTAGAGTGCATCATTTTTCCCTAGTGATGTTAATATACGGTAAGTACATCAAAATACCGTACTTTATGGAACGCCTGACAGAACTCAGCCCAGACCTTAACCCAACCGCACATCCCAGTCACACCGCCTCGATTCCCTTGATCAAGCGTTTGTGGGGTGGGGTTTTGTTTGTCTTTGGCTATCTGCTGTCGCCATTGTCCTGGTGGAATGACCTGTTCTTTAACCTGCCCTTTGCTTATGGATTGGGCTATCTGGCAAGCCGTTTCTCACCCAATTTCTTTTTACCAGCGGCGATCGCAGGGTATTGGCTCTCCAACGTGGCGGGAATCCTGTTGATGCAACTGGGAGTGATAGAGGTCTTTCAAGGAGAGGCTAAAGAACGAAATTTTAAGAAAGAACTGCTGACAGGTGTAGTTTCCTCAACGGTCTACACCTTGATTATTTTGGGACTTATTCACTTTCACATTTTGGCAACTCCAGGGTTAGAACTAGAAGGCAATTCCTTTAGCTTTAATGCCCTCTTCCCGTTTGGAGGCAATCGCTAAGATGAACTACCTGTTGCTTTCCTCCCTTAGTTTTGTCGTGGGCACCATCGTTGGTCTAACAGGAATTGGCGGCGCATCCCTGATTACCCCAATGTTGATTGTGGTGTTTCAGGTGCCAGCATCGTTGGCGGTGAGTTCTGATGTGGTGGCTGCAACTCTGATGAAAGTTGTGGGTGGGGTGAAACATTGGCGGCAACAAACGGTAGACCTGCAAGCAGTGAAGTGGTTAGCGTTGGGGAGTGTGCCGGGGTCACTAATTGGGGTGAGTGTGTTGCACTTCATCCGTCATATTGACAATCTCAACTTAGATAGCGTTTTGCTGCGATTGTTGGGTGTTGCCATCTTATTGATTACGCTAGTTGCGCTGTTGCAACTGATCTTGATGATGGTGGCTCCATCGTTAGAGTTACCAACCCTGCCCAAGCTCAATCTAGATAGCTTGCGGGGACGGGCGATCGCGATCGCTGTTGGAGCGGTTTTGGGGTGCATGGTGGGCATGACCAGCGTTTCCTCTGGCTCCATGTTTGCTCTGGTGTTGATTGCCCTGTTTCAACTAGATGCCCAAAAACTGGTCGGCACTGATTTAACGCAAGCAGCGATTCTCCTCAGCGTCACATCGCTCGGTCATTTGACCCTGGGAACGGTGGATTGGAGTCTGGTGATTCCCATCTGGATTGGCTCTATCCCTGGGGTATTAGTTGGCGCAAAACTCTGTCAAATCGCCCCTCAGAAGGTGTTACGATTTGCAGTTTACGTCATTCTAGTAATGGTGAGTTGGAAGTTAGCCCACACAGCATGAGTCGTTCTGCTCTATTCCCCAAATTTTTTACGACCTGGTTTGAAGCCCGTTGGCGATCGCTACTGCTGTTGTTGTTTGGGGTATACCTTCCGCTTCAGGCATTTGCTATCCTGGCATTGCAGATCTGGAAGTTGGAGGGTGGGCTAACCTGGGAAGTGCCGTTGATGATGATGATTCACAACATGGCATCCGCAACCATCGATCGCCTTGCAGAAACATTAACCCATCTGGGGTCTGCTACACGGGTCGCGCCTGTTGCTGGGGCGATCGCCCTGGCTTTCTTTTTGCAAAAACGCTGGCGATCGCTGATTTACCTGCTCACAACATTAGTCGGATGTGTTGCGATTAATCTAGCGGCCAAAGAACTCTGGCATCGCATTCGTCCTCATTTGTGGGATGGGTATGTGTTGCCCCAAGATTTTTCGTTTCCCAGTGGTCACGCCATGACGAGTATGGCGTTTGCAGCAACCTTGATTATTTTAACGTGGGGCAGTCGGTGGATTTGGCTGACCTTCCCGTTGGGCAGTGTTTACGTAGCGGCGATCGCTTGGACACGTCTCTATCTGGGTGTGCATTACCCCAGCGATATCTTAGCCGGATGGATGTTGGCGATCGCCTGGGCAATGGGCATGAGTCTTGTGGTGAAACCGCATTTGATTGGCTTAAAAATAAGCACCCAACAAGCTATAGAGCAATCCACTCATCACTAATCCTGTAATCAGGGTGTAGTAAAAATCGCGTTGCTTCACAAAGAAGATAAAAGATACCAAAACACGCACGACCGGAGTTGCAATTAGGCACAATAATCCTAACTGAACAATGCCACAACGACGACCTGACAACACTGCATCTATAACTCCCGCAGGCGATCGAAAAACATCCGGTTCACCTTGAAAAATGTGATAGTTGACAGGTTCCATGCCGTGGCGGATGAGATATAAAATGCCGCCCAACAAAACTGTTGCTGTGGCAATCCACACTCCGTATTTGAGCAAGCGGCTAAGAATCATACCCAACTGGTAATCGGGCGATCGCTCATCTTCCCGTTGAGCCGGATAATCGGGACAACTGACCGACAGATCAACAACGAGATTGGAAGGGGAATCAAGGGCGATCGACAAGGTTTGAACAGACAAGGTTTGAACGGACATGCTTTGAGCATCTGATTCTGGCGACATCCTACATCCCTCCAAAGGCGTTATAAACCATCTTGAACGACATCACGACCAACACAACACTAAACACAATTCGCAACACACTCACCTTGGTGCCCATCAACGCTTTTGCTCCCAGCAACGCACCCGGAAAAACTCCCAACATCACCGGCATTGACAACCCTGGATCGATATATCCTCGTGCCAGATAGACCCCCGCCGAAACCGCTGCCGTTACCCCAATGGTAAAGCTACTCGTGGTGGTTGATACCTTAAACGGCAACCGCATCACCTGATCCATTGCCAGCACTTTGAGTGCACCGGAGCCAATACCCAGAAGACCTGATAGCACCCCCGCGATCGACATCAACCCAAACCCCAACGGCACAGAATAAGCTTGATAGTTCATTAGCCCATCGGGAGTGGGATAGGTGCCATGCAGTTGCAATTGCTGTGTCAGTGTCTCTTCTGTTTCGTCAGTTATTCCTTCCAAGCGGGGTCGTTGCGCCAAGTAAGCGGAATATAGCAGGACGATCGCTAACACCACTGTTAACTGTTTGATAGAAATCACCGTTGCCAGCACTGCACCAATAATCGCTCCAATCGTAGTTGCGACTTCCAAAAACATGCCCAACCGTAAATTGGCATATCCCTGACGGATATAAGTGGATGCCGCTGCACAGGAAGTCGCAATGACAGAAACCAGTGATGCCCCAATTGCATAACGAATATCCACCCCAAACACGGAGGTCAACAACGGCACAATCACCACGCCACCGCCCAACCCCGTTAACGCTCCTAGAAATCCTGCCAGGAACGAGCCAACCCATACTAATAAAGAAAATTCTAAGACGTTCAGATGCTTACTCCTGGCTGTATATTACTTATTTTGTGGAACGATGAATAGAATTGGTATTTTGGATAACACTCTTTAACAAATGACCCATGACTATTCCAAAATGATGGTGTTTAGGGAATCTAAGGGAGCAGAAAAAACGTAATAAATCACTCCTAAACCTAGTAACAGAATGGCGATGCTAGAGAGAATGACCCAGCGATCGGGTGGCTGGTAGGTGTCGTCCTCAATGTCGTTGCGTACCCCAAAGTAGTGCTGAGTAGAGAGCAATACCATCAGCAATCCCACAATCGAAAAGGCTAGACCCAACTTCCAGCCATTGCCGGGGGGCTGAGGGGCAAGCGGTGGGCGCAAAATTCGCAGGCGCACAATCAGGACTCCAAACCCCATCAGGGCGATCGCACTTCGCATCCAGGCAAGGTAGGTTCGTTCGTTGGCGAGGTGATCGCGAATGCGGTTGGGGTTGATGCGCTGGGGGCGATCGCCTGGGGAATCGTTGCTTTTAGGAGATAGTTGCACAGGAGGGGATGAGGGGATGAGAGGGTGAGAGAGGGAATGGGTGGGTAGAAGAGACGCGATGAATAGCGTCTTTACATATCAATCCACCCATCTACCCGTTAATCTAATGGGGCAGTTGGAAAGGAGGTTAGATCGGCTTGAGCCAAATCAGGGATCTCCCAATTCACCTCTCCTGCCTTAAACACACTCGCCGGAGGCAGGTTTAGCGCGATCGCCCCTGTATCTGGATTCTCCGTCAACACGAGCTGAGTCCCATCCAAAATTTTGATAGCAGCGGCACTGTCTAACGTGACTCCAGCCACCTTCACATCGTTGGGTAGATAGACTCCCTGACAGGCAAAGTCATCGTCAGTTGCTTCACCCGCGGGCAGCAAAAAGAGTACCTGATCAAACGTGGCAGTTGATTGTTGGGGTTTTGCACCATAAATCGCCACGGTTTGAGTTGTGTCATTACGGCAAATGGTATCTTTGCCAGTCTCCATGAGGTATTTCTGATATTGCAGATTGGTGATTTGTTGCTGCACCTCTGCCATTGTCAGTCCTTCGGGGGGCGTGTTAGTATTCTGGGCTTGAGTCAGGTTAGTGAGGGTTTCGGTAATGGAGACATAGTCAGGATTTTGATCGATTGGAGGACGATCCGCCAGAGCGGGATGAGCGACTCCTAAATTCACAATAAAAACGATCGCAATGAGAATCAGTTGGATGAGTTTCATGGGTTCTCCTTCGACGAATTTCTACAAATTTCTACAAATTTCTACGATGGCTAACTCCAGCTCAGGAGTTGATAAGTTTTGCTTTCGATCAGAATGAAAATACCTAAGCCGATCAATACAAATGGAACAATGGCATGGCTATACCGAGTCAACACATGAGCGATCGCTGGGAACTGAGCCAATCGATATGCAACACCACACCAAACAGCAATTAACACAGCAAAAACAATCAGAGTTACGCCTAATGTTGTTAAATTAGAGCTGGCAAATAGTGGAACGTAAATGCCGATGTTGTCTCCCCCGTTGGCGATCGTGACCGCTGACACAGTATAGGTTTGAGGCGTGAGACGGCTTACCAGTTTAGAGATCAGCGATCGCGGCTTTTCAGGATTTATCCCCTGATCAGACACTATTTGCACTTCACCTTCAGAATTGGGATTGAACCACTGCTTTAGCCCGATCGCGATCGGCAACAATCCTAATAGTCCAATCCACTCTCGTGGAATTAACAATCCGCCAAAGAAACCAGGCAGACTGGCAAGTATTAAGATCGCAAATCCGAGATATTGACCAATCACAATGTGTCGGGGGCGGAACGTAGCATTTACCTGGGCAAAGAAGAGCATCAAGATCACGATGTCATCGATGTTGGTGGCAACAAAGGCGGTCGTTCCGGTAAGGATGGCTTGTACAATCCAGCCCATAATGTCTTGATTTAGTTCATAACGGTTTCCTCAATTCTCCTTGACATCGGGAATCATTGCTTCAGAGAGTGCTTCCGTTGCTCGCCCTGCACTCCGAAACAGGTGTAACGTACACAGCCCACTGATCACCAATGTGAGCACTGCCAATCCCCGGTTTTCTAAGGTGTGACTGTCGATCAAAATCAAAATGCCTAACCCGATCAACACAAAGGGAACCAGTTGATTGCCATAGCGAGTCAGGGATTTAGCGATCGCCGGAAGTTGTATCAAGCAGTAGGCAGTGTAGCACCAGACGCCCACCAGTGCAAAAAACACCGAGAGAATCACCGTCAAACTTTGAGCATTACTGCTGGCAAATAGGGGCACATAGATGCCGATATTGTCTCCTCCGTTGGCAAATGTCACTGCTGCCACACTGTAGGACTGGGGAGAAAGGAAACTACCCAACCAGGATTGATGTGCATTGGGAAGCATTTCACTCGTCTCATCGGCATCACTGTCAGATGGGATTAGACGACTGATCCCAATCGCGATCGGCACAATGCCTAACATCCCAATCCACGGACGGGGCAACAGCATACTCCCAAAAAAGCCAGGTAAGCTAATGGCGACTAATGCGGCAAAGCCAAGATATTGACCTGCGATGATATGCCGTTTTTGAAACGCTGCATTTACTTGTGAGAAAAACAACAGCAAAATCAAAACATCGTCTAGATTCGTTGCAGTAAAGGCAGTGAAGCCCGTCGAAATCGCTTTAATGAACTCAGTCATCGATCGCACTCCTCAATCTTCATGGGTAACAGTCAGGTGGGCAGTCGGTACGGTCACTGCTTCAAAGGCAGCAAACCGCTCATGGATTTCGTCAATGCTCTGCTCTATCACTCCTACTAAACGAGGTGAACGAATGCGCTGAATCGAAAACCAGCCACAGGTAACGGTGAGATAGAGCAGAAATAAATAGGGAAACAGATTGTAGGGAGCGTCTGGAACCGGAAAGAGGGTACTGCCCGGAATACCTACACTGCCTAAAACAGGCAAACTCATGAAACCAACGCCTAAAGCTGAGAACACGATGTCACGCGATCGCAACTGGTTGATCTGTTGTAAATACACCGGAGCCGCGACTGAAATCAACACATAGACGGTGAGAAATCCATAGCTGGCGATCGCCCCTAGATAACCCATGCTGGCAAAGATCGGCACATGGAAAATTGAGAGTAATCCAGGAATTAAAAACATCAGGAGCGAACACAGCGTCACGGCAACGTGGGGAGTGCGGTTAAAGCTATGCGCTTCGCCCAACATCGAAGGGAATAATCCGTGGCGTGCCATCGTGAAAAACACCCGCGAGGCTGGATTGATGCTGCCCAATACACAAGCAAAAAAGCTAAACAGCGCACTAAACGCTACCAGATCGCCCAGAAAACCAAACCCAGCTTGATGCGCCAGGAAGCCCAACGGCTCTTCGCTGCTGGTAATCGAAACTCCGGCGTGGTTGAATCCCAAAATCTCGATATAGGCTGTCACCATAAAGAACAACCCTGCCATGATGGCACTCCCCACGACGGCTCTGGGGATCGATCGCAGTGGATCTTTTGCCTCATCGCCAAGAGATGTGGGGCTTTCAAATCCCGAAAAGGCAAACAATACCAGCACCAAACCCATCGCAATGCCACCCGGTGTGGCGTTGTGCAATGTCAGTTGTGACCAGTCCAAGGCAAACCCCGTATGTGCCCAGATGATGCCTGCTAACACCAAGATTAATAGAATGGAAGCACCTTCTAGCCACAACATCGCCATCGCAGAGAGTTGGATATCTTTGTAAGCGGCATACCAGGCGATCGCGGCTCCCATCGCCAATAGAGAAAGAGTAGAAATGTGGATTCCCAGATGGCCTAATAAGGCATCGCTGAAGTTGGCAAAGCCACACAAAACCGACATCCCAGTAAACAAGTAAGCTAACACCAGACTCCAGCCACAAATTACACCTGCTGTGGGGTTCAGTCCTTTGACAATGTAGGAATAGAGAGATCCTGGTGAGGCAGAGCGACTGGCAAATTGATTGATGTTGATGCTGACAAACAGAAGGCCCACCATGCCAATCAGGAAACTGAGCCAGGTTCCCGTTCCGGCGAGGGCAACAATCAAGCCCAGATTAGAAGCGGGGATGGTGGTCGGTGCGATGACTGCAAATGATTGAGCGAGTACCTCTCCAAAGGGGAGGCAGTCTGGTTTTAAACCATGTAAACTGCGAGTCGCTTTTGATTCAGATTGATGAGCCATTCGGCAAGTCCCAGTAATGCGGTAAGAGATGAAGTGCGATCGCACTTCTAAATAAACTGGTTATTCGCCCTAACAAGGATCCATTGCGAGGTGCATAATCCTCAATCTATGGGTACAGATTGATAGAATCAAATACTCTTTTTTGTCGAGACGATAAATTTTATTTATGGATACTTCAAAACTCAAAAAATATAAGACTTAAAAATAGGGTGAAAAATTTAAAACCTTGATTCTAAAAGGGTTTACAATTCTCCAGTTTTCATATAGGAAAAAGATACTTTCCTGTCAAATTTTTGACTAATTGAGGTGAATTGTTGGCTTGGAAATCTATTTAAGCCTCCTGCCCCCTTTTCCCCTTCCGTACAGACGCGATTAATCGCGTCTCTTTATGCCTCCTTCTGCATCCTCCACACCATGACAAAAAACGGGCGATCGCTTAAAATACTATAAATCGATCGATTTATAGGTGTTTCTCGGGATGGTAGCACAGAGGTAATGACGCTTGAACAATTGCGAATTTTTTTGGCGGTCGCAAAGCATCTGCATTTCACCCGTGCTGCTGAAGAGCTTTACATCACCCAGCCTGCGGTCAGCGCAGCCGTGAATAGTTTAGAAAAAGAGTACGGAGTCAGACTCTTTCACCGAGTTGGACGACATATTGAAATTACAGAAGCAGGCAAATTATTAGAGATAGAAGCTCAAAAAATTCTTGATCAAGTAATCTCAACCGAGCGTGGATTGCGGGAGTTAAACAGTCTGCAACGAGGACAGTTGCGGCTAGGCTCAAGCCTGACTTTAGGAAACTACTGGCTCCCCGATCGCATTAGTCGGTTTAAGCAGCAATATCCGGGGATCACGGTGAACTGCACATTAGCCAATGCTGAAGAAATTGGAGAGGGCACCGTAGCAGGTTTGTTTGATGTGGGGTTGGTGACGGGCAGCGTTAAACCATCTTTGCAGAACATGTTGCGGCGGGAAGTCGTTGGGAGCGATCGCCTCCAAGTCGTAGTAGGGCGATCGCATCCCTGGTACAAACGAGGGCATGTTCTTGCTAACGAACTGCTTACCACAACCTGGATCATGCGAGAAACAGGTTCTGCCATTCAACAGGTGTTTGAGGAAAATTTGCATCGAATGGGTATTAATCCACTCCAACTCAACGTTGAGTTGATCTTAACCAGTAGTGAAATGGTAAAGTCAGTGGTTGAGCAAAGTAAGAGTGCTGCCGCTGTATCAGAACTAATGCTCAAGAAAGAGTTGCAATTGGGAACGCTGCGTACCGTAAACGTGATTTATCAGCAACCCAATGAACGCTCAAATAGTTTAGATATGATTCAACCTGTTCTCATGTTGGTGCACCGGGAACGGTTTCAAAGTCGAGTGGCGATCGCCTTTGAGCAACTATTACTCAAGCCCATCTATCAGCGAGAAGAGGCCGTAGGTAGCCCTACACTTTGCTGAATCAGGCGATTTAAATCAACCACTTTAGTGGTGTCATTACCAATGACCAACGGTAAACTTCCATTCCATTTGTCGATCGCCTGTTTTTGCAATAATTCTGGTGTTAAGTTCTCTCTTAAGAGACGCTGTGCTTCGGCTTCTCCGATGGCTAAATTGACTTTTGCTTCAGCTTCTTTGACCGCTTTGAGAGCCACAAATTCAGCCCGCTTGGCTTCTTGCTCGGCGATCTGTTTTGCTTCAACGGCATCACTAAATCGCTTTGAGAAATGGACATGCACCAGTGATAGATCATCCACTTCGATGTGATAGGGTTTCAGACGAACTGTTAACAACTCATCCACCCCTGCTTTTACTTCTCCCCGACGCGTAATAATTTCCTCGGCAGTATATTTTGCCATCACTGCTTTCAACACTTCCTCAACAGCTGGATTAATAATGCGAGTGATGATGGCTTGCTGATCACCGATTTGCTGAAAACTCAGGTTTGCTTCAGTGGGAATAATGTGCCAATTCAGTGACACATCCGTATACACTTCCTGTAAATCTTTCGAGGAGGCTTCCGCTGAAATTTCTTGATTTTGCACCCGCACACTCACCTTTTGTACGGTGTTGACAAGCGGGATAATGACGTGCAATCCCTCATCAAGAATCTCGTCTTGCACGTTGCCAAACTGCATCAAGACACCCCTTTCTCCAGCGTTGATAATGACAAAAAAGCTAGAGAGCAAAACCAGCGAAAACAACACCGACAACACCGTTTTGGCAACACTGAGATCGCGCTTTGACTGACGGGTCACGGCAAACTGAATGGGTTTGTCTGAGGTTTCAATTCCATGAACCATCAAAATATACGGTAATTCGACTCATTTATCGTAGATTTAATTGTACTGCATCTCCAGAACACGACTCAATCTTTGTTGAGGCAGAGGTGACGAAGCTACCAGGAGGGGAGACTCCGTCACTCTTACGGGAATAGTAGCTAGGGAAAGAAGGGTAGAGAGCAGCCTACTCGAACTATCGTCTCAACCTCCATATTTTGTGCAGATTTGTACACTTCGGCAATCACTACAAACTGATGAGTCAGATCACTCCCCACAATAGACAATCAAGTCAATTTCAACATCTCCTTGACCCGCTAGCGCGATGACACCGACAGTGGTTCGACTTGGACGGGCATGATCTGAGAAGTAAGCAGAGAAAACCTGGTTCACGGCTTGATAGTCTCTGAAATCTGTGAGAAAAAGACGTGCCATCACAACCCGATCGAATCCAGATCCAGCATGTTCCAGCACTAATTTCAAGTTTTCCATGACTCGCTGAGTTTGTTCGGCAATGTCTCCGCGAAAAATTTCTCCGGTTACGGGATCTTCGGCAAGTTGTCCTGTGACAAACAGAAAGTCGCCTGCTCGTACGGCATGAGAATAAGGTGCAGGAGGAGGAAGCAGATTATTGGGCAATGTGATGAATTCAAGCATGGCAATTTAGACTTAATTGGAAACAAGATTTTTGATCGCGTGTAGTCCGGCAAAGTCGCGTCACACGATCATTTGTGACAGACTAATCTGTGACATTAAAGTTCTACCGTAACGCCTTCTCGATCGATCGCTTCTAGTTCAGCAGCGGTAAACTCCCCTAGTGCAACTTCTCGTTCAAGGTGATGCCGTAAGTAGGAACGTAAGTCCCTTAAGCGGGCATCATCGGGATTGCGAGGTCGTTCTTGAGGAAGTTGAACCGTTTCAATGATACGACCGGGTGTGCCAGAAAAGAGGACAATTTGGTCTGCCAGGGTCAAAGCCTCATCCAGGTCATGAGTCACCATTACAACCGTTGCTTGGGCATGGTGCCACATCGCCAGCAGGTAACGCTGCATAATCTGGCGAGTCTGATAATCAAGGGCAGAAAAAGGTTCATCCATCAGGAGAACCTGCGGATTGAGGACGAGGGCACGGGCGATCGCCACTCGCTGTCGCATTCCCCCACTCAGTTCTCTCGGCAGCTTGCGGGCATGTTCAATCAGTCCCACATCTGCCAATAGCTTACTGGCGCGAAGTCGTCGTTCGTGCCGACCCATGCCTTGCGCTCGCAATCCAAAGGCGACATTATCTTGAACCGTCATCCACTCAAATAAATTGTGGTGCTGAAAGACGATCGCTGTTTCGGGTCCGGGTTCAGTAATCGGCTGATGTCCCAGTAGCACTCGCCCAGTCGTGGGTTGCTCCAGGGCAGCCGCAATTTCTAACAGGGTTGTTTTGCCACAACCGGATGGCCCAATCAATACGGTAAAAGAACCCGATGGAACCGTCAGGTTCACATCTGTCACCGCAGCATGGCGACCATACACTTTCGAGACTTGCTCAAACCGGAGTTCAGCCACGATGTCCCTCCATCGCTCTGGTGCGAGGTTCCCACCACAGCAACCGGGTTTGAATGAACAAGATCAACCGATCGACTGTAAATCCTAATAGCCCAATCGTGATGATGCCCGTCATCACCAATCGCATATTGAATTGTTGTTGTCCCAAAATAATCAATGCGCCTAAACCGGAATTAATGCCCGCCATTTCACCCGCCAGAACCGACATCCAAGCAGCAAAAAAGTTAACTCTTACAATGGTCAGCAAACTGGGGGCGATCGCAGGTACAACAATCCATAGCCAGAGGCGATAGTTCTTAGCTCCCAGGCTTTTAGCTGTTTTCAACAATTCCGGTGGTACGCCTTCAATGGCTGATGCGGTTGCGATCGTCATGACCGCAAACACGCCCATGAAAACCACAAAAATCGCAGATTGATCGCCAATGCCCATTAAGGCGATCGCAACGGGAACCCAGGCAACGGGAGCGATCGGAGCAATGGTCTGAATCATGGGCATAACAAACTGCCGAAGAACTGGCGCAATGGTTAACGTTGCGCCAAGCGGAATCGCAACGACTAATCCCAACCCCAATCCTGTTGTCACCCGCCACAGTGTCTTGATAATCGCTTCTCCATAGCTAACCTGTTGGGGACCGATGCCAGCAGAACCCGGTCCTTGTAACACGTAGGGAATGACTGCACTGGGAGGCGGCAAAATATCTCGATTCAAAAAACCAGTCGCCGCACCCACTTCCCAAAATAATGCGAGAAATAACCACGCAAGTAAGAACGTGAAGGCTGACCAGGGGATTTGAAATCGCTTTTGGGAAGCCCCAGATGGCGATCGCAAGGCTGGGGTCTGCTCAATTGTGAGAAGAGAGGTTTTCGCGGGACGCATAAAGCAATAGCGAAGGAGATCAGCAAAGGAGGAATCGGAGGAATCGTGAGAAGGCGATCGCTTGAGAAATCAGGCTGTTTTGAGCGATGTTTCTTGAACTGATCCGTCAAATACGGTGTCAATCAAATTCGTCTGTTCTGGTTTGAGGTATTTCAAATCAGCTAAAAAGCCCACCCCATTTCGCAAACTTTGTACGCCTGCGTCGTCCATAACAGCTTGAGGCACTTGACGCTTCAGCGCAACCGATAAAATTTCTGGCGTGGAACCATAGACCGGAACAAGATCCGCGATCGCCTGATCATAGTTAGCGTTCAGGTCTTCAGCCGATTTGCGTAACACGGCCAAATAGTCTGCCAGCAAGTTCGGTTCTTTAGAAATGAAATCGGAGCGAGTACTGATCACACAGTCTGATGCTTCTGGCCCCCACGCGCCATTTGAGTCACCCAGGTAAGTTCCTTTAGCTTGAGAAACAACCGTCTCTGCATAAGGTTGCGCCAGGGAGCAAACATCAACAGACTTTTGCATTAACGCTTCTCCCATCCCCACCATGCTGGGAAAGAAAGTCATCTTGTAGGCAGAGTAATCAACTCCCAGTTTCTTCAAGTGCCCGTAAACAACCAGTTCCAACGTATCGAGTTGAAGGGTGCCAATTCTCAGTCCTGAATTTGCCGCTTTTGCCAATTCGTCTAGAGTTTTGACCGAGCCATCCCGTGCAACCAACTCAATGCCGCCTTTGCCAGAACCACTGATAATCCGCAAGCTCTCAGTTCCCTGAGCGTAAGCTGCAACGGTGTTTGTCCAGGGATTATGAACAACATCTTGAGCACCTCCCACCAGTGCCTGAAGGTTTTCACCCGGTCCATTAAACTGGGTTAGCTGGACATTCAACCCTGCGTCTTTGAATAAACCGCGTTTATTGGCTAACAGCAAGTGAGAGACACATCCCGCAGGCAAATGCCCGACCCGCAAAATGGTTCCACTGCTAGAGGCAGGAGATTCTGATGCGGTCGGGGAACTGGTAGACGTGCTGTTGCTGTTACTTTGAGCCGTGCAATTAGCAGTGAGAAATGCCAATGATGCTAAACAACAAGACCGAAGAAAACCTCGTCGGTTCAACGATCCAATTGGATGGAACAAATCATCATTGAGGGTTTTCCAATCGTGCGATCGCCCTTTTTTTCGTTTACTCATGTCAATCTCCTTCAATACTGTTTCCTGAGCTTTAAGCTTTAAGAACAATTCAACAAAAGTAATCAGAATTGATTTGCACCAAAACTGATTTCAAAGGTACATAAAGCTTTCATTTTTAAGCTATTTCTTCTAGCTTAATTAAACTGAAACCTGAGCAATAATGGTCTAACTCAAGGTCTATAAAAGATAACTAGTTGCTAATAGAATCCTTTTCTAGATAGTCTGAGCGACTCAAATCTTTCATTGCCGTACTTATTTGGCAATCTGGAAGTAAGTTAAACCTACGTCTAAGGGCATTCCAGTCGTTGACGATTGGCAAGATGTTGATCGTCAATCGTAATGAAAGTATTCAGTTGGAGATGATAGTAAGCAATTCACTCAAGGAGATCTTGTTAATCGTTATACAAAAACTGAAGTTTTTAGGAAAAAAATATGTAAACCAGTCTATTTCTAGTAAATGTGATTGGAGATACAAACAGTTTTATAGACCAGTCGTTATATTACTTCGAGGAATCGTGAGTCAGGCAAAGAAAACATTGGTAAAAAACGGTAGAAATACCAAGGCACGTATGATCGCAAAAACGGTGGACTTGTTTCGAGTTCAGGGCTATCACGCCACTGGGTTGAATCAAATCCTTCAGGAGAGCAATGCGCCCAAAGGATCACTCTACTTCCACTTTCCGGGTGGAAAGGAAGAGTTGGCGATCGCGGCTATTCAGTTGGCAGGAGTCACTGAAAGCCAAAACATGGAGGCAGCTCTTAACTCAAACGAAGACGTGGGCGAGGCAGTTAAAGCTTTAATTTTGTTTCTAGCAGAAGGTCTCAATTCTTCAGATTTTCGCAGGGGTTGTCCGGTTGCAACCGTTGCAGTGGAGGCTTCAGCAACCCATGACTCTCTACGGCAAATCTGTGAGCAAATCTATCGAGAATGGTTTACGTTAATTCAGAATCGATTGCAAAAAAGTGGGTTTTCCGCTGACTTAGCAGAAACCTGGTCAATGCTGATCTTGACATCAATCGAAGGAGCTTTATTACTCAGCCGTACTCAGCAGTCTACTCACCCCTTAGAAGCGATCGCTGATCATTTAAGCCAATTACTGACTCAAGTTAGTTTATAGAATTCTTGTCATTTGATCAGCTAAATGGGTGAAAAATTTAATCATTGAAACCTGATATTTTGGGGTTCTTGATTTAGATCGAACCACCTATTTCAGCAGCCAATTAAAAACAGCTCATTGCTTATCTCTTATGGCTCACCATACTTTAAAGGCAACCTGTGAAACAGTTCATTTTGGAGGTTTTTCAGCCCATCTTAAACCCGCTCTTGTAGTGAAATCGGGCGATGTTATTGATGTTGAAACCTACACTGGTTTTCATCTCTATAAACAGGCTCCCCCCGGATTTCTCACGCCGGAACTATTGGATATTTGTCATCACTTACCGTTAGAGCGGCAGGTAGGAGGCGGATTTCATCTACTGACAGGTCCCATTTTTGTGGAAGAGGCAGAACCTGGTGATGTTTTAGAAATCCGCTTGCATTCCATTACGCCGCGATTGTCCGTTGCCTTCAATGCTATCCGCCCTGGATGGGGAGCCATGAAGGAACGATTTACGGAGGGGCATCTGCGCTTTATTGATCTGGATTTAGACAAGGGCGTTGCCGAATTTCCTAAAGGTAGCGGTGTTCAGATCCCAATCCGCCCAATGTTTGGAATTTTAGGAGTCGCAACGCCAGACGTTCGGAGTTCGGTACCGCCTGGTAACTATGGTGGCAATATTGATAATCCGGAATTGCGGGCAGGGTCACGGTTATTTCTACCTATCTTTACCCAAGGTGCTTTGTTCTCGATTGGAGATGGTCATGCCGCCCAAGGAGATGGCGAAGTGTGTGGAACGGCGATCGAAACGTCGATGAATGGCACGGTTCAGTTAATTCTGCGAAAGGATATGCAGTTGACAACTCCGATCGCTGAAACCGCTACAGACATCGTCACGACCGGCTTTGCCGAAACGATTGATGATGCCTTTCAAATTGCTTTAGGGAGCATGATTGACTTTCTTGCCAGTCGCTTAAACATTGAGGATAACGAGGCTTATTGCCTGTGTAGCCTTGCTGCAAATTTTCGGATTACCCAGGTCGTGAACAGTCCTCAAAAAGGTGTTCATGGTTTATTACCAAAGTCAATTCTACCTGTTAATTTTCAGCTTTAAGGTTTGTTCATTTTTTGTTCTTTCAGTAAGGAAAACATAATGACTTACGTACTTGAAAATACTCAAACAGCACGGGTGATTAAAGACGATGTAGAAGCGATCGCAGTTGCCAAAGAACTGGCTGAAGAGTTTGCTCAAGGTGCTGCTCAACGAGATGCAGACCGACAGCTTCCTTATGCTGAAGTTGAAAAGCTCTCCCAAAGTGGGCTATTGGCAATCACAGTGCCTAAAGAATATGGTGGTGCAGGTGTTTCAACTGTGACTCTGGCAGAAGTGCTGACGATTCTATCGGCTGGAGATTCGAGTTTAGGGCAGCTTCCGCAAAACCATATCTACTCCGTTGAGGCACTACGGATTGACGGAACGGAAGAACAAAAGGCATTCTTTTTTGATTTAGTTCTCAAAGGAACTCGCTTTGGGAATGCCTTTTCAGAGCGGGGAACTAAAAATGTAAGCGAGATTAAAACTCGTTTAGTGCGTTCCGGTTCAGATTATCTTTTAACGGGGCAGAAGTTCTATTCAACCGGGGCACTGTTTGCCCACTGGATTCCGGTGCTGTGCATTGATGAGGAAGTAAGTGAGCAGCTAGGTGAAGTCAAAACTGTGATTGCTCACATTGAACGGAATGCAGAAGGAGTCAATGTCATTGATGACTGGACGTGCTTTGGACAAAAAGGAACGGGAAGCGGTACAACCATTCTAGAGAATGTAAAGGTCAAAGCAGAGCATGTTCTCGCTCATTATTTAGCATTCGATCGCCCCACTCCAATGGGTCCCTTCTCCCAAATTATGCACGCCGCAGTTGATGTTGGAATTGCTCGTGCTGCCATGAAAGAAACGCTAGAATTTGTTCGCAAAAATTCTCGTCCCTGGTTGGATAGTGGCGTAGAGTTCAATTACCAGGATCCCTTGTTAATTTACAAGATTGGGGAAATGGAAATGAAGCTGCACATCGCTGAAGCCATTTTGAAACGAGCCGGTGAATTTGTTGATCAGGCGATCGCAGATATGAATGCAGATACAGTTGCGGCAGCATCCATTGCTGTGGCTGAATCAAAAGTCGCCGCAGAAGATGCCGCTATTCTCATTACTAATGCATTATTTGAAGTGAGTGGTACCCGCTCAACCCTTCAGCACCTCAATCTCGATCGCCACTGGCGTAATGCTCGTGCCCATACGTTACATGATCCATCTCGATGGAAATATCATGCAGTTGGCAACTACTACCTCAACGAGGTTAAACCTCCACGTCATGGTTGGATTTAGCTAAAAAAACACGATTAACGTTAGCCTGTGCGATCGCTGTCTTTTTAGCGTTATGCATTTAGACAAAACCTATATTAAGTTTAGATTGAGTCCACAAGGACAGAGTGGGGCACAGCCACTCCATTGGTATCAGGAATACTGAGTAACCGTCGGTAACTCATGGTTGAGAACCCAGTTGCCAATGTCTCGCAATTTGTAATCAACCGGATCGTGGAGCGTGAAGGTGCGGAGGTCGCGCCAGTAGCGATCGAATCCATATTTGGTTGCGGTCGATCGCGTTCCCGTCACTTCAAAAATGCGGTTCACGATGTTGAGTCCCGATCGCGTTGCCAGAGCTTTTGCAGCAGAGACGGCGACCGCAACTTCGCCCCGTTCTTGGTGAGTTAAATCATCTCCCTTATCCCAGGCGGCTTGGACGAGATCCGCTACTTTGTCGGTGTAGGCGATCGCCGCTTCCAGTTCAAGCCACAGTTCGCCGTAGGTGTGCAAGATATAAGGATCTTTGGTGGCACTGTCTACACCGGATGTAATCCAGGGACGGATTTGAGTCGTGGTGTAAGCTTGAGCAGCGTTAAACGCACCTTTTGCAATGCCCAAATAAACCGACGTTTTAGTGATTTGAGCAACGATACCCAGAAACGTTGCAAAGGCTCCATCGGGTGAGGTAGGCGGCTCTAAATAAATCAAGTCACTCAGTTACATTCTTGGCAGTTTCTATTTTCAGGCAAACACAAGGAGAGCCTACTCAAAACAGGCTCTCCTCACGCTTAAAGCTCAAGTAACTTTAATGTATTGTTCTGTAAATTATTCTGCTTTTTCTAAAGTCAAAGTAATGATTTTTGAGTAAGGATGTGCTGCACGAAGCACGGCATATCCTTACTTGTTTAGGACTACCAAGGATGGGTCAGGCCGTTAATTGGAAAGTTGAAAAAGCGATCGCAATCGAATTCCTAAACCTGTTCCCAACAAGGCAAAGGTAATCCACAGCCAACCGTGCAAACTGGTGGAGGCGATGCCACTAAAGTAAGCACCAACATTGCAACCAAACGCTAATCTTGCCCCATAGCCCATCATTAAACCACCGATTAAGGCAGCGGCGATCGCCCACTTTGAGGCAGGCTTTTTCACCGTTAATTGACCTGCCAGTGCAGCAGCCAGCGCAGCTCCTAACACAATGCCAAAATTCATCACCGAAGTAATGTCGGCAAACACGCTTTTGCTGAGTGCTTCAGCTCCCATGCCTTGACTCCAAAACTCACTCGTTGCCGGATTCCAACCTAGCATTTGAGCAATTTTGGCTGTCCATAGAGTAAATCCCCAGGTGACACCCCAGGGGCGACCTGCTAACAAGAGAGTGAGTCCGTTTAAGAGGGCAAGGGCGATCGCGCCTAACACCAGCGACCAGGGGCCATACAACAGGTTTCTCAAACTAAAGGGTTGAGTAGACTCTTTATCTGCCTGTAAGGAAGGCTTGCCCAATCGCCAGAGCAAGAAAGCGATCGCCCCCAGCACCACAAGTTGTATGCCCACACCCAACCATCCCCAGGACTTTAAGAGGGAAATAGGTTCAGCTTTGGGTAAGGCCGCCCATAGTGATTCTGTCAGGCTTGCCCCAAAAGAGCCAATCCCAAAGGTGAGTAAAGTCAGCAACATCATGCTGCTACCACCGCCAATCGTGTAGAGCGTTCCGCAAGCACAGCCACTCCCTAACTGCATCCCAATTCCAAACAAAAATGCACCGATCACTCCCTGCAACGCTACAGGGGCAACGGCTCCCCGCAGGTCTTGTCCAAAAGCGTTGCCCGTTAATAAGAAAGGGGCAAAGATCAGCGTTGCGATCGCCAACATGAGAATTTGCGCCAACACCCCTCTAACATCCCGGTAAACAAACAGTTTGCGGTAAGACGAGGCAAATCCAAAACTGGCGTGATACAACGTTAATCCAAACAATCCACCTATCAAAAACAAAGTGCTTTGTCTGACGGGGTGACAAACACAGCTCTAAGGCTGATCGGGTAACAATTTGAGCAAAATCTAGTAAAAAAGGATAGGTCGTTTTTTAGGCAGACCTATCCCAATGAATATATTGCCTCCATCCTACCAAACCCATCTCAAAAG
>JANRJA010000229.1:0-64002 GCA_033764315.1 Oculatellaceae cyanobacterium bins.114
TACAGTTCATGGCTCCTTATGCTGAAATCGTTACCCAATTACTTCAACTCTCACCCCACAAGTGGCAGTATTATCGCAAGGGTATGAGGGCGATGAAGCTTGTCCAGTCTGCTTTGTAGCTACTCTTGTCACCCCGTCAGAGAAGCGACACCAGTTTTTTCCCCATCGTTTATCAAGTCGGAAGATTTGAGTCGCACAAGCTTCTGTATCCCGCAAGTGCTTTTCTAGGGTGATTTCTTTTGTCCCTCGTTTACTTTTGGCTAAAAGCCTCTCTGGCAGTTTAGGCATCGTAAAACCTCCAGGCGCGAGGAAATGCAGTAAAAATTCCGCACCCCATGCGATGTTTGCCACCTAAGCCAGTTGCTTGAAGTTTGATTGAATCTTCATCGCTTAGCCCCATGATCGCTAGGCTAAATCCAATCACAGAGTAAGTTTTGATTTTGATTGCCTTACGGTTAGGCTCTCCGGCTTCATTCAGTGGAATAAACAGGTTGCCTTGAATGCCCAACGCATCTAGTTGACGTTGAGCAGCTTCTAGAAATGGCTCAGGTTCTTGGAATTTCTTAATTGTGACAATGCGCGATCGCAGCTTATCCACTGGTCGCAGGGCATGAATTTGAGGAATGCCCAATTGAATGGCATGACTGCCGATAACTAAACGTTGCCCCGCCAGTGGCAGTACCAAAGCAATCTTCTCAGGCTCATATGGTAGCCGAATTCTTAATTGAGATTGACGGGAAAGATAAATCTTGCCTTGCTTATCAGGTTCCCCAGAAATAGTCTGAATACTGACTCCTTCCTGCTCATGAATATCAGGACAGAGATGGGCGATCGCGCTATACAACCCATATCCATGATCGGCGGGCAACGTTTGCCCAATGACACCAAAACTCAGTTTCACATAAGGCAAGTTCAGCAAACCTGATCCGCTTGGATTGAACTCAGTTGACAGCATCTTTCTCTCCTAGAGAATTTAAGTAATTATAGTTCATTTGTTCTATTTCATCCCGCACAAGTTTAATCAACTCCGGTGGCTCTCGCACGATCGCCCCCTTGCCGTAACCCAAAATCCACCGTTTCAGATCATTCATCCCCCTCACCAACATATGCAGCGTCAGCGACCCATCCTCATGTTCTTGAATGTCTTGAGTTGGATGCCAGCGTCGCTCTCGAATGTAAGGAGCCGTCGCCTTATCAAACCAAATAGATACTGGCTGCGGTACGCCCCCTGCCTCGTGCTGAAATATCATCTCCAAGTGGTCTCTGGCATCAAAGGTTGGGTCAGGCACAAACGTTTCTGCAAGTACCTGAATTGACTTGATGCGATCGACTCGAAACCAGCGAATCTCCTGCCGTTGATGGCAGTAGCCGATCACATACGGATTTGTTCCCCGGTAGATATGGAGAACATAGGGGTCAAGCTTGCGATCGGATGTAGCATCACGGCTGGCGGTGTAATAGGTCATCTGCACCATCTTCTGACTCTGGCAAGCCTCTTCAAGCTGATGCCACACATCTGGATTGAGATCAATGGCTGCACCAGAGCGAAACAAGATCCGCTCATCTGCCAGTTGTTGCAGGTCTACCCAGCTTTGTTCGGGGAGCCGCTCACTTAGCCGATTGATGGCAGAGCGCAGATCTTGGGCATAGGGCGAACCTGCATAAGCCTCCAACATCCTCGCTCCGATGGTCAGCGCAAACAGTTCCCCCTTGCTGAGGGTGATAGTCGGCAACCGCCATTCCGAGTCAGTGTAGTGATAGCCCTGCTGTTTGTTGAACTCAATTGGTGCATGGTAGCGATCGCGCAAGAAGTCGATGTCACTACGAATCGTGCGTTCGCTAACTTCTAGTTGCTCCGCAAGAGTCTGAGCGGTATAACGTTGTTTAGATCGGAGCAGGGCATCAAGATTCAGCAATCGTTCAATGTGACGAGACATATCCAATACCAGGCGATTGAGACCAGCTTACGGAACGTACCCTGCAAAATTGCTTCCGGGTTGCAGGGATGAAGCAAAATTTTTTCCGTTGCCGATATCGGTATTGGATTTGGCATCAATGTCTCTGAAAGCTACGATGGGGGCGATGGTCATATGACCTTTCGGAGTCTTCCCGTTTTAGCCTTGATGACCACATTCCTACCCTGTTTTTAACATCCTCTTAATATTGGTTTTAGGAATAACAATGGCTCTTCCGCAAAGCAATCTATGCTTTCTTGAGGCTTGCTAGATCGCTTGGTTGCCCCCTTCAAATTCCTGCTGAGTGTCGTTTAGTTGTCCTTCATTGAGGGTAAAGCCCCAATCAGAGCGGCGATCGCAAAGAGTTTGGATAGAGTTGGGGTAGCAGGAATAGTGCTGCCGCAGTTTGAAATAGGCAATTTCTCGGCTTCCACCAAGAAGCATCCAATCGATTTCTTGCTCAACTTCTCTCTCATTAAAGAAAATAGTGTTGCTTGGTGGCGGAACTTTGCTCCCTATCGAGTTAGAGTGTTGCTCACTCAAAAATTGACGTTGATTGGCAGGAATACAGCTCTGTGCTTCAATCCACTGCTCGATAAGGATAGGAGGTTCTTTGAGTTGTTTCGCTTTGCTGCGAAGCCACTTATCGTAATCGGGTGCAATTTTGCGTGACTGTTTATCCGTCGATTCAAAAAAGAGTAAGCCAGGTACAGACAAATCTTGATTTTTATCGATCTCTCTCTCCTCTTTGAGAGAGTATGGATTAGTATGATTTTTATGAGAAAGGCTGGAAGCCTTGTCCTGCAATGTTTCTAAGACGAAATCTGAATCTTCGGATCGATTTGTCGTCTCGTGGATCAATTTGCCGTTTTCTGGATCAGTTTGTCGGCGATTGGATCGATTTGTCATCTTCCGAATCGTTTTGCCCGTAGAAAAATTGCATATCTTCTCTGAAAGTGTTGTATTTCTCGCCTTCCAACGTTTGAGATCTATTTCAAATAGACCACAATCGTTGAGACGTCGCGCAGCACGTTTAACAGTTACAGGATCGATTCCCAGAGCTATGGCAATTTCGGTAGGAGTTGGTAGTTCAACCCAGCGATCGCCGTAAGGATCCAGAATACAGAGATAAAGCCAGAGCTTATATTGAGTACCCGAAAGATCACAGGAGCAAGCAAATTGAATAACCTCATTCAGTATTTGGGTAAAAGCGTGACGTTTGGGTAGCTTTGAAATTTTGGACCGTGTCATAATGGTGATCAGAATAAATGTGTGATCGCCCCGTGGATTAAAGCAAACGGGGCGGTTTTTTTGTCAATTCTCCGAATCGGGAGTTGCAAGCAGGTGAGCGCAACCTATTGTTAATTAACCGCAAAGTAGAGCGGTATTCTCTCCACTCAATATTCTCTAAACTGCTGAAGTTCTTGTTGGAAGAAACTGAGATTTTAGCGATCGCACTCTCTGCTAGTGATCGTCTTCTCTTGAGTTTACTTTACGGTTATAGAATTGAAAATTATCTAGTTAGGGACTTCTACTTTGCTCTAAATCTTGAAGGTAATTCTCAATTGCCTTTTGGTGAAGATCGGGAAAATTTCTAGTCGCAAGCCAATCTAGGCAAAGATTTTGATTGTAACGGATTGTACGTGAGTTTAGGCGCACGAAATGAATCCCTTCAGACCAAAATTTCTTTCGGATTGATTTCAAGGTGTGTGGGCTGAAACCTAGAGCAGCAGACAACTCTGCTTTGGTGCAAAAATTAGAAGTATTACCCATTGTTGTTGCCTCAAAAAACAAAACGGGAGCTAGCGTATTAGTACTAGCTCCCGTTAGGGTTACCTGAAATATTTAATTTTTTTGAGTAAATTAGAAGTTCTAGAATTAGAGTTAGAACTCTAAATTAACCTAAAGAAGTGAGGAAAACTCTCTTCTTCTCTAAACTACTATAATTCTAAGACTAACGCAAGCTTTATCTACTCTTTTTTCCAAATTAAGATTCATCCTCTTTAAGAGCTTGTTTTCGCTATTTAGGAACTGTATTTAGTGCAACACTCGTTATCATGCCAACTTGTGTTGCGGTCTTGAGGAAGTTTCATACATTTTGGGCGAAACTCTGGAGAAAAAACTTTTGGTTTTCCCTTAGCAATGGATTTCTCTTGCTTAATGCCTAACTTTATCAATCCAACCACTAATTGTATAAATTGACACCCCTGTTATAGATTCAACAGTTTTGTAGGAGTATCCTTGTTTTGAGCATTCAAATCAAAGGTAAGAATAACTTGCCCGATCGGCTGGAGATTACAGCACTAACAAAGTTTTGGGAGGCGTTACAGTGTCAACCTGGGAATTTACTCTGGCACATCCCAAATGAGCAGTGAGGCGATCGCCAATGAATTACTGGATGCATGGCAAGTCGGTTTAACTGGGGGACGAACAGATACTTGCGGCAGCTGTCTGTGTTTGTAATCGCTGGATTGAAAGTTTCCCTTCTCAGTCCGAAAGGTTTTATCTTTTGAAAGATATTTGGATACGGTCAGTAAAGCGATACATAATCGAACAGGAAGTTTTTGTAGTGATCTTACGGTTCAGTGTTTCTCTTTGGAAGAGTTTTATATAACCCTTCTATTGATTTCTATTTATAGTTGGGTTATATATTACTTAAATCATCAATTTCTCCATTCATATTTTGAGAACCCCAACGGGACTCGTTGACTGCAATAGTTAGCGGGTCCCTAATTTTTTGAGGTAAGTTTCATGCCCAATTCTAGAAGAATTCGTAAAAAACGTTGCTCTAATTGCACAAGAAATCAAAAAAAGAATGTGCGCTCAATGCGTGGGGTGCCAGAGAACAATTATGGAGAAGTGAAGAAGGTGTCATCTTTTAGCCTCACACCTACAGCTGTCAATTTGTTAAAGGATACTAGTCGAGATTTAAATATTTCTACTAGTGAATTGTTGGAGCGATTTGCTCGTTTAGGTGCAGAGCTAAAAGATAGCTTGAGGCAGGAGTTAGTCCAGGCTAAGGCTTTGACTGAAAGTACTTAGGAGGTATGTAAACCCTAATTCTTGAGTTTTAGCTGTGTTCTTCTAAATAGTACCTTTTATAGAAGAGCTTAATAAACCTAAGAATTGGATAGCTGAGGAATTATTAATGACCACTTATGTATTGGAAAAATCGCAATTATTTATTGAAGACTTCTTCTAGGTTTTCTTCAGAACATATGCTGCATCAATACTTAGGCTTTATATAGCAAATATCCAACAGGAACGTAAGAGAAGAACAATGCTATACTTCTATTTAATATTATTAATAAATATCCAAATTTACCTACTAATTTCTGATATTTATTCTACAAGTTTTCAGGTTATTAATAATACCTAAACTGCAATTTGATGAGCCAAAAGCAACAAAAGAGGATTTATTATGGTGGACGTTCAAAATTTACTGGATGCCTTTTTAGATATTGAAGAGGTTGTTAAAGATCTCCATGGTGAGCAAGCAGCTCAATCCAAAAACAACGAGTTAAGAACGCTTCGCAGACGGTTTCTTGCCTCAGCCTGTAAGAAGGCACCTATTACAACCGATCGCAAAATGACGGAGGAAACAGGGAAAGAAGCAGACGAATGTTTGAGAAATCAACCTATTAAGCGATTGCTCAAGCTGCAGAGTGATTTGCAATCAGGATTTGATTTGATGAATGCTTCTCGCGCCAGCCGTAATACCTATAGTGCCAGACTTGAATGGTTTCTAAATTTGGCAAAGGAGTGCCCTTGGTGGCCCAACAGTCAAACCGTCAACATCCAAAATCAGTGCCGCCCTGGTCGTCACGTGAGTGGGCGGCGACACTATTCTGATTTACCTCTAACGGTTCGCAGTGGGCAGTACGAGCAGTATCGACTAAGGGAAGAGGAAACACCACCTCATTTACAGCCTGAATTGGAGGACTTTTACTGCTTCCTAGTTGCTCCGGTTTATCCCAAACGCGTATGTGATGCGGTCAAGGATTCAACTGCTGACACTTATCTCAAAGATATTCGGCTGGAGCTAGGGTATTGGCATCATATTCGAGGTATGCCGTTAGAAGAGTTGACCTTGGATTGCTTGGTTCCTCTTGTTACCGAGGAACAGTTAGAGGGGTTGTCTCATCGAGAGCAGCAGAATCTTTGGGATGAGAAACAATTGCACATTGAGGAGTGGACTGAGGAATATTTTCAGGAAATTCAGCGGCGCAATAATTCCTTGAGTCCGAGGACTAAAAACGGCAAGCTTTTGGCACTACAAAGGTTGGCGCATTATCGTTATCGTCATCAGGTTAGACGAAAGCGTGACTACGATACCATTCCTGTCATGAGCGTCATTCAGGAGAAGATTGGCCAGATTGTTAAAGTGATCAAGAAGTGGCAGAAGACCCGCACCTATGTTGCCAATCAAGATCGGAAGTGGCCTGATGTTGTTGAGGGAGAGACTGCCCTAACCACTCTGCGGCGTACAGTAGTGGAGCCGTTGCGTTTGGAAACTCGCCCACGTCGTAAAAACGCAGCATTTCGTGAGGGACATGCCATTGCAAAATCGACCCAACACTATCTGAAATGGGCGTTTGTGTCGGACGTTCCGCCGCGACGGCAGTTTGACCTTCGTACCACTAAAGTGGCTCTAAGTTGTCCATTAAAGCGTCCAGATGACGTGCCGATTGATGGCTACTATTTTCCACTGCCGCCACCTGCGGTTCGTGACAAAGATCATGATGGAACTGTGGCTGACAACTATCTCTACAAAACCTATATTCATAAAGGAAAACTTTACCCAGAAGGGATATGGGTTTTGGAGCTTTGCTCCTTTAAGACGGACGAAACTTACGGGGTGTACTCAATGGTGATTCCGAATCGGCAGTTTGGGGACGATACGCACTTCTACGAGTATCTAGAGCATTATCTGTGTGGATGGTGGATGCCAGGAAAGTTCTACAAGCGCCACCGTTACACTTGGTGGGATGCCAAACTTAAAGGACAAGTGGGGCATTGGATTACAAAGGGGTGGATGGAGTTTGAACCAAAGGATCTGGAAGTTGTGGAGGAGCCAAGGGGACCTCTATGGCGGTGGGGTTACTTGTTTCCGTTACCAGAAACGGGAGAACAGGGTGATGGAACAACTTTTGGTGGCTCCTACTTGAGAACTTCCTATCACCTGATTGGGAAACGCATCACACCCCATATGGTGCGCTATTTTTGGGCTACTTGGGCATTCCAGGTTGGATTAACCGATCGGCAGTTGGAGTCCCTCGCGTATGCAATGGGTCACAGTGTCAAAGCATTGCGAGAAATGTACGAGCGGTGTACGCCGGAGGAGAAGCTTCGTCCCATTTTTGAGGTAATCGATCGCTTGCTATTCGAGAAATTGGAAGAACCCCCAACTGATGAGAAGGTAGACGAGCGTATTCCGATGCGGTTAGTGGCGGAGCTACGAAAACTTAGCCCAGAAGAGCGACAACAAATCATGCAGATGGTTGAGAGTGCTTAGATGAGGGGCGATCGCTTGCCATAGACCCAACGCGATCGGTCACATCCATTTGTGAGCATTTGAAAATAAGCCGTCCTACTTTCTACCGCTATATCCGCCCAGAAATTAAGGGTTAGTGTCGGCAGCTATAACAATAACGAGTTCACTTGTCGTAACGAAAAAGTTAATAGAAACTCACAAAATCACAAAAAATTTCGAGGCGCTTTGCGCCAAAAAGAGTAAGAGGGTAAAAGAGAGAAAGGGTTACGGAAGAGCCCTGGGGAAACTACAGACAACCCGAAAACCAAGGAGGTCGTTGGTCCCGCGCGGGTTGTAGTAGTCGCGAGTGGCAGAACGGCAATTCCTCGGAATGCTGCCCCAGGAACCGCCGCGAATTACTCGTGCAGTATCTTCATCATCACTTAACCAGGCACTACCATCGGTGGGGGCACCCTCATAGTTGCTATGCCAGTGATCTTGGCACCACTCCCACACATTCCCATGCATGTCCGACAATCCCCAGGCGTTAGCAAACTCAAAGTGGTCTACTGGGGTTGTTTTTTCCCGGTATTCACCTTCAGGACTGTTGTTGTAAGTTTTGGTGCCATCATAGTTAACGACTTCAGGGGTAATAATTGAGCCAAAGTAAAATGGCGTTTTGGTGCCAGCCCGACAGGCATATTCCCATTCCGCTTCGCTGGGCAGCCGATAGGCTCGTTTGGTATAGGCTGACAGGCGTTGGCAAAACTCCACGGCGTCATACCAGCTTACTTGCTCTACTGGCAGGGTATCCCCTTTGAAATTTGAGGGATCTGGGTTGAGTTCTTGTTTAACGGGTGTCAATCCTGCTACAAATCGCCATTGCGCCTGGGTTACAGGATATCGCCCCATACAGAAGTCTGAAACGTTGACTAAATGCTGAGGTCTTTCATCATCGTATCGTTCAGGCTCATCCTCAGGGGAACCCATCTCAAACTGTCCACCGGGTATTACAATCATGTCCAGTCCAACGCTGTTGGCTAGCGACTCGGTGAAGTATTGAGCTTGTCTATTTTCTGGGCGCAGTGTCAGTTCTACCATGCCAGACATCAATCAAGACTCGAGGGGTCAGCTAACACTTCAGCGAACTTACCAAGCTAACTGACCCAGTTTGATTTTCGGATACGGCTATCTTAATGATGAAGCGCATTACAGGAGCAGGTCTGGACTCTTCTAAACACGCCCGACAGATATCCCACCTGCCGGTTCTGGCCAGGAAGAGTGCTGGGGAAACTACAGACAACCCGAAAACCAAGGTTGTTGTTGGTTTCGCGCGGGTTGTTGTTGTTGCGAGTGGCAGAACGGCAATTCCTCGGATTGTTGTTCCAGGAACCGCCGCGTTTGCCGGCCTGCCCCACGACTATCCTATCGCACCCACCTGGTGTTATCTCTTTTCACACTGCTTCCAGTTTGCCATTCCCACGTTTTCTCTTCCGTCATTCCCACGTTTTCTCTTACGTCATTCACGCGTAGGCGGAAATATAGGCTGTTGGAATGGTTAATAGTGGATTCCCATTTTCATGGGAATGACGAGGCAAAAGTTCACGGGAATGACGGGGCAAAAGTTCACGGGAATGATGAGCAAAAGGGGCGATCGCTCAGTTTACAGGGAGCCTGTGGGGTTCTGGCGGTGGGGTAAAGACTAACTGGTCAAATAGTCGTCGTCTCAGTCGGTGGGTGTCGCCATGCAACAGGTGTGCTTCCCAACTTTGGAGACGCTGCACTATATCTGAGAGTGATAGTTCTCCAGCTGTATAACCTCGCTGTAATTGACGGCAGCGATCGCGCGATCGCCTTAGGTTATCGTTACGCACTCGAATGCGGTCGGGCAACACTCGAAAGCCTACAAAGTTAGCCCCGTGTCGAGTCTCAAAGAGTTGAGTTTTGACTGGGTGCAGCCTTAACCGTAGTGTAGCCAGATAGTCTACGATCGCCAGTCGTGCCTCTTCTAGGAAGGAGCGATCGCTTGAAAATAAAGCAAAATCATCGACATAGCGCAGATACTTTTGGGCATGGAGTTGTTCTTTAACAAAATGGTCAAAGCCACTCAGGTAGAGATTGGCAAAGAACTGACTGGTGAGGTTGCCGATGGGTAGCCCTTTGCGCCGCTGAATTGGGGTTAGCAGATTGTCGTGGGGAAAGTATTCTACGTCTTCGCCCTGGTCATTGCTATTGTCGATGATGCGATCGCTTAACCACAGTGTGTCTGGGCACTTGATCTTACGCCGTAGCATCTCCTTCAGAATGGCGAGGTCAATACTTGGGAAATATTTGCGGATATCGCATTGCAACACATAGCGACTGCTGCGAGCAAAGTCTGTGAACCGAGTCAAGGCACGATGAGTACCATACCCCTTGCGATTGGCGTAGGTATCGTGAATGAATGTGCACTCGATCAAAGGGATAATGACATTGCAGAGGGCGTGATGCACCACTCTGTCACGATAAGGTGCTGCCGAAATTAACCGCGACTTTGGATCTCGAATCACGAAGGTTTTATAGCCGCCCGGTGTATAGGTTTTCTGCCGCAGCTCTGTTTGCAGCTTTAACAGTTCATTCTCCAGGTTGTAGTTAAATGCCAATACGCTGGAGCGATATCGTTTGCCCTGCTGCGCTTGCTGCGACGCTTGCAGGAGATTTTCAAAATCCGTTATCTGCGACCACAAATTGCCATAGCGTTTCATACAGCTTGCTGTTGCTTAATCCAACTGCCCAGATCCATCCCGATACTGTTGATGGACTGCCCTGCGTACCCGTAACGACGAGCAGACAAAATCTGAAAGTCTAGCAATAGCCGGGTTTGATGGCGCAATACTTCTAACCGAATGTTGAGCGCTTTCAGCTGAGGCAATTTCTCTTTGGTATAACGAACTTGAATAAAACCCTCCAGTAAGTCATACAGACCTGCAATAATTCGTTCTCCCAAAGCAAATTTATGGTCACGCGGCAGCCGATTCAAGATGGGCACATACCACTTAATTAGATCGTAGGTCTTTTGAATAATCGGCAGATCGCTCAAAGTAGGGTTCTCATTCACAATGACGCTACTCTTACCAAATTCCTCACCATGAATGCTGGAAGTACAGAATGTATTCGGTTTTGAGGCAGATTCCGTCATTCCCGTGAAACGGTTCGGTCATTCCCGTGAAAACGGGAATCCACTTCTAAGTATCCTATTTATTTGGATTCCCACCTGCGCGGGAATGACGGGGAGATAGCCAAAATCGCAAAAAAAATTCGAGGCGCTCTGCGCCAAAAAGAGTAAGAGGGTAAAAGAGAGAAAGGGTTAACTAAGAGCCCTGGGGAAACTACAGACAACCCGAAAACCAAGGCTGTAGTCGGTAGCGGGCGGGTCGTTGACGAAGCGAGAGGCAGAACGGCAACTCCTCGGATTGAGGCCCCAGGAACCGCCGCGTATCACTCGTCTTGCATTCTCATCTTCACTCAACCAGGCACTTCCATCAGTGGGTGCCCCCTCATAGTTATCATGCCAATGATCTTGACACCATTCCCAGACGTTGCCATGCATGTCGCACAGCCCAAACGCATTGGCGCTGCTAAAATGGTCTACCGGAGTTGTTTCTTGTCGATATTCACCTTTAGGACCTTGCCCGTAAGAACCTGACCATTTATATTTTTCGTTATCTGTTCCTCGATAATTTGCCACCTCTGTTGTGATCGTCTCTCCAAAGTGAAACGGGGTTGTGGTGCCCGCTCGACAGGCATATTCCCATTCCGCTTCGCTCGGTAGCCGATAACTGCGTCCGGTGTAGTGGGAAAGGCGGGCACAGAACTCGACCGCATCGTACCAGCTCACCCGCTCTACTGGACGGTTGTCACCCTTGAACTGTGAGGGATCAGCCTTCAGTTCTCGCTCTGCTTGCGGTAGCCCTGCCACAAATCGCCATTGGGCTTGAGTGATGGGGTATTTGCCCATGCAAAAGGCACTCACGCTCACCTCATGCTGGGGTCCTTCATGCTCCATCCGCTCAGGTTCATCCTCTGGCGAACCCATCATAAAGGTGCCTGCTGGAATCAGCATCATTTTAAGTGCCAGGTGATTGCCCAATGGTTCATTAAAAAACTGGGCAGTTCCCTGCCGTTGCAGATAGGTGAGTTTTGGCAGTGGATCTGAAATGGCAGCCATCGTTTTTCATACAGTAATTTCTTCCGTCATTCCCGTGAAAACGGGAATCCACCTCTATGTATCCTAATTGATCTGGATTCCCGCGCAGGCGGGAATGACAGCCATAAATTTCCTTCGTCATTCCCGTGAAAACGGGAATCCACAAAAAACCATTCCCACGTCCGTCATTCCCGTGAAAACGGGAATCCACAAAAAACCAGCAAACCCTTAACCAGTAGTCCCCTCCTCCCCAAAAACCGTCACCCACAAATCCAACCACTCAGGGTTTGCCTCCTCAATCAACGCAATCTTCCAAGCTCGATTCCACTTTTTGAGCTGCTTTTCACGCTGAATCGCTGTAGCTATGTCACTATGCTGCTCAAAATAGACGAGGCAGTGAATGCTATAGCGCTTTGTGAACCCATCAACCAGATCATTGCGATGTTCCCAAACCCTTTTAATCAGATCGCTGGTTACTCCAATATAAAGGGTTCCATTACGCCGGCTTGCCATGATGTAGATGGCAGGCTGTTTGTTCATGTTTATAGATGTTAAATGTTGGGGTTATTAAGTTTATAGATTCCCATTTTCATGGGAATGACAGCCGTAAATTGTTGGATTCCCGCGTCGGCGGGAATGACAGGGAAAAGGGCGCAAGAATGATTGGAAGATAGCCAAAATAGCAAAAAATTCGAGGCGCTTTGCGCCCAAGACAGTAAGAGAGTAAGAGGGTAAAAGAGAAAGGGCTTCGACAAGCTCAGCCCAAGGGTTAGCTAAGAGCCCTGGGGAAACTACAGACAACTCGAAAACCAAAGCTGACGTAGGTAACGCGCGGGGAGTAAAAGTTGCGAGTGGCAGAACGGCAATTCCTCGGAATGAAGTCCCAGGAACCGCCGCGTATTACTCGTGCAGCATCCTCGTCTTCACTCAACCAGGCGCTGCCATCCGTGGGTGCTCCCTCATAGGTGTCATGCCAGTGATCCTGGCACCACTCCCACACATTCCCATGCATATCCGATAATCCCCAGGCATTGGCAACCTCAAAGTGGTCTACTGGGGTTGTTTTTTCCCGGTATTCACCTTTTGGTCCGCCATTATAAGCTTCGGTTCCTCGATAGTTGGCGAGTTCAGGGCTAATAGTTTCGCCAAAGTGAAATGGGGTTGTTCTTCCAGCCCGACATGCATATTCCCATTCAGCCTCAGTTGGTAAGCGGTATAAGTTTCCACTGTGGCGAGAGAGGCGATCGCAAAACTCCACGGCATCGTACCAACTCACTTGAGTAACAGGATGGTCAAGCTCCCCAAACTGCTTAGCTAGTGCGGGGTCTAGTGCTCGATTGATCTCAGGTAGCAGAGTCGCTACAGCTTGCCACTGCGCCTGTGTAATTGGGAATCGCCCTATAAAGAACGGTTCAATTGTCACTTCATGTTGGGGAGACTCGCTCGATTGGCAATCGGGTTCATTGTCAGGCGACCCCATCAAAAATGTTCCTCCAGGGATCGAAACCATTTCAAGCAAGATGCTTCTGGGGAGGCTTAGCGTTTCAAAGAAGTGATATCCGTGTCCTTCTTGATGGCGGATCACCCATTCAGGGGTACTACCATACCTGGCAGTGCCATCATACCTGGCGGTGCCATCATGCTTAATGGTGCCATCACGTTGGATAGTATCATTGCGCTGGAGAGTGGCAACAATAAAGTTAAAGGGCTGTACGTCGATGGAAGTGGCATCTCTGTCTGGTTCAATAACGATGGTGGTTATTGTAAACTCGTCGGTTTGAATGGGTGGGAAGTCTTCCCCCAGTTCAGGCTCTGCTTCAAGGTCTATAAAGCGAGCGGTTCTAAAGTTGAGCACCTTTAGCTCTGGATCGGCTGCACTAGAATCAATCGGTTGAATCCAGTCAGAATAGCCCTGAGCATCTTGCTCCACTAACTGAGCCAGCTCAGCATAGTCGCCGCCCAAGCGATGAAGAACCTCTGTCGCAACCTGGGCAAAGGGCAAAATGGCATCTTTTGCTGCTTTACTCCAGGCAGATTTTGGGGAGAGCAGCGCCGTAAAGCTCTTGATTTCAAAACCCAGCGTTCTAGCAATGCGCTGAGATAGGGCTTCCAGTACCCCCAGAGTTTCATCTAATGGCGTAGTCTCATTCAACACCTTCCGAACATCTTCGACAAAGTCGTATTGCGTAGAGGTATCCAGCGTTGATTGACCTGGTTTTACATTTTTGGGCTTAACGGCTTCTAATAGCCCACTCGAATACACCTCGGCAATATGCACGGGCTGCACATCTGGCAATAATTCTTGCTGAATCAGATGCACGACGGGCAACTCTACCGGAACTGCTGCCATCAGACTAGCTAAGTGTTGAGCCAGGGGAGAGGCAGTCGCTTTGAACAGTTCTACTCGTTCTTTCGCAGATTTCGGGTGAATCACTGCCCTGGATCGATCCCGGTCTGGATCTTTCACCCACGATAGGTCAAACAGGCGAGCCGGAGACCGCTGCCGACCCGCTGCCGCTATGACCAATGCCCACTGCTTCAGCGCACTAGGAACTAGCGTCACAATTGGGACTGTCAATCCATCCACCGGGGCAATTTCAGTGCGAATTGGCAGTTCTCTAACGTGCAGTTTTGAATTGGGGGCACCAGGGATCAGGGAACCAACCTGCACAGCAAACCCTACATCCAGTTCACTTTCGCTCCACAGCCGTTCGGGTAACAGTTGGGCGATCGCCGCTGGTCCGTGCTGGCTCCAGAGGGCTAACCAGTCATGGATCTGTCCGCGTTTCCAGATTTGAGATCGGCAGTCGCTGATCAATAGCACTAACCGCCGCCCCGATGTATCAACCAGCTCTTTATGGCTTCGTAACGGTTGGTCTAGCTCCGTGTCTGTCTGTTTCTGCTTTTTAGCTACCAGTTCAGGTTGCCCTGTAGCCCCCTCGCGGACATACCAGGTTCGGACATTCCGAAAAGCACCCTGGCATTCCACCAACTGTTGAAATTCATCCAGGGTATCTTGCCAAATAAAGCTAAATTGATTGGCTTCAATCACTAACTCCAGGTCAAACCAGCGTTCGGGTGAGGGTTGGAGAACCGGCACCCAGATATCTCGCTCGGCAATGCGGTTAACGGTGGCAATTTCATCGAGTTCTAATCGGGTCAATGACGGCACCTTTCGCATCAAAGGACGCAGCGATCGCCCAATGTCACGCGGGTTGGGCAGAGCAGGGGCAGCCTGGACTTGAATGGGCAAGCCCTGTTCTGGTGTTTCGACAGAGGATGGCTCAGGCTTAGCCCTCTGGGGCATATAGGCAGAAACAAAGGGCTGGGGTTCTACTGGCGGCGTGTTGTCATCAATGATCTGAATCGATGCTCCTGCACCAGAATCCTCTGATCCGTCTGACTCATCCATTGGATCAATGTCGTAAGCGCCACCCATTTTAGACGCTAACCAGAGCGCATCGGCAATGTCTTCGTCGTGCAACACCGACTGTGCCTCACTAAAGGCTGCAATCTCCTGATCGCTCAGAAGCAGACTATTTTGCTGCAACATCGCGATGAGGCGATCGATCATTTGCCCTTAGCCTCCGACGAACGATTTTTAGGCTTGACCTCTAATGCCCGATCTAACGGTGCAAGTAGGTGGTCAAGCAAGCTCTCTTTTTCGTCGCCTACCCAGTCGCGCTGGCGAATAATCATAAACAGGGCATTCAACAGTTGATCGGTAGAAAGTTGCTCTCTTCCTTTATCTCGACGTTTAAGAAACTGATCAATCAACTCGCTGACCTGACTGTCTGAAAGATTGCATTGCTCTAGATGGGCTTTGATAATGCGCTCTAGCTGAACGCGATCGGGGTCGCGCATATTGAGCCGCAAACAACGACGCAGAAAAGCAGGCGGAAAATCGCGTTCACCATTACTGGTCAAAATCACCAGAGGAAACTCCTGGCAGGTGATTCGGCCACCGCGAATTTTAACTTTTTTTTCTGCGTAGGTGGTTTCGGCTTCGTCGGTATAGGCTGTGCGTACCTTGACGACGATTGGCTCAGTTTTTTGATTGGGGTCATCCGTATCTTTTTCCAGTCGCGCCAACTCTGGGATCTCAAACCGACCTTCCTCAAAGATAGTCAGCAGGTCATTCGGTAGATCAATATCACTTTTATCAATCTCATCAATAATCAGCACACGGGGTTTAGGTGACTCCAGCAGAGCAGTTCCCAGAGGTCCCAGGGTAATGTAGTCGGCTATTTTTTGTGGGTCTTCGGTGTAGTCCCCTTTCGCTTCAGACTGCTTGACCTCTTGCAGACGACCAATGGCATCGTAGGTGTAAAGACCATCCTTCAGCGTGGTACGGGTAGTAATGGGCCAATAGAGGACCTCCCCTAGCTTCAACTCATGAGCCACCGAATACGCTAGAGAAGATTTACCCGTCCCCGGTTTGCCGGTAATCAGCAGCGGTCGCCGCAGGTACAGCGCCGCATTAACCATCTCAATCTCTTCAGGCTGTGCCTGAAAGGTTTTACCCCGACGTTTGCGGCGACTAACACCTGGATTGGGGTCTTTACCAAAGGGTCGCCAGGGTGGGGCATCGGGCAAGTCGGCGATCGCGTCATGGGGTTCGCGGTTATCGCCTTGAAACAGCTTCCAGTCTTCGGGTGGGTTACTCATGGAGTTCTCAAATTAGGCAGACTTCGGGGGGACTAAATAAGGGTCATCCCATAGGAGAGATAAATGATGGCCAATATGGGCATCCACTGGTGCTTTACGGGCTTTTAGACGCTCTTCTTTAACCGTATGAAGCAAATTTCTGAGCTTGCATAAACTCAATATTCGAGCCAGCTCAGTCTCGTTAGTTGTGCTATTAAGATTTGAACGACCCCAGATAGCGATCGGTATGCCTACTTGTAAAAGTACTCCAAAGAGGCTATTTACCCCAACAGTAGTCGGAGCTTGCTTAACTTTCAAACCAACTGCCGTTTCCTCAAGTAGCTCGTAGTAAAGCGTTTCCAGGTCATCATCGTCCCCTTCAATGAAAGCATCACAAGCCATCTTCTCTAATAAAGACTTGTGCCGCTCCCACTTTTGCTTCCATATTTTCTCTTGCTTATAGCTGCGACTCCAGCGCTCTGTACATCGCAAAACCACCTTATACGGACGACCCAGGAGTGGTTTAACAGGTCCATCGTCATCTAATTGCCAAAGATCAACGTCATGATTCATCAGTTCTACAGGCAAGCAGACATGTAACTCTGGCTCATTATCAAACAAGTGGCTACTTTCAGTTAAAAATTGAGAAATGAGGTTGGGTAGTTCATGGGGCAAATTGGACTGTGCATAGGTTTCATCCCCTGTCATCCCAGCAATTATGAGGGGGCTGATACCTTGCTGATGAGCTTGATAGTCTTGAGTGTCGCGAATCAGCCACGCTTTAATCTGATAGTAAGTCTCAGACTGCGATTGGGTTGATGCTCCGTCACTACGGCTGATGGCTATCAGCAAAGCCGTCTGAAGCTGTTGCGCCTGTTGCGCCTGTTGTGCCTCCTGCTGATTTACCTGTTGCAGTAAGGCAGCCCAGTCCTTATCTAGCTGTTGATCAATCCATTGCTGCAACGCTGCGATCGCACCTGCTTCTTGAAGCTCAGACACCAAGTAGGCAACGAACTCTTCCAATGCGTCATAGTCAAATTGACCTTTAGGAATTCGTAATAACTGAGTAACAATCTCACCTGGCGTTGCAGGATCATGCTGAATCTTCCAACCTCGACGCTTCAAAACATTTAAATAAGTAGCCCGCAAAATATCCATCTTTTCCTGGATATCACTAGCTTGCAAAATCTCAATCAGATGCTCAATGTTTCGTTTACGGAGAGAACCTTTCAAGCTCTCGATTTCCTGATCAATCTGCTCAATTTGTTTGAACAACAGATGCAAACGGTTTTCGTACTGGTTCTTCAGTGTTATGTCAATGAGCGCGTCAAGTTCAGCTTGCACTTCATCAAGCTGTTTCTTATATTCAGAGCGTCGTGATTGCAAATACTCTAATTTAGGGTTACTACTCATCCTTTCCTAACCTTTTGAATATCTTGATCAACCTGCTCAATCTGCTGAAACAAAAGATTCAAACGATTTTCATACTGACCTTTAATGGTTACATCAGCAATGGCTTCCATTTCGGCTTGAACGACTTCAAGCTGCTGCTCAAGATTGCTACGTTTGTTTTGTAAGTATTGCAGCTTGAGAGTCTGAGCTGAGTTAGTGGGAGCCTCTGCCTCTACTGACAGTTCAGGCGATCCCACAATTTCCTCAAGCGCCCGAATCAGCCGAGTCAGATCCTGATGGAAATCAGGGTCAGGTCGAGCTTGAGCCGCATTCCGATAAGCTAACTCTGCTAGCGTATTTGGCAATTCATCGACTCTCGGCAACCGTGCCCCTCCCACTAGCAAAGGAATCACGGGAATGTTTCTCCCTAATGCCGTCTCAATCTCTGCCCGCACCCAGTCATCAGGCTTATCAAGCCGTCGATTTCCCTCATCATCCTGCACGCTGAGCCAAGTTGAACCAATGACTGCGACTAATACCTGACAATTGCCCACACCTTGATTGAGATGCGTCCGAAAGTCCACCCCAGGCGGAATAGAATCTACATCCTTAAAAACAACCTTTCGCCCAAAGTGTTCAGACAGGCGATCGTAGATACGTCCAGTAACATCATTGCTGTCACTGCGACGGTAGGAAATAAAAATCGAGTTTGAAGGGGGCATGGTTGAGAGGGAGATTTCAGCAAAATAGAAAATACTTTCTCTAAGTGCTATTAAAACCTCTACATAACCCAATCTGCTATGTCAGCAAACTTCTTTTTATGCCCAATATGTCGATAGCAGGTGGATGGCTAACCACAAAATAGTTCAAATTGAAGTCATCGACTGCTTTAAGTCTTGTCAGCGACTGTAGTGCCAACTTTTGCCATCATCGTCAAAGGGAGAAAAACAAGAAAACTGCTCCAGTCAAAGTTCAGGAACTTGGACTTGCTTAACAGGCTTCGCATAAACGCGATCGATCATTTCAGCCGAGTTGCCCACCCATTTAGCAATCTGAATGCTGGCAATATCTACTTCTCGGCACAAACTACAAAACGTATGCCGAGTTTGGTAAGGGTTTCGATATTCTATGTCAGGTAACGTTGCTAGCACTTTCTTCCAGGCACGATTCGTGAAGTTACTCCAGTCGATAAAACTTCCCTTAGGGCTGGGAAATACTAGAGTATCGGGTTGAACATCTAACGGACGAATAGATTTCATTAGCTCAGACAATTGAGCATTCACTGGAAATTTTCGAGACTTTTGAGTCTTCAATCCTGGGGTCAAAACAAGGCTATGACCATCAAAAATTAATGCCTGCTCAAACTTAATGTGCTGATTCCCAACGGTTTTCCACATGAGGGCCAATGCTTCAGAAGGACGGCACCCTGTGAAGAATAAAAATCCGATCAGTGGTGTGTAGTACTTGTAATACCGATTCTTCTCAAAAGCCACAATGATGCGATCGCGCTCTTCACGAGTAAATGGGTTTATGTCCTCTTCCTCATCTACAACCTTCAATTTGATCTTTGATGCCATACCTAAGAAGGGGGTGGAATCTAACTTTCCCAAGTTCATCGCCCATTTACAACAGGCGTTGAGTTGAACCAGAATGCGCCTTGCTGAATCAGCAGGGACATTCACGGTTAGCCAATCAAAAATCGCGTGCGCTTCATTGGGGGAATCGTATGGGCATCGCTCCAGATGTTTAGCAACCCATCCATACATCCTGATAGTGGCAGGAGACTTCCCAACCTTGCGGATCTCTACATACTGTTCCCATAAGTCCTTCAACGACAGGGTTGGTACTAGCTTCAGTGCAACAGGCACATCAGATGTTGCTACTGGCTGAGCTTTGTACTTCCGATAAGTTGAGTCAAACTCTCCGTACTCTATGTCCCGCTGAATCTGAAATGCTGTTTGTTGAGCTTTCATTCGATTGAGGGGAGTATTTGCCATCCCAAGCGATAAAAAATGACGTTTCCCTCCATAAGAGAAAACAAGGCTCAGGCGATCGCGAAGATTTTTGATTTGAACTGTCCCTACTTTGGCTTTTCGTTTGGAAGGCTTGGAATACATAGGAGCGTAGTAGAACAATTGATCTCAATTGCAATCCTACACTGGCAATTTTTGATCTCAATCTCGATCTCAATCGCCTATCTAAACCTCCCAAAAAATACCCAAAAATGCCTAAGTAAATTTTTGTGAACTCCCCCAAAACACGAATTGCCAGAGGATACAACCCCTGGCAATGAAGCAAAACGCCGTTAAGACAGGCAAGCTGGTGACAAGGTTCGAACTTGCGACCTGCTGATTACAAGTCAGCTGCTCTACCAACTGAGCTACACCAGCAATCAAAAAATACTATAACACTTTTTTAGATCGTTCTTTTTCCAAGTTCTCCACAGGTTTTCTCAGAAATTTTGCTTTAGTAGAAATACGTAATCTTTATGAAAGAGCTAAAAACCAAGAAGATTAAGCAAAATCAGCGATTTGAGGTATCGCTTCGACGGGAAAACCTTTTAAATCAGTAGTATTACTACCGCTGCGTAGAGGGTTCGAGCTTATGGTTTCTCAGTATTGCAATTCAGATTATTCTGCCTCAGGGCTAACTGCTCCTGACCTCCTCAATCCTGCGCAAGCGATCGCCGACATCATAGACGACAATCGCCTCATTCAGACCCAGATTCGGTTGCAAATCCCTAAAAACTTCCACCGAGAGCCCATTATCTCTCGTCTTATTTCTGAACATCGCATTGCTGTTAATGTAACATCGGCACCTACCGGGACAAATCCTCGGTGCGATCGCTGGTTTACCTTAGAGCTGCGAGGCAAGGTTAAGCAAGTTCGGAGTGCACTAGCTTACCTCAAGGATACAAAACCTGAAGTTCTTTAGAATGAGCCTTGGCAAAGACCAGCAACACCGGGCAGAGGCTATAGCAACAGACAAGTTGTTAAGAAGCCGCTGATGTGAAAGGGCTATTGGGTTAGTGGCGTGGCCGTAAAGAGAATGGTGGTGGTTTGCGTACGGGTAGTTGTGCCTTTTATACAAAAACTTTATTAAGTCTCTCTGAGTTTTCCGAAGGTCGAGCAATCAATAAAAGCCAGATTTCACGGATGTCAGGTACTGCACCAATTTGTTTACATCAGAAGTATAGCAACCATTATTAGGGTCAAGACGATAATGTCTTCACCTGCCTAACCGCTGCTATTAATACCTTTAGACACCATCAGGACGGGTCTATGAATGGCACTTCTGAAGTGATTACGGTTTATGCGCCCAGACGTATTGATCTCTGTACGGCTCCGTTTTTGGCTAAAGATCTAGATGAAAAACTGCAAGCAGGGGTTTCTCTTGTTCTTGATTTAAGTCAAACGCGATTTATTGACCCTCCTAGCACAGATGTTTTGATTCAAGGCATCTTGAAAGCAAGACAGCGTCGTGCTCGGCTGTCACTCCAAAAAGTCGCTCCTCAAGTCAAGGTCGTTCTAGAGCTGGCAGGGGTACTGCAATTTTTCCGTCGTAAATAGCGATCGTCAATAACGGTCTTTGTATAGTTCTAAATTCATTGTGAGATGTTTAATCTGTGAGAGCTGTATCCCCTCAAGGGTGCGGCTCTCATTTATTTGGGATTGCTGGGGAAGTGTTGTATTGAGCTGTTCTGGCTGGGCTTTTAGCAGTGCTAGAAGGGGCAGGATGATGAATAGGAATGCCGAATTTTTGGGGGTGGCGATCGCTCTTTAATCGGTTACGCCAACTTGCATCTACACGCTTAGATCAGGGTATTCAAAAATTGCATTTTCCTGATGCATCCACCGCATTGAGCAGTTTTATCTGACCAAATAAAAGGTTACATTAGAATTGCTTGTTATCTAGATTAAAAATACTTGTCGCAGCTTGCCCTGGTTCCTAGATAGGTGCAGATTATGGATAAAAGAGCTGACAGAAAACATCAAGACCTAGTTGTTGCTACCGCTAGCAGCACTCCTGAGCATGATTTCAACTTTGATCTGTGGGCAAGTGCGGTGAAGCGGCAAATGATTGCTTCATTGCGTAAGCGTGGGGATCAGTAGATCCTGCTATTTCGTATGGCGACCAAAGTTATTCTGGTCATTTTAGATGGTTTGCGGCTTGACGTGGCGCAAACCTCAATGGGCTTTTTGGCACACTGGGTTGAGACAGCCCAGGCCAGCTTATACAAAATTCGGGCAGAGCTTCCTACCCTCTCTCGCCCGCTCTATGAAACGGTCTTAACTGGAACCTCTGCAACTGTTCATGGCATCACAGCCAACGAGGTGGCTCGCCTGTCTCACCAGGTCAGTCTGTTTCATTTGGCAACTCAGCGAGGGTTGATAACGGCTGCGGCTGCCTATCATTGGTTTAGCGAACTGTACAATCGGTTTCCCTTTAGCCCATTTAGGGATCGCGAACAACATGATTGCGATCGCCCGATTCAACACGGCAAGTTTTATTTTGAAGATAGTTACCCTGACTCTCACTTGTTTGCCGATGCTGAGGTGTTGCGGCAAGATTGGCACCCTGATTTTATGCTAGTTCACCCGATGGGGTTGGATTACGCAGGGCATTGCTTTGGGGCGGATACCCAGCACTATCGAGGGCGGGCGATCGCGATGGATAGTTTGTTGGCGCAGTATCTACCGCTGTGGTGCAAGGAAGGGTATGACGTTTTGATTACTGCTGATCACGGTATGAATGCAGACGGACAACATGGGGGGACGCTGCCTGATGTACGGGAAATTCCTCTCTTTTGTCTGGGGCAAGGTTTTACTCCGGGCACCTATTTAGAGGGGGTGTCACAGTTGGCGATCGCGCCTCTGATTTGCCAAATGTTAGGGTTGCCGCTTGCTGAAAATATGCGGTTGATTGACGTTCCAGGGTATCGTTCACCTGTGGTATTGGGGAGCCACCCCTAAGAGAAGAGTGATCCTGAAGGGGCAGAAATTGCTTAAAATCAAGCGGAAACTCTCATTCAGGCACTCATGAGCCAGATTTCACCGCAAAAGCCCCCTATTGCTCCTCAGACTAAATCAAAATCTAGTCTTTTACAGCAACACGCCCCCTGGCTCTATGCTTTTTGGAAATTTTCTCGCCCTCATACCATTGTGGGTACGACTCTCAGTGGGCTGGGATTGTATTTCATGGTCTTATCGGGAGTAGGAGTACTTTCCTCTGCTGAGGGTTTAAATTCTGGAGCTGTACAGGGATGGGAATCGATTGTTGGTACGTTGTTACCAGCACTGTTGGCATGTCTCTGTGGCAATGTCTATATTGTGGGACTCAATCAACTAGAAGATGTGGCGATCGACCAGGTTAACAAGCCCCATTTGCCGTTAGCATCAGGAGAATTTTCTCGGCGCGAGGCACAGCTAATTGTTGCCATTATGGGTAGTGCTGCGATCGCGATCGCCTTAACACAAGGTCAATTTTTGTTGGCAACCATTGGCATCAGTTTGGCGATCGGCACTGCCTACTCACTGCCCCCCATTCGGTTAAAACGATTTCCGATGTGGGCATCGTTTTGCATCTTCACAGTCCGTGGGGTTGTGGTGAATCTGGGATTGTTTTTGCACTTTAATAGTCGATTGCAACAGAGCACCTATGTGCCAGAGATAGTGTGGGCTTTAACAACCTTCATTTTGGTGTTTACGTTGGTGATTGCTCTGTTTAAAGACATTCCTGATATGGAGGGCGATCGGCGTTATCACATCACCACGTTTACGATTCGCTTGGGTCAAGAGGCTGTCTTTAACGGCTGCCGTTGGATTCTCACCAGTTGTTATGTTGGCATCATGCTTGTGGCTGTGTGGATGCCCCATGTCAATGCAGCGTTTCTCAGCGGCACTCACGGCATCATCTTAGCTCTGTTTTGGTGGCAGAGCTGGCGCGTCAATCTGTCTGAAAAAGCGCAAATCGCTCGATTTTATCAATTCATCTGGAAACTCTTTTTCCTGGAATATGTGTTGTTTCCAGTTGCCTGCTGGTTGGGGTAGGGCAAGAGTAATGAGCCGTCCAAGTGTTGCTCATCCAGGGCAGCATCTCCTATCTGTACATGAATCGATGGCAGGAGTGCGATCGCCTCGCTTGCACAGACAGACGTTTGCATTTTAAGAATCAAACCGAGGAGGCACTCTCGTCAATTGACCATAAACCATTGACTATTGCCCCCTTAACCATGAACGATTGACCTAATACCATTTCTAGAAATTTGGGCTACACATCAACATGCTTGTAAGGGCTTTTGCGAACTTCCCCTACTGCTGATCTGTGACCGTTATTTGTCGAAGTTGGTACTGGCACCTTCTCACAAGCGGCAGTTGACATGACCAATTCATCCGGGAAAGTTTATGTAGTTGGCTCTGGGCCAGGTGATCCGGCTTACTTAACGGTGCGGGGTCAGCAATTGCTCAATCAATCTGAAGTCGTGGTCTATGATGCGCTGGTGGATGCGGAGTTGTTGCATCAAGTACCTGCGACCTGCGAGTTAGTGGATGTGGGTAAGCGGGGGGGACAACCCAGCATGAAGCAAGCGGAGATCGATCGCCTATTGGTGGAGTATTGCTCTCAGGGCAAACAGGTGGTTCGTCTCAAGAGCGGTGATCCGTTTATCTTTGGGCGCACGACCTCTGAGTTGCAAGCTTTAATCGCAGCAAATTGTGATTTTGAAGTGGTTCCAGGGGTTTCCTCGGCATTAGCTGCGCCTTTGCTAGCGGGCATTCCGTTGACGGATCCGGTGATGAGCCGTTGTTTTGCGGTGTTAACTGCCCATGATCCCGATGCTCTTGATTGGGAAGCACTAGCAGGAATTGAAACCCTGGTGATTTTGATGGGTGGGCAACATCTGCTGACAATTACTCATCGCTTACAAGAACATGGGCGATCGCCCCATACTCCGGTTGCAGTGATTCAATGGGCAGGACATCCCACTCAAACCATTTGGACTGGAACCCTGACAACGATCGTTCAAACAATTGCAGGAGAGTCAATCTCACCTTGCGTGATCACGGTTGGCGAAGTAGTGGCGTTGCGTCCCTACCTGATGAAAAATTAAAGGAGCCGGGATGAATCACGTTTGTGCTGGAGGGTGACAGGATGCAGGATGCAACGGTGAAACCACTGCTTGGCAAGACGGTGTTGGTGACGCGATCGGCGGGTCAGTCTAGTCAGTTTACCCAATTGCTATCGCAACAAGGGGCAGCGGTTATTGAGATGCCTGCGTTAGAGATCGGGGCACCTTCGAGTTGGGCCGCGTTAGATCAGGCGATCGCCCACTTGTGTGACTTTGATTGGTTGATTTTGACCTCGACTAATGGAGTTGATTATTTTTTTGCGCGATTGGCATTAAACAACCAGTCAGGAGAAGCACTGGCCGCCGTTAAAGTGGCAGTCGTGGGGCAAAAGACAGCGGCTCGCTTGCGTCAACATGGGCGAGAGCCAGATTTTATTCCCCCTGATTATGTGGCTGATGTTTTGGTCGAGACGTTTCCAGAAAGCGATCGCCTCTCAGGGTTAAAAATCTTGTTTCCGCGAGTTGAGACGGGTGGACGGGAGGTGTTAGTGCAAGAGTTTACGGCTAAAGGGGCGATCGTCACAGAGGTGGCAGCTTACCAATCTTGCTGTGCTCAGACTATCCCCACCGACATATGGCAGGCATTGCACCAGGGCAAAGTGGATATTGTCACATTTGCCAGTTCTAAAACTGTGCAGTGTTTTTGGCAATTGATTCATCAAGACAAAATGTTGATTCCTGCGGCGGTATGCATTGCTTCAATTGGTCCCCAAACCTCAACTGCCTGTCAACACTGCTTGGGGCGCGTAGATGTGGAGGCAGAGGAGTATACTTTGGAGGGGTTAACTCAAGCGATCGCACGTTGGGCAGTGACTACACATCAGTGACCACACATTAGGGTATGAGTGACGACGGGCAAACTTTCGGCAAATTTCCACAGCGAACGATTGGCATTACAGGTGGTTTAGGAATGGGCAAAACAACTATTTCTAATTACCTGTCAACCACTCATCATTTACCCGTTTTAGATGCCGATTTATATGCCCGAGAGGCGGTGCAGCCTGATTCAGCTGTATATCAAGAGATTATTGAGCGGTATGGCTCTAGTGTGTTATTGCCGAATCGAACCCTCGATCGGACGCGGTTAGGTGAAATTATTTTTAATAATTCATCTGAGCGACTTTGGCTAGAGCAACGCATTCATCCCTATGTGCGCGATCGCATGGAGACAACCCTAAAGGAACTGAGATCGCAAGCGGTGCCAACCGCAGTATTGGTAATTCCACTGCTGTTTGAGGCGCGTATGACTGATCTCGTCAACGAGATTTGGGTGGTCTATTGCCCTGCTGAAAAACAAGTAGAACGCTTGATGCAGCGGGACCATTTGAATCTAGAGCAGATTCATGCTCGAATTAACAGCCAGATGGCGATCGAGCAAAAAATCAGACGAGCTGATGTTGTGTTAGATAACTCATCTACTCCGGAAGTTTTGCTTCAGCAGGTGAATTTAGCTTTAACACAATCTCAACCCAATGCTCAATCGCAATTCTCTACTCGTCGCTCTCTAGAAGAGTGATAGGTAGAGCGGCTGAAGGATTGTGATGCTGATGACCCAGCTATGCCAATCTTGAAAATGGATGCTTCACCGTCAATTACGAGGAGACTTCATGGGCGCGACGCTGCAACAGATTGCTATGTATCTTGATAATGCAGGCTGGAAATACCAAATTGATGAAGCCGAACACCGCATCTTGACGGGTGTTTATGCTGAGCATATTGAAGATTTTTTAATTGTGGTACAGCTTGAAGAAGATGGAGAGTTTTTTGAATTGTTTGCGCCACGAGTGCTCTCTGGCGTTCAAGAACATCCCCACAAAACGGCTATTCTGCAAGCAATGCTCAGCATCTCCTGGGAAACCAAAATGCTGCAATGGGAATATGACCCGAATGATGGAGAGATTCGTGCCATTATTGAATTCCCTCTAGAAGACTCTATTCTCACCGAGAGGCAATTCAACCGTTGCCTGCATGGATTGGTGCAACTCGTTGATGAAATTGCCTTACCTCGGCTCAAAGAGGTTATGGAAACGGGACATGATCCCGGTGATGTTGAAGAAGGAGAGCGGTTATTGCTCAAGCTTCAAGAAGAAGCTCCCGGCTTACTAACAGTGCTGGAGAGAGCGATGGAAGCTCGTAAGCGGCGGGGACGCTTTCCCACAAATGAGGCATAAAGAGAACGAAGGTTATTCGTTAGAGGTCAAATAACCCCGGTGAATAACTCCAAGTGATTAATTCCAAGTGTGGCTATTCCAGATCCCCGGTTTTGCGTTTACCTAAAGTAGTCTTACGGATGTCCCCTTCGGCTACGCTCAGGGGACGCTGACTGAGCGCAGTCGAAGGCAGCCTGATCAATAACTCTAATTTAGAGAATTGGTATAAGGCCGGTCTGATCAGAAACCGAGGGTCGAAACCCTCAGTTGCCCATCGCGTCTTATTCTTTTTCCCCGTCTCCCTCTTCTGTCTCGCCTCCTACAACTACATTGCGGATTCGTAGACTGGGGCCGCCGCACCCGACGGCTAACCCACTTTGTCCCCCTTTGCCACACCCTCCAGACTCATCCCAAAAGAAGTCATCGCCGATCGCCTCGATATCTGCCAGGGTGGTAAAGACATTGCCAGAGAGGGTGACATCGCGCACAGGTTCGGCGATCGCCCCATTGCGAATCATCCAGGCTTCTCCAGCCGTGAAGGTAAACATCTCCCCATTGGTCATGCCGCCTATCCAGTTGCAAGCGTAGACGCCTTCTTCAATGCCTTCAAACAGATCGGCAACTGGGGTTTTTCCTCGCTCAATCCAAGTGTTGGTCATGCGGACGAGGGGAGGGTAGTGATAGTTGAGACAACGCGCGTTACCTGTGGGGGTTTCTCCTAATTTACCTGCGGTTTCTCGCGAATGCAGCCGACCGACTAACACGCCATCTCGAATTAACTGAGTAGTAGTGGCGGGCACGCCCTCGTCATCGTAATAATAGCTGCCTCGATGTCCTTCTGGGGCTGCCCCATCAAAAATCTGCAACTCTTGAGGACCAAAGCGTCGTCCTAAGGTCATGACTTCTAGCAAGTCAGGGTTTTCATAGGCCATGTCTGCCTCAGATAGGTGCCCAAAAGCTTCATGAACAAAAAGCCCTGTCAAAATCGGATCGATCACAACGGTGTAGGTGTTGCCCTTAACGGGTGGCAGTGCCAGAGCATCGACGGCTCGTTGAGCAGCACTGCGAACCTGATCATCCAGATTTTCTAAATCTTCATAGCCGTTGCGAGACCCGGTCGTTTCTCGTCCGGTTTGCACCGTCTCACCGCTGCGGGCAGTTGCAGCATATCGCATTTCCATGTCTGCCCAAGATTGCTCAATCACGGTGCCTTCAGAGGTGGCTAAAACCATGCGCTGAGTGCTGTCGCCATACCGCACTGAGGTTGTCGCGATGCGGCTATCAACACTGCGCAAAATCTCGGCGTAGTGACTGCACAATGCTTTTTTGCGAGCCAGGGGAATGTGGCGTGGGTCGCTGCCAATGAGCCGCAATCGACGGCTATCTTGAATCGGGTCAATTGGAGCCAATAGGGTTTCTTCGTCCCCAACGAGTCGAGCCGCTGCGATCGCCTCTTCGATGCGTTCTGCCAAAGTAGCCAGTTGATTAAAGCTGGCAAACCCCCAACCTCCTTTATAACAAGCCCGTACCTGACCTCCAATCGAAATTCCTTCGCTTAAGGTCTCAACGCGATCGCCCCGTAATAAAATGTCTGTTCCTTCTGCTTCCTCCAGTCGAATTGAGAGGTAATCGACCTGAACACGATAGCGAGCAATTAAATCGCTCAACAGATTTCTGGCGTCATTTAACAAATTAGACATGATGAAGATGGGGTGAAGGAGCAACTGTCTTTATTTTGTAGCAGACTGAGAGAAGAAGCGTCTGATAGGAAGCGATTTTTGCGATCAACGCTTGCTTTCCACAATATCAATAAACCTAATTTATTGAAGCAGTCTAAGAGTCTCAGCTTCAGCTGGGTTTGATTATAAGGGGGTTCAATGGTCAGGGCATCTCGGCAAGGATGGGTGGCAACACGCCCCCAGGAATATACTCGGCTCCCCATTTTTCCACAGGCTCCTATGTTGTCTAGTCAAGCCGTGACCTGGGAAGGCATTTATCTCGAAATTCATTGTCAACCTGCCTATGAAACGCCGAGTTATCGGTATGGCTGGCACATTGTTGGGGTGCATTTAGGTCAGCCTGTTACCGGAGATGTGTGGTTAGAAAATGGCTATACCGAACGTAAAACCTTATTTGATGGGGATGTGTGCATTTTTCCTGCCAACGCCTGGTATCGAGAAAAGTGCTATTGCGACAATCGGTTTATTGATCTGCATCTTGAGCCAACTCTGTTAGTTCATATGGCTCAAGACTTGTTGGGAACGGACACTGTCGATCTTGCAACCCATTACTCGACGCGCGATCCACTGATTCATCAGATTGGGTTAGCCCTCAAGACTGAGCTAGAAACAACCGGCGATCGCCTCTATGCTGAATCAATGACACACGCATTGGCTGCTCACTTGGTGCGGCGATATATGGCAACTCCGCGATCGCTCTCCCTAGCCTCAGAGACCTTGCCTCAGCACAAATTGCATCTCGTATTGGATTATATTCACGAGCATCTAGCTCAGGAGTTGAGTGTCAGTGCGATCGCGGCTCTGGCTCAAATGAGTCCCTATCACTTTTCGCGGTTATTCAAACAGGCAACTGGGCGATCGCCTTACCACTACATTCTGCACCGTCGTGTTGAACAGGCTCAAGTGTTATTGAGGCAAGGAGAACTGGCGATCGCAGAGGTTGCCTATGCGGTTGGGTTTGCCAATCAAAGCCATCTCACTCGCCAGTGTAAACGTATTCTGGGGTTGACCCCAAGACAATTGCAGAAGCAATAAGGTGACAATAAAAACCCCCTGATAGTCTTCATTAAAAGAGAGAGACTTCAGGGGGTCGCTAAATCAATACCTAACAGCAGCTAACAATTGAGTTAGCTGGTGAGTTAGCGATTGAGTTAGCTGGCTAAGTAGCCACGCACATTTGCTTTGCGGCGACGCAAATGATCGAGAGCTTGCCGCTCTAACTGACGCACCCGCTCACGGCTGATGTTCATGCGCTGACCCACTTTCGCCAGAGACAGCTCATGACCATCGTTTAAGCCAAATCGCAGAATCAAGACTTCCCGTTGTTGTGGAGTCAAATCTGCCAGCATGTTGTCAAGGTCTTGACGCAATGACTCTTGAACGGTGTAGCTCTCAGGAGATGGACCATCATCTTCGAGCAACTCTTGTAACTCAGTATCTTGGTTGTCACCGACTCGCAAATCAAGCGAAACGGGTTGCCGTGACATGAGCAAAAATTCTCGAATTTGAGCAGGTTCTAACTCCAGTGCCTCAGCGATCTCACCTGCATTGGGCGCACGTCCAAGTGATTGGGTTAGCTCTCGTTGCACCTTCTTGATCTTGTTCAGTTTTTCGGTAATGTGAATTGGCAAGCGAATGGTTCGGGCTTGCTGAGCGATCGCCCGCGTAATGGCCTGACGAATCCACCAGTACGCATAGGTCGAAAACTTATAACCGCGCATGGGATCAAACTTTTCGACCCCGCGTTCTAGACCCAACGTGCCTTCCTGGATCAGATCCAGAAATTCCATGTTGCGCTTCTGATACTTTTTGGCGATCGCCACAACAAGCCGCAGGTTGGCTTCGATCATCTTCTGCTTAGCTCGATTGCCTTCTCGCAACTGTTTGTTGAGGTCTGCTTCGGTTAACCCAACTTCTGCCGACCACTCTTCGCGAGTCGGTTCACGATCTAGCTTTTCTGCCAGCTTCTCGCGAGCTTCTAGTAGAGGCATCATTTGTTGAACCTGTTTGCCATAAACAATCTCTTGTTCATGGGTCAACAGGGGAACACGCCCAATCTCATGCAGATAGGTGCGTACCATATCTGCTGTAAACATCGGTTTAGCTTTTTCTTGAGGGTTTGCGGTTGGCATGGGGTACAGTGAACTCCGTCGAACAATGCTAAAAAACAGGGAACTTCAGGAAGTCCGCGAATAGCCTTCCTGGGAAAAGGAGTGATAGTGGTAGACAGATCACCGACAATGCGGCGACTCAGGGCGGCGACTAAAGCAAACTCAAATAAGGTTGTGTCGAAAATAGACGGGAAATGACTTGAAGAAAATCACTTCGGGATGCTCACCCGATATGAAGAGCGAAGAACAGGTGAATTTGTAAAAGATGATCCCGGCTTGTAGCAATCAGCTGAATATGGCTGCTGTCCAAAAAGGCTAGGTATCTGGCTTACTCGAATCCAAACCCATCACTGTGAAGCAATCGCAGTGACACCCAATTGCCTGCAAATTTTGAATAGTCTCCTGAGGAATGGTAGGTTGGTGTTGCGAAAGTCGAAATCATTATGACTTTGACTTAGTTAAAGTGTAGTACAAATTTAACTGTCAGTAAAGCGGTCGCGATTCATCCAAAAGGATGAACCTGCCGGAGGAATTGCACCAACTAAAAAGCAGTCAACCTGTAATACGTGGCTTAACCCGCACTGGTTTAAACTGCGATCGCCGATTTATTTTCTCCTTCTACCATAGTGGACTGAACAGTCTAGTTTGGCTAGAGCGGCGGCAGAGTGATAACCGAACTGTTTAGATCGGGAATTATCGCCTCCTCGATCGGGATTATCATGAGTGGTTGAAGGTCTTGGTGGACAAGGGTTTGAGCCAATTGCTTGAGATTAAGCAAGCCTTGGATTCATGAATAATTTCTAAAAACCCAAGTCTGCCTTGGCCGCTTCTGCCGCTTGAAAAACAGCTGTGGTCGGCATGTCTTCCCAGGCAACATCGCCAATCTCGGCATAAAACTGCTCATCATAGGGACGAGTTCTGATCACCACTGGCATAGGCACCGCATGCCCCAAAATCAGGGCTTGCTGCTTTGAATCCAATTTGGCTAAGACCGATCGCAACGCTTGCCCACCAGAAACCCCAGTGAAAATCGCTTCGATATCTTTTTCATCATTTAAGAGAGCCGTAATCCGAGTACCGATCTGAGACATAACTTCATTGTCGATGCCAGACGGGCGTTGATCAACGACCATTAGGGTGACAAAATACTTCCGCATTTCACGGGCGATTGTTCCAAAGATTGTTTGCCGCACCGTCGCGGGATCCAGGAAACGGTGGGCTTCTTCAATCGTGATCACCAATTGGCGGGGGCGATCGCTAACATTCTTAGTCTGCAAAAACTTCTCTGCTTTCTGCACATAACTAGCGTGGATGCGCCGCGCAATCACGTTTGTCGCCAGCATGTAAGACAGCAGATTAGATTGAGAGCCAAATTCAACCACAACATGTTTGCCTGCCTCCAGAGATTCCAAAATTTGACCGACATAATTGTGAGGACAACTTTGCCGCAGGTACTTTAGATCATCCAGACGAGTTAACTTGCGTTGAAGTGCCATGATGGAAGATTTGCTGCCCATCTTGACCTCACAGAATTCCTGGATCTCCTCGTTGCTCATCGACAACAGGCGAGTAATCCATGTTTTGCCAAATTCATTCCGAAGAATAATGGCGTTTTCAAGGCTAGCTTCTGACAGGTTGAGTTCGCCCCGCACCAACATCAAGTCCTCAACGTCGATTTGGTCATAGCTGATGTATAGCTCTTGAGCATCGCGCACTCCCCGCCGTTTAGTTGATTCGGGGTCGAGGGTATAGATCTGTACCTGACCAGGGAACAGTTGCCGTAAGCCCTTGACTGTGCTGAAGCGTTTGCCCTCACTGGCGGCTTCCCATCCATACTCTGAGTGCATGTCAAAGATTAGATTGACCGCCGCCCGCTTGCGAATGATCCCCGATAACAACAACCGCGTCAAAAAGGACTTTCCGGTGCCAGATTTGCCGAAGACCCCGTTGCTGCGTTCGACAAAGCGATCGAGGTCAATGCAAATGGGCACATCCATGTCAATGGGTTGCCCAATGGCAAAGTTGCGGCGATGGGGATCATCTTCCCAACCAAAGACAGCCCGAAAGTCACGTTCACTGGCATCAAATACTTGACTGAAATGGCTAGGAATCGTTTTGACGGGCAGTAACTCAATCGTGCTGGTTTGGGCCTCATAGGACGCTAAAGGAGCAGAGTCAGCCGCGATCGCTTTTTTAGAACGAGATTTTGGCGGTGGAGGTGGGCTGTCATCCTGAGCGGTGCTGGGCGTAAACATCAACATAGGCGTGAGGTTGATGGTGCCATAGGTGCCTGTTCCTGCCAGCACCTCATGGAGAAATGTGTTGTCGGGTTCTGGAGGGTTTGCCACAATGCGCGGGCTGGCTGTGCCCAAGGCTACATCCGTTAGCATGCAAAAGAAGCGCGATCGCCGCCCCTGCACCACCACAAACTTCCCAACCCGCATATCTTCAACAGAGACATCGGGGTGCAAACGCACTTCTAAGCCTTGGCTGAGGGAGCCTTGAATAACGGAGCCAAGTGGCTGATCTAATTGCATGCGAGATGGCTGCCAAAGAGAGCAAAAAGGGACAGTAAACCTCCGTTTTAATAATACATCCGTTCGCAATACATTTGTTCTAAATCATACGCGATGTGCAATTTAGGGATCTGGAATAGTGCATATGGGGTTAAATCATGGTCTAAATCGTGAGTTCACAGGTTTATCTAGTCGTTGGGGGACTGAACCCGGCGAATAAATTCACAGCTATTGGAACGAAGTCCGCGGCTTGACTGAGCATGGCCGAACGTCCGACCGTCAAATGCACCTGAGTTCATCTTTAGGGTGATGTCACTCAATAGAGGTCGCCCCTAAGGTGGGTTTAAACTTTAAAGATTGTCTGTGATGGTCGATGATAGGACTTTTAAATCACTTTTTATTTTCAAATAGGTTTATTCCCTGTAATCCCTGTCATCTTTGGCAGCTCCAATTCGTTTGGTTGTATGTGTTGCCCGATGTAGTGATCGCCCTCTCCTATCTTCTGATTGCGCTGTTGTTGCTTTATTTTGTTTATCGACAACACAGCTTTCCGTTCTCAACTCATTTTTTACTTTTTGAAGCATTCATTGTGCTCTTTGGTATGACCTATTTAGTTGAGGTCTGGACACTTCGGCATCCTGAAAATGGGTTCTCTAGTCTGCTTAAAGGAGTGACTATAATTGTATCTTTCGCTACTCTTTTTAAGGCAGTTGTTGTAATTCCACAGGCGTTAACATTGCCTAGCCCAGACGAATTAAAAACAGCCAACCAAGCCCTTGAAACCCAAATTGCTGAGCGTCAACGAGCTGAACAATCTTTGCGACAATATGCGGCTCAACTGCGCCAAGCCCTAGAGTTTGAATCGATGTTGAAGCGGGTTACTGATAAGGTGCGAGATTCTTTAGATGAATCGCAAATTTTTGATACCGCTGTGCAAGAACTAGGGCAAGGTTTGGGGGTACGTTGTTGTAGTGCAGCGTTATATAACCTGGCAACCCAGACCTCCACGATCTGCCATGAATATACAACATCGATGTTTCCGGTCAAGGGCAGTGTGGTGCAGATGGCAGAGTTTCCTGAAATTTATACTCCGTTGTTGGAGGGGCAGTATTTTCAGTTTTGTTTTATTCAGCCTGACCCGATTCGGGGGCGAGTTGCCGTTTTGGCCTGTCCTTTGATGGATGATCAGGAGGTGTTGGGAGATCTGTGGCTGCTTAACGATCGCGACTATGGGTTTCGGGATTTAGAGTTGCGATTTGTGCAACAAGTCGCCAACCAATGTGCGATCGCCATTCGTCAGGCAAGGCTCTATCAATCTGCCCAAATGCAAGTGCAAGAACTGGAACGGCTCAACCACCTAAAAGATGATTTTCTCAGCACCGTTTCCCATGAGTTGCGCACGCCCATGTCGAATATCAAGCTCGCCACGCAAATGCTAGAGTTTACCCTGACGCAAGCCGGTTTAGTGGGGTCTGAGAACGATGCAACTCACACATCAACTAACAAAGTTGAACGATACTTGACGATTTTGCAAGAAGAAGGACATCGAGAAATTACCCTGATTAACGACTTGTTAGATTTGTCACGATTGGAAGCAGAAACAGAACTTTTGAACCTGACAACGATCGCCCCCCATCATTGGCTTGAGAGTATTGCAGACATCTTTCAAGAGCGGGCTTTGAACCAGCAGCAACGGTTGCAAGTTGAGATCGAGTCTCTGCCACCGCTGACAACTGACCTGAGAAGCTTAGAGCAAATTGTGATGGAGTTGTTGAATAACGCTTGTAAATACACTCCTGCCGGGGGAACGATTACTGTGTCGGCGCAGGTTGTGTGCCAACAACACGCTGAGTCTAGTCAGGCGATGACCTCAACAGCGAAACCGCTTCGCGTCACTGCTCCGGTGGCTACCATGCCAACTGTGTCTATTCTGCCAAGTTCTATTCTGCCAAGTTCTAGTGTGCCAAGTTCTAGCTTGTCAGGGTTGGCATCGGTTGACATCCCAGTGGGTGAGCCACAGGTGTTGCGAGTGAGTGTTAGCAATTCGGGAGTCGAGATTCCGCCAGAGGAGTGCGATCGCATCTTTGAAAAGTTTTACCGCATTCCCAACCATGATCCTTGGAAGCATGGTGGCACTGGGTTGGGTTTGGCATTGGTGAAAAAGCGGGTTGAAAGTTTAGGAGCCAACATTTCAGTCGAAAGTAGCAACCAAATCACCACGTTTTCCGTCGAACTCCCCTTTAACCCTTGAACTTAGGCAGGCTGGAGGGCAAATGACTTAGCCTCTTTGGGTTTTACAAACACCTGTTGATGGGGTTTTAGTTGCAGTTGATCAAAGCGTTCACGAGTGACATAGGCAACAAACGTTTGTCCATCTTCTAGGGCTAACTCCACCTGCACTTCCCACCCTAAATGAACCACGCGATTTACTGTGACCAGAGAGGTGCCTGAATGCGGTTCATGGCTGATCAAAATATCATGGGGACGCAGGAATACTTCGGGTTGGCGATGGTTGATGCCGACATCCTGAAATAGTTTGACATTGCTGCGTAAGACATTGACTGGGCCAATAAAACTCATGACAAATGGAGTGGCAGGGTTGTCGTAAATCTCAGCGGGTGAACCGATCTGTTCAATTCGTCCCTGATTCATCACTACAATGTTGTCTGAGACTTCCATTGCTTCTTCTTGGTCGTGGGTGACAAAGACAGTCGTGACATGCACTTCGTCATGCAGGCGACGTAACCAGTTGCGAAGATCTTTGCGAACTTTGGCATCCAATGCTCCAAAAGGCTCATCTAACAACAACACTTGAGGTTCGAGAGCCAGAGCACGGGCCAAGGCGACCCGTTGACGCTGTCCGCCAGAGAGTTGAGAGGGATAGCGATCGCCAAAGCCAGTTAATTGAATTAACTCCAACAACTCATCGACCCGATGTTTAATTCGCACGGGAGACCATTTGTTGATCTCTAGCCCAAAAGCGATATTTTTGCGAACGGTTAAGTGCTTAAACAGAGCGTAGTGCTGAAACACAAACCCAATTTTGCGATCTTGGATGCTGGCGTAAGTTTTGTCTCGACCAGTCATAAAAATTTTGCCCTGATCTGGCTGTTCTAGCCCAGCAATCACCCGTAACAAAGTGGACTTTCCTGAACCAGAGGGACCTAGCAGGGCAACGAGTGAACCCGTCTCGATGTTGACACTAACTTGGTCTAATGCTTGAAAACTGCCGAATTGCTTAGAGATATTCTCGACGGTAATTCCCATGTAATGCTTGTCTCCTGAAAATCTAGACTGCATAAAATACTATATGCCGATCAAGATACCGTATTTTTACCAGAATAAAAAGCTATAGCAATCCCAAAGGGGGTGCGCCTCTCACAACAGCTAAAAAACGGCTTGGCGCAATTGGGGAAAGACCTTTGATACCTTATTCAATACATAGTCGCCGTAGGTTCCTTGAAACTCATGCACGCTGGTTTTATCCCACCGTTCTTGGGGATCGTCTTGGGTGGATGTCACGAGCAAGTCAATCGGTTTCACCTCAACACTGAAATTGGGGTCAAAAAAGAAAGGAAAGGAGAGGCGATCGCGCCCTGACCTGTTTTTGACGCGATGGGGAGTCGAGCGATATAGCCCACCCGTCATACGATCGAGCATATCGCCAATGTTGCAGACAAAAGCATTGGGAATTGGGGGAGCCTCGACCCAGTGTGATTTTGACTTGACCTGCAAACCACCCGACTCATCCTGTTTCAAAATGGTTAACAATCCATAGTCGGTGTGTTCGCCGACGCCCCATGTGGGTTCAAGTTGAGCCGCTGTGGGGGGATAGTTGAAGATGCGAAATAAGATTAAGGGGTCACTGGTGTAGCGATCGCTGAAGTAAGTTGCCTCTAACCCCAAGCTGAGAGCAATGCCTGTCATCAAGGTGTGACCTAATTGAGTCATTGCATCGAGATAGCGCAACACCGTTTCACGCCACGCTGGATCATGTTCTGGAAAAAGATTGTGTCCGTGCATCGGCACCCCTGCTTGCACAAGGGGGTGATCGGGATCTAACTCTGTGCCAAAATAAATGCCTTCTTTGATGTCGGGTTTGCCAGAGGTTAACTCACCCCCGACCGGAAAGTAGCCTCGCCATGCTCTGCCACCTTTTGCCATTGCGATCGCCAGTTTGACATCCAGATCTTGAGCAAAAAAATCACGACTCAGGTGCTCTAATTGCTGTTGTAAGTCCTGATCAACATCATGCCCGATGATATAAAAAAAGCCGCTTTCTCGGCAGGCATGCCCAATTTGCTGAGCCACATCATGGCGATCGCCCTGACCTGTGACAAGTGGACTAATATCAATCACCGGAATGTGAGTAAACTCAATCACCATCACTCAGCCCTTAACATAATCATCTAATGACCAATGACCGATAACCAATAACCCTCAAAAACGTACAGACGCGATTAATCGCGTCTCTCCTCATAGCGATTAATCGCGTCTCTCCTTATAGAATCTGCTCAGCACTCAGCACTCAATACTCAGCACTGACCGATCGGACGTAGACCTTCAGACGACGTAAGCCCCGAAGCCATGCTCTGGCAGGTTCTTCAAAAAAAGTAAAAATGTCGCCATAGGCAATATTAGTGCGTTGATGATGCAACCAATGTCGCTCTGGGGTTGTAATACACAAGATTTGACACAAAAGGGCGATCGGTTTGGAAGTTTGCCATCCCAAAATGCTAGTATGCCGCCACCAGACGTGAATCTGACCCAATACCAGACCCATCACGACACCGACCGGGGAGTAAGACCACATCAAAACGCTTGCAATGAGATAGGGTAAGGCTCCCAAAATGCCATCCAACAATACTGAAAAGTGGGGCATTAAAACGGCGTAGTGGCGAAAGTTTTGTTTGGCAGCATGGTGGGTTTTGAGGTGCAGTGACCCAAACACATGCTCTGGGATGTGATAGCAAAAGGTCGAGATAAAGTCTCCAAGAACCAAGAGTAGCCAGGTAACAGCGATCGCGTTTAACATTCAAAGCCTCTGTAATACAGAATCTACGATAAACCGATAAAGATTTAGTAGATTTCACGGATTTTGGCAGCAGTATGTCACACATCTGTGTGAGAGGCAAGATTTGTAGAATACATTTGAAGTTTAGTGATTTAGAGGATTGATGCAGTTAATCTTAAATCTTGAAACGTTTACTGTTGCTTGAGTTCCTCCTGCTTTACTAAAAAAGAGGGAAGCCAAAAAAAAGGCTGAAATCCTCACTTTATAAGGTGGGTTTAGCAGGATCAAAACTTTTATTAATAAAACAACTCTTATATGGATAAAAGATCACCTCAAAAGAACAATCAAAATCAACCCCTTAGTTTTGGCTCAGAGCTTCCCGCTTCTTTAAGAAAGAATTACGCCATTACTATTTTCGTTTTAGTTGTATTGAGCGTACTCAATCTTTCTCTGAGTTCCGATCATGGAACCTGGACTTTTTCGCTTGAGTTAAAAGTTACATCAATCACATTATTTCTACTATTTTTGCTTTGGTTGCCCATTCTGCTGCCCTGGTTTTTATATAGAGTTCCACAGTTACAAGGATCTTTAAGCTGGTTGCGCGAACAAGGAATTGAAGAGATTGAAACTAATCTTTTAAGAATTAAGTTGAAGTATGGTGTTCAAGAAGCATCAGACCAATATCGAGAGCAAATATCAGAAGCTGGAGCGGTTAATCTAGCCTCTGAGGAAACACAACAGCAGCTTGAAAAACGATATCGAGAGGCGATCGCTTTAGTCAATGCCACGAGCAACATAGCACCAGAAGAAGCACTCAAACGAATCGATCAATTAGCCGATTATTACGATCGAGTTCGTGAGGAAATGCCCTCTGGACGTAACCGTACTAAATTAATGCGTGAAATTTCATCAACGATGTGGACTCTGGTGCCTAAAGTGATTCATTTTCCTATTACTAAAAGGTTGACGAGTGACAAAGGAGGAGAACGTTTATCGGCTTATAAATATATTGAATGGAGTGCGTTAGTAGACGACATAGACTTGTTAGTATCAAGAGCCATTGGTGCTTTAGAAATGCCTTTCACACAACACAGTGCTTTATTAGCATTAAGGCGAGTCGTCACCAACACTACATTGACATCTCAACAATCTGCAAAGATGATTGATATTCTGACTTGGTCAGCCGATCTTGACTATATGGGCTTAGATCGTCGGCAACTGATGCTTGAAATTGCCTCAATTCTAAAAGCCAAGATATAGCTGCAAGCATCATTTATAGGCTTTCATAAACCTCTGGTTTAGCACCCCGGATGCTTCAAGCATCCGGGGTGCTGTGGCTCAAAATCGCTCTAGTGATGGGAACTGTTCATGCGCCGTAGCCCTTGCTCCCTCCCCACAAGTGCGCGGAGTGGGAAAGATCTTCTCAGGGTTAGCGAGTCCTTTGGGGTTAAACACCTGCCGCACCCACTGCATCGTTTCTAAATCGGTGGGGCTAAACATCTCTGGCATATAACAGGCTTTGTCTGCCCCGATGCCGTGCTCGCCTGAAATGCTGCCGCCTACCTCAACACACAGTTTGAGAATGTCGCCCCCCAAAGCTTCGACCTGCTCTAACTGACCAGGTACTGAGTTGTCGTAGAGAATTAATGGATGTAAATTGCCATCCCCAGCATGAAACACATTAGCGACGCGATAGCCGTGTTTTGTGCCCAATTCCTCAATTTGCTTGAGCACATATTGCAGCCTCGTGCGGGGAATCACCCCATCTTGCACGTAGTAGTCAGGGCTAATTTTGCCCATTGCGGCGAAGGCGGCTTTGCGTCCCTTCCACAGAGTTAATCGCTCTTGCGGGTCAGTGGCCGTGCGAATGTTGCGTGCTCCATTGTGCCGACAAATGGCTTCGACCTGCTGGCTATTGCTAGCCACCTCGACCTCTAAGCCATCGATCTCAATTAACAAGATGGCTGCCGCGTCACGGGGATAGCAATTGGTCGCAACCACATCTTCAACAGCATTGATGCTGAAGTTGTCCATCATCTCCATGCCACCAGGAATGATGCCTGCGCTGATGATGTCAGATACGGCTTGTCCTGCCGCTTCGACACTGGTGAAGTCTGCCAACAATACATGAATCGCTTCTGGGGCTTTGAGAATGCGGAGGGTAATTTCGGTGGCGATGCCCAACGTGCCCTCAGAGCCAACAAATAGTCCCGTCAGGTCATACCCTGGCATCTCTGGAATTTTGTTGCCAATGTCTACAATTGAGCCATCCGGTAACACAACTTTTAAGCCCAAGACGTGATTGGTGGTGACGCCATACTTCAAGCAATGCACGCCACCAGAGTTTTCGGCTACATTGCCGCCGACAGAGCAGATGATTTGGCTGGAGGGGTCTGGGGCATAGTAAAACCCAGAGCCACTCACCGCTTGAGTCACCCAGTTGTTGATCACCCCCGGTTGCACGACGACTCGCTGATTCTCTAGATCCACTTCCAGGATGCGGTTCATCAACGCTGTGACAATAAGGACGCTGTTTTCAATGGGCAAGCCCCCCCCTGATAACCCTGTCCCTGCCCCGCGCGCAATAAAGGGCACCTGATAGCGATCGCACACCTTTACCAACTCTGCTACCTGCTCAGTCGTGCGTGGCAACACCACCAGTGCTGGGCGTTGTTTATAGCTGGTTAGCCCATCGCATTCGTAGACAAATAACTCCTCGCGTCGCTGAATCACCTGGGCTTTACCAGCGATCGCCTCAAAGTCTCGAATAATCGGTTTCCAATCGCGTTGAGTGTTCAGCGTCAGCATGAGGAGGAAAAAAGGAAAAAAGAAGAGAGAAGAAGGAAAAAGAAGAGAGAATACAAAAAAGAGAAAAGGCTGAAGGCTAAAGGGTCAATTGAGCGATACTTGCTAAAGTCGGAATAAGCTTTATTTTTCAATCTTCATTTTTCAATCTTCATTCTTCCAACTTACCTCACTCTGTCCCTTCTAAAAAGGTTTGTACTCTGCCATCAGGGCTGAGAACTAGCCGGATTCGAGCACTCTGCCCTCTTTCGAGGGGAGAGACCAACGGCTCACCTGTCAGGGGAATGCCTGTGCGATCGATGTAGGTGCTAGAGGCTTGCCCCAAAGGGGTGATTTGCTGGAGTGTGCCGTCAGCCCCCAGCGACAACCGATATTCTAGGGTTTGATTTAAGGTCTCAGGGGGCGTCCAGCGTTGTTGAAAGTAGTCTCTCAATTCTGAGACTTGAGGAATCGTATCAAAGGCAGTGCCTCTCGATGCACCAGCGGCGGTGCGTTGGTTAGGTGCTTCTAGGGCAACCCCACCCTCTGGCGCAACTCGACTCGCGGCGGCACTATCACTGGCAGCCTCAGGTGCAGCAGGCAACGGAGGGGCTTGCACGGCACCAGGGCGAGGAGGAATCTGAATCTGAGAGTTGGGGGGTGCTGAGGCGATCGCCCCTGGTCGAGCGTTTTGTTGAGGAATTGGAGCTAACTGTGGCAAGGCAGGGAGGTCGGTGGGGCGAGTGGGGATAGTGCTGCCATTGGGCGGAACAGTGCCCGGAACGGGTACTGGAGGGAGTGTCCCCGTTGGGATTGGAGTCGGAATTGAGGTTAAGTCGGGGGACGTCTTGGCAGGGTCAAGAACAGGTGGAGCCGTGCTAAAAGTCTCTGGCGCACTTGCTCCGTCCTGGCTGCTAGCTGGACTGGAGGCCGTTTGCATCTCTGGGGATGACACATCCATCACAAATTTGCCTAACGTCGCCGTGACTCCTACCGCTAAAACAGCAGCAGCGGCTATTTTTAGCCAACCACTCCGAGACTGCAACCAAGCTGGACGGGTCAGCAATGGCAATGCGATCGCATCCGCCGCATACTCATCTAACGCATTGGCCAAATCAAACAGTTGCAGTGTACTCAAAGTAACCACCAGCCCTGACTCATCAGTCATCAACGTGCCGAGATGCAATTCGTGGTGGAGTAGTCCTTTAGGTTGCAGGTAGATATTCTCTGACTCGACTGCCCTAAGCGGAGGGGTGATGGGTGCTTGCATCGAGGGGGCAGCAGCATAGAGCCGTTCTCCGTTAGAAGGAATCATGCCATCCGGCAGGGATCTCGGTGTTGAACTGGGGTCGGCCATGACCCCATCCGGAGAATTGCGGCGCATCCCCTCTGAGTTAACCTGCATAAACCGCTGGTTAAACTGGGTTGGAGCTGAGTCTAACAACGTTTGAACATAGGTTTCGACCGCTTCGTGCAATGCTTCCAATTGAGTGCGATCGCCCGTCACATGAACCTGGTCTTCAGGCATCAACCGGGGGTCATCAAAACTCAACTGAAACCGCAACTGCTTTAACACCGCCCGATCAGTCCACCGTGAGAGAGGGGACTCATTGGCGGTAATGACCAAAGTGCAGGTTGGTGGCGTATATCGACGAAGAACAGAGGGCATTAGTCTAGAACGAGGAACGACAAGGGAAGAGAAAAAAAGAAGAGAGAACAAGAATTATCGGGCGCGATCGAGTAGGGCCATCCACAATCGACGGGTTCCCGTTGGCGCACTATAAAACAGCAGGTCAATCAAGAGCTTGAGTGCCAGATAGGTCAGTTGATCGGGAGGCGTTTCATCGCCTTCATCCATGCGCTCTTGATACATATTATTGAAAGAATCGAGGTAATCACCTAATAATGCTGTTTGATGAGGGGGTTTGTTTTGTTCGGTGAGTTGTTCGAGCAGGGCAACAGCACGGCGAATCAGTTCTTGATGCTGTTTTGCCAGATGACAGGTGATCAAAACGAGCGATCGCGCTTCTTCTACATCTAAGCGTTTGCGCCCATGCCCTTTACGAAGGGGACTCGATTGCCGTAATCGCCACAACGAGACGCGATCGGCAACCACTTCAGTCAGATTTAAATCGGTTGCAGCTTGTAGCATCGCCTCTGAGCCAATGCCAGCCAGTGCTTCTAACGCCAACAAGATTAAGTCTAATTGCGCCTTAATGTTGTCGAGTTGAGCAGGGTCAGGCTGATGTGTGAGGGGCAAATCGTCCCAAGCAGAATGGGTGGTAGGCGGCTTCACAGTAGAGGGCATAGTGTTAGAAATAGGCATTTTAAATAGCGCATCACCTCCCAAAAACTTGACTGCTACTTTCAAGGTAGGAGGTAATGAGGCTGAGAAAAGGTGTGTTTCAAGACTTGAAACACGACTGCTGAAATCGTGAGTAAGTTTCCACTTACCCTACGATGTTTCAAATCAAACAACATCCATCAAGTGGGCTATATCTTACTAACGCACGACTGTAACGAAAACAGTGACGTTTGTGTTGAATCTGGTAAAGAATCTTGAGGGATGCTTTATTGCATTCAACACGACATCACATTCAGCATGACACCAATTGTGTTCGTTGCAGTGAGAGGGGTTAGTTGAGAGGGGTTAGCTGTTTGCGATCGCTATCTACCGCTGCTGTTTTTGAATTGTTAAGATGATGGTAAGCGCGTGCTAGAACCCATGATTGAAACTCTGTTAATTTTTGTAGGAACGGCGATCGCCCTTTACCTCTTACTGGGGTTACTTGAGCAATCGGTCAAGTGGTTTCGGCAGTTTGTGTTCAAAAACAACACTGACACTTGTACAGCAACTTCTACGGCGACTGCCCAGGGTCGTAAAGCAACTATCTGCGATGGTCTAGCCTCTGCTTCACAGACGTTTCCTGCGGATCTTGACTGGGGGGTTGCTCAGTGTGACACTCATATTGATGTATGTCCTGCAACCCCTGAAGCCGTCAGCAGTTTTGCAGAAGGAATGCAGGGAGTGTTAGACGGATCGGGAGAACACGTGGGCAAGCTGGTGGAATCGGCGATTCATGCTGTTTCAGAGTTATAGACTGAAAAGTTATAAACTGAAAACCGACCCTCGATCGATTCTCCCTGCAACTCCTAATTGACGTTAGCGATTGAACGGCACCTAGCCCCGCACGCATCAGCAAAAAGGCTACTGGGAGTGGTAACCGCATTTATCAACCGACTCCTTTCTAAAACAAACGAACGTGGTGCTTTTCACAAACGGCGAGGAAGGCGTCTAGATCGGCAGGCAGCGATGGAGCTTTCTCCCCTGCTTCGCGATAAAACCCTGCTGCAAACGTAGGAATGATTTCCAACATGCGAGTTGTTGGGGAACAAATTCTAAAGCTGTGAGCTACATTTTCAGGAACATACATCATTGTTCCTGGAATTGCTAGGGCTTTGCGGTTGGCGACTTGTACTTCTACCTCACCTTCTAAAACATAAAAGGTTTCAGCCCAGGGGTGGCTGTGCAGGGGTGCTCCATTATCAGTGGTGCCAGTGATTTCATGCATTACCCATTCGCTTTGGGTGTTATCTTGACCTAGTTTTAGGGTAAAGGTCAGATTTGCCATTTGAAACGACTTACCTTCACCGGGTGTGAGCAATTTGGGCGATCGCAATAATTGGCTTGTCATGATGCATTCTCTTGGTAACGTGTGACTAAAATGACATAGCTCTAAGGGCGATCGACTTATGCAGTAGTACAGTTGCTATTGCTATCTATAGGGGAGTGAATTCAGTTAATCTTCTAAAATAGAATTGGCTGTATAGCTTGCTATATCAGCGATGTACGAAGTTTTTGCTGGATTGAGGGTGCTAGTGTGGGCGATGAATTGATCAATCATTGCGATCTTTAAAAGCACAATAGGGATATGGTTATGCCATACCCCTTGGTAAAAAATAGTACCTAAATCTATAAGAGATTTATGGATGCTTTTTTATTAACGACGAGCGGCGGCTGTTGCAAACTGTTTGGCCGACTCCTGCAATCGCTGTGGATTCAATGCATTGAGATATTTTTGAGTCATTGCGGGGGTGAGTAACTCGATCATCAAACGGTTTTCAACCCAAAGCTCAAGCACATCAAACAAATCGTCCCGGTTTGCAAAGCAGACCCGCCATCCTTCGCGATCGCCAATGCGTTCAATTTCTTCACGACTAATGGGCACGGAAATGGCAGCGTGAAACGAGCTGTATTGAGTGGTTTGAGCGTTAATTTGAAACCCTACATGACCTTCCCAAGCATCTGGCACTAACTCAGTGCCCATCGGATAAAACTCGATTCCGGTGCCAACTTCATCGACTGCGAGGGTCATAAAACTGCCAGGATTGGGTGGAAAGGGGATTGCTTGACCCTGCAAGATCTCAGCAAAAACGTCTGCAACATGCTGAGGATTTTGTACAGCGATTGAAAAGTGGTGAAGCATAAGTGTCTCCTGGAAAACTGGGGAAAACCAGTCTGTGGTTGTATCGGCTAATACAAACTCTAGCCTTGGCGATCGCTCAACCACATACTCCAGATAGATGACCAAATGGAGTGAACTTCTTTTCATCAAATCGGGTGAACTTTGCCTGAGACTGGGTGATTTATTCGACGTAGGCAACAGTTGCCCCTGTGCCTCCATCAGCTTTATCAGCCGCCTCAAAGCGAGAGATTTGAGGGTGGCGTTTAAGAAATTCGTGTACACCCTGACGTAGTTTTCCGGTGCCATGACCGTGGATGATCCAAATTGGGCCGGGATGGGCAGAGGCGATCGCCCGCTCTAGCGTGACTTCTGCGTCGGGCACTCGGCTACCCCGAATGTCGATCGTATTGCGGCTCGTGCGAACCGCCGGAGCCTCGACTTTGGCTTCTACTTTTGGAGTCGGAGTTGGAGTCGGAGTCGGTTTGGGCTTTTCGGGGAGTTCTGCTTTTTCGCCTTGCAAGGATTCAACGTCGGCTAAGGAAACCGTCATTTGCATTAACCCAAACCTGACTCGTAGATCTCCGTCGTTGTTTGGATTGCTCAACACTTCAGCGGTTTGTCCTAGTCGGGGAATGCGGACGCGATCGCCCACTTTAGGACGAAAACCGGGTTTGGGCTTGGCAGGTTGTTGGCGCGAGGGCAGTTGTTGTTCGGCAATCTGGTTCAGGGCTTCTGTCGCCTGTTGAGCATCCTGAGCTGTGACATTGCCGCGTTGTAATTGGCGAATCACCTGAGCAATTTCGCTACGTGCCTCCGCGATCGCTGCTTGCACTCGTTGTTCCTGTTGTTGTTGCAAATCTCGTTCGCGTTGTTGCAGAGAGTCTGCTTTGCGCGACAACTCTCGATGCAGTTGCTCGGTCTGCTGCAATAACTGGGCAGCGGCTTGAGCTTTTTGCTCTTGTTGGCGACGTTGTGCCTCTAACCCAGAAATCACCGCATTGACATCCTGCGAGGCTTCTAAACCGACTTTTTCGCGGGCTGATGCAATAATGTCGAGTTTTAATCCCAATCGACTGGCGATCGCCAATGCATTTGAGCGACCGGGGATGCCCCAGAGGAGGCGATAGGTGGGTGAGAGGTTGACATCATCAAACTCCACAGACGCATTCTCAAACCGCTCGTCTTGATATTTCAATGCCTTGAGTTCGCCGTAGTGAGTTGTGGCTACGGTCAACAGAGCGTGGTCTGCTAGATATTGCAAGAGGGCGATCGCCAAGGCACTGCCTTCGGAGGGGTCTGTCCCTGCGCCGACTTCATCTAGCAGCACCAGAGAGTTGGAGAGGTAAGAATGAAGGCTAAAGGATGAAGGTGACGGAGAGACGCTAAAGGATGAAGGTGACGGAGAGACGCTAAAGGATGAAGGTGACGGAGAGACGCGATTAATCGCGTCTGTACTAAATAATTCATCACCGGATAATTCACCAGATAATTCATCACCAGGTAATTCACCAGATAATTCATCACCAGATAATTCATCCGGTTTGGTTGGTTGGTTTGGGGCGGTGTCCAAGGCATTCAAAATACGGCTGATGCGGCGAATGTGCCCAGAGAAGGTGGAAAGGCTTTGTTGCAGCGATTGCTCGTCACCAATGTCTGCTAACACAGCATCAAACCAGGGCAATTCAACGGGTTCGCGGGCAGGCACAAACAAACCTGCTTTTGCCATTAACACAGCAAGTCCGAGGGTTTTGAGGGTGACGGTTTTGCCCCCGGTGTTGGGTCCAGTAATGGCAATAACACGCAGATGGGGCTGAATCACCAGATCAATGGGGACGACAGGAAACCCTTGTTCGTGTTGTTGTTGCCACACTAACAGGGGATGGCGCAGTTGCCGTAACACGATGGATTCGGGACGATTTTCACTGGCTGACTGACCAAATTGAATAAAACGAGGAGAGTTAGCCCCTAACCACAGTGAATAACGAGCACGGGCAGCGGCTAGATCTAACGTTGTGGCGATCGCCAACACATTCTCCAGATCCGGCTTCACGGCGGCAACTTGCTCAGTCAACACCCGTCGCACAATTTCTTCTTCAGTTTGCTCGCGTCGTAGTAACTGCCGTAGTTGGTTGCCCTGGTTAATAATAGCGTTTGGCTCTACATACAAGGTGGCACCGCTACTAGAGGCATCGTGGACAATTCCAGGAATTGCATCTTTGTGAGTGGCTTTGACGGGAATCACAAAGCGATCGCCCCGTTGCGTAATGACGGATTCTTGAACGGCATTGCTGTGACGTTGCAAGATATTTTGCAGCATTTGGTAGACGCGATCGCGCACTGAGCGCAACTGCTCTCGAATCCCTTCTAGCTTTAAACTGGCGCGATCCATGACGCGCCCCCGCTCATCAATGCAGCGATGAATTTCTTGCTCCAATTCAGGGTAGGTGCGCAGATCGGAGACTAACGCCTGTAACACAGGCAGTTCCAGTTGATTGTCGATGGTGCGACGCAAGCTACGGGCACCCGATAGGGTGGTGGCGATCGCCAACAACTCATCCCCCACCAAAATGCCCTGCAACTCAGCTCGCTCTAATGACTCACCAATATCTTGAATGCCTTCAAAGCTCAAGCTAGTGGATGAACGGCTTTCGAGTTGATAAATTTCACGAGTCTGCGCCAACAGTGTCTCACTCTCACCCTGAGTTGTGGGAATGCGGAGATGACGGATGGCCGTGACTCCCAGCTTAGTGGCTGCAAAGGTGGCTAAATGTTGACATAAACGGGACCATTCCAATAAATCGAGGGTTTCAGTGGCAATGGTATCGATGGAATTCAAAGTGGTGACAGAAGGGTTGGGTTGCAAAGCAGGGCGATCGCAAACGACTCAAAATAACAAGTCTTAACTCTTCCATTATCAAACACTCTGCTTGAAACAGGGTTGACCCGATGAGGGAATTGCACTCATCCCCTGACCTCACCCTCTCTTAATCCTTTCTCCTTGAGGCTTCCGGTGCCCAAAAACAGGTTCTTAATAAAGCCTTAATTGAAGTTAAACCCAATATTAGAGGCACTTAACGTCCTTGTGGGATTTTGAAAAGGTTAACAAAATTAAACCCACCATCCGTAATATTACTCATCGCCAGAAGCTATGCCATTTACCCTACAACTGTTACACGCATCTGACTTTGAAGCTGGGATTCCCGCAATCGATGATGCTGTCCGCTTTTCAGCGATCATTAATTATTTTCAAGATTCTTCGATAGGTCAGTTTGCTGCTTCTCCTACGGTTCGTGCGAACACCTTAACCCTCTCCTCAGGGGATAACTACATTCCTAGCCCTTTCCTCACTGCCTCCAGTGACACAGCGTTAAACGGCGTTGGAGGTTTAGGCACTTCGACTGCCCCTACCTTAGGCCGAGCAGATGTTGCCATTCTCAATGCCCTCGGTATTCAAGCCTCTGCCTTTGGCAACCATGAATTTGATTTAGGAATTCGCCAGGTTCGCGACATTTTAAGAGCAGGCGGTGGTAGCCCTGGCTTAAATTTCCCCTATCTCAGTTCTAACCTCAACTTTGCGCCTGAAATCGCCAGTGGTCGTGGTGACTTGGCTCAAAGTGATCTGGCAGCCAACCAAAGCACCGCTGAAGCTAGCACGATTCGCGGCAAAATCGCCGAGAGCACTATCATCACTTTGCCTGGAAATGATGGCTTGCCTAGTACGGGCGATGAACAGCGCATCGGCATTGTGGGTGCGACAACTCCTCTGTTGCGGCAGATTTCGTCTCCTGGCGATACACAGGTGATACCCGCTAACCCTGTAGACTACGATGCTCTCGCGGCTGAGATTCAGACATCAGTTGATGCTCTAGTAGCGACTGGCATTAACAAGGTTGTCTTGTTGGCTCACATGCAACAGATTGAGATTGAGCGGGATGAACTAGCTCGTCGTCTTCGTAATGTTGACATCATTGTTTCAGGGGGGTCTAATACGCTGTTATCGGACAGCAACGATACGTTGCGAACAGGAGATACAAGCGAAGGGCCCTATCCAACCCTTAGAACCTCTGCGTCTGGGCAACCTGTATTAATTGTCAATACAGATGGCAACTACCGATATGTTGGGCGATTGGTAGCTACGTTTGACGATAACGGAGTGTTGGATACCAACAGCCTGAATAACACCTTAAGTGGTGTGTTTGCCGCAGATGAAGCCGGGGTCGATCGCGTCTATGGTAGTGACGTCAACCCTAGAACCGTTGCCGATGCCAACGTGGTTGCCATCACCGATGCGTTGCGAAATGTTATTTCTACCAAAGACAGCACCATCGCAGGTTCGGCACCCGTGTTTTTGAATGGTGCTCGCAGTAGTGTGCGGACACAGGAAACTAATCTGGGGAACCTCAGTGCAGACGCAAACCTGTTCTATGCTCGTCAGGTTGACCCGACAACGGTTATCTCAATTAAAAATGGCGGTGGCATTCGAGATGTGATCGGTGTCGTTCAGCCTGTTCCTGGTGCAACTAGTGCCGATGATGTCGATTTCTTGCCGACTCAACCCAACCCCCTGGCACCTAACAAGCGCGAAGGGGATGTGTCGCAACTCGATATCGAGAACTCACTGCGCTTTAATAACAGCTTGACGCTGATTACAGTGACAGCCACTCAACTCAAGGAAGTGCTAGAGCATGGGGTGGCAGCGACTCGTGCTGGTGCAACTCCAGGTCAGTTTCCTCAGATTGGGGGTGTCTCGTTTAGCTTTGACCCTACTGGCACTGCTCAGGTTTTAGACACAAATGGCAACGTCACCACTCCTGGCACCCGTATTCGCTCGATCTCGATTACAGATGCCAACGGTAACTCCACCCAGATCGTGGCTCAAAATGGTCAGATTGTGGGTGATCCCAACCGGACATTCCGTGTCGTTACTCTTAACTTTTTGGCAGGCACGACGCTAACGGCTGGTGGAGATAGTTATCCCTTCTTCCGATTTGTGCGTGAAAACCCAACCCTGGCAAATCGGGTCGATCTGGCGGGTGAAACCACGATTGATTTAAACCGCAATGGCAGAATTGATCCAGCTGCGTTTACCACCGCTGGAGCGTTAACCTTTGCGAATCCAGGTACTGAGCAAGATGCCCTGGCTGAATATCTGCGTCAACTGACAACTCCGTTTTCGGCTCCAGATGTGGCTCCTGCACGCGATCGCCGCATTCAAAACCTCTCGGCTCGTGAAGACAACGTGCTTGGGGTGGTGTTGAAAGGCAGCAATCGGGCCAACCGCCTTGCCGGGAAATTTGCAGATGACACCATCAGCGGCTTGGCAGGCAACGATCGCATTGTTGGTCTAGCAGGCGATGATGTGCTATTGGGGGGTGCTGGCAATGACGTCCTGGATGGGGGTAGAGGCAACGATGTGGTGAATGGTGGTTCTGGTAACAACACTGCTCGCGGTGCCGCAGGCAATGACATCTTCGTTTTAGAACGGGGTGTCGGCAGAACGTTGATTGTTGATTTCCGCGATACTCTCGACCGTCTGGGCTTTGGTGAAGGCGTCACGATTCGGGGCATCCGCATTCGGGAAGAAGGCAACAACACCGTTATTAGCTTTAGAGGTGATGACTTGGCCGTGTTGCGTGGGGTTGATCGTTCTTTGATTAACCGCCGTGACTTCACCAGTGTCATCCCAACCGGTGAAGTGATTGTGTAGCACTCCGGTTCTACCTGAGTTGAGATAGGTCGGGTGGGTGGGCGATCGCTCACCCACTCATGTTTTAGGGTAGAAGATTTGGAGCTTTATCATAGACAATATACCTATAGACACAAAATATTGAGGGCAGCAATGATGAAACAGAGGGATGGGGCGATAACCTCAGCAGGGAAACTGCTTCGTATTGCACTTCTGGGACTATCCTTCTTCACCCTGACATCTGTTCCGATGCAAGCCCAACCTTCATTTCCAGTTGCTGTCACAGGGGGTATTCATCAGCCTGAATCTGCTCAAGCTCTGTTTAATGAGGGTTTAGACCATACAGAACAAGGAAATTTACAAGCTGCCATTCTGAGTTATACCCAGGCAATCGAGATTGACCCAACCTTTACGGCAGCCTATATTCATCGGGGAATTGCGTATCACGATTTGGATGATATTCAACAGGCAATGACCGATTTTCAAGCCGCTTTACGCCTCAATCCTAATAGTGCTGAAGCATATTATGGCCTGGGAGAAGCCCACGTTCATTTGAGTGATCTTGTGAGAGCGATCGCCCATTTAGACCGGGCGATTGTGTTAGATCCGAACTATGTTGAGGCTTACAACAACCGAGGAACGATCTACGCCATGAGGGGTGATTTTGTCCGGGCACTGGCCGATTTTGATCGAGCGATCGCCATCAACCCAACCTATCCTGATGCTTACTATAACCGGGGCAAAACTCGCACTGAAATGAACGATGCGGCAGGCGCGATCGCTGATTTTACTCAAACCATTCGCCTCAATCCCACCTTGGCCGATGCTTATGGTAGCCGGGGGCTGCTTTACTTTGAAACGGGCGATCGCAATGCTGCCCTGACTGATTTAGAGAGAGCCGCTGAATTGTTTAGACAACAAAATGATCAATACAGCTATCAGCAAACTCAGTTTTATCTGCAACAGATTCGGCAACAGCCTTGAACCTTATACCGTTTTTATATGAAGATGCGTCTTATTGAACCCCCGGCTGTCGCCGTCCCCCTTGCCAAGGGGGACTACAGGGGGTGATTGATTTGGCGCATCCTCACATCTGATTGGTATTAGACTGAATGCATCGAAGCCAATTTACAAGGATGTTTAGCATTGCCAATCTCGACTTGGATCGTGGCATGTTCAATGCCAAAGTGCTCGTGTAGCTCTTGTGTCATTTGCTGCAAATAATCATCACCAGGATGTCCATCAGGAAGAACAAGATGCACTGTCAATGCTGTTTCTGTTGTACTCATTGCCCAAATATGCAAATCGTGAACTTGAGCAACCCCAGCACACTCTGCTAAAAATAGGCGAACGGCTCGTTCATCAATGTTGTCTGGCACAGCATCGATCGCCATATTGAATGAATCTTTGAGCAGTTGCCACGTATTAAAGATGATCAGGGCACTGACGACCAGACTAAACAAGGGGTCTAACCAAAACCACTGGGTATATAAAATTAAAACACCTGCCAAAACAACCCCAAACGACACCATTGCATCAGCTATCAAGTGCAAAAAAGCCGCCCGAATATTCAAATCATGGCTACGACCTGACGCAAACATGAGGGCTGTGACGGTATTAATCATCACGCCGATCGCCGCTACCCCAATGATGATGCCACCTTGCACTTCACCCGGATTTTGAAAGCGTCGTATCGCTTCCCAGGCAATGCCCCCAGTGGCAACGAGCAACACAATCGCGTTTAAAAACGCCGCCAAAATAGTGGTTTTGCGCCATCCATGGGTATATCGCGATGAGGGTTGGCGACGACAGAGCAAGGTGGCGATCCAGGCAAGGACTAAACCCAAGACATCACTGAGGTTGTGTCCAGCATCGGCAATGAGCGCAACGGAATGGGCCAAAACTCCATAAACAAACTCGATGACGACAAAACCGCTATTCAGCAGCAACCCTACAAAAAAAGCACGATTGTAGTTAGAAACAGTGTGATGATGCCCCGCATGGGAGTGAGCGTGATCAGCATGAGAGTGATGATGAGGCATGGGGATAAACCCTCAGAATGAATAAGCTGGTTAGTGTCGAGTAGTCAAGCTGTCCTACCTCAACATCATAATTCAACTCACTCGAACTATGAGTCTATAGCAATCCCAAATGGGTTGTGAGAGGCGCACCCCGCCGGGGTGCGCCTCTCACAACCTGCCAATCTCACAAATGATTTAGGACTGCTATATCTCTATAGTTGGTCTTGGGGTGCATCTGCATATCAAATGGGCATAACACGACTGGAGCATGGAAACGAGAAAAAAATCTCCTGTCCAGGTGATTAACCGTTGTTGAGTTCCATCAATGAGAGTGTCTCCCCTGAGTAAAGCCACTTCTCAAAATTGACTTTACACCGTCTCCATTCTTTGTCGGTCATCGCAAACCAATCCGTATCTCGGTTTAAGCCACGAACAATCATGTGGTGTCGAAAGCGTCCTTCATACAAAAATCCCAGTCTCACAGCAGTTGTGCGACTGGCGTGATTTAGAGCGTTACATTTCCACTCTACTCTGCGATATAAATAGTGATCAAAGAGATGACGCAATAGTAAAAATTGGGACTCTGTATTGACTTTACTCTTGTGTACGGTTGGGCTAAACCACACATGACCAATTTCGGCTCGACCGTGACTTGGGGCGATCGCCAACAATCCAACCATGCCGACTGGAGACTGGCTGGAGTTGTCAAACACAGTCCATACGAGTAGATCGGGGTTGCCAACCATGTCTCGTTTCATCCACTCTTGCATCGCCGCAGGACTCTCAAAAGGCCCATAGAGCATATACTCCCACACAGCTTCCTGTTCAGGAGTGCCATGTGACCCAACATACAGAGCCTCTACATCTCTTTCGGGAACGAGGGGCTTGAGCGTGACAAATTGACCGTTGAGTTGAGTGTATTCAGGAACTTGCCAGGTTGGATATTGCATGACGCGATCGCTTGTGAATTCCACTTCAATTCTTCGGCAATTTTGGTGTCAATTTCCCGATCGAATTGATAGCAGCATCTCAATCAAAGCTTGCTTATATAGCTTTGGTCAGAAAGCTTAAGGCAAAGGCAATGGCTCAAATCCTGATGCTGGGAAAGCTTTCTGACTCGCCTCCGCCCATTGAATGTGGCTACGACTATACTGCCAGGAAACGCTGAATCACTTCATTGCTCAACTCACTGGTGGGACCTGACGCCACAATGCCGCCTTTTTGCATAGCGTAATAGCGATCGGCCTGACGCACAAAGTGAAGGTGTTGTTCGACCAGCAACACTGAAATGCCAGTGGTGGCGACAATGCGCCGCACCGCTGACTCAATATCGAGAATGATGGAGGGTTGAATCCCTTCGGTGGGTTCGTCGAGCACCAACAGTTTAGGGTTGCCCATCAAAGCACGGGCGATCGCCAATTGTTGTTGTTGACCACCGCTCAAATCACCGCCCATGCGCCATAACATGCTCTTCAGCACTGGGAATAGCTCAAAGATTTCATCGGGAATGGTTTTGGGGCCTTTCACTTTTTCGGCGCGTGCCTCAAATCCCAAAATCAAGTTTTCTTTAACAGTGAGACGGGGGATGATTTCTCGACCTTGGGGCACATAGCCAATGCCTAGACGCGCCCGTTGATCGGGTGAGATATCGGTAATGGGGCGATCGCCAAAGATGATGGAACCACGACGAGGTTTAATCAACCCCATAATGGTTTTGAGTAGGGTTGTTTTGCCCACTCCATTACGCCCAATCAAACATACCATCTGTCCTTTAGGAACACTCAAATCTACATCGCGCAAAATATGGCTCTCACCGTAATAGACGTTTAAGCCATTGACTTGCAACATCAGAGAACCGGAATCAGCAGATGTATCAGGGGTGAGAATGGAAGAATTGGCTTGGCTCATGAGAGGAGAATTGGGAGTGGGGAATAAGAGAGAGTTCAAAATCCCTTTTCAAGGGGGATTTAGAGAGTGCTGAAGCCTATTGGCCTACACATCTGGCCTACACATCAGAACCACTAGCAACTTCTAATACAGCTTGCTCAAGGTTGATGGGTTGATCAGAGTGAATTTCTTGACCGAGATAGACCTCAATCACGCGGGGGTCGCTCTGCACTTCGTCGATCGTGCCTTCAAACAGCACAGAGCCTTCGTGTAAGACCGTCACTTGGCGGGCAATTTGTCGAACAAATTCCATGTCGTGCTCGATCACGATAACCGAATGGCTCTCAGCCAGAGAAAGCAACAGATCACCAGTACGTGCTGTTTCTTCATCGGTGAGTCCGGCAACGGGTTCATCCACCAGCAACAGATCGGGTGATTGGGCAACCAGCATACCGATTTCGAGCCATTGCTTTTCCCCGTGAGAAAGCAAATTAGCTTTCATGTCGGCTTTGTGGCTCAAACCAATGGTTTCTAACAAGCTCACTACGTTGCGGGTTTCAGGTGCAGGAGTGCCTCGCAGCAATGTGGCAAAAACATTCTTATTGCGATTGCAAGCCAGTTCCAGGTTTTCACGGGGTGATAGGTTTAAGTAAACCCGTGGGGTCTGAAACTTGCGACCAACCCCAAATCGGGCAATTTGGTATTCTTTGAGCGATCGCACATTGCGCCCTTTGACCAACACTCGCCCTTCGGTGGGTTTGACTTTGCCTGTGATCACATCCAAAAAGGTCGTTTTACCTGCCCCGTTAGGCCCGATGATCACCCGCAATTCACCGACATCCATGCTGAAATTGAGATGATTGAGTGCCTTAAACCCGTCAAAATCAACGGTTAAGTCCTCAATCTCCAAGATTTTTCCGTTCATACTGAACCTCTGGGTCTTCTTCTAAGCTGGGATAGGTAGCCACATTACGACGACCAGTTAAGATCTGGAACCATTCAACACTGCGCTCGCGCAGAACTCCGACAATTCCGGTGGGCATGACCAGCACCACCAGCAGGAATAAACTGCCCTGAAAGAACAACCAGATATCGGGGAACTGTTCGCTGAGCAAACTCTTGGCAAAGTTCACCACCAAGGCTCCTAAAACGGCTCCTATCAGGGTTGCTCGTCCGCCAACTGCCACCCAAATCACCATCTCAATGGAGAAAGCAATATCCATTGCCTTGGGCGAAATGATGCCAGTTTGCAGGGTAAACATGGCTCCAGCGATTCCCGCCAGGGCACCCGATACGGCAAACACCAACACCTTAAAGCCAGTCGGGTCATATCCTGAAAAGCGAACTCTGGGTTCGTCATCGCGGATCGCAATCAGCAATCGCCCAAACCGTCCACTGGTAAGCCAGCGACAAAGCGCGTAGGCAAGCACCAAAAAAACGATAGTGGCGACATAAAACGCAAAGCGAGTGGCGTCATCTTTGACAGGCGCACCTAACAACGTGTTGAAGTCGGTCAAGCCGTTGGTGCCGTTGATGGACTGTTGCTGACCATTAAACAGGTTAAAAAAGATAATGGTGGTTGCTTGCGTCAAGATCGAGAAATAGACGCCACGAATGCGGTTGCGAAACACCAGATAGCCCAGAATGGCCGCCAAAATAGCCGGGATGAAGATCACGGCCAACGCCGCAAAAGCAAAGGAGTGGAACGGCTCCCAAAACCAGGGCAACTCTGTCACCCCATAGAGAGTCATAAATTCTGGTAGCTGAATGCTTGAACTGGCTGGAATTTGCAGCTTCATGTGCATCGCCAGAGCATAGCCCCCCAACGCAAAGAAGACCCCGTGTCCTAAACTCAGCAACCCGGTATAGCCCCAAATCAAATCAATGCCGAGGGCAGCGATCGCCAGTGCCAAAAATCGCCACACCAGTTCCAACCGAAAATCGGATAGAACGGCTGGAACGATAAAGATCAACGCCAACGCGATGGCCAAAACAACGCCTGACTCAACCCAGAGCGATCGCTGTTTTACTGCTTTGGCTGCCGGTTGTTCAACGGCTGCTTGTGTTGTCATTGCTAGTGATCCCTACCCTAGATATGTTGTTGGTCAAAAGGATGAAGGTTAAAGACTGGTGTTAAAAGGATGAAGGCTGAAGGATGGAAAAATTGGCATTCTTTAGTCCTTCATCGTTTATCCTTTAGCCTTTTTCTTAGGCGTCCACCGTGCGCCCTTTCTGCGGAAACAGCCCCCCTGGACGGTATTGCAAGAAAACCACAATCAAGGCAAAGACCATGACCTTTGCCATACTGCTGGTGGCAAAAAAGGTAAAGAAATCGACCAACGGCTGAAACTTGGTTAAAAAAGACAAGATGCCAGTACCAATCACATACTCCGTGATGCCGATCGCCATCGCTCCCAAAACACTGCCCAACAAATTACCAACCCCACCCACGACTACCACCATGAAGGTGTTGACAATGTAGTTTTGTCCCGTGTTGGGACCAACTGACCCCAACATGCTGACGGCACAACCTGCTACTCCAGCCAAACCAGAACCAATGGCAAAGGTAATCGCGTCTACCTTACGAGTGGAAATGCCCAAACAAGCACTCATGTTGCGATTTTGAGTGACTGCCCGAATGCGTAACCCCCAAGGCGATTTTTGTAGGAAAAAGTAAACACCAACCACGCAGATAATCGTGAGCACCAAAATAAAAATACGGACGTAGGGAAGCTGAAAACCACCCGCAATTTCAAGCCCACCTCTAAGCCAGCTAGGAGCCGTCACGTCTTTGTTTTGTGCTCCAAACCAGGGTTCTGTCACTGCCAGCTTATAGGTTTGTGCCAAAAAGGTGCCCACTGCTAGAGAAACCGCTATCGACAGCGACAACAAGAGCGCGATCGCCCACTGTTTAATCGGTTGCCCATTAGACCGCCGTCGTAATAGCCACTGTCCGCCAAAAAACAGTAGACAAAATAGTCCTAACCCGACTACCAACATCCAGTTCACACTGCGAACAAACTGTTGCAAGATCAAACTCACACCCCAGGTTGCCAGCAAGGTCTCTAGGGGTCGCCCATAGAGATAGCGAATGACCCCTCGCTCCAGGATTAACCCCATCACGGCCGCCACCAAGAAGGCTGCTACCAGTGCAAAGAGAATATAGACCTCAAACAGGGGACCGCCGATTTGCTTAAAGGCGTTTTGGACAACAAACGTGGTGTAAGCACCTAGCATCATTAATTCGCCGTGAGCCATGTTGATGACCCCCATCAGCCCAAAGACGATCGCCAACCCCAAAGCAGCCAATAGCAAGATTGAGCCAATGCTGAGTCCGCTAAATACACCATCCAAAATACTTGGTAACAAACTCTCTCTCCCTTGATGCGGCGTTGTTGTGAAGTCAACTGATAGAGAAGTCGGAGTTCTTCAAGAACCCCGACTTCTAGACAATCGAATCGTTAGATCTGGTACTTACCAGGGTTCTCAACATCGGTCTTAGTCCAGTCGCAGGCAAAGCCTTTGGTCTCAGCTACATACTGGTTCCAGGGCACTGGATCAACAGGGCCATCTGTTGCAAAGACGATCTCAAACAGACCATCATCGCGGATTTCCCCAATTCGCACTGTCTTAGAAATGTGGTGGTTGGGGTTCATCTTCACAGGCCCTTCTGGAGCTGCAAATTCTTGACCATAAGCCGCTTCCCGAACAGCTTCTAAATCAGACACCGTACCTTCAGTACCTGCTTTCTCAACCGCTTGCTTCCAGATGTTGACGGAGATATAAGCCGCTTCCATCGGGTCGTTTGTTACACGGCTATCGCCATACTCTGCCTTGAAAGCATCAACATAAGCCGTGTTTTCGGGAGTTTCAACGGTCATGAAGTAGTTCCAAGCCGCATAGTGACCGAGCAAATATTCCTTACCGATCGCTTGCACTTCTTCTTCTGCAATACTCACCGACATCACAGGATATTTGTCTGCGGTCAGACCTGCACCTTGCATTTGCTTGAAGAAAGCAACGTTGCTGTCACCGTTGAGGGTGTTATAAATCACACCACCGTTGGGCAGAGCCGAGCGGATCTTAGCGATGATAGGTGCAACTTCAGTGTTGCCTAAAGGCAGGTAGTCTTCACCCAGTGTTTTACCACCCTTCGCTTCTAATTGAGCTTTGATGATGGTGTTGGCGGTGCGAGGGAAGACGTAGTCAGAACCCACCAGGTAGAAATCAGTACCTTTGTTTTCTAACAACCAATCGACCGAAGGCTCAATCTGTTGGTTAGGAGCCGCTCCGGTGTAGAAGATATTCTTGGAGCACTCTTGACCCTCATATTGCACAGGGTAGTAGAGCATGTGGTTTTTGGCTTCAAACACAGGAAGCACAGCTTTGCGGCTGGCCGAAGTCCAACAGCCAAAGATGACGACGACTTGATCTTCATCAATCAGCTTGGTTGCTTTCTCAGCGAAGGTTGGCCAGTCAGAGGCACCGTCTTCTTCGATCGCCTCAATTTGCTTGCCTAAGATTCCACCTGCGTCATTAATTTGCTTGATCGCAAGCTTAGTAGAATCTACTACGCTCTTTTCAGAGATTGCCATCGTGCCACTGAGAGAGTGCAAAATCCCTACTTTGATTGTTTCACCACCAGCGGCAGGAGACTCAGCCATTGCTGATTCTTCTGGTGCCGGAGATTCTGCAGTCTCAGTCGGGGCACTGGCGCAAGCTTTTAATAAAACACTGGTTCCTAATGCAGCAGAACCATACAACAAAAATTTGCGGCGACCAAATAGCCTTGTCATGTAATGCTCCTCAACGAGGGAAAACGGAAAATTTAGGGGTGCGTAAACTAGACCCGGATCGCATGAAGATACACTCCCTGCAAGAGCATTCGGCCAACTAGCCTGTGCAATGTCCGTGTCGATTGCTTACGCAGTGATATTAGGGCTGTGATTGACCGCTAATTGTATCCATTGATACAAAGAGTCAAGTCTTAAGTTTTTGTAAACCATCTTTAGGGTGAAATAGGCTGTGCGATCGGGGTGATTTTTCCCATGTGTAAGCGAATTAGATCGATGATGACTGGCAATCCTTCTTGAGTTTTTAAGTTAGTAAAAATAAATGGTTTGTCGCCTCGCATCTGGCGGGTGTCGCGATCCATCACTGACAAATCAGCCCCCACAAAAGGAGCCAAATCAATTTTATTAATTACGAGCAGGTCTGATTTTGTGATCCCTGGCCCCCCTTTGCGAGGAATTTTATCTCCGGCTGCGACATCAATGACATAAATAGTCAGGTCTACTAGCTCTGGGCTAAAGGTAGACGCCAGGTTGTCGCCACCACTTTCAACAAACACCAGATCGAGGGTTTGAAAACGCTGTTCTAATTGCTCGATCGCTACGAGATTAATGGATGCGTCTTCTCGAATGGCCGTGTGAGGACATCCCCCTGTCTCAACGCCGACAATGCGATCGCGCTCTAATGCCTGACTGCGTACTAAAAACTGAGCATCTTCTTGGGTGTAAATGTCATTGGTGACAACAGCAATGTTGAACTCGTCTCGCATGGCTTTACAGAGTCGATCCACTAATGCGGTTTTTCCTGACCCAACTGGACCTGCAATTCCGACTCGAAATGTGTGCATGTGCCTCTCAACTCGAATTTTAACTTTCCGTAAAACACAACCAGTTTTTCATCTGGATCTCTATCTAACGGCTCGTAAACATGAATTAGATAGGTAAATCGATAGGTTTGGGTATCACTCGCTTTGACGATGTAGAGACTGGTCTATCCCGTCATCCTAGAGATTCAAGCTTGAACTTTACTACAGTTACAGGCGTACAGTTACAGGCGATCGCGCAGTTGTTTACAAGGTCATGGTGCTATGGAAACGTTAGCTTATCTATATTCCGTTACAGAGACAGAGCAATCGAGACCCGCTACACACTCTGATGATGCTCATGCCTCTTTTTCTGACTCTACAGCTGTTGCTGACTCTGCCAACGACGCATCTTGTGAATTGCTGGAAGATCAGATCGACGAGTTAGAGCAGTCCATCGTCTGGATGATGCCCTAACTGCGAAAGAGGCGAGAGTACAACGTTTCGTGAGTCATGCTGGCGATCGCCACCCCCCAGCTACAACAGTCGAGTGCCTCGTCTGGCATGTCTAAAATCTCATCCACCGCTGCTACTAAGTGAGTGTGAAGGGCTAACCCCATCTGCTGTCCGGCGGTTTGCCCCAGCGGGATCAATTTAACCCCTGCATTTACCAGGTTGGTTGCCCAACTCTGCAAATAGCCCAACAAAGCCGATCGACGGTCGATGTGCCAGTGAGCCGCGGCAATAGCAAAGGCGATCGCAAAATGACAGGGATTGCCGCCAGCATTGACGGGATCCCGCAATTGGGGATCAAGCTCCAGCAACAACCGAGTGAGCGATCGCCCCATTTGCCAGCTTTGCTCCCGTAGCTCTTCGGTTTCTCGAAAGGCCGAGAGCCATTGATTCCAGGTCTGCAAGCCAGCGAGATCGGCGTGTTGGACACAGTGATAGGCTCGCAGTGCGATCGCCGCCTCAACCCGGATCGCCCCATACCGTAACTCTTGCTCTAACCAGGCTTGCAGACGTGATGCATGGTCAATTTGACCCGCTTGAACCAGAGTTTCTAACCCCTCAGAGTAGGTGTAGGCTCCTACTGGCAGAGCCGGACTGGTCAATTGCAGTAATCGTAATAAAGCATGGGGATCAGTCGTTACTGCTCTAGGCTCCATGACGATGCTCTCCAGAAGTGGGTTTTTGAGGGGTGAATTCATCGTCTCCAGAGTATTCATGTCCAGAGTGTCCATGTCCAGAGTGTCCATCGTCTTCACTGGCTGCTCCGTGGCTGTGTCCATAGGCTCCGGTTTCGGGTTGAAAGGGTGCGATTTCTTCCATCACCTGTAAGCCCATTTGGTTTAACATCGATCGCAACACTGGATCGGGCGATAAACGTAAATAGGTTTCTGTAATCTCTAATGCGACATGCCGATTACCCAGGTGATAAGCTGCTTTTAGCAAGAGCAGAGATGTTGTAGCAGTGACCGTTAAAACGGGTTCAGGCTTGGCAACGACTTGAATCACTGAATTATGCTCTGGGGATCGCAATAAATCGCCGTGATGGAGGACGCTCCCTCTAGGCAAATGTAAGTAGACCGCTTGACCCTCAGTTTCAAAATAATGGCGCGATCGCACCCGTTCATCGGCGGTCAGAGCCAGCATAAAGTTGACGGTAATGTCTGAAGAATTGGGTATGCGCTGTGTGTAAGTCAACATGATGCGACGGCAGACTGGGGCGATAGAAAAGGTTTATGGATTATTTATCACAGTTCACACTGAGTTCAATTAGGTTAACCTGAAGCCCTCAGTTGAGCTATGTAATTTTGAACAGATATGCTACTCAGGTTTCACTATGACAGTTGACGCTTTTCAGAAACTTTTGACGCAGACTCAAGCTCAGGTTTATCAGGGTTTAAGCTATCTCTTTGCAGATGCTTATGATGTGATTCGCTACGACTCTCATATGCATCGGTTGTTAGCAGAAGCCAATATTGACTGTCAAACTTATGTGACATTGCCTTGGCTCGACTACTGCAATCCCGTGTTAAAAGTGTGGACGATTTTGGCGATGCAACACGACGGGTGGAAGGTTGTCAAACTTCCTAATCCCTTTTATCAAGAGACATCTGCGTGTGCAGGTGCAACGCTGAGAGAAGCGATGTGATGAATGGTGTGATGAACCGTGTGATGCGAGTTTATGAAGGTGATATACGCTTTAGAGCGCGATCGCCTCTAATCTCGCTCATGAGCTTTCTACCCACACAGGAATAACGGCTGCGATGCTCTTACAAAACCCCTTTAGAACTGGGGATCGCCTGTGCCCGTCGAGGATCAATCTCGACTGCCATTCGTAGGGCACGGGCAAACGCCTTAAACGTCGCCTCAATAATGTGGTGAGAGTTGATGCCATCGAGTTGGCGAATGTGGAGCGTCATCTGAGCATGGTTGACGATCGCCACAAAAAACTCGCGCACTAGTTGAGTGTCGTAGGTGCCCACCCGTTGTGTGGGAATCTCTAAGCCATAGCTGAGGTGGGGTCGTCCTGAAAAGTCGAGTACCACTTGCACCAACGCTTCATCTAGCGGGGCAACAAAGTGCCCAAAGCGGGTAATGCCTTTGCGATCGCCCAGGGCTTTTGCTAACGCTTGCCCCAAGGTGATGCCCACATCTTCGTTGGTGTGGTGATCGTCAATGTGCAAGTCACCCGTTGCTCTGACCTCTAGATCAATCAACCCATGCGACGCAATCTGATCTAGCATGTGGTCTAAAAAGGGAACCCCTGTCGTGGCGGTACAACGTCCCTCACCGTCGAGATTGAGGCTGACCTGAACATCGGTTTCTTTGGTAGCGCGGCTCACCGATGCGGTGCGAGTGGGAATCGTTAAATTTGAGGTGGATGAAAGGCTGTTGAGATCGGTTGAGCGAGTTTGCATGGCATTCAACGTGAACAGGAGTGTCCATTTATTATCGCTTAAGGGCTACCGTGCATACAGATCCCGATGAGGTTGCTAGGAGCCTCACAAGATCCCCCTGCCTGCGGCATCCCCTTAAAAAGCTACGGTGTACACAGATCTCGGGTTGAGAGTTCAAAACCTGGCTCGATCCCCCTCAATCCCCCTTGAAAAGCAGGGTGGTTTCATTTAGGTGGAGGAAAGCCTTGGGTAAGGATCGCGTAAACCTGTTTGAGTTGGTTGGTGAGGGCACGCACTCCTTGAGGAATGGTGCGGAAGGCAAGCTGGCGGACAATGGAGATGAGAAAACA
>JANRJA010000230.1:0-3399 GCA_033764315.1 Oculatellaceae cyanobacterium bins.114
ACGAACACACTCATGGATGAACCGCTTTCGACGGTTATTAATTCGTTGGGAGAAGAAACCACAAAACTATCTAGCGATGATCCACCTTGCTTTTGCATGTATTGCTATAAGGGCAATTCAGGTTTTCGGATAGGCTCTTAAACCGAACTGACGTTACATTAATCAATTAATCATCTCGACAATTGCTAGAGGTGCTCTTTAGACCAAAGAATAAAGCCAATCAACGCTTTTAGACCAGATGCCTCAGTGATACTATCCTCCTTAAACCGAACCCGTTGGTCAGGCGATGGCAGGATCTGCTTGAGAACGGCTGGATCAAAAAAAGCTTCAATGGTTTTTTGATGTTGGTTTGCCTGCCGTCGAATTGACTGCCAACCTGGGTTGTTGAAATCACAGATGCGGTAATAGTAGCGGCGATCGCGCCCCATTTTTTGCAGCAGCCGTTGCCACTTCGACTGTAGCAGGTGTTGAGCTAATCTCACATTGGATTTGGTGGGCAGCAGGGGTTTTGTGTTGAATCCGTTGCGATCGAGGGGTAACTGAGCCAACGTGGGAAATTGGGTACAGAGGAGTTGTTTCTGAGCGTGGCGATCGCGAAGGGTTTGAATCGGCAGAGCCATTGTTGTGGCCATCAGTTGGCGATCGAGACTCAGTAGCACGGGCCAAGCACCGAAGGACAATTTCCAGGCTGCCGACCCAATGTGAAATCGCTGTTGATGCTGAAGTTCAAAGAACCAGACCCTTCTCAGATCGTCTTCTGCATAGCTCTCATAACAGGTCTGAATCTGTTGATAAATGTCAAAAACCAGATCGCCAAAAATCTCGTGCCGACACAGCCGCTTTAAGATTTCAGGCTGAATGCCCCACTTATTGATGCCACGGGCAAAAAACAGGTCAAAGGGAGACCTATCCTTGCTATGTTGTGGCATAGGTAATGGTCCTCCTACCACAGCATCCAGTGAGTATCCGGTGATCACGCGTGGAGCCGAATCTTGCAGATAGGGATGAATTCCCCAATTCATCCCCCAGTTGTAACCGTTTGCCAGATGCTCCCACTGGGTAACGAGATGCATGTAATCGGGATATTGTTGCAGTGGAATGGCGATCGCCCGATGCTGGAATCTCAGTTGACGGGCGACCCTCCGTGCACAATGCATCTCAATATCGGTCGAGGCTCCCAGCGTTAAGGCTATGACCTCTGCCCCTTGGCGAGCAAGATAGCCAGCCAACATTCGCGAGTCCAAGCCGCCCGAGAGCATCAACGCATAGTGTTGTTTAGCTGGAGCGTGACGTGCTAATGATTGTTCGATTGTCTCGTTCAACAGTTCCAATTGTTCTGCAAACGACAACGCTTTGTGTTGGTCTATTTGGGCATCTGCTGAGAGTTGAACTTGGATAATTTCCTGGGGAGCGGTGGCTGGTTGACAGACCAGTAGATGACCTGCCCCCAACCGCAAAATACCTTGCCAGAGGGTTTGACCTGCAAACAGACCATTGGTGAGCAAAATTCCCACTAACCCTGCTGGGTTAAATTGGGGATGAAATAGGGGGTGATAGCGAAATAACTCTGGGCTAGATGCCACTAAAACCACATCAGCGTGTTTCCAATAATACACAGGAAACAGCCCCATCCGGTCTGCCCCGACAATTAGTCCTGTCTGAGGTCGATAGGCGATTGCCGCATAAAACCCATCAAACGCTGGACATGTCTGTGGCTCAGTTCCATTCCAAAGTTGCCGTATTTGGTTGGCGTTTACTCTGGTTGCACTGCCCTCTGCGATCGCTTCTCCCCAAATTACGGCAGCCCCGACTGCATCCACCTCCCAAGTCACGGGTGCACTCATATGAGCTGCCCAAATCACCTGTAAATTGCCCATACCGTAGCCCTGAGTGACTAACCCTGCAACGGGTGGAATAAGGGGCATGACCGTTTGAATAAAGCGCGATCGCCTTGCAGGATCGGGATCAAGAATCGCCAGAAAATTAGCCACAGGAATAAACTTTCCGTAATAGAAGAGCTAGGAAGATGTGTAAATGGATAAAAACTACTTAGACTTACAACTGTTTTAAGTGAGATCAGCCATAAGTCGATTAGTCTGCAAAATACCGTTGTGATCCTGAAGATGCATCTAATTAATGTATACAGAAGGAGAATAAGGTTGACTATTAGCCATGCAATAGAATTGGTGTATGAACTGGCAAAGATTGAAAAATCGACTATCGAAGGTATGGACGACAATTCAAGCTGAAAGTATCTGCCAAAGCACCTCGATAGAATTCGTGCCCTCCATCGGTGACTACTTCGCTTATGACGAGCTAATTTACTATTACATGACCCACGATCGCTCTAGAAATGCGATTTACAAAGCAGCGATCAACAAGGTCGTCAAAGATAAAGTTGTTCTCGATATTGGTACAGGACAAGACATCATCTTATCGAGATTCTGCGTTGCCGCTGGAGCGACACGAGTTTATGCGATCGAACGCAGCAAAAAAGCTTATTTAGCGGCTCAAGCCCTGATTGAAGACTTGGGATTGACCGACAAAATTCATTTGATTTTAGGAGATGCGACTGAGGTTGAGTTACCAGAGCAGGTAGATGTTTGTGTCTCGGAACTGCTGGGCACGATCGCTGGATCTGAAGGCGTTGCCGTGATTTTAAACAATGCTCGACGGTTTCTAAAACCTGATGGAAAGATGATTCCTGAGCGATCGCTAACCAAGATTGCTGCTGTCGCCCTTCCCGACGAATTGTTGAATCGCTTTGGATTTTCTAAGTCCGCCATGCGGTATGTCGATTACATTTTTAAGGAAGCAGGGCATCCCTTTGATTTGCGAGTATGCATTCGACGATTTCCGCCCCAATGTATCCTCTCTAACATCGAAACCTTTGAAGATTTAAACTTCAACGATTATGTAGAACCCGAGTTTCAACATGAGATTCAGTTCACAATTCAACAATCGGCGAAGCTCAGTGGGGTTTTGCTGTGGTTAGAGCTCATTACCCTTGAGCCATACAAAATCAACGTTTTGAAGGAGGATGGAAATTGGCAACCCGTCTATTTTCCTGTGTTTCATCCCGGAGTTGAGGTATTGGCAGGAGATCAGCTTCAAGTGACTTGTAGGGCAACCCTTTCTGACAATGGTCTGAGTCCTGATTATCGATTGGCAGGCAAGCTGTTAAAGCAAAACGGGGAAGTCATCGAGTTTCAATATGACTCGCTGCATCATCAAGAGGGTTTCAGAAAAACTCCTTTTTCTGACGGGGTGACAAGAGTAGCTACAAAGCAGACTGGACAAGCTTCATCGCCCTCATACCCTTGCGATAATACTGCCACTTGTGGGGTGAGAGTTGAAGTAATTGGGTAACGATTTCAGCATAAGGAGCCATGAACTGTA
>JANRJA010000241.1:0-14152 GCA_033764315.1 Oculatellaceae cyanobacterium bins.114
GCATACAGTTGGCAATACTCATCGACAAAGCGAATCGTTGGTCGAGCCTCTCTTGACGCAGGCATAGGATTCCTGGCACCCTCTCAAATGGTCTATCCCTATTCTAAATTCCTCTCATTAATGTGACCAAAGAGGGTTATGCGACAGATGGACGGCAAAACGGTTGAGGTATTTGATTATAGTTTCAAAAAACGACGAGATGTGTTGATTGAAGACCCCAAATTACTACAACACATTAATAATTTAATATTGCGGCGAGTTAAACCAGAGCTTGAAAAGGCGTTTCAATTTAGCATTAGTCGATTTGAACGTCATCTGGTGGCATGTTATGAGGCAACCGATCAGGGTTTCTTTCGACGACATCGTGACAACACCACCAAAGGAACCGCTCATCGCCGCTTTGCTATGACGCTCAATCTCAATGCTGGGGAGTATGAGGGTGGATGTTTGTGGTTCCCGGAATATGGATCTCAGTACTATCGCCCACAGAGTGGAGAAGCCGTTGTCTTCTCATGCTCGTTATTGCATGAAGTAACGCCTGTAACTCAAGGAAGACGGTTTGCATTGTTATCGTTTTTTTATAATGATGACGATGCCAAGATACGAGAACAAAATCAGCAACATGTGTTGCTCAATAGCGATAGAGTTCAGCCGAAACCAAACCCGGCAACTCCTTCAGTGAGTACTGCAAAAACAAAGCCAGGGTTTCAACCCAAAGCAAATAAAAAGAAAAAACGGTAGTCCTAAACAAGTAAGGATATGCCACGCGGAGCGCGGTATATCCTTACTCAAAAATCATTACTTTTAGAGGACTACCGAAAAAACGTTAAGTTGATCTAAGATTAGGACTGGTTTAGCCGTTGCTTCCTCTTGCAATTCAAACGAGAGTGAAGTAATTGTAAGAGAACTCAAAGAGAATTGGGATTATGCAGGAACGATTTATCAGGACAGTGGTTCTATTCATTGTTCTCACGATCGCATTTGGAATTCTTGAACGTTTCTTTTACAGCATTCCCAAGCAACCTAAATGGCGACCTGGGGTGTGGCTGGATACTTTTTACTGGTTTTTTACTCCGTTAGTGATTCAAATCATTAGCATGGTAGCGATCGCGATCGTGTTATTGCCGCTTTATTTGATTTTGGGGCGATCGTTAGATCTTGAGAGTGCGTTGGCGGGTTATGGCCCTGCTGCCCAATTACCGCTGTGGCTACAGGGCATCATTATGATTGTGGTGGGTGACTTTATTGGCTATTGGACACACCGCTGGCAGCATGTTCCCCCCTTGTGGGATTATCACGCGGTACACCACAGCCCTCAAGTGATGGATTGGCTGACAGCGGTTCGCCTACATCCAGTCAATGACATTATTTCTCGTGTTTTTCAAGCGACTCCTTTATTGCTTTTGGGCTTTTCACCCATCTCGGTTGAGGTATACGCTGTGTTTCTTACAGTCTATGTTGCCTTCATTCATGCCAATATTCGTTGGACGTATGGACCTCTAAAATATATCTTTGCTAGTCCTGTGTTTCATCGTTGGCACCACACAATGGATGAGGAAGGATTAGGCAAAAATTTTGCTGGCCTATTTCCTATCTTTGACGTTATTTTTGGGACATTTTACATGCCTCAAGGCAAACAACCTAGAAACTTTGGGATTTATGGTGAGGGAATTCAGGAAAACTTCTTAGCTCATCTCCTCTATCCACTTCGTCATTGGACAAAAACGAAGATCTAAGCCAATATCTATAGCAACCGAAGCGTTATTTTTTGTAAAAATTGCCCTGTCATGGGTCATGAGCTATTGACCCTATGTGCAACGCTTCCAGATCCCCACTTTCTAGGGATGTAACGAGACAACTTTCGGTCAGACCCAACGAGAAACCGGCGATCTAAACCCCTAAATTGCACATCGCGTCATGGGTCACGGGTTATTGGTCATGGGTTGTTGATCGCTGGTATCAAACAGGTACTCAAGGCTCAGGACGATGGACGAATGACCCTACTCCTAAGCTTTTTTACGAATCAAATAGGATTGCTATGTATCCCTACAATGTTTTTTGCACTATACCAATTTAGTTTTTGATTGTGCCCGATAGCTGGTTAAGGGCGTTTCGCGAAACGCCCTTACCGCTAACCTTACCGCTAATTTGTGACCGTCATCAGTTGACTGGGTATTAGAAGAAGAAACGAGTTCGCACTACCCCAATCACAGCATCATCATTGTCTTGTTCGTGATTGGGGGCGGTGAGCCAGATAACACCAGGGGTAATGTCGATGTTATCAGACAGTCGATAGCGATAAAACGCTTCTAAGTGCAGCGACACATCTGGGTCGGTGGCTCCTCCATTAATAGTGGAATCCAATTCAGTTAAGCGGGGTTCCATGCCAACCAAAATGCCGCCTGTGTTGCCTTCACCCAATAAATCTGGGAAAGAAAGACTGGCTGCCCATGTCCACACTTCTCCGTCGCCTCGACCGATATAGCGGTGATGTGAATAGCCGACCCAACCACCGATCGCCAGCCCTGGTGTGATATCGATGGTGGTTGAGATACCGTAAGAATTGGCGACAACAGCTCGCCCAAAGTCGCTGTTAGCCAGGTTGCTGCCTGTTGCCAAGCCAAAATCATCGTTGGCAGGGGTGAAACTATTGATATAGGTAAAGCCAACGCGAATGTCGTCGTTGGGGTAGACGATCAACTGTGCCAATGCGCCATATCTGCCATTAAATAAGCCCTGGCTAGGGGATGGGTCGCCTGCGTCGGGGGTGAGATAACCCAGGTTTAGTTCGAGGTTGTCGTTAAAGAAGTGCCGGAGTCCTAATCCTGCCCCATAGGAATAGTTGTAAATGGGGTTACGCAAGCCAAACAGTGAAACGGCAACTCCATCTAAGTAAGGAGTTAGTTGAGCCGAGGCATCAAGATCCACAAAGCCATTTCCGGTGGCAGCAAGGTAAACGTTAGTGTTGTCACCAATGGGGAAACGATAGCGCAACAGAGACAAATCCACTTCATTGTTGCTGTCTCCATCAAACTCAACTCGTCCCTCGTTAGTGCCCAGCAATCCGCTATTAGTGCCACCCAAAGGCTCGATGTTATTCGCTTGCAATCGGGTCGTGAGTAGGTCTTCGCCTGTAAAGCTCGTTTCTAAATTAAGACGAACCCGATACCCAAAGGTCGGATTACGGGAAATAGGCTCGTCGTTCGCGTTGTTCCCATCCACCACACTCACTAGCCCAAAAATGGTTTCCCCATTCAGTCGAGTAGTCGTTGAAAATTGATTGGCTTCTAACTCGGCTGTTCGGGCTTCGAGGGCATCTACTCGACCCCGCAACGTAGCCAGTTCAACAGCAAATTCTTCTTGCAACCGCTGCAATGTTGCCAAATCTTCTCGCGTTACGGCTTGCTCTAAGCCTTGAGAAATTAACTCATTGACGCGATCGAGACAGGCATTTAATCCGGCGGCAAACTCATAGCGTGTCAGTGCTCGGTTTCCCCGATAGGTGCCATCGGGATAGCCTGCAATGCAGCCATATCGCTCAACCAAAGATTGTAATGCTTGAAATGCCCAATCAGTTGGTTGAACGTCTGATAACTGACTGACCGATGTCACTTGCCCAATGTCAGCTTGCGCTATAGAAGGAGAGGCGAGTTCACGAACTGCTGGAGCGGAATCAGTTGAAATGGAGGGAATTGGAGTAGAAACGACTGGAGCAGAATCCACTGGGGATGAAGTTGGGGAGTCGAGGTGAGGCGGAGCTGTTTCTCCTGCGGAGACATTGCTTGGCTGTATCGTTGATTGAGAAATAAGTGATTGAGAAACGAGCGATTCAGCTTCTACAGGGATCGGTTCTTCAAGTAATACTGGCACTGGTACTAGTGCCGCTTCGCCGTTAGTTGCAGAAGCTTCAACGGTTGCAGTTTTGTTTAATTCACTGGCGGCGATCGCTGGAACAGAAACAACCAAACTAGTCAAGCCGATCGCTGGAATCAGTAACCACGAAGTTTTAAAGCGTTGCGATTTTATTTTCATTTCCTTCCACCACTAAATCACATGAAGATTTAGCAAATAGAAAAGGTTGTTTCCCAAAAAGTTTACCTTTTCTAAAAGCCAAGCTATCAATTTAGAAAAATCAAAATAGTGTTAAATTTTGAATCAATATTTTCTGAAGTTAGATGTAGACTTTGCTTACAGTTTTCATTCCTGAAGCGGTCGAAAACTTAACTCTTGAGAGATATCGAGGGATTTAACACGATTTCAATTTTGACTTTAGAATGAGCCAAATTTTTATTCATCTATCTAAGGAATAGTGGATTTTTCTCAAAATATTACGCCCCTTAGTTCTCTTTTTAAAGAGCCTAAAAAAGCTAGATACAAGGGGTTTTATAAAGTAGTTTTAACAGTCTCAGAAATATACGTTCAATAGGTTTAATGCTAAAGATAGAGGTAGCTTTAAAGCATCTAAGCTAGCTATAGCAGTCCCAAATCAGCAAATCAGTTATGAGATGGGCAGTCCCTCTCACAACCGATTTGGGAGCACTAGATAGGTGAATAAAATTAACAACAACCCCGTGTGCGACTTTCCCCAGATCCCCGGTTGCTGTGACGTAAATCAGACTCCTTTGAGGATGCTGAACGAGCAACCGGGGATCTAAACCTCTAAGTTGCAAATCGCTATCAAGTCATGCGACTTGCGATCGCTATCAAGTGTCTTGCCAATACGGTATGGTTTGAACGTAAGATTTGGATGGTGAAGTGGCTCAGGTTTCCGTCATTATTCCCACATTGAACGAAGCGTCTTGTCTAGAAAGAACGCTGCGATGTTTAAGCATCCTTAATCCGCCTGCCTGGGAAATTGTGGTTGTGGATGGGGGCAGTCAAGATGACACAGTCGCGATCGCTCATCAGGCGGGAGTTTCTGTGGTTACGGCTCAACAACGGGGGCGATCGGTCCAGATGAACGCTGGCGCATCCGTCGCAACTGGAGATATCCTCTGTTTTTTACATGCCGATACGCTGGTTCCAGATGATCTGGTGACTGTGGTTGACACAACCCTGGCAAACTCAGCGATCGCCTGTGGTGGCTTCATTTCCCTCATGCAAGGAACCCAGATCACCCGTTGGAGTGTGTCTTTGCACAACTATCTCAAGACCTACTACGCACCGTTGCTGTTTCGCCCTCACTTATTCCTGTTTAAGGGATTGCGCCTGTTATTTGGTGATCAGGTAATGTTTTGTCGGCGTCAAGATTTTTGGCGGTGTGGCGGGTTTGATGCCACCTTGCCCATCATGGAAGAAGCCGATTTGTGTCTAAAATTAACCCGTTATGGGCGCATTCGCCAAGTCAATCGAGTGGTGCAGTCTTCTGATCGGCGAGTGGCTCACTGGGGGGTCTGGAAAGCAACCTTTATTTATTTAAGTATTGGCTTATTGTGGGGTATCGGAGTCTCTGCAACTGATTTAAAGCGGTTTTATGAGGAAGTGCGTTGATTTAAGTGCCAATCGTAGGAAAGATAGCGAACACGAGTTGTCTGGGACGCAGGTGTCAACGCTGGCAAATACGGTTGAATATAAGCAGGAAGGGATGGAGCTACTTTCAAAAAATCGGCTTTATACCACTTAAAAATACGACTGCAATAGAGGGTTTGGGTTGAGGCATCATATCGAACTTTGTCAGGATTGGTGATAAAGCGTTGAGCATCATCATTCAGTTGAGCATAGACTCGCTCAGGTTGATATGCCTCGCTGCGCAAAAGCGGGCACCCGATCGCCGCACACACCAGTGCAAAGTGAATTCGAGGTTCATCAAACTGCGATCGCAAAGTCTGGTGTTCAATCGCGTTCAAGCTGTAACTGTTGCCGTCTAACCGATAAACAGGACGTGCAAAGAAGCGAAAAAATGAGATCCAATCTGGGATTCCAAAAATAGTGGGACGAATTGAGGCGATCGGATAGACCGATAACACCTGAGCAATCACTAGCGCATTGTAGAGATTGAGCCATAGGGCTAACTGCTGCTCAGGAGCCACAAATTCTTTTAACGGGATGTGGCTAATCTCAATCAACCATTGATCTAATTCCTCAACTGATTCTGCCTTCCAGGCTTTGTAATTCACTCGACCTTGTGAATCTACATAACGGTAAAGGAGTTCATTCCAGGTGTGATATTGCATGAGCGAGATAGGGTGGAATTCATGCTATTGCTGCTTGAAGATGTAGCTTGTTATCCATTTTGGATTTTGGATTTTGGATTTTGAAATATCTACGAGAAGATGCCTTTTCTCGATCTAATTTTCAATTTCAATCGGTGTCAGTATAGTATAGCCGTAGCCACATTCAATGGGGCGGAGGGGGCGGAGGCGAGTCAGAGAGCTTTCCCAGCATCAGGATTTGAGCCATTGCCTTTGCCGTAAGCTTTCTGACCAAAGCTATACTATGCTTCGACCTAATCTACTGATCGGCTATCGACCGTGATCGGGAGTTCTTGGGCTAGAGACTGAGGTTGAAATGTTGGGTGCTTAACCATTTCGTAGTCTGCTTGCTGAAGAGTCTAGATAATTTAGGAGAATCAATGATGCAGGACGTTGCTTGGACTCGTCGCCCTTGGTTTACTCAGGGGTGGCATCGTTATCGGTATGGGTTTGTGGCGATCGCAACCACTCTGATTCTTTTCATGTCTAGCCTGAATGCTGCCGCGTGGAACCGAACGCAAAGTCCTTATCCTCCGTTTCTTGATCGGTATGTGAATGACTATGGGCAAGTTCTAAATGCTAACGACAAGGCAACGATTCGCACAACCCTAACCCAGTTTGCGAACGAAACGCAAATTCAGGTTGTTGTGCTGACAGTCAATTCAGTTTTTGACTATCGCACTGGAGATGCTTCTGTTGAGTCGTTTGCCACACATGTCTTCAATACTTGGGGAATTGGCGATCGCACCCGTAACGATGGAATCTTAGTTTTGGTGGCTCCAAGCGATCGCAAGGTTCGTATTGAATTGGGAGCAGGCTATGACAGCAATAGCGATCGGATGGCACAAGCCATTATTGATGAAACTATGCTGCCCTACTTTCGGCAAGGGCAGATTAGCCAAGGAACCGTGGCGGGTGTGAATGCTATCGTAAGCCGCTTTAACCCTGCCTACGTTACCTCTACCAGAGCACCTAATAGCAACACGGATGCAGTTAATCCTTTACCTTTTTCTTTAAACAATGACTCTGATGGTATTTGGAATATTGTTGGAGGATGTGTTGCTCTGGTTTCAGGTGCATCAGTGATTCATGTATGGAGACGATATCGCCAGCATCGTTGCCCTCAATGCCAAAACCTGATGACACGACTGGATGAGAACGCAGACGATCAGTATTTAAATACAGAAGAACAAAAAGAAGAAAGCTTGAGATCAGTTGATTATGATGTTTGGCATTGCCAAAGTTGTGGTCACAATCTGGTCAAACCCTATCAAAACTATCTCTCCGGTTACAGACGATGCTCTAAATGCGATCGCAAAACGTTGTCGGTCAAAACCCAAAGATTATGCGCTCCTACCTATACTAGTGAGGGTTTAGAGAAGGTCACTGAAACCTGCCAAAATTGTTCCTACACAAACAGTTTTGAGCGAACGATTGCCCGCTTAACCCGAAATGATGATGACCACAGCAGTTCCTCTAACTCTGGGGGTGGTCATTCATCGGGGGGTGGTGCATCGGGGAGTTGGTGAGGTCAGCAGATAAGGTAAACCATGAATGTGTTGCGATCGCTCGCTTGGATAGCTCTCAAGAGTTGGATTCGGGCTAAGTTTCCGGAGGTAAAGCAAATGGCGATCGCGGAGTTAACCCACCAGTTACAGCAGCATGACTCCTCTAAACCATTATTACTAGATGCGAGAACCGTTGAAGAATTTGACGTGAGCCACTTACCTCAGGCGCATCGAGTTGATCAATGGATGCTAGCGCGAGGAGAGCAACAGCCATCTATAGAATCGACCCAACAGGCAATAGTGGTCTATTGTTCTGTGGGATATCGCTCGACTCGATTTGCCCAATCCTTGCAAACAAGAGGGTATTCCAATGTTTTTAATTTAGAAGGGTCGTTGTTTGAGTGGGTCAATCAGGGATACTCAGTCTATCGCACAGGAGCCGATGGAGTAGAGCAAGTGACTCAATGGGTGCATCCCTACAATGCCACTTGGGGTCGATTGCTCAACAACACAGTAAAGCAATTCACGCCAGGTTGAGATCCTGACAGCAGGGGCGTTTTGTGGAAACAATATGTTGCACAATGTAAAGTTTTCTCATAACCTTTGAGAATGACGCGTTTCCACCTGCACCCATCGCAGCGCAAATCATGACAACAGGTGTTTGGGTCTTAGGCGATCAACTGTGGGCAGAGCAAACTGCCCTACAAAGTTGTTTGCTACAACAATCACAGACCCCAGTTCTATTTATTGAGTCTTTGCATCACGCTCAAAAATTGCCCTATCACTTACAAAAGTTGGTGCTTGTGTGGTCTGCTATGCGCCACTTTGCAGATGAGTTGCGGCAAGCCGGATGGTCAGTCACCTATGTGCAAGCTGACGATTTTGCAACACCGTTACTAGATTGGATTCACCACCACCAGATCACTGAGTTGCGGGTCATGACTCCCAGCGATCGCCCCTTTGCTCACTTGATCCGACACCTTGATCTGCCTTGCCCAGTTACCTTTACTCCCAGCAACCGCTTCATTTGGAATGACGAGGACTTCATCCAGTGGGCAAACCAACGCAAACGCCTGGTCATGGAGGACTTTTATCGTGAAGGGCGACGTCGCTTTAATATCTTGATGGTGGGAGATCAACCCGTTGGTGGTCGCTGGAACTTTGACCGTGAGAATCGTAAACCCCCCAAAGGCAAGCTGACTCTACCTGAAGCTTTGTGGTTTGAGCCAGACGACCTGACCCAGGCCGTGATCGATTGGGTGAAGCAGTCTCCTGCCTTTCAAGACAGTCAGGAGTACTGGCAAATTGAACCCTTTCGGTGGGGAGTAACGCGATCGCACGCTTTGCAAGTGCTCGACTTCTTTATCGAAACCCGTCTATCGGAGTTTGGCCCCTATCAAGATGCGATGGTTACTGGGGAACAAACCATGTGGCACGCGATGTTGTCTCCCTATCTCAACCTGGGTTTGTTGCATCCCTTAGAGGTGGTGCAAGCAGCTGAGCAAGCCTATCTCCGGCACCAGAATGAGTGGGAACTCAATAGCGTTGAGGGCTTTGTTCGCCAGATTTTGGGTTGGCGTGAATATATGCACGGCATTTATATCTACATGGGAGAAGATTACTCAGAGCGCAACTGGTTCAACCACACGCAACCGTTACCCGACTTTTATTGGACGGGTGACACACCGATGAATTGCTTGCACCAAATCTTGACGCAGGTTAAGGAAACGGGGTATGCCCACCACATCCAACGGTTGATGGTATTGAATAACTTTGCGTTGATTGCGGGCATTTCACCCCAAGCGATAGAAGATTGGTTTCACGCTGCTTTTATCGATGCCTATGACTGGGTGATGCAGACCAACGTGATTGGCATGGGGCAATTTGCTGATGGTGGTCTGATGGCATCTAAACCCTATGCTGCCTCTGCAAATTACATCAACACGATGAGCGACTATTGCAAAGGCTGTCGCTATAAACCGCGCGATCGCTCTGGTGACAATGCCTGTCCGTTCAACTTCTTTTATTGGGACTTTTTAGCGCGGCACTACGACAAACTCAAAAAAAATCACCGCATGTTCCAAATCTTGCGAAACCTGGAGCGCATCTCAGCCGAGGAATTGCAGGTCATCCGGCAAAAAGCAGCAGAGTGGCATGAGGGAGAAGAGAAAAAAGAAGAGAGAAAAGCAAAGGATAAACGATGAAGGATAAAGGATAAAAGGCAGAGAGCAATTCCCGATTTCTCGTTTCTAGCCTCTGGCTAGAAATGCTCTTTTGCGGCTTTGCCGCTTCCAATAAGTAGAGACATCTCCTCGGTGACGTTTCCAGACGGAACCTGAGGAATGAGTAGAGGTGTCTAGTTCATCCAATTAAATTGAATAATAAATGGGAAACGCCTTTGCCTCTTTGGGTTTGACGTAGACTCGCTGTTGTGGCTCTAGTTTGAGTTCATCAAAGCGATCGCGCGTCAGGTGAGCAGACACCACTTGCCCATCATCCAGGGTCAATTCGGCTTGAATCTCCCACCCCAGGTGAATCAGTCGGCTGACTCGTGCGGCAACAGTGGTGCCGTTGGGTTCAGTTTGAATGACGACATCCTGTGGACGCAAAAACACTTCTGGCATGGCCGAGTCAAAGCCATTTTCCTGGAAGATGTTGGAGGTGCTAGGTAAGACGTTGACAGGCCCGATAAAGCTCATTACAAAAGCGGTTGCTGGGTTGTCGTAAATCTCAGCCGGAGTGCCGACCTGTTCAATCTGTCCTTTATTCATCACCACAATTTCATCAGAGACTTCCATCGCCTCTTCCTGGTCGTGGGTGACAAAAACAGTGGTGACATGAACTTCATCATGCAGGCGACGCAACCATGCCCGCAGATCTTTGCGAACCTTTGCATCTAACGCCCCAAAAGGCTCATCCAGCAGCAAGACTTTTGGCTCTACTGCCAGGGCACGAGCCAGAGCCACCCGTTGCCGCTGACCGCCTGACAATTGTGAGGGATAGCGATCGCCCAATCCAGCGAGTTGCACCAGTTCAAGCAACTCTTCGACTCTTGCTTTGACTTTATTTGCAGGTGTTTTACGAATCTCTAACCCAAAAGCAATATTTCTGCGAACCGTCATGTGCTTAAACAGAGCGTAGTGTTGAAACACAAACCCAATGTTGCGATCTTGCACACTTTCATGAGTGGCGTCTCTGCCTGTCAATAAAATCTTGCCTGTATCAGGCGTTTCTAACCCAGCAATCAAGCGCAGCAACGTAGATTTTCCAGAACCAGAGGGGCCAAGCAGAGCAACTAGCGAACCTGTCTTGATCTCTAAGCTGACTTTATCTAATGCTTGAAAGCTGCCAAACCGCTTAGATACATCTTCAACAACAATACCCACTGCTTTGATCCTCTCCGAGTGAAGTGATGGGGAACAGTCTCTTGACCGTAAAAACCCTATTTACCGATGTGATTACTGTAGATTTATATCATAGATCAATAGGTTCTGTAGAGAGATTTAAACCAGATCTTGATTGCGCCAATTAGAGTAACACAAAAAGGAATATCCCTTGAGAGAGAATCTGAACTGTATCGAGATTAGCTTCAATCTCTAAAATTATTCTAAAAGATCCCCGGAATCTTCGAGATTCCGGGGATCTAAACTAGATGTCGAGGATAGGACGACTTAATTTAAGGCATCCTTAATGTTGTCTACGGCACGTTCAACCACATTTTTGGTGTCATCTACAGCCCGTTGAGTCCGAGCAGCGTCTTGTTCGGCTCTCATCTCAATGCGATCGCGATCGCGCTTGGCTTTGCGCTCTACAAAGCTGTTATCTTTGTCGCTAGCTTGCTCGACTCGATCAACGTTACGGTTTGCTGTGCGCTCAACTCGATCAGCCGTGTCACGAATGAACCCTTTGGCGTCTCTAGCACCTTCCCGCGCTTTTTGTTGCACTTGATCCCCTGCATCTCTGGAGGCAATCAAAGTGGGACTAGCCATTGCCGCTGTGGTAAATGCACCTTGCCAAATGAAAGCGATCGCCAGCAGACCGACTAATGTAGTCGCTAACCAACGCCCCAGAGATGAAAGTCTCGTAACAAAATTCAGTTTCATAGAATACAATCTCCATGAGATTTAATATCCTAGTTCTACTGTATGGAACTCATTAGCTTAAACGCTCTAGAGACAGAGGTTGGGGCTACGACAAAAGGTGGGGTTGATAGAGGTGGGCAATAGTTTTATGCCAAATTTAAACAGTGAACCTTGCACTTGACCCCACCGCATACGGCACCTCTCCTTGCCAAGGGGAGGTTGGGAGGGGTACTTTCAAATCAAATTGGTTTTACTACCCCCTGTGTGACGTTTCCCAGATCCCCGGTTTCTGGTGATGGGAATCAGACCCCTTTGAGGATGCTGATCAGAAACCGAGGATCTAAACCTTTACACGTAGACTACGCTTAGGCGACATCTATAGGACTACTTTAGGGAGTTGGTATTAGCTAGCAATGCGGCTCTCCACGGATGGAGTCAGGAAGCAGAGCCTCCAGCATGGCAACCAAGGATGGTGGGTTGGGCGATTATCCTTTCACTGGTTTAATTGGCATTCTTGGTGGAGCCGTCTTCCACATCAGATCAATTTCTTCAGGGGTCAACCCATAGGCTTGATTCACCAAGTCTGATAACTCATGTTCGAGGGTCAAAATCTCGCGATCGCGCTGTTGAATCGGCAGAGCGTAATCGTTATACACCGTGCTGACTTCTTTTTGCCCTGCCACGCCCAACGGATCGCTGCCCTTGCGTCCCGCTTTGGGAATCCGATCGCGCACTTCATCAATAAACTGGGTGCGATCGAGACTGGCAAAGCCCTCTAGTTTTTGCCCCGGTTTCTCAATGCGAAAGCGCGATTTTATCCAATCCAACACATCGCGATAGCTCTCTTGATTGGCTTTGGTGAGTTCGATTAAACGGCTGACTTTGGGTTCTACTTCCGATCGGATCTCATCAGTGGGAGGGGCGATCGGTAGGGTTTCTACATATACGGCATCCATTGCTATTGCTTCATCTTTTTTGTGAGGAAGATGCCTGAAGATGTAACACCACATAAGGGGTGAATTAATAACTGATATAGCCCATAAATCAGATGTAGGAAGTATAAAACCCGCATTGTTAATGTACATTCCATCGGCATCAAAACTTATTCTTGGATGAAATGCAATTCCTTGTATTAAGTATTTAGGGTTTTGAAAAGCTTCATAGTAAGCACAAGGGCGTAACTCCCACCAATAACGACCTTTGTCCTGCCTCTTTTTCAACTTATCCTCTAAGGGTTTTAAGTATGCATATAAAGAAGGAAAAGTTTCAGAAAATATCTTCTCTGCTGTATCTTTTGATTTTGACCAAATCCAAGCGTGATCACTACTAGACTTTAGAACAATCATCCAAAGACTTGACCATTCAGAATGCCATCTTTTAATATCTGAGCCACGAAGATAAGGTTTGATAATTTCAGAAACTCTAGGATCAGCTTTAATTAAGTCAGATCTAGTATTGTTATCAATCAAGAAAGCCTCATTCAATCCTGTTTTGATTCCTAAAAGAGGTTTTATTTCAAGGAGCTTCTTTAGTGGTACTCCCACCCGTTTAATTTTTGCCATCAACTCATCCACTGCGGGGGGTTCCAGGCTCCAGGCGGTGGCGGTAAAGCGTGACCAAGGCACATCATAGCCTTCTTGTGAAACAAACTGGGAGAGGTTGATGCCCGTTAGTTTTTCGCGTGGCACAGGGCAGATGATTACAGGAGAAGAGAGTTCGGCTCCTCCTTCCCTGCCAGGGAAGGGGGCAAGGGGGATAGGTTCCATAGGGGCAGTTGACCCCTCCCCAACCCCTCCCCGATGCGGAGAGGAGCTTTCTTCCATCCCTTCTCCTTGGGGAGAAGGGGCAGGGGGATGAGGGCTTGCTTCCACCCGCCGCGCCACGACAATGCAAGGAAACGTATCGGCATCTTGAAAAATGGGGGCGTGTCCAAAGTCGATGATTTGCTCAAAGACACTGTTTTCGCTAAAAAATCGCCGCAGTGCCTCACCATATCCCGCACGCAACCACTTGTTAGTGACGATGTAAGACAACACCCCTCCTGGTTTGAGCAGGGTTAGCCCCCGTTCATAGAAATAGGTATAGAGATCGGCTACGCCATCATAGGAGGCATAGTGGTGTTGCAAATAGGGCTTAATCGGAGACAGCAACTCTTGCCTGACATAGGGTGGGTTGCCGATCGCCACATCAAAGCCGCCACTGGCAAACACATCGGGGAATTCGCTTTGCCAGTAAAGGTATCCTCCGGCAGAGCCGGAGGCTTTAGCATATGGGAGCCGCTCAAAGCGGCTTTCTCACCTTCATTCCTCCTGCCATAACTTCAATTGTTCCAATCGCTGATCCTCCTTCTCTTGGTCTCGAATGTACTGTC
>JANRJA010000243.1:0-44333 GCA_033764315.1 Oculatellaceae cyanobacterium bins.114
CCCCTCTGGGGTGCGCCTCTCACAACCCATTTGGGATTGCTATATTACCAATCACCTCAAAAGACAAGAGAATCCCCTTTCATGTTGAACTCAATCCACCAGAAGGTGGGATAAAAGTACGTAGCTTTGTCAAATGTGAAGATATTCGCTCAATTTCTGTAGAACGTTTGGAAAAGTGTTGGGGTACAGTTTTTCCGGAAACACTAGCCGCAGTGGAAGATAGACTCAGAATTTTGATTGGACTGTGAACACTGTAGCTGTGAAATGCTACGAAGGCAGATGCAAAACTGGCACATGGCTTCAGTGGACAGTTGAAGAGTTTGAATAGGCTAGGTTTACCTGAAACCCACGGTATTCCTTTATGCCAGTTCTTCATCCGTTACCTGTTTCTCAGACAACTACTCAATCCACTCTGCCAATTTCGCAGCTGTCGGTGGATGGCTTGACTCAACTTTCGAGTTTTGATGCAGCCATTCATGCAGTTGCTGACCATTATGCCTTTGAGCAGCATCCCTATTTGCTGTGGATGCAAGCCTCAAACACCACTCGTGATGCCTTTCGTTATAGTCAGATCCCCTTTCGCTTTGCGGTAGAGTCTTTTTCGCAAGCACTGGCGGCAGTTTTAGCAAGAGTTCCTCAATTAGACGATCGGTTAGCTCTGGCAGAGAACGTCGCTGAAGAACACGGACATGGCGATCGCTGGAAGTCTCACAAATATACCTTTCGGCAATATTTGCTAGCGTTGGGTGCTTCACCAGAAGAGCTAACTAACCCTTGTCCAATTGGTGTTTTGTCCTTCAACCAATCCATTCTCAACTTTTGTTTGACCCAGTCTGGCGAAGCGGGAGCCGCTGCCCTGGGTGTGATCGAGCATTTGTATGTGCCGATCAGTGCAGCGATCGCCCGAACAGTGCATCAACGGAGCTGGACGGCTCCGGGGTCGCAATCTCACTACACGGTGCATGAAGTGTTGGATGTCGAACATGCGCGAGATTTGTTAGCGATCGCCTCTCCTCGATGGGAGTGTAAGCATTCTCGACCGCTCGTGGCTCAAGGATTGCTGCTGGGTTCTCACTATTTTTGGACGCTATACAATGACTTACCCCGCTTTTGATCTGGGTTCTGACCCGATTTCTGAGATTGCCTTTGCTCAGGTGCGCGAAGACCCGCGTGTGGAACTGAGTCTGATTGATTACCTGGCAGAACGGCAGAACCGCCCATTACGAGTGCTGTTAGTGGCATCTGGGGGATGCACCGCTTTGAGTTTGCTGGTTTCACCCGCGATCGCCCAGATCGACGCGGTGGATTTGAATCCGGCTCAGTTACATCTAGTAGAATTGCGGCGACAAGCCCTGGTGCATCTGTCGTTAGCGGATCAATTACACCTGATTGGGGCATACCCTTTCCCTGAGGACGAATCGCAACTTGCCCCTGCCCATCATCGACAGGAGCTTTACAACAAACTGCGTCCCTGGTTACCAGAACCCACACAAGCCTTTTGGGATGCCCGCTCAGAGCAAATCGCCTTTGGCATGAACCGAGTTGGACGGTTTGAGGCATTGTTTCGAGAACTGGCTCAGGCGGTTGCAGCCCAAGGATTAGATCCGCTGAAGCAACCTGCGATCGCCCTATCTAGCCCTCTTTGGAATTCCCTGTTTGAGCAGGTGTTTGAGCGTCACAAACTGGCGCAAGTGTTTGGAGAAGCCGCTGTCAACTACTCGATGGATCGCAGTTTTGGCGAACACTTTGCCGATATGTTTGCTCAGGCATTACGCAGCAAAAACCCAGCCCAAAATTACTTTGTCACTCAGGTTTGGGGCGATCGCTACACCACAGGTCAAAACGAAGTGCCCCTCTACCTGCAATCTCCAGTTCAACTAATGATTCGCCATTTGGGAGTGGAGCGGTTGCATCTCCATCAAGGGACATTAGCCGATGTGATGACTCGACTGGCTCAAACGGCTCCCTTTGACCTGATTCAACTGTCAAATATTTCAGATTGGATGCCTGTTCCGGAGTTGCACAACTTGTTGGCGATCGCCACTTGTTGCCTTAACCCTGGTGGTGCATTGTTAGGGCGCAGACTCAACGGCGATCATCATCTTGCAACACTGATGGCAGAGCATGTGCAGGTTAAATCTGAACTCAGTCAACAATTGCATCAAGCCGAACGGTCTTACTTTTATCGAGAAGTGGTAGTGGGGTTTGTTGAATAGTCAATGGGCAATAGTCAATGACTCCATGTGCGCTTCCTTCAAGATCCCCGGTTGCTGTGATGCACATCAGACCCCTTTAAGGAGGCTGAACGAGCAACCGGGGATCTATCTATGTTGTTCACTTTATCCTTCGTCTTTTATCATTTTCCTTTCCTTCTTATGCCTCTTACAATTCACTCAATTCCATCAAATGATTACTTACAGGGGAAAATAGCTTCACATCGTTTGTTCTATCAACCCAAGTTGGTGGAATTGGAGCAAACCGCCAGTTATCCGCTGGGAGAAGACACCTTTCAGTTGGATCATGGCACGGATTATTTTGCTTTTTTCGATCGCTTGGGTCAGGCCAGCTACTATGTCGTTTTGGATGAGGAAAAAGCGATCGCGGTAGGAGCGGCGGTGCTTCGGTATGTGCCTGATGGCTGTGGAGATAAGCCCCGTCCAGTCTGGTATCTGTGTGACTTGAAGGTGCATCCCGACTATCGTCGTCAGCATCTATCCCTACAGTTGTTTCGTCATGCGTTTGCACAACATTTTGCGGAGTGCGATCGCGGCTATGCGATTTCGATGAATCCAGGGGATGGTTCTCCTAATCGGGTTGTGCAATTGCTGCGGTTTGTCTGTCCGGTGGAGTTCCGCTGCACGGCTACTTTAGAAATTTATAGCCTCGATGCTGCCAGTATGCAGCGCATCGAACCCTTGTTGCACCATTATCGGGGAGCGATTTCTTATCTGTCGCTCAAGGGCATCAAAGATTTGCGGCTTCAGAGCACTGGAACCCTGTTGCCGCTGCTACATGTTCAATTTGGTGAGACAGCACAGCACCCTCTCTCTCATCTCAGCCATTGTTCGCCTATCCCCGGTTATGCTCATATGTTTTGCGCTCCACGCGGAGATACACTGGCGATCGCCCTGAGTCAACAGGGCATTGTGCCTCAAGCCACCGCTAGCATCGTTAGTCACGGCATAGATAACAGCGATTGGCAGTTTGTATTAACGAGCGACATTTAGAAGAAAGAAAATTGAAAAAAGGATAGTCCTAAACAAGTAAGGATATGCCACGCTCCGCGTGGCATATCCTTACTCAAAAATCATTACTTTTAGAGAACTACCAAAAAAAGAATAGGGTGTTTGGATACAGAGTGGATCTTATTCGATCTTCAATTTTCGATCTTCTTTCTTAATTTATTCCTCTTGATGTTCTTTCCAAAATTGCTCAGCAAACGCAACAGTGGGATGAATTGGGGCTTTGGGTTTGCTTTTGAGGGGCATGTTGGCTTCATGGGGAGTGCGATCGCCTTTGCGAGAGTTGCAGCGATCGCAGGCAGCGACGACGTTATCCCACGTATGAGTCCCTCCTCTAGAACGAGGCATGATGTGGTCGATGGTTAAGTTGCGGGTGCTGCCGCAGTATTGACAGGTGTGGTTGTCGCGCCGCAAGACCTCGCGCCGATTGACCGGGGGCATTTTCCAGAGCCGTTCTGGGTTAGTGACGGTGAGGCGAATGTGTTCGGGTACGTGCACCACGAGACTAGGCGATCGCACCTGCCAACATCGGGCTGTGCTGAGTTCCAATGATTCGGCTTGCCCAGTCACTAGCAAAACAACGGCTCGTTTGATGTTAATTCTCGCTAAAGGCAAGTAGTTTCTAGAAAACACCACAACTGAGTTTTGCAGTACGGGCAGTTGACTGGGGCGACGAGCTTTCATTGTAAACACTCCTCAAAATAAAAAACCCCGCTTTTACGATGAAAAAGCAGGGTCAGAATGTGAGTCGCACGAGATTGTAAGCAGAGGCAGGTTAAATATTGCACTGCGGATGGTCGGTCAAGTAGCGAATGCAAATGGACCGATATCGAGCGATTCATGAATAAACCGAAGATTGTTGCAGATGCGATCGACAACACAGGCAATGACTATATAAATGAATGAATAACTGAAATATGAAACGGAGTAGCTCTGATGTGAAATGGCTGACGTCAGATAATGCCACTCCATGACAGACTGGCACTGGTGCAGGGTTTGTTTAAGTGTTGTAAAGTGCAGCGATCGCCAACCAATCCCTCTAAAACGACACTATATCGCAAGATCTCGTAGATGTGATCGTCTGGTGATTGACAATTGGTGACTGGCGGTGCAATATCACGATTACTTAACTGGGTTTAATCAGTTGCACGCTTCAAATTAAGTCAACTTCGGTTATCATGGCAACCTAATATTGATTAAACTTGGCACTATAGAGAGTGGATTGATTAAGTTCAGACCGCTACATGCAGCATCAGGTTGGCATCCCCTATGGGTAGTGATGTTTGTCCAAGTAACAGATTGGTGAAGTATATGCAGAAGGCACAATTTGGGCAACGATTTTGGCTCAGCCTTGGATTGATGGGCCTGTCGATTGCTGGACATCCAGTTACGGTTGCCTTGGGGCTAGGAGCGATCGCCCTTACCGTACCTGCACCAAGTTATGCGGCTGTGTTGACAGGTTGGCGATTTAACACCAGCAACGCTGAGTTAGAAATTACGGTGCCCGCAGGGGTGACACCTCGATATTTTTTGTTAGCTCAACCTGCTCGCATCGTGCTGGACTTGCCAAATACCACGATAGGAAGCGTGCCTGCAGTGCAAACCTATTCAGGGCGGGTGCGGCAGATTCGGGTCAATGAGTTTCAACCTGGGGTGACTCGCATTGTGATTGAGTTGTCTCCTGATGTGGTTTTAGCAGCACAACAGGTTGACCTGCGTGAGATCGGGCAGGGTCGGTGGGTGGTGCGTCCTCGATTTGCTGGAGATGCTGCGCCAGTAGCAGCACAACCGATTCCACGTCCGGCGGCGACTGTTGCTCCGGCTCCTATTCCTTCAGTGCAGCCTGCCCCGGTTGTAGAACCTGCGCCAGTGGCGGAACCGCCCGAAACCGTGCGTGATCCAATTCTGGTACAGCCTCCTAGCACAACAGCCGTTGTTCCTCCTCCCAGTTCTACTCCTGCGGCTCCAGCCACATCGCTGCCTCCTTTAGAGTCGGGTGCCACTGAGATTCCCGTTGAGATTGCTGAACCTGATGCCCCTGTCGTAGCCGCTCCTGAGACAGCCACTCCAGAACCGACGCCTGAAGTAGCGATCGCCCCTCAACCTGCCCCAGTGGTGACTCCTGCCCCAACCGCACCTCTGACCACGCCTTCCCCTGCGCCTTACGATCCACAATTGCCCACCACTTTGCCGCCTGCCAACTTCTCTGGCGATCGCCCCGTGACTGTGCAGGTGCCTGAGTTGGGTAGCGCACCTGCCAGACCTGCCCCAGTGCAGCCCCCAATACAACCTCCCGTGCAATCTCCTCCAGTGCAATCTCCTCCAGTGCAACTCCCCGTTCTACCGCCTGCATCCTCCACACCCAATCAGGCGATAGTCCCTCCCGTTGCACAGCCTCCCGTTACACAGCCTCCTTCGGTCATTCCTGTGCCTGTGCCCTCTCCCGCTTCTGTCGCAGTGGCTCCTAACCCAACTGTTTTACTGCCATCGGGAACGGTGTTGCGGTTGCGCTATCCGCGTGAATCCGTATTGGAGTTGCAGGCAGGCTCGCCCTGGCAAGAAGTGTTGGTGTTAAATCAAGCGTTGCGCGATCGCTCAGGCAATATCATTGCCCCTGAAGGCAGTCCAGTGATTGGTCGGTTTGAAACCGATCAAACTGGCAGCCGATTTGTAGCACAAGCGATTACCCTGCAAGGACAGAACATGCGGCTGATGGCTCAATCGAGTCGATTAGGGGGCGATCGCCAAGTGTCTGAACAAGAGTTAGTGCGAAACTCTGCTATTGGTGGGCTGGCTCTCACCGTGTTAGGTGCCTTTACAGGCATTGGGGCGATCGCGGGTGTGGTTGCCGGAGCAGCAGCTGGAGCCGCGACCACTTATATCACCGCACCTCAACCAGCAATCATTCAACCCAATCAAATTGTTGAAGTGCGTTTGATAGAAGATTTGCCTAGACCCCAGTAAAACCAGTTGTCTGACAAAAATTGCTGCCAACTCTGATTAAGAAATACTGAGGCGGTGCTAAACTTTTGGCGATCGCTAACCGCTAAATTTTTGCCATTCGCATTAAGTTATCTTAATCCGTCGCCTATAGTTTTTTAAGCAAGCAAAGATCAATAGAAGATCGACAAGATTTTTTGGGAAGCAATATAAGAACCCCTTGAATGCTGATATGGCTTTGAGTCTTAAGCATTTCTACTTAATATTGCTTGAAATCTCACTGCATCAAAATTTAAGGAATTTTTGATCCTTTCCCAAGTGCTTTATTAAAACAGCGTTGGTGAATACAGCGATGGTTCACAGACTCTGACTATTCCAGCAGGGGCATTTCACAAAACACTCCGATGATAGTCATACAGTTGGTCACCAACGCCTATTAAATATCTTCTGAGTCACATTCTGAGTCATCGTCATGCTCTCCAGACACCCTCCTCGACTTACTGCCTATACGATTGCTGTGCTTCTAGTGCCAGTGGCGATCGCATTGACGTTTGTGCATGTTCACTGGTTTGGTCAACCTGCCTTTGCCTTCTTCTACCTAGCGGTCTGCTTTAGCACCTGGTATGGTGGCAGATATCCAGGATTGGCGACAATTGTTCTGTCATTATTGGCAGCCAACTATTTTTTTGTTCCCCCCATCTATAGCTGGAGTGTGTCCGGCAGAGATGCATTTCGCTTAGGGATTGTTTTGATTGTCATGCTAGTAATTAATTGGCTGACTTCAGAACTAGATTATGCGCGTCGTCGAGTCGAACAACACTCAGCCGCACTACAAGAGAGTGAAACTCGCTATCGCGCCATTGTCGAAGACCAAACTGAATTGATTGTCAGGCTTTTGCCCAATGGCACCGTCTTATTTGTCAACGAAGCCTATTGTCGTTACTTTGGGTTGCAACAACAAGATTTGATTGGCAAGAGCTATGTCCCAGTGATTTTTGAAGCCGACCGAGAAACGGTAAGTCAGCAGGTGCAGTCAATTAGTATCAAAAATCCGATCATCACAATTGATAACCGCGTGGTCGTAAATGGCGAAATCCGTTGGACGCAGTGGGTGACTCGTCTGTTATCCAATCAGACTGGGGATGTGCTAGAACTGCAAGCCGTGGGTCGAGACATCACAACCTTAAAGCAAATTGAGGAAGCCCTACGGCTCAGTGAGAATCGCTTAAAACTGGCTCTGGAAGCATCGGGTGATGGATTGTGGGAATGGAATATTGCCACTGGAGAAGTTTATTTAGACTCCAACTGGTCAGGAATGTTGGGGTACGAAGCAGATGAGTTGCCCTGTCACGTCAGTACTTGGCAGCAGTTAATTCACCCAGATGACCAATCCTGGGTAACAGAAATGCTCAACGCCCATCTTGCGGATAGCACAAAGCCCTATTCCTTTGAGTATCGAGTGCGAACTAAGCTTGGAGATTGGAAATGGATAGCCAACTATGGCAAGGTGGTGGCTTACGATCCTCAAGGGATGCCTCTGCGCATGGTGGGGACTCACAAAGATATTAGCGATCGCAAACAGACCGAAGATCAGTTGCGGATCAGTGCCGAGCGCATCAGCCTTGCCAATGCCGAGTTATCTAGAGCCGCCCGTCTCAAAGATGAATTTTTGGCAGGCATGAGCCATGAACTCCGCACACCGCTCAATGCGATCTTAGGAATGTCAGAAGTATTGCTAGAAGAAATTCATGGCAACCTCACGGGTGGGCAACGGGACTCTGTGGGCTTGATCGAACGCAGCGGACAGCATCTATTAGCTCTGATCAATGACATTCTTGACCTGGCAAAAGTTGAGTCAGGCAAAATGGATTTGGAAATCGGTTCAGTCGATGTTAGGCAACTTTGCGACACCAGTTTGAGCTTTGTCAAACAGCAGGCTTATCAAAAACACATCCACTTGCGCTGTCAAGTTGATGAAGAAATAGACGAGATTGAGCTAGACGAACGCCGGATTGGTCAGGTGTTGATTAATTTGCTTAGTAATGCGGTCAAATTTACTCCTGAAGGAGGCAGGGTGCAGTTGTCAGTTCGTGTCAATCCAGAACAGGAAACGATTGAATTTTCGATCTCTGATACGGGTATTGGCATTGCCCCCGATCAAATGGATAGGCTGTTTCAACCCTTTGTGCAGCTCGATAGTCGCCTCTCTCGCCGCTATAGCGGCACAGGATTAGGGCTAGTGTTGGTGCGGCGCATTGTCGAGTTGCATGGTGGCAGTGTCACTCTAACCAGTGAAATCGGTCAGGGTAGTTGTTTTACTGTGATGTTGCCGTGGCGACGGGCAAATCAGTCTTTGCTAGAGGGGATGCCCGCTCCATTGACCACGACGCAATTCTTACCCATTCAGAAGGCACTGATTGTGGAAGATTCTGAAGCGGCGGCCAATCAAGTCTCGCGCTATCTAACCGAACTGGGGGCGACTACAGTGGTGCATCCGTTGGGGCAAGGAGTGGTCGATCTCACCCTTCAAACCAAACCAGATGTGATCATTCTCGATATTTTGTTGCCTGATCTACCAGGTTGGGAGGTGTTAATGGAGCTGAAAGCCCATTCCATAACTCGCACTATTCCAGTCCTCATTATTTCAGTGGTAGACGATCGCCCCAAGGGGTTAGCGTTAGGAGCCGCTGATTATTTGTTAAAGCCCATTACTCGATTGCAGCTTCAACAAGCGGTAAAGCGGCTGACAGGGGTGGTTGATCACGAACAAAAAACGGCACTGGTGGTTGCTGCTCACGCATCAGTTTCAGCCCCACTAATTGTTCTGGCAGAAGATAACGAAGCTAACATTGAGGTAATTCTCAATTACTTGCAAGCCTATGGACTGCGAACTGCGGTCGCCCGTAATGGATTAGAAGCCGTTCAACTGGTCAAGCAGTGTCATCCTGACCTGGTATTAATGGATATTCAAATGCCTGAGATGGATGGTTTAGAAGCTATTTGTCGAATTCGGGCCGATACTACCTTGGCACCCCTACCCATTCTTGCACTGACCGCTCTAGCCATGCCAGGCGATCGCGATCGCTGCCTAACAGTCGGAGCCAACGAATATCTCACCAAACCTGTCAGTTTGAAACAACTGTTGCAATTGATCCAACAATATTTACCCGATTGGTCAACTTAAGCCCCCGCCTTCAACTCTACTGTCATGATGCAAACTGCCACGATTCTGGTTGTAGATGATGAACCGAGCGGTTTTACGGTCGTCAAAAGTCTCCTGACTCCGCAGGGATATAACATTTCCTGTGTCTCTAGTGCACAAGATGCTTTTACTCAATTAGAAACGGCTCTTCCAGATGTCATTTTGCTGGATGTGATGATGCCAGAGATGGATGGCATTGAAGCGTGTCGCCTGCTCAAAGCGCATCCTGACTGGCAACATATTCCCGTTATCATAGTCACTGCCCTCAATTCTAAAAGTGATCTAGTTCGTTGCATCGAAGCGGGAGCTGACGACTTTATTACCAAACCTGTCAACGGTTTAGAGCTACGGTCTAGAGTTCGGTCAATGCTCCGCATCAAACACCAATATGATGCACTTCAGTCAACTCTGTCGCTGCGAGAAGACCTCTCTCACATGATCGTGCATGATCTGCGTAATCCTCTCGCTAGCATTTTGTTAGCCGCTGAGATTTTAAAACGGTTTGAGTCTTCAGATCGACAACAACAAAAAATTGAACAGATTGTGATTGCTGGACAACAAATGCAATCGTTGATTGACAGTTTGTTGTTAATGGCAAAGCTAGAGTCTGGCAAAATGATTTTGCGACGAGAAGATACTGACCTCAATGCTATGTGTTCTGCGGCGATCGCCTTGATTGAACCGTTGGCTGCTCAAAAAAAGCTGGAACTCATTGCCGACCTGCCAGAACCCAATGGCAGAGTGAGTATCGATATCAATATTTTTCGTCGTGTACTCGATAATTTGTTGTCCAACAGCATTAAATTTGCTCCGTTTAATAGCCAAGTCATCTTAAAAGTCAGCTATCCAAGACTTCACCAAGCTCAGATTCAAGTGATTGATTTTGGCCCCGGCGTTCCAGAAGACTTGCGACAGAGCATTTTTGAAAAATACCAAGTTGGGAAGTTTGTGAAAGAGGTGCCTCAGATTGGCTTAGGGCTTGCCTTTTGCAAAATGGCGGTAGAGGCGCACGGAGGACAAATTACCGTTGAAACTAATCAGCCCAAAGGTTCAATCTTCACAATTTCGCTTCCATAGACCGTTGAAGCATGATTTTTTTCTAAAGACGCGGTTTTGAGTACAGTTAAAGAGTTTGATCACAAGACACAGATTGGTTGAAGGACTCCCTCTATGTAAGCTGCCAAAAATTTTGAGAACGAACTTCGCAACGTCGATGAACAACAATTGATGTAGATCTTAGGTTAAAGACTGCGATATTGACCCAAGTAAAGTAGATTTGCGATCGCCCATTTCCCCAACTCACCTGACTTTAGAGGTTCACCATGCAACTGATTGGCATGTTAGATTCGCCCTATGTTCGTCGTGTCGCCATTACTTTAAAGCTTCTGGGCTTGTCCTTTGAGCATCGTGCTTTGTCAGTATTTCGCAACGTTGAGGAGTTTCAGCAGATTAACCCCTCGGTCAAAGCACCAACACTCGTCTGTGACAACGGTGATGTACTAATGGATTCGACCCTCATCCTCGACTATCTTGAGGCGATCGCCCCTGCTGACAAGAGGTTGATGCCTGCTGACATTAACCAACGCCTCACCGCATTAAGGCTGATAGGTCTGGCATTGATTGCCTGTGAAAAAACAGTGCAAATTGTCTATGAGACAACCCTGCGTCCACCAGAAAAACAGCACCAACCCTGGATCGATCGCGTTCAAGGGCAACTTCATGTTACCTATAACGCTCTTGAATCTGCCGTTGATGCGGCTCATCCCTGGCTGATCACCAATCAAATCATGCAGCCCGACATTACAGTAGCAGTGGCGTGGCGATTTACCCAATACGTCCTATCTCACATCGTTGATGCAGATCGTTATCCCACATTAACCCATTTCTCAAAACAGGTAGAAGCCTTGCCAGAGTTCATTTCAACGCCATTAGAGTAAAGAGCAAAGTAGAGAAAATAATAGAATTTTGGCGGTTGAAACCGCAAGCTTCGACGTCAGCTTCAACGGTCGGTGATGCTCATCCCACTTTGATTTGAAAACGGTGCAAATGATGAAAATGCGACCCCTCCCAATCTCCCCTTGCCAAAATCTCTCAAAAAGGACATCACCATGAGCCAACTCCCGAATTGTGTGCCTGGACCTACCTGGTTGCAACTCCTTAGTTGGATTGCCGACCCACTCAAGTTTCAAGACCGCTGTCGTCAACGGTATGGTGACATTTTCACAATGCGGATCGGTCGAAATAAAGCCTATACCATTGTTGGCGAACCCCAGTTGATTCAAGAAATTTTTAGTCAAGACGCCAAATTTGATATAGGACGGGGAAATGCCCTGGCTGAGCCCTTGCTTGGGCAAAACTCGCTGATGATGATGGATGGCGATCGCCACAAGCGAGAACGCAAACTCTTGATGCCGCCGTTTCATGGTGAACGGTTGCAAACCTATGCCAATCAGATTTGTGCGATCGCAGATCAGATAATCAGTCGATGTCCGGTGGGTCAACCCTTTGTCGTGCGAACGGTGATGCAGCAGATCAGCCTGGAACTGATTTTGCAAGTGGTGTTTGGCTTAAGTGAGGGTAGTCGCTATCAACAACTAAAACCGCTGTTAACGGAATGGCTGGATATGACCGATTCGCCGTTGCGATCGAGCCTATTGTTTTTAAAGTTTTTGCAACAAGACTGGGGCACCTGGTCTCCCTGGGGTCAAATGAAGCAACGACAACGTCAGGTTTATCAACTGCTACAAGCTGAAATTAGCGATCGCAGAGTGCAAAACAATGAAGGACGGGTTGATGTGCTCAGCCTGATGATGGCAGCCCGCGATGAACAGGGTAATGCGTTGACCGATGAAGAGTTGAAAGATGAACTCCTGACGCTTTTATTTGCCGGACACGAAACGGTTGCCACAACTCTTTCTTGGGCGTTTTATCAAACCCATTGCCAAGCGGCTGTGCAAGACAAACTCATACATGAGTTAGACAGCTTAGGCAATAACCCTTCCCCGATGGATGTGGTTCAACTGCCGTATCTTACGGCTGTCTGCCAGGAAACTCTGAGGATGTATCCGGTTCTGCCCGTCATCTTTCCCCGCATTGCCAAAACACCGGTCACATTAGCAGGGCAGTCATTTGATACCAACACAGTGTTAATGCCCAGCCCTTACCTGGTGCACTATCGTGACGATCTATATCCTGACTCTCACCTGTTCAAGACAGAGCTGTTTTTAGAGCGGCAATATTCTCCTTGGGAATTTTTACCCTTTGGAGGGGGCAGTCGTCGCTGCCTGGGTTATGCTCTGGCGCAGATCGAGATGAAACTGGTGCTAGCAACTGTGTTGTCTCACTATCAACTCACATTGCTAGAGACAAAGCCAGTCAAGATGCAACGACGAGGGTTTACATTGGCACCAGCCGGGGGAGTTCGCATGGTAATAACCAGAAAACGATGACATCTAGAACTACTCTGATTGCTCGGTCTGGGGAGTTGGGCCTAGATTCCACCTCCGTCGAGGCCCAGTATCCAGATGAAGTCGGTTGAGAGTTGGGTAGATGCCCATCCATTTTGAGTGGGTTAATAAATACCTTTCAACATCTCTCCTGTGGTTGTTTTCTTGAGGGAACTTGTGGAGTAATATCAAGTCCGGTAATTTGTCTCAAACAAAGAATTCACTCAAAAATTAATGCATTTAGAACCCATCGTTTCATTTGCTATCCTGTTAGCCGTTATTTTGATTGTGCCCCTGTGCTTTGAGCGGCTAAAATTGCCAGGATTGCTGGGGTTGCTGGTAGCGGGTGTTGTGCTTGGCCCCAATGGCTTGCGCCTACTTGATACCGACTCCGAAACGATGAAACTGCTATCTGACATCGGGTTAGTTTATCTGATGTTTGTTGCAGGACTTGAGGTTGATCTAGAGGAATTTCAAGCGAATAGAAATCGATCGATCGGCTTTGGTAGCTTTACATTTGCAGTGCCTTTGATCTTTGGCACAATCGTTGGACGATTGTTTGGCTTTGGTTGGAATGCCTCCATTTTGATTGGTTCACTATTTGCCTCTCATACTCTATTGGCATATCCCATCATTAGTCGCTTAGGGGTTGTCAACAACGAAGCGGTCATGGTGACGATTGGGGCAACTATTTTTACAGATATTGGGGCATTGATGGTGCTGGCAGTGTGCATTAGCATTCACCAGGGCAGTTTCACAGTATTGAGTCTTGTAACACTTGTAGGATCGTTAGCTCTTTATTCGGCGTTGATTTTGATTGGGTTCAAACGCATCGGAAAAGAATTCTTCCGGCGATCGGGCGATGAAGAAGGCAAGCAATTTTTGTTTGTGTTGCTGGTGGTCTTTGTTTCTGCTTTAGGGGCTGAAGTCATCGGCGTTGAAAAAATTGTTGGGGCGTTTTTAGCGGGGCTATCGGTTAACAGTGTCTTGGGTGAAAGCCCAGTTAAGGAGAAAGTTATTTTTGTAGGGAATGTGCTGTTTATTCCCATCTTTTTTGTCGATCTGGGGTTACTGGTCAATATTCCAGGGTTCATTAGCAGCTTAGGTTCGATCTGGCTGACGGTGGCGATCGTGGTTGGGTTAATTAGCAGCAAGTTTGGGGCGGCTCTGCTAGCCAAGTTGGTTTATCGCTATAACTGGCAAGAAATGCTGACCATGTGGTCTTTGTCACTCCCCCAGGTGGCGGCGACTCTGGCAGCTACTTTGGTGGGTTATCGTGCCGGATTGCTCACTGAAAATGTCTTGAATGGTGTGATCGTGTTGATGTTGGTAACAGCCACTTTAGGCCCCCTGATCACAGCTCGCAGTGCGGCCAACTTAGTTCCCTCGGTGTCAGGTGCTGTTGAACCGGAGTCTACTCTGTCCCTTCAGTGGAATGAAGAGTTGGATGCTCAGCCACTCACAATTGTGGTGCCCGTTTATAACCCCAAGACTGAGCAGTTTTTGATCGAAATGGCAGCTTTGCTGGCGCGACATGAGTCGGGTAAGCTGGTGCCTTTGGCTGTCACCACTGCCCAAGCCTCAATGGATGCTCCTGACTTAAAAAATGCGTTGCAACGCAGTGACCTGTTATTGTCTCGTGCAACGGAGTTGAGTCAAGAGTTTGGAGTAACCGCAGACCCTGTTTCGCGGATTGACGATAGTATCGCTCAAGGCATCAGCCGCGCCAGTCGAGAACAAAACGCTGACTTGATTGTGATGGGATGGGGTAAAACCAGTGGGTTTCGGGCGCGACTCTTTGGGACGGTGATCAATAGCGTGTTGTGGTCGTCGCATTGTCCGGTTGCGGTGACTCGGTTATTGGATTCTCCTGGCAGCATTCATCGGATTTTGGTGCCCATTGATACTCTGACGCAACGGGCTGTGCGCTTAGTTCGCTTTGCTGAGATTCTTGCAGCCTCTAACTTGGCAGAGGTGACGCTGTTGCATGTGTGCGATCGCCACACGACTCCCAGTCGCATTGCCTGGACTGAAAACCAACTCAACTTATTAGCGACTAAATATTCTCCTCAAGCGAGAACCAACGTCTTAGTTATTCCATCAGACAATATTGCTGCTACTATCCTCAAGACATCTAAGTCCTTTGATTTAGTGGTGTTGCGATCGATTCGACAACGCTTACGAATCGGAGAACTGGCGATTAGCGATCTCACCACCGAAGTGGTGCAACACCTGACTTGCTCGGTTGTATTGCTCGGTGAACCACAACGGCAAACTGCCCCAACGCTGGTTGATGTTCGTGGTCAAGTGCTTCCAGCAAGCACCTAAAAGACTATTTCAGATCCTGTATCGTCGAGTACGCTATTTATTTACCCAGTGCAGACCCTCCAGTGCAGACCCTAACTTTTTTATCGGGGTCGGCGTTTTGGGAAATCAATCGCTAGGCACTTTTCTAAGTACCTGATTTTTTCTTCAATGGTTAACTCTTCAGGAGGCTGTCGCTTTACAAACAAAGGTTGGTTGAGGAATGCCCAAATTCGTTGCCAAGTTTTAAATCTCATAGGTCAGCAAGGAGTGAATCGTATCTGCAATCAAGACAGTTAATCTAAAAACCTGACAAATCAAACGGATCGAACCCTTAAAAATTTCAAATTTGATCTCAGCTACACCATCAGCAAAATCCTGAGAACCACTCAACCTCTTTATTGTAAATATCTAGACAAAAGGACACTTCACCTAACGGAGTGCCCTAATTGGGTGATGATGCTAGTTTTGATTTTGTTAACTTAGTTTGTTAAGTTAATTTAATATGATCAAGAAAAGTAAAGGTTGAACACGTGCGGAATATTTCTAAACAAAGAAATCTTAAAAAACTAGAAAACGGAGTTTAGAAGATTACTCTACTGATCTAATTAATAGAACAATTTTGTTGAATCGTCGCCCTTAGTAAGGATCTTTTAAGGATAGAGAAGTCTCCGACTAATCTTGCATGTCTTGATCACGCGGCCACATCTTCTCTAGCCTCCAAAACAGCCTAAAGTTTCATTTCATGCAGCACGAAATTCTCATATCGCTGATCAGGTGTTCAGAGTTTAGGCGAGTTAGAGCGATCGCTTATCAAAGCTTTACCTGAGTTATCTATAAAACTCATAGACTTTGCAGCGATTTAAAGCAGACCTGCTAAGGTTGAGTCATTGTTCTAACTCTATGCATGCTAAACGATGAACCCTGAGAAAGCCTCCCCAAAAATTAAGGTAGTGAAACCAAGCGGCATCTTAGATAGTACTCAAACCAAAAAACTTCGCAGTGAAATTGACACCATTCTGCAAGCAGGCATCCATATAATTTTGATGGATCTAGAAAACGTCACTTTTATGGATAGTTCTGGGTTAGGTGCTTTAGTGGTTAACTTGAAGGCTGTTCGGACGGCTGGGGGAAAGCTTTACATTTGTTCTATGAATGGCCAAATTCAAATATTATTTGAATTAACCGGAATGGATAAAGTCTTTAAAATCTTTGCTAATCAATCTGAGTTTTATCAAAAAGCAGATATTTTCTAATTCACGAGGCTTAGAGCAACAAATCAGCACATCTATAGCAATCCCAAATGGATTTTAAGAAGCGCACCTCAATGGGATGCGCTTCTTACAACTCCCTAATCTCACAAATAATTTAGGACTGCTACAGCAATTCTAAATGGGTTTTGAAAGGCGATTTTTGTCTTTTTTGGAACTTTTACTAATGGCCTTCGTCTGATCAAGATATTAGGCTCAAATCATCTCATCATTGCAGCCAAAATTTCCTACTTGTCTTCTAGTTCAATCTATTTTGATGTTGGACGATTACTGTTAAATGGGTGCGGAAACACAGGTAGTTGTATTTTACATCGGTAGACTCAATGGTGAAGTCAATCCAGTCATTAACAGGTCGTGAATTCCATCGCTTGGGGCGTTTTTTGGCAGTCCGCAAAGCCTACAGTTTCATTCAACATCAACGGCAACGGGGCAATGAAACTCGCTGGAAAGACAACCTCAAGATTCAGGAATCATCCCTATTTCAGGCGATCGCCGTTAATCAATGTGTGAATGAAATTCGTCAAGAAGCTGTTTGTTTTGGACTGCAATTACCAGAAGAATTAATTGTAGACATCGATCACTATGCCAGAACCACTCCTTGCAAAGAACCTGGCTTTCAAGACCTGTTTTTGATTGATGAAGTGCAAGAGGGGCGGTTACGTGGGGGACGACCTGTATTGCGTGGATTGGTAAACAATACACAAGACTGTAAGGCGATCGCTCTATTAGAACAAGACCCCACATTAATCGAGATTGTGCGATCGTATTTGGGCTATTACCCGACTCAAATTACTCGTCATTTAACCTGGAGTATAGTTTCCCATCTTCCAGATCGGGGAAAACCGTTTTATCCACCCACAACCTTTCATTACGATATTGCCGGGTTTAATTTTATGACGACCTATTTCTACATTACCGATGTAGATGCAGAGTCAGGCGCACATGTCATGATTCGTGGATCTCATGTGCAAAAACCCTGGTGGATGGTGTTATCTTCGGGGCGACAATCTGATCAAGCTGTCTATAGGTATTATGGCAAAGCCAAAGAGTTGGTCATTGAGGGCAAAAGAGGATTTGGGTTCATACAAGACCCCTCTTGCATTCACAGAGTTTTGCCTCCCATTAAAGCCAATCGATTATTGTTACAACTCCGCTATGCTTAAATAAAAAAATCCCCAATCTCATCGAAGAAATCGGGGAACTCAACCGTTTAGAACAACCGTTTAGAACGGCTGTGGTTATTTGGATTCAGGATGCATTAGAGCATTCCAAGCCGCTTTAGCCGCATCTGATAAGCGAGTCCCAAATGACTCTGCCTCAGTGACAACCGACTGCCAATTTTTTTCGGCTTCTTTTTGAATCAATTCGATTGATTTCTCAATCCGTTCAGGGTCAATCAGTTTATTTTCTTCGATCGCCTCACGAGCTTGCCGCACTGCCTTGAGATAAGCCTCGCGAGTGAAGTCGTTTGCCGATTGCACTTCGACTTGTGCCCGTTTTTTAACAGCTTCAATTAGAGCTTTGGTTTCACGACGAATATCGTCTGATTCACCTGCCATCTCAGAGTCAACCATAGCGTTGGTTTCAGGGCTAACAGGGACGATCGCTGAGGTTTCGGAAGTATCAGTTTCAGAAGACATAGGTTCTCCTTGGAGTTAGGAATCAGTGGATAACAAACGACGAACAACAGCAGCCAGAAGACAATCCTCTACTATCGAGCCTAGCGCACGCTCAACGGAGCAACCCATTGCTGTTCTAATTTCAACAGATTTTGAATTCTCGCTTCGGTTGATGGATGAGTTGAGAACAGGCTGCTAAAGAGTTGTCGAGGCATAGCATTGACAATCAAGAGTGGCTCAAAAGCAGGGTTAGCCGCGATTGGCATTTGCCGTGCGCTGCTCTCTAACCGTTGCAAGGCTCTTGCCAAGGCACGAGGATTGCCTGTCAGTTGAGCAGACCCTGCATCGGCTTCAAACTCGCGAGTCCGAGAGATGCCCAGTTGAATCACAGAAGCAGCCACTGGAGCTAACAACAGGGTGAGTAATAAACCAAAGGGATTGCTACCTTCGCGATCGCCTCGAGAGCCACCACCAAACCACAGACTATAGCTAACCATTTGTGCCAAAAACGAGATGGCTCCAGCGATCGTAGCGGCAACGGCTTGAGTCAGGGTGTCACGGTTTTTGATGTGGCTCAGTTCATGGGCGATGACGGCTTCTAGCTCATCTTCGGGTAGCAGGTTGACGATCCCTTGAGTGACGGCAACAGCAGCGTGCTCTGGGTCGCGTCCCGTAGCAAAGGCATTGGCTCCCGCCGCGGGAATGACATAGAGTTTGGGCATCGGCAGATTGGCGCGATCGCTTAACCGTTGCACGATGCGGTATAACCCAGGTGCTTGAGTGGGGCCAATCGGTTGGGCTTGATAGGCAGCCAGAGCAATTTTGTCAGAGGAATACCAAGATACTAAGTTCATCAAAGCGGCTAGACCAATCCCTAGCACCGCTCCGGTAGTTCCCCCAATCAACCCATAGCTGACCGTGATTAACAGCGCACTCAATAAACCCAGCAAAGCAACGGTTTTAATTTGATTCATACCTTGCACTCCTTACAACAACGCCACGAGAGGTGCTTGAGGTTTATTAGCGTTGTCTTTCATATTTCTTTCATTATTAATGATTTTCCTCTGAAGCGTAGGGTATAACCCTTCCTTGCGGGGTACGGATTTGCCCACCTGGGTGAGATCACTTCGTAGCGGCTGATGCTATTTGATCTAGCGATCGCTGATATTGAGTGACTGATACACTAACGAAATTGGTACTGCCTTTTGGTCGCCCATGACGATGAAAACTGAATTGCAAGAACGGGCAGATAGCTTGGCAAGTAATTTGCAGCGCAGTGTAGATGCTTGCTTTGAAGTCTTGCGATCCATCAGCCAACTGTATGCGTCATCGTCACAGGTCAGACGACAAGATTTTCAGCGATTTGTGCAACCTGCGTTAGTGCGTCATCCCAGCATTCATGCGCTGGAGTGGTTGCCCCGACTGCTAGAGAGCGATCGCCCTGTGTTTGAGCAAGCGATGCAAGCAGAGGGCTATCCCGCCTTTCAGATCACAGAACGGATGTCAGATGGCACGCTGATTCGAGCAGAGTCACGGTCAGAATATGTTCCGGTGTGCTTTGTTGAACCGCTCGATAATAACGAGTTGGCACTGGGATATGATTTGGCGTCAGATGCAACGCGACGGGCGGCGTTAGAGCGGGCCCGCGATACAGGAGCGATCGCCGTCAGCGGACGGATCGAACTGGTGCAAGCGGCTCGACGACAATTTGGGTTTTTAGTGATTTTGCCTATCTACCAACAAGGGGCAGCTTGTGACACCGTGAGCGATCGCCGTCAGCATTTGCAGGGCTTTGTGTTGGGTGTGTTTCGAGTAGCAGATGTGGTGCGTTCGTCGCTAGCCGGGTTGACTCTCGACCACATTGACTTTTATTTGAGCGATCGCTCAGATCACCCTGAAGTTGGTCTGTTGTCAGCTTATGACTCTAAAAGCAAACAAGTCATTGCCAATATAGAAACCAAATTGACGTTGCCCCATGCAGCACGAGGAAAAGCTATTTGCACCCGCAGTTTTGCGATCGCAGATCGAGAATGGTCACTGGTGCTCATGCCCACAGTTGCCTACATTGACCGAGCAGAACTTTATCACCAAAGCTTGATTCGGGCAGATGCAGCGACGGCTGAGGCAGAAACCCTCAAAAAAGTACTGCGTAATCTGCAACAGACTCAAGCCCGTTGGTTTTTAGAAAAAAACTTGATTGCAATTGGGGTGGGATTGATTCTGCTGATTTTGGGAGGAGCCAGTTGGATCTCGCACTACAACACCACAACATTATTAGAGAGCAAAGCCAAAACCGAGCGCACCTATGCTGTTTTGGCTCAACTGGCGACCCTGCTGGCGTTAACCACCAATGCTGACACCAACACCAGCCCTGTCAGTTCGTCGTCCCTGCCTACTGTTACGATAACAACCATTGAATCTGAGTTAGAAGCTCTGCGGCAGGCGATCGCCCCTGATTCCGATCAACAACATCGGCTTGATCAGTTGGAGCCGTTAATTGCTCAACGGCTGAGTTTGCTCAATCAAGTCAGCCAACCCACTTCAGCAGGGGTGAGTCCATCCACCAGCCGCGATCGCCAACTGCAACAGCAAATTCGTCACATCATTGCTGAGATCGATCAAGCCGAGCGATCGCAATTACCTTACTGGGAAATGCAAGCCAAAGCCAGTGTAGAAAACAGCTTCTGGATTAATATCATTGGAGCTATTCTCGGCATTATTTTATGGATTGGTGTGTACTACCTATTACAACGCCAAATCTCGGAACGACAGCGAGTTGAAGCGGCTCTGTATGCGGCTAACAACCAACTAGAGCTAGAGGTACAAGAACGATTAGCCGAGTTAGTTCAAACCCGCGAAATTAATGAGCTAAAGATGCGACTCTTTTCGATGGTGTCTCACGAATTTCGCACCCCCCTCAGCACTATTCTGGTATCCACTCAACTATTGAGTAATAGTGATGTCAGTTGGTCAGAGGAAAAGCGGGTTAAAAATCTGTCTCGCATTCAATCGGCAGCCAAAACGATGGCACAGTTGTTGAGCGACATTCTGACGCTGGGACGAGCAGAGGCAGGCAAATTAGAATTTCGCCCTGAGTTGCTCGATTTAAAGGACTTTTGTCATCGCCTGGTTGAAGAAATTCAAATTAGTACTGAAACTCAACGAGCGATCGATGTCATCGTTTGCGGCCAATCAACTCAAGCCACCGTAGACAGCAAGTTGTTACAGTCAATTTTGACAAACTTGTTGTCAAACGCTATTAAATATTCTGAGAGCGATCGCCCCATTCAATTGATCCTCAATTGCACCGTAGAGCAGGTAACATTTCAGGTTAAAGATCAAGGCATTGGCATCTCTTTAGACGATCAAAAACGGCTTTATGAAGCCTTTCATCGGGGTAAAAATGTTGGTGATGTAGTGGGTACTGGGTTGGGTCTTGCCGTTGTCAAAACCTGTGTTGATTTGCACAGAGGACACATTGTTGTAGACAGCAATGTTGGAGTTGGCACCACCTTTACAGTCACTCTGCCACAACTTTAGCAACTGTAATATAAACACAAATTAAACACAAAATTCCTACGCAAATTTTACAAAATTCATTCACACAAGAATTCTAAAGCCATCATTCAGGCAAACAAGAGTTTTATATCAACTCTCAACACAGTAGTCCTTATACCAATTCAATATGAAGCTGCACTAAACAAGGGGCTTAAGCCCCTTGTCTCAATGCTTCTATAGCTTTAGTCAGAAAGCTTAAGGCAAAGGCTCAAATCCTGATGCTGGGAAAGCTTTCTGACTCGCCTCCGCCCCATCGAATGTGGCTACGGCTATACACCGCATTTATTTCTTCTTTTTGAGCAACCAGCCTAAGCCCAACAGACCTAAAGCAGCTGTCACACCGGGTTCTGGAGTCGAGCGTGGAATTGGATCAAGGGGAATGCGCTCAGTCTTGGTAATCTCTGCCACAGGAATATTAACTCCAGTCTCTGGTTCGCCACATCCTTCCCCAAACAAAGTAATGCTGCTTTGCTCAGGAACAAAAGTATCAATGGGAGGAGGAGTCAGAGGTGGAACATCAGGATTGGCTACTTCTGCATCAAAGAATAGATTGATGTTTGCCGTGGTTGGGTCACACACCGAGTTGTCATTACTGATGCGAGCTGGAGTAATGCGGTAGCGAAAGCTAGCAACATCTAAAAAGGAATCTATCGTCAACCCATTTTCAGGGATAAAGTAGGCGAAGGGTTCCGTCGCGCCGTCAGAGGTGACGGTAAACAGAAAATTAGTTAACTCATAGGTTCCCAAACCTGGAAGTGGATTCAAATCAGGGGCATCAGCATCGTAAAAGACTGTTCCCTGAATAAACGCATTGGCATATTCTGGAATCGACGATGAAGCGGACAGAGTGCCTTCAATGCCAAATTGCACTAAATTAAAGCCGAGTTGCCAACCATCTAAACTGCCTGAAAATAAAGTAGAGGTATTCTCAAGCTCTAGTTCCCAAGTGCCAGACTGTAATTCACCGTTGAAATCAACTAAGGTGCCATCGGGCAGATAAGTGCCGCTGGGCGTAAAGGTGCCCGCAAAAGCATTGAGACTTGTAGTGTGACCATCGCTAAAACTGTAGTTGCCATCAATCTGAGTTGAAGGGGCCAGATTGGGAAACAGAACGACGGATGTGCCTGTATCAACATGAGTCAGCTTGGCACGTAACTCGGACGCATCAGGATGGGACAAGCCAAATAGAGTGACGGTCAAGTTATTGGAAATGCTGGGTCCAGGACCAATGACAATTTGACTGGTAAAGATTCCATCTGACAATGGAAAGAGAACGCCTACCCCTTCAACTGTGCCACCACCACCATTAAAGACAGCAGCTTGGGCTGCGGGAGCGATCGCCACCCCGACAACACCAACCGTAGTAACCATTAACGCCGTAGATAAAGCTTTGGACAACAACATGACTTGGTTCGCTCCAATCTTGTTAAAACAGTAAGTTGTAAGAATTCAGTTGATTTGGGGTCGAACAGTAATGCTTTTGTCTACAAAAGAGACGGTGATCGCACTTGAAAATCAGGCTCTAGCGTCAGTTACGCAGGAGGCAAGCTAGCAACACAAGCAGCGATCGCAAAAGCGGTAGTTCTAAAGTACGAGCATTTGGGGTAGAAGCAGCCCGTCACAAAGATGTACTGAATTTGATATTCCAGTTGTATCGGATATCAATTCCGTATGCCAGTATTTACACTGAGCTTCAGCAAAACAATACAATCTGCATTGAAGTGTTAAAGATTAAGCAAAGACACATCTCAAAAAATACTTTGAACGGTCAAAACCCTTGAAAAACGAGATCTTCATACTTCTATTCCATCAGTTCTACACTTTATGAGTTCACTATCAAGACAATCGAACTGTGCTTCATGCAATACGAGAACTCATAAAGGCAGTGTAAATAAAGATACTTGATATAAAATTTGTTTAATGTCAAGGAGTTTTGATGCAGTTTTCGTGTAGATTTGCAGCCAAACTCATGAATGAGGCAACGGATAGGATCGCTTACAAAGCCCCTAATCCCGCCCTTGCATCCTGCTTTAACGATTAACCTGGGAACAAAAGACTCGACACTAACGAGGAGGGTGCTGTTAGCGTCAGCATCTAGTAGTTGGAGGACTGAACCCGGCGAATGAATTCACGGCTATTGGAACGAAGTCCGCCGACGCGGACTGAGAGTTTTGAACCTACGAAGGCAGGGTTTGTTCTGGTAGGTGCGGTTTCAACCGCCACTCCCCCGACCGTTAGCGTCATGTCAATTTGATTTAAAGATAGTGCAAGTGCCCAACTTGCTTGTTATAACAAGTCATCCATCAACGTCATAATTTTGACGGCTTCTGCTGACAAGTCTGGACATGGAACCTGCTGTAATTGCTTTTCTAGTAAGCCCTTTAACGCAATCAGCTTGAGGCTGTTTTCTGCTGGAGTTTGGGCGATCGCCTCAGCCGCAGGAAAATACCCAATAGCCCCTAAATCAGCTAAAACTGTCCGTCGCAGTTGCAAGGAAGAACTCTTTAACGCTTGAATTAACTGGTCTCCATAGCGAGGCTCATGGGTCAACTGATACATCACTCGAATAGCCGCATATTGAATGCGCTCTAGGGGATGTTTTAGAAACGGTTTCACATAAGGAATGGCATGAACCGCTTGCAAAGTCCCTAATGCTTCTAGAATGGCGTCATAGGGTTGAAAGAGAGCAGGTTGATCGGGGACTAACTGATCACCCTGTAACCCAGATTTCAATAGGTCAAGCAACGCAGGCACACACTCTGAGTTGCCCAATGCCTGTAACGATTGCGCTGCTGCCTCGCGCACATAATAATCGGAACAACTCAACGACTCAATCAAGACGGGAACCGCTCGTTGATCATCCAATTTGCCCAATGCTCTCGCTGCATTTCGGCGCAGTGGGTATCCGCCTGCTTCTGTCTGATCAGCTTCGTCTGCCAGTGCGGTAATCAAAGCCAAAATAGCAGCTTCTTCTCGAACTCGGAAGCGGCCTAGCCACCAAGCAGCATAAAATCTCAGCCCCAAATCGTCTCCCTGGAGATTGGTGATCGCCTGTTCTACAGTTAATGCCTTGCCATCCCCAGATTCGGCTCCCAGTGGGGAAGGATCTGTCGTTTCAAAGGTCGCTTCTTGCATACGGCTTTAGACGTGCTGAGTGCTGAGGATTGGAGCGAGGGGATAGATGAGGGATGGGTGGATGAGTCCTTTTTGCCTTGACTCACCCACCCATCATCCCATCATTGCCTCACTTCTAGAGGGGAGTAATGCTGGCGATCTTGCCACCCTGACGTTGCACTCTCTGCATATGAGGTGTCAATTCTTCATAGGGAATGATGACGGCTTTATTGACCCGGCGCACTTTGGGATAACCAGGTCCCGCGATTCCAGCCACCTCGACCCGGAACAGACGACCAGAGCCAAATGCTTTTGATCCACCAAAGGCACTGGTAGAGGCATCGCCTTTAGCAGCTGATAAAAAGGCAAACCCACCGGCTCCACCCGATGGAGGCACAATGGTAGAGGCTGAGTTACGAGCTAATTCTTTGACTAGTCGAGGAGCATTGCCCGTGAATTGAGCACAATCGCTGCTAGCCGCACCACGATAAAGCTGTAACAGTCGGGTAAAACCAACCGATCGCTGTCCCACACCCGTTGTTACCAGGTCTCGATAATAGGGCACGATATTTTCACCAAAGCTGATCTGATACTCAGATGAGTCGATATAGGAATCAATATCTGCTTCAAATCCTTTGTTCTGATACAGATTCATGTGCTCTGTAATTTCAGACTGGTCGTAGGGTGCCCGACCCAACAGGTGCTTAAAGTTCAGCTCAATCGTCCGGCTTTGAAAGCTGCTATGAAAAAACTTTTGTTTGTATAAATCTGACTTTGCAACCTGGCGCACAAATTCTTGCACTGTAATCTTGCGATCGCGCAGAAGAGACTCAGGGATAACCAGACGCTCAGAGTTGAGCAAGTGAGGGTTGCCCAGCACTTGCTGATAAACAGCAAGAATCACCGCTTCAATCTCTCCCTGAGTCGCATTGGGACGCAATTCAATAGGGGCGGCATCACTAAATGCGGATGTTCCGAGACGAGATGCTGCTGTTGTAATAGCCACCTAACATTCTCCTTCAATAATGAGTAATGGAAAGAAAGTAATACAAAATCAGGTTGATTACAGTTGTTTAATTTTTGTGAGAACCTTCCTGAAGCAAGATTCTCACAAAAACGAACGTTAGATCTATCAACAGAGTTGATCAACAAAGTTAATAGAGATCATTGCCTAACTGTTGCTGGAGCTGTTGCCTCCATGACCTAAACTGTAGTAACGCTGATCACCTTGCTTCCGGCGCGGTTGAGCTGTTGCAACTTATTTGTTAGTTGGTCATAAGAGACTAACATTTCCATTGTGGTTTGCCGAACAACCGTTGCTCTAGGGGAGGCAGATTGCAACACCCGTAGCCGATACACATCACCTCGACGACCCCCAATCGCGCCCGATAGAGCGGCGGTTGCTGGAGCATTGATGGGAGTTGCCAGATTTCTTGCCACTTCCCAGGTCAGTTTGGGTTGTTTTTGCCCTTGAGAGCGATCGCTGTTGGCATAGCCCCGATAAAGGTGCATTAAACGGCTAAAGCCGATTGCCCGCTGTCCGGGGTGATCAACTTGAAAATCTCGGTGATAAGGGACAATATTATCCCCAAAACTCTGGGTATATTCCTGCGAGTCCAAATAAGATGCGATCTCCGCTTCATATCCCTCAGAGTTATAGAGATCGAGGTGGTAGGAGATCTCAGACTGATCGTAGGGTGCCCGTCCCAACAGATGTTTATAGTTCAATTCAATGAAGCGGACATGAAAATTGGGATACAAAAACTTTTCTCGATACAAGTCTGACTGGGCGATCGCCTGCACAAACCCTCTCACCGAGATACTGCCCTGTTGCAAAAGCGACTCAGCTCCGACTAACCGTTCACTCTCCATCAAATACTCATTGCCGAGTACCTGACGATAAGCCGCTCGGATCACCGCCTTCACATTATCTTGAGTCCGGCTAGAGCGCAATTCAACGGGTTGTGTTTCTTCAAAGGGTTTAATCCCTAATTTCCCTGCTTCTTGTAAACCAGCCATATTTTTTCCCACTCAACTAAATTAATAGAAAAAATTTTTCAATGATTTTTAAGATTGCAGCTCGTCTACAGTTCTTCAAAAACAACTGCTTTGAGCAATTCTCCTAAGACAGTTGCCCAGAAAAGTAACCAACAAATCGCCATCTAGCGATCGAGCTGCTTACCTTTCTGGGCAAGATATGACTTAGCTCAGAGCGTTGATCATGTAGTCGATGTAGGAGTTTGCCTCAAGTGCAGGGTCGCCACTCAAACCGTGGTTCGCCTTGATGTATTTGAGAGCCTCAACATACCAGCTAGGAGACAATTCAAAGGTGCTGTGCATTTCAGCCAGACCTGCCAACAGGTAATCATCAGCAGGACCTGTACCACCCGCAATCAGGCAGTATTGAATCATGCGAATGTAGTAGCCGATATCACGAGAGCACTTAGCTTTACCCCGTGCATCAGAGGCATAGTTGTTGCCTTGCATTTGGGTGGTGTAAGGAAATTTTTGGTAGACTGCGTTTGCTGCACCTTCAGTCAACTGAGCAGCTTTAGCACCCAGAGCCTTAGCCGCTTCTAGATCAGCAGTTGCCAGACGAAGACGACCAAAAGCCACTTGATATTCGGTGTTGCTTAAAAAACGACCCTGGGAATCAGCACTAGCGACAGCTTCAGTTAATTGCGTTTTCATTGGTTTAATATCTCCCTAATGTGTTGCGATGAATTGCGAAAGTTGAGTTAAACAGCCGTTTTGTCGAGTTGACTAACGCCTAAAAAGGCATCTTTAGCCAAGCGTTAGCTGATGGCAGCCGCCGCACGATCAAAGTAGCTTGCTAACTCAGCCATTAACGAGCTGCAATCACCGGGTTGAATGTTGTTCCGATCGTTGGCGATCGCGATCGCAGCATCTTTCATTTTGATGATGCTGGTTGCCATAGAACCTGTAGGAACGCCCAACGCCAAGTAGGTTTCACGCAAACCGTTTAAGCAGCGATCGTCGAGAATACTAGAGTCGCCAGTAAACACCGCATAGGTGATATAGCGCAGGACAATTTCCATGTCACGCACACAAGCAGAAACCCGACGGTTAGTGTAAGCATTGCCACCTGGAGCAATCAGTTGAGGTTGCTCAGCAAACAATTCCCGTGCAGCGTTAGCAACGATGGTAGATGCATTGCTGGTGATGCGGTTCACAACGTCATAACGCTTAGCACCATCTTTAACAACCGTTAACAGCGCATCGATTTGAGCATTATTGACTAACTCACCCCGTGTATCAGCTTGGGAAACTACTTTAGTAAATGCATCTAGCATTGATTCAATCTCCTAAATTTGCTCAATTGAGTATTTATGGTTTTGTTTCAAATCTGAGTCGATTCAGTTTGAACATAAACTGCAAAAACAGTTTCAGAAGGGTATGACATACCCCATTCTGGTTCCGCAAACCTCTCCCTATCCTGAAGTAGATGGATTTTATAAAATGCCAAGTTTGCTTTTAGAAAATTTGACATTACAACCCCAATTGACACAGCTATTAGCTATGTCAATGCCACCCGATTAATCTGGGAAATCCAAACTCTTAACCGTAATAGCAAAGGGTTTAGTGGTTTTTGGATTACCTCTGATTAAACCAATCCGTTTGTGCCAAATTTGTGCAAATTAAAACTTTAGATAGAGCATCAACCAGAACATGCAAATGAGTGCCGAAGCCTTTACTAGGTAAGCTTTTCAAGGCTCTTTTTAAGATTTTAGTGTTGTAAATTATTCTTAACATGAAGTCACTTACTCATAAAAATGGGAACACTTTAAAACCGCTCTAACTATTGATGAATAAGCAAAATAGCCTCTTTTAAGCAGTGTTTTTTCCGTTATCCAACTATTAAATGTAACGTTTTGTCAGGCTAATGCAGATTGGCATCCCCTCCCCACTTTATGATGAGCGAAATACTTTTTAGACGTTTAGTAAGATTAGGAGATTGTGTCAGCGTGGCAATTCCTTTATTAACGTATTCTCCGTCCTGCCCTAACCAACGTGTAGACGCACTAGGGGCACGGGATGATGAAGCTATCATTTACTCTACTGATGATCTGTTTTCTCCGTCAGATATAGGCAATTTGATTAATGCTGCCTATCGCCAGATCTTTTTCCATGCATTTAGGTGGGATCGTGAGATTGTTTTGGAATCTCAATTACGCAACAGACAGATCACAGTGCGCGACTTTATTCGAGGGTTGCTGCTCTCTAAAACCTTTATCGATAGCTTCTACGATAAAAACAGTAATTATCGCTTTGTCGAGCATTGTGTCGAGAAAGTTTTGGGACGGCGAGTTTACAACGAACGGGAAAAGATTGCCTGGTCAGCCGTTGTCATGACCAAGGGTGTCAAAGGGTTTGTCGATGAGTTACTCAACAGTGATGAGTACATTGACAACTTTGGCGAAAACACCGTTCCCTATCACCGTCGTCGCATTCTACCGAGTCGTGCAATAGGCGAAATTCCGTTCAACATTACGTCTCCCCGTTACGATGCCTACCATCGTGCTCAGTTGGGCTTCCCCCAAACGGTTTGGCAAGAGGTTGTGCGTGGCTTCCGTCCTTACGACACTCAGCCCAAGACAGGCGATCCAAGCTTGTTTGTCAATATGGCTAGAAGCATCAGCCCAGCTGCGGCTACTCCTAGCAGAACATCGGTTTACAACATTGATATCGACAAGACCGTCCCTTATCGCTCGCGTTAAGGAGTGCGTAGAGGATGGTGGGTTGATTGCATTCACCTCAATCACGAGATGAAGCGGCATCCCCCTTGTCCACCATTGTCGATAATGAATAGGAGATTATGGGTAGGGGTTTAGCATTGCTAGATCCCTATTTTTTTGGAATGATGGCTTTGAATTAAGGTCAGTTTGATTTAAGCAGCCCAGCGAATAAATTGGTGGCTACCAAAACGAAGTCCGCCTTCGCGGACTAGCAAAATCAAAGGTTTACTGAACCGACTCACACCGATTTGAAGTAAAAATGGGGCAAATGCTTATATGGGTTTGGCAGTACCGAAATACTTCCTAAGTGAGTAATAGTCTTTTATCATCAACTAAGCTGTGTGCGGAATTTTTTGATGCTCACCGCCATCAAAATTACAGCGATCGCTGCCAAAGCCACAACATGCTGCCACAGTTCCATGACCCCAACTCCCTTGAGCAAAAAGCCACGAATAATAGCAACATAGTGGCGCAGCGGATTGATCCATGACAAGTGCTGAAAAATCAGAGGCATGCTTTCGATGGGGGCGATCGCGCCTGAGAGTTGGATCATCGGCAGATTGATAAAAAACGAGGTTAATACCACCTGTCGTTGATTGCGAGAAATGGTCGCCAACAAAATGCCTAAACCAATCCCAACAAAAATGTAGAGTGCTGAAACCAAGAGAAATAGCGGTAAACTGCCACGAAAGGGAACATGAAACACCAACTCGCCCACCGCTAACGCTAAGAAAATATCTGCCATCAACAACACAAACAATGGCACGATTTTGGCAACTAAAATTTCCCAGGCTTCAGCAGGTGTAATCAACAATTGCTCTAGAGTACCCGTATCCTTTTCGCGTACTACGGTTGAAGAAGACACCAATACGCTGGTCAGAGTCAACACCACACCTGTGACACCGGGGATAAAAAACCAACTGCTGTTGAGTCCAGGGTTATAGAGAAACGTCACCTGTGGGTCAATGATCTCAGTCATTGGCTCTGGGCTTAATTTGCGGCTAAATTGATTGGTGATTTGAGCAATGTATCCGGCTGCAATGCCTGCGGTGTTGGCATCCACACCATCAATCATGACTTGCACATCAGCGGTTTGAGACTCAGCTAATTGTTGGTCAAACTCTGGTGGAATGATTAACCCCGCTGTAATTTGTCCTTGTTGAACTTGTTTGCCTAGTGCTTGATCGTCGAAAAAATAATCTTTAGCTACAAAGATGTTGTTTTCTGTGAGGGCAGAGACAAGCTCATGGCTTTGAATGCTATTGGAATAATCTAATACTCCTAGTTTGAGAAAATGCACTTCAGGGTTGAGTGCAAAGCCATAGACTAATAGTTGAACGGTAGGTGGAAAGATCAACAAAAATAAAAGCTGTTTGTTCTTTAAAATTTGATTCACTTCTTTGGTTGCTAATGCCCAAAGACGGCTATTAAGCAAACGATCCAACAGTTTTGTAAACATAGAGCTTTTTGATTACTCTGAGATTTGCATGCGCTGTAAATTGCGACGTGCCACATTAAAGAGAAATAAGCTAATTCCAATTAAGACGAGCACTGAAAACCATACCCCACTCCATCCGGTGCCTCGAACAAAGGCATCACGAGTAATATCGATGTAATATCGAGCCGGAACGACGTTTGACAATAAAGACAACGGAAAAGGAATATTGCTTAATGGATAGATAAAACCAGAGAGTAAAAATGCGGTGAGAAATCCGATGGTGGCGACCGCTTGAACGGCTGCATTTTGATTACTGGCACGAGACCCTATGACCATGCCAAACATAACACTGGCTGTGATAAAAATAGGCGTTCCAATTAGCAGTGGAGTGGGATCACCTGCAAAACTTAGTCGGAATAATAAAGCCCCCAACCCTATCACGACGATCGCTTCAGTTAGACCGATCGCCAGATACGCCAACGCCTTTCCCAGAAGCAGTTCTGATGAACTTAAATTAGAGGCATAGACCTGCACAATTGTTCCCTGTTCTTTTTCCCGCACAAGCGCGATCGCGGCTAACAAAGAGGGATAAATCCACAGAATTACAGCACAAGTTCCCGGCACAATATAGAGTGATTCTTTGCGACCCGGATTAAACCAAATTCGGGTGTGAGGAATGACTCTTAAAGAGGGAGGCTGTTGCAAGTTAGAGACTTTTAAAAAGAACCGAGTAACAGCTTGAATACTGTTTTGAATAATACGGGCATTATTAACATCTGTGCCATCAACTAACACCTGAATTTCACTGGATAACCCCGCCTTTAATTGACGAGAAAAATCAGGTGGAATAACCACAGCCGCTTTAGCTATGCTAGAGTCTAACGTTGCTCGAACCGGATCGGAACCAACCCAGGAAATGGCTTGAAATTGATTCGTAGCAAATAACCGTTCAATATAGGAACGACTCAAAGGGCTGTTATCAAAATCTTGAATCGCAATGGGAATATTTTTGGCTTCTAAACGAATGGCAAACCCAAAGATTAAAAGCGTCAGTAAGGGCAACACAAACGCCAGAGCAACGGTCAAGCGATCGCGCCCAAATTGAGCTAATTCTTTAGTACATTGACTCCAAATTCGTTTCATATATGAGGCAGGAAGTAGGGAGTGGGAATCGGGAATCGGGAAATAGGATTAGTGAAAGGGGAAAGGAGCGAAGAAGAGACGCGATTAATCGTGTATGTATTGGAGAGACGCGATTAATCGCGTCTGTACGGGGTTGGAGCATTTGTTTGAGATCGTTCCACAATGCCAATGAAGGTGTCTTCAAGTGAGAAAGGAATGGGCCGGAGAGAATAAATTTCGAGGGTTCCGTTAGGGATGGGGGCATCGTGTAGCAAATCTTGGATGTGGTCGAGTTCGGCATCGGGATTGTCGAGCACCAAGTGGAGGCGATCGCCAAAAATAGAAACGCGCCACGGGTCAAGCTGGGTTTTTAATAAATCTGACGCAGCTTGCGTGTGATTTGTGACTAATTCGATCAATTTGCCAGGTTGTTGAGCTTTAATCTGGCTGGGCGACCCTTGAGCCATGACCTCACCTGCCACCAAGAACCCTAGATAGTTGCAGTGCTCTGCTTCTTCTAGGTAGTGAGTCGTCACCAAAATAGCCGTGCCGCGACGGGCAAAGTCTTCAATCAGTCGCCAAAACTGTCGTCGTGCCAGCGGATCGACTCCTGACGTCGGTTCATCTAAAAACAAAATCTCCGGTTCGTGCATCACCGATGCACCAAAGGAAACTCGCTGTTTCCAACCACCGGGGAGACGTCCGGTGAGCATATCTTCTTGCCCTTCTAAGCCACAAATGGCGATCACCCAGTCAATTTTTTCGCGTCGCTGTTGGCGTGGCACGCCGTAAACCCCGCAATAAAACTCCAGATTTTGGACTACAGATAGGTCATCATAGAGCGTAAATTTTTGGCTCATGTATCCAATTCGTTGCCGCAAGGCAGGGTCACGCAAATTTTGGGTTTCCCCAGCCAGGATCATCTCACCCCCACTGGGGGCTAACAAGCCGCAGAGCATCTTGATCGTGGTGGTCTTGCCTGCTCCGTTTGCACCCAACAATCCATAGATCTCTCCATAACGCACTTCAAGCGTTACATCTCGCACCGCCTGAAAGGTGCCAAACATCTTACAGAGGTGTTTTGTCTTGATGGCAAGATTGCTTGCAGGGCTAGAAAATGCCCGCGATCGCCCCTTTTGCCAATGGGTACGCGGAAAAGGAATAAAGGGTGGGTCAGCCCCTCGCTGTCGCAGACGGGTGACAAAGACATTTTCTAAGGTGGCTTCGACGGGTTGAATCTCGTGGATTGCTAGATGCTGATGAGACAACAGGTGCCTCACCTCGATTTCACTCTGGTCAAGTCCTTCGGAGTTGTCACTCCCTTGGGGCGATCGCACTAAAACATCAAGGCGATCGCCAAAGGTTTGCACATCCACCAGAGCCAATGGTTGATCTGGGTTGCTTTTGGCCTGGTAAATAGCCTCTAGCAAAATGTTTTCGGTCTTTTCGAGATGATCTGTTCGCAATTCCAATCGGTGCAACCCCAATGTCTCTCGCAATTCTCGCAGCGTACCGACCTGCTGAATGGCTCCCTCATACATCAGGGCAATCCGGTTACACCGCTCTGCCTCATCCAAATAAGGTGTTGCCACTACAATCGTCACCCCTTGACTGGCAAGGGTTGCCAACACATCCCAAAACTCGCGCCGTGACACCGGATCAACCCCCGTCGTAGGTTCATCGAGCAACAAAATCTCAGGTTGAGACACCAGCGCACAGCACAATGCCAACTTTTGCTTCATGCCGCCCGACAGTTGCCCTGCTAGCCGCTTGCCAAACTGTTCTAGGCTCATTAGTTTGAGGTAGCGATCGCGCCTTTCTAACAAGCGATCGTGAGGCACTTCGCGCAACCCCGCACTGTAGCTCAAGTTTTCATCAATGCTCAAATCTAAGTACAGCGAAAATTGCTGAGTGAGATAGCCAATTCCCAATCGTGCCTCTCTGGGAACCCGATTGAGCACTTCTACCGTTCCCTCGCTGGCTTCCATGACCCCTGCCAAAATCTGGAAAGTGGTTGTTTTGCCTGCCCCATCGGGTCCAATCAGCCCAAAAATCTCACCTCGCCGCACCGTGAAGTCAATGCCCCGCACCGCAGCCACTGAGCCATAATGCTTTTTTAAGCCTTGAACGCGGATGACAGTATCGGAGGCAAAAGGCATAGGAAAAAGGGGGGAGGGGTGTAGGGGGTGAAGAGACGCGATTAATTTCGTAGGGTGAAGAGACGCGATTAATCGCAATTAATTTATGTATGGTACAGACGCGATTAATCGCGTCTGTACCATACCGTATCTGTGATTACCTTTCCAAAACGATCTCAGCATCGGCAGGCATTCCAGGCTTGGCAAATCCACTCGGTTCTTCAATGGTGATGCGAATGCCAAATACCTGTTGCACCCGATCTTCTCGAAAATAGACGTTCTCTGGGGTAAAGGATGCCTCAGCGTCGATCGCCGCTACTTGGGCCGCCAGCGGTTGATCGGGATCGGAGTCAAGATAGACTCGCGCATCTTGACCGACTCGAATATTGCCAATGTCACCCGCTGGGACAAAGCCCCGCAAGTACACGGTGTCGAGATCTACAACAGAGAGCAGGGTTCTGCCTGATGCAACGACCACACCGGGTTCTACACTGCGAGCCGTAACAACCCCATCAATTGGGCTAATAATCGTCAGATTGTCGAGTTGTGCCTGAATTTGCTGTCGCTTGGCCTGGGCATTAGCAACTTCTGACTGAGCGATCGCCCATTGCAGTCGAGCTTGTTCAAGTTGGGTGTTGAGTCGTCCGACCTGCACCGTGCGAATGTCGGGGTTAAGGTCTGTAGAGCGGGTTTGGGTTAACCCACCCTGAGCCACTGCCACTTGACGACGAGCCGCTTCGACAGCGGCTTGCTGGCTAATGAGCGTGGCTTGTGTGGTCTGATAAGTGGTTTCTGCCTGATCAAACTGTTGTTGTGTTACGGCTCCTTCAGTCACCAGTTGGGCATAGCGATCGCGATTGAGAATGGCTAACCGCAAATCAGCATTGGCTCGCACGGCTTGCGCTTCGGTTTCTCGCAACTGGGCGATCGCCGATGCCACGGTTGCCTCCGCTTGAGAAATTCGCCCCTGCGTATCTCCGCGTGACTGTTGTAGCGTTAGCTGAGCTTCAGCGATCTGGCTCTCTAACACTGAAACCTGTAATCGAGCACTGGCTTCTTGTTGTTGAGCCGCTTGCAATGCAGCGATCGCCCCTTGCAACTGAGCCTGCAACTCTTCATCATCCATACGCACTAAAATGTCGCCCTGCTTGACCTCTGCCCCTTCTCGCACAGTGACTTCTTCAACCCGCCCTGCCACCTTACTACCAATATCCGTTTCATAGCCCTCAATGCGACCACTCACGGGCAAATCTCCAGTCGTAGGGCGTGAAAGCCAATACCAGGTGACTAATCCTGCACCAACCACCAGCAAGCCCAAAGGCAAGAGCAACCGACGTTTAGCAGCACGTGGCTGAGCTTGCGGCTGAGTCGGGGTTGAAGCATCTGAAACAGACTGTGCCATAGATGTAAACCTTAATTACCGATGCCAAAACAGATACTGAATTCCAGACACAATAAAATCAGTGATAGCGATCGCCCCATGACACCCACTGCGGTGATCAGAGCACAATGAAAACATGAGCCAAGGAAGCTGAAGAGTGTTAAATTTGCCTCCTTAATGAAAACCTGAGAGCATCAAACACAATCTAGCTGTTGTGCTTACTGATTCAAACGCGGTTAATGATCTAAAACTAGAAGACTAAACTAGACTGTCTAGTATGACCATGCAGTGAATCTTAGATCGGTTCTGCATGACGAAACAAGAGATTTTGCAAATCTTTTAGATCTTACTGAGAGGATACTTCCTTGGAATCGTTGTCATCGCCCAACTCCCACATTGAAGAATCAAGCAGCACCCGCGAAAAACGGGAGCAAATTTTAAGGGGAGCCATGCATGTTTTTCTGAGTCAGGGATATGCAGGCACTAGCATGGATCGGGCCGCTGCTGCCGCAGGGGTTTCAAAACAGACCATTTATAGTCACTTTCAAGACAAAGAGGGGCTATTTTCGGCGTTGATTGAGCGAGTCACCATCAATCGCATGCAGCTCGATTTTGTTGCTGAGGCGTCTCATGGAGAACCAGTGGTACTCTTACGCCGCTTGGCCAATACGTTTCTGCAAAAAATGACGGATGAAGAATATCTCGCTCTGTTGCGAGTGGTGATTGCAGAGTCAGTTCGCTTCCCAGAGTTAGCACAACTTTATACTCGTACTGTCATTCAACGAGCACAACATACCCTCAGCATCTATTTCAAATCTCATGTGGAATTGGGCATTGAAGACCCAGAGGCGATCGCCCGGATCTTTTGGGGATCACTCGTCTCATTTTTGGTGTCCCAAGAGATTCTCTATGGCAAACTCGTCATGCCCATGGAAAAAGACCGTTTCGTCAATAATCTCGTTGAGCTGGTCTTGAGCAAAACTCAGTCCTTCAGTAAGGAATAATCCTCAAGTCTGAATTAATACAATTCAGCCATATTGACACTTAACGACCTGTGCCTTAGCAGGCTAAGATAACCATTAGCGGTACTCAATCAGTACCGATGTCGAATTTATGCGCTTTATGGACCGAAGTCCATCCCCCCACAGTAGTTAACTCCCCACCTGGCGAGCTTGTCTCCCAGCGAGGGGGAGACATAGGAGGTTGTATGCTCACTCAGGAAGTTTTTACTTCGCTGGCGACGGCGACTGCTGATTTTAATCGGTTGAAGTTTGAGCTAAATCGCCTCCCAGCCGTTGATGTTGGCGACTATATTGCAGATTTGGCTCCAGAACGACAGGCGATCGCCTTTCGATTGCTTAACAAAGATCATGCGACCGATGTTTTTGAATATCTGCCGTCTGAAGTTCAAGAAGAACTGGTCAGTTCACTACACCACGCTCAAGTGCGTCAAATTGTCGAGGCCATGCGTCCCGATGATCGCGCCGAGTTATTTGATGAGTTGCCCGCAGGTATCGTTCGCAAACTATTGCAGCAACTCAGTATTGAAGAGCGTCAGGCTACTGCCACGATTTTAGGATATGCCGAGGGCACGGCTGGACGGGTGATGACAACCGAGTATGTGCGGTTGCGAGAAGGGTTAACCGTTGGGGAGGCTCTCGAAAAAATTCGGCGAACGGACGAAGACAAAGAAACGATCTATTACGCCTACGTGACGGATGACAACCGCAAATTAGTGCGGGTGATTTCGTTGCGGCAGTTGCTCTTTACGATTCCGACGGTCTCAGTGCGAGATGTGGCAAGCGATCGCGTCATCAAGGCATATACCGAGATGCCTCAAGAGCAGGTCGCGCAGTTAATGAAACGCTATGACTTGATTGCGGTGCCTGTGGTCGATCGAGAAGATCGGTTGGTGGGCATTATCACGATTGATGACGTCGTAGACATTTTAGAAGAAGAAGCCACCGAAGATATTCAAAAACTAGCAGGGGTCAGTGGTGGAGACGAAGCGGCTCTATCGCCCCCTGCCGTCACCATTCGTAAGCGGTTGCCCTGGCTATTGGGCAATATTGGGCTTTATATCGGTGCGGCCAGTGCGATCGCGCCATTTCAACATGTGATTGCTTTGGTGCCTGTGCTAGCGGTGATCATGCCGATTTTGTCTAACACCAGTGGCAACGTCGCCATTCAAGCCCTCTCGGTGACGGTGCGGGGGTTGGGGGTAGGTGAGGTGACGCACGAAGATACCCTCAAAATTTTGCGAAAAGAGATTTTGGCAGGGTTTGGCACGGCGATCGCGCTGGGGACTGCCCTGGGCATTTTGTCGCTAATTTGGTCATTACCGGGCGATCGCTGGATTGCCATCATCGCGGCTCTGGTGATGATGGTGAATGTCTTAGTGGCGGCTAGTTTGGGCACGTTATTGCCGATGGGACTCAAACGCATGAATCTAGATCCTGCCTTGATTAGCGGTCCACTGCTCACCACTACCCTCGATGCGGTCGGATTTCTCACATTCCTATCGCTGATCTCACTAGCTCTAAACCTGATTGCTTGAGATTCCATAAATTTTAGTTCCCCGGCTGCTTCAAACAACCGGGGAACTGAAGGATCTAAAATCAATCGAATCCACCCATCTATCCCTCTAAGTCAGCTCTTACTAACTCTTGCACTTCAGCAGGGGTGAGCTGCATCAATGACGCAACTTGCTCTACTGACATTCCCTGTTGCACGAGATTGAAAGCGACTTGGCGTAACTGGGTTTCTACTTGTTCCACTCGTGCGATCGCTCTTTCCTTATCCTCGCGTTCCTGTTCTGCATCAGTAAGCATCCAGCTTCCCTGACTATCACACCAACGCAGCCATAAGCGATCGACTCCTTGAAACTCTCCTTGCCACAGTCCTAACCCTAGCTCTAATTCTGGAATCCAAATACGAGGAGCATTCGGATCAAGTAATTGCTCCTGGTAGTGCCCACCGAGCAACTGAAAGAACCGCAGTCGATTGGTATAACGACTGAATACGACATAGTAGGGCACGCGCAAGAGTTGCTCATACACCTCCCATTTGCGGGGTGGAATGTCTTTCGCAAGTTGCCCGTTCCCCAGGTTGGTTTCTCCACAAATTGCGCTGGGCAGTGGGGGAGTGAGAGACTGATCACCCTCCGCCGCACGAGGTGAATTTGCATCCTCTCCTAAGTCTTCTTTCTCAGTACCAGGCGATAGCAGTTCAACAACAACAAAGGGGTTGACCCCTTCCTGCCAGATGACATAACTCGATCGCATATCGGTTTCATCATATAGCCGGGGCACCCCTAGCACCAAAAACCAATCAGGACGCTTGTACCACTGAGGATGGCGGACATCGTAATAGAGATTTAAGTCTGAGCCTGTGAAAAATTGGTTTTGAGTGTAGTTGCGAAGTCGGAGTGTGGCACTCAGCAGTTGGGGTTGTAAATCATGAAACTCGTCGGGCAAGCCAGGCTCCTCAGGATTTTCGCTCGGTAGATCATACATAGTCGGCAGCGTCTCTCTAGGAGAGAGAGGGGGGTCTGTCTGCGGAACGGGGTACGATCGCTGGCTCATAGGGGTGCACGAAGGGCAATTCTAGGCTTATTCTAGGCGATCGCGCTTGCAGTCATCGGATTTTGGATTTTGGATTTTAGATTTTAGATTTTAGATTTTAGATTTTGGGTTGTGAATAAGGTGGTGTTTGAGCGGCGGACGAAGGCGATCGCTATAAAAAGCACTACACATCCCGACTGGTGATTTTCCTCCATCCTCTGATCAAAGGAAGTGGAGGCAGAGACATCTGGATGTGTAGCGTGTCAAACCCAAATTGGGATTAAGTGGATGCCTTGAAAGGCTTTCGCTTGAGGCTAACGGCTCCATAAAGGCTAACCGCTAACAGACCCAAAATTGAGGCAGGTTCAGGAACGGCAGCAGGCTCATCGGGGGGTTCGACAATTGCTTCGGGTGCCCCTGTCCCAAAAATAGTGGCAGTGGTGTAAGTGGCGGAACCATTTGCACCCAGAGAGAAGAGATTGCTGAGAGCGAGGGTTACGTCATAACCTGGACCTGCGTCAATAAACCCATTGTTGTTCCCATCTCCTGCGATCGCGTTATCCAGTGGCTCACCTGCAATAATGCGTTCTGCTAACCCAGGATAGCCGTCAATTTCAAAATCTCCATCTGTGCCACCGTTGGTTAGAATGCCAACGAACGTTGTCTCATCATTTGCTCCAGTAGCACTATCGGTTTCAAACAAGACTTCTCTGCCATCTGCGGCGAGCCGACCTCCTCCATCATTCAGTGAACCGTCAAAGAGTAAGTCAGCATCTAAATAACGAACCAATTCAAAAGCTGAGTTACCTGTACCAGTGTTCGTAATGGCATAGGTTTGAGTTAGGAGAGTTCCAGTTCGTGTTCCTGAGGTAAATAGAGCCGTTAGCGTTTGAGTCAGGTTGAAGGACAAACCTTGAATCAGAAATGAACTGAGCGCACTGGTCGGAGTTCCCGTAACTCCTGGATCGACTAATCCACCTGACCCTGTGATTGACCCAGTACTTAGGAATTGGCGAGTTCCCAAACTACCAAACCGAATGGCGACGGCTGATTCATAAACCGTTTGAGCAGGAGTTCCCGCTCCTAATGGATCGTAAAAGGCATCTGTTGTGTCAACTCCAGCCGCACTACTGCCAAATGAACCGTAGCCATCGACACCGACGGTGATCGTTCCATCGCCAAGACCATTGGATAGGGTGAATGCTAGTGAAGGCGACTGAGAAACAACCATCGCCCCAAGGGTCGTCGTAATAATCGTGATGACCGTTGCACAAGTAGATGAAAAAAGCGTATAAAAACGGCTCATAGTTACAGCTCCTAAAGGAGATTGGATAGTTTGAGATATGACTTTCAATCAGGATTTGTCATCAAAGGGAAAAACGAAATGTGACAAGGACTATACTCTAAATTTAATCTCCGGTCAAAAGATTTTTATTAAGAAGTGTTTGTCATCTATAGCAACCCCAAATGGGTTGTGCTTTGCGAGCTTCAGAATCGGGCATTAGATAAACTGGCTCATTAGGAACTGGCAATGCCACGTCCTTACCTAGAGAATGACACTTTAATTGATTTGTGAGCGTTGGCGTTTGTAATTGGACTTCGGGCGATCGCTTCTAAACTCAGAAGGTCTTTCGCTGAATATAGCAATCCCAAATGGGTTGTGAGAGGCGCACCCCTCAGGGGGTGCGCCTCTCACAACCTACTAATCTCACAAATGATTTAGGACTGCTATATACTTTCCTTAAAATTATTGCTATGTATTGCGGAAGAATGGCTGCCAGTCAATTCATCCGGAGAGAGTCATGGGTCGATGTAAAAAGCGGTAGTTTCAGTTCAACGTGTAACCCATCGACCCATTGCTATGCAAACGACCCTACCTCTAGACAACCTGAATACATTAGGGGTACAGCTACAGGAGTTATTACACGAAAATCTATTACACGACATCCCCGTTGGCATTCGTTGCACGCTTAAAGAAGAAAAATTGATTGTCTTGGGGCAACATCAACCAGGTATTTCTCTTGACTCGACCCAAACACTAAGATTTCTAGAACGTGCCATTCAATCTCTGCAACTGCACTTTACGCAGCAAGTCAGGCTTTATTTGCGCGTTTCAGGACAAAAACAACCTTATGCCCATCGCTTTTTTGTCATTCAACCACCGCCACCCCCCCCAAATCCAAAGTTGTGTGGAACTGAGGAAGCGTCGCCATCTAAAGATGAGTGGATTGTTGGGGATGAAGAGTTGGATGTGTTGGTGGAAGAATTAATGACCTATGCGTCGCAACCGGCCTCTGAGAAATTGCAAGGTAGCCCCCCAGACGGGCAGGAGACTCCACCCAATTTTTTATCCTTTGACTCAGGAGGAGCACTGACCTTGCTTTCATCCTCAGCCTTAGAGCGAATCGCCACTGACACTCGCTCTACCTGGGATGTGTGGATGACTCGGTTGCAGGGCAACCCAAAGGTCGTGATTATTGCAGTCGCTACGTTGGGTGTAACGGGTGGATTGTATGCTCTGACTCGTCCTTGTGTGGTGGGAAGCTGTCCAGAGTTGCAAACGGCTCGTGATTTAAACCAACGGTTGATGGATCAGGTAACCAATGCCCAAACTAAAACAGATTTAGAGCAAGCTCAACACCAGTTAGGACGAGCGATCGCCCTGTTAGAAACGATTCCAATCTGGTCTGGGAAATCGCCGGATGCCCACACCTTGATACACAACTATCAAGCTCAAACAGATGCGCTGAATCGCTTGATTGCCGCTCAAGATAAGGCGACTCTGGCATTGCAGGCGAGTCAAGATCCTCCCTATGCGATCGCGGTTTGGCAACAGGTGCAAGCCCACTGGCAAGAGGCGATCGCCCAACTTGAGCAAATTGCCCCTGAGAGCACCATGTATCCCGTTGTTCAACAGCGATTGCAAACCTATCGCACTAACCTGACCGAGGCAAGACAACAGGTGCAGCGAGAAGAGCAAGCCCAGAGCACCTTAGATGTAGCGGAACAAGCCTCTAAGTTGGCGGCAGAAAGACACCGCAAAGCCCGTTCATTGGCAGATTGGCAATTGACCAGAGCCACCTGGCAAATTGTGATCATGCGATTGCAGGAAGTGACTGCCAACACGACAGGTGCTCTAGAGGCAGAACGGTTGTTGAATGCCTATCAACCCAAATTAACCGAAGTGAATGCCCGGGTTGAGCAAGAAGAAATTGCCCATCAGATGTTTACACAAGCTACCCAACACGCCCAATTGGCGCAATCGGCTGAACGTCGCTTTGCATGGCAAGACGCGATCGCTCGTTGGCGATTGGCCATTGAGATGATTCAAGAGGTGCCTCCTGGAACCGCTTATGCGACCCAAGCCGGCGAACAGGTGGATACCTATCAAGCTGCTTTGAGTCAGGCAGAGCAAAAACTGCAAGCATCGGCACAAGTAACGAGTGAGTTAAACAAAGTGTGCACAGGGGAGTTGCAAGCCTGTCAATTGCTGTCCGTTAGTGACGAGATTCGAGTGCAACTTGAACCTACCTATGTGCAAGCGATTGAGACGGCTCGAAATAGTGGGAACCACGACCTACAGGCGATCGTTGCAGATCATCAACTGACTCTGAGGCGATCTCTAGAAGGTATCGCTAACCAGTTTCGATTACCAGTCGAAGTGTATGACCCCAATCACGGGCTACTGGATCGCCATTTGCCAGAGTAACGGAAAAGAGAAAGAAGAGAGAAAAAAGAAGGGTCGTCCTAAACAAGTAAGGATATGCTGCGCGCTGCGCGGCATATCCTTACTCAAAAATTATTACTTTTAGAGGACTACCAAAAGAAGAGAGAAGAAGGAAAAAAAGAGGGAATAAATCTCTCCTGTGGCGACCGTTGACCTAATTACCAACCGATAAGATAAAGGAGTTGAGGTTGGGGTAAGCCAATGGGACTGGGTATTTTAGTGGATGGTCAGTGGGTGAGCGATCGCGACCAAGAAGATCAGCAGGGTCGCTTTGTTCGTCCAGAAACCACATTTCGCGATCGCATTACGGCAGATGGTGTTAGCGGATATAAAGCTGAGCCAGGTCGTTATCATCTCTATGTTTCGTTGGCTTGTCCCTGGGCTCATCGCACCTTGATCATGCGGGCACTCAAAGGATTGACAGAGGCAATTTCCGTCTCTGTGGTTGACCCAGTGATTGAAGACAACGGTTGGGAGTTTTCGGATGCTCCGGGGGCGATCGCTGATCAGGTTAACCAAGCCCGCTATCTCTGGGAGATCTATACCAAAGCTGATCCCAGTTATAACGGTCGAGTCACCGTTCCGGTGTTGTGGGATAAACAAACTCAGGCGATCGTCAACAACGAGTCACGCGATATCATTCGCATGTTAGACACTGAGTTTCATGCGATCGCGCCCACAGCGGCTGACCTTTATCCACAGCCATTGCCAACGGCGATCGACGAGACAATTACCGCAATTTATCAACCCATTAATAACGGCGTTTATCGAGCTGGGTTTGCCACTCACCAAGACGCCTACGAAGAAGCCGTCACTGACTTGTTTGGGGCACTTGATCAGTGGGAAACGGTGTTGGGGAACCAGCGATATCTCTGCGGCAACACTTTAACGGAGGCAGACGTGTGTATGTTTACAACACTGCTGCGATTTGATGTGGTGTATTACACCCACTTTAAGTGCAACCTGCGCCGCATTGTGGATTACCCCAATTTGTGGGGCTACTTGCGGGATATCTATCAACATCCAGGGGTTAAAGAAACCTGCAATCTTGACCACATTAAACAGCACTATTTTAAGAGTCACCCCAAGGTCAACCCAACTCGCATTGTGCCCAAAGGACCCATCATTGATTTTGAGTCGCACCAAGGACGCGATCGCCTCTTTAGCCCTCAGGCTCAAGCCACTCCGCCTGTGAGTTAGCGACAGGCAGAGGCGGTCTGCCCCTCGCGCAAAACATCTGACAAATCGAGATCGCTGAATGGAGAGGCCGTCGTCGGTTTAGAGTAAGCCGATACGAACCCCAAAAGATGCAGAGTTTAACGAACCGACGTAGGTCAGTTTTGTTCATGTAGCATATGAATTAAAGTCTGAGTAAAGGTATCCTCCGGCAGAGCCGGAGGCTTTAGCATATGGGAGCCGCTCAAAGCGGCTTTCTCACCTTCATTCCTCCTGCCATAACTTCAATTGTTCCAATCGCTGATCCTCCTTCTCTTGGTCTCGAATGTACTGTC
>JANRJA010000028.1:0-71298 GCA_033764315.1 Oculatellaceae cyanobacterium bins.114
GGCTTGGAAAACAATGGGGCAAACGTTACGATTAAGGGTAGAAATTCTTGCGGTAGCAGGTTCATCAGGATAAATCCAACAACTCTTTCCTGATCTTGCTACCTTTCCTCCACTTCAAAATGGATAAAGTCGAGCTTAGAACTTAGAACTTAGAACTCAGCACTCAGAACTTAGCACTCAGCACTCAGCACTCAGCACTTAGCACTTAGAACTTAGAACTCAGCACTCAGCACTCAGCACTCAGCACTTAGCACTTAGAACTTAGAACTCAGCACTCAGCACTCAGCACTCAACACTTCTCCATAAAATCAGCGTTCAACTGTCCTTGCACCTGGTCAAATCGGCAACTTAGACGGGCACAAAGGTGAGTTTATCAATCCGAACATGTTCGGTATTGTTTTCAATACCTTTCAACCCAATCGTGTCTCCTGGTGCCAGTGTTACATTGGCGATCGTGTGACTGGTCAGATTGCTAGAAGACGTCGATGAGCTACCCAAGCTTTGATTAAATTGCCAGGAAGACACCGTCTGATCTTCGACACTTAAGGAGGCAGAGGCAACTCCATCGGTTTCATCAAAATAACCGACCACAATGTTGTAGCGTCCTTGCACACCCGTGAAGTCAAAGGACGCGGTGCCCTGCTCATTAGCCGCCCCATCGTTAAAGCTAATCACCTTGCCACCTGATGCAGAGGACACAGCTTCCTGACGAAAGCCCGTTAGTTGAGTGATATTTTCTGCTTCAACCGTTATGGTTTGAGCGGTGGCTGTGGTTGGGGTGGGTGAAGGACTGGGAGATCCTAAATTTAACGCTTGGGTAGAAGCGGCTCCACTATAGAGTTGTGATTGCGGAATCACCTCTCGCTGTTGGCTGCCGCTAGACCATTCCAACTTAGAGATCGCGTTCCCAGTATTGTCAAAATATTCCAACTGAATGTCGTAGCGTTGCCCAGCCTCCAAGCGAATTTTGCCACTGGTTGTTTTAGTCGATTGATTGCGCCAATTATTGACAATCTGTTGACCATTGACCCACAATCGCACCCCATCATCAGTCGAGGTGTAGAATGTGTACTCTTCACTATAGCGGGGTTGAATTTGCCCTTTCCACCGCACTGAGAACGTATCAGACCCCACTGTAGAATCGGGCGACCCACTGCCCCAATTAAAGTTCACTGTGGAATCGGTTCGCTTCACTGCTGCGTTAGTAAAGTCTGTGTTGTTGAAATACTCCCCATATAAACCGTTGCCTGTACCGTTGATGGGGCTTGGAGGTGTAGGAGTCGGAGTAGGAATTGGGGCAGGGGCAGGAGTTGGGGTGGGGCTAGGCAGAGGAGTGGCGGCATCTCCAGAGGGTGCTGTCCAACGAATGATGGATCCGTCCTCACTACTGGTCAGAATGGTGCCATCTGGAGCAAAGTCGATATATTCAATCCCTTGAGCGTGTCCCTGAACGTTTTGAACTAATCGCCAATCTGAGGTGCGGTAGACGCGCAGGGCACTGGTCGATCGCGTGCCATCCCCACCGCCTCCACCCACTACTAATGATTTGCCATCGGGACTCCACGCCAATGACTCCACAATGTAGGCATCGTTTGGAATATCAACGCGGCTGACCAGGGTGCCATCTAGCCGAAAGACGCTGAATGACGTATCTTTGCCATTGGCAGTGGCAATCAAGTCGCCATCGGGGGAGAGCCGCACTGACTTCACGGAACCCCCACTAGCCGCGGCTGTGAATGAGCGAATTTGAGTGCCATCAGAGGCTCGGTTGATGTAGACGCGACGACTACTTCCAGCAGAAATGATGGACTGTGAGTCTTTTGTAAACTCAATCGAGTTGGTGGCTCCGCCTGTCGAAAAGGAGTAACGCCGTGACCAGTCAGAGGTGTTGTACACGTTGACCGAGTTGCCATTGGCAAATGCTAGCAGTTGCCCATTAGGACTCCACGCCATGCCATCTACTTCAGAGGCTGACAGACTTCTGAGTAACTGACCATTGCTTGCCTGATAAATTTTGACTCCACCAACGTTGCCACCTGCTGCAATGTATTGTCCGTTTGGTGAGAAGGCGATGGATTCAATTTCGCCAGATGTGCCAGTGTTGTTGTTGAATTGGGCTTCCCAGAGCTTTTGTCCGGAACTGCTGTAAAACCGCAGTTTACCGTCTGCTGCGCCTGCTGCAATGTAGCGGGCATCTGGGGAAAATTCAGCTACCTCAGAGGTACCCGATAGCCCCCTTGGATCGACTGTTTGTTGCCAAAGAATCGATGGACTCATTCGTTTTCCTCCTGGAGATTAGATCAATATCAATTGTTTTGATGCGAGGCTGGCGATGTAGGCATCGACTTGCTGCTGCATCCAGTTTTCAAACAACTCGTTTAGCAGGTGTTGTCTTGTTGCCGCATCAAGTTGAGCAGGTAACAACTGTTCCAGTCGCAAAATCACCCACCATTCACCAACAGGCATGGGATAGCAAATTTCACCGGGGGCTGATGAGATCAGTTTTCGTCTCACATCGATGTGGGGCTTGGTGAGAGCACAAGGACCAATCATGCCGCCTGTGCTGCGTTCAAACCCTTCTGAGTATTCTTTTGCCAAGTCTTGAAAGGATTCTTCGCCTTCTGCTAGTCGGCAATAAAGCTCTAGGGCTAATCCTTCATCCTTGACTCGAATAAAGCTGTAGATGACTTGATCGAGATCGTCTTTGCGTTTTAGGAAATAGGTTCTAAGCCGTAATCCCCATTGTTTGAGCTTGAATTTATCAAGCTTGATTTGGCGTTCGATCCATTGCAAAAAGTGTTGTTGATCTCGAAAACCCTGTGACAAAATCCACGCTTGTTGTTGATCATCTGTGAGTAATTGATCTTGAGAGAGCAGCATTTGCACACGAGTATGGATCTCAAGTTGATCACAGGTAAAAGGGGCGATCGCTTCATCAATGATGAGTTCTCGCACAAGCGATGGCAGCAGACGGTGTTCTGCTAAAAGTTTGATGATCTTTCTGGAACTGCCCAAACGATCACTTATGTTTGATTGTTGCAAAATCAATCCTCAAAGCTACCAAATGTGCCGTTAGGAAGCGATCGCAATGTCATTCAACATTGTGTGAATTGAAATCCAGGTAAGCACCATCAAGACATTGGAAGACTAAGTTCCAATTTTGTAATCAGCAGCAATGGACTTCAAAAATTCCTAACAGCTAAAGGAGTGGAAATCAGAGATTAAATAGGGAGATGCATTCATCGTTAACCGAATTTCCCTGATATTTTTGTTTGCCGACTCCGTTGAGCCACTGATAGTTGGGAACGTTAAACTTCGTGACGAGCGCACTACAAAATAGTTCCAGTTGAGTCGAAATTTTGTTACAAGCGATCGCACAACTGTTTGGAAATACAGCAACTTGTAGCCAAAATTTGTTTCTAAGAAAGTGGAACCTGCACCCAATTTTTCTTTTAATTGCTATCAACTAAATGTGTCAAACGAGACGGTAGAAGCACCCAGTTGATTTAGTTTGTTGGTGTTTTGGAGCGTGAAATCGCGCCTTTATGTAACCAAATGTATCAGTAAGATTTGGGTTTGGCCTATATCTTAGGACGGGTAACTAATACCCAATCTTCAAAAGTACCAACGATTTGTTGAGGCTCTAACTCTAGTGATCGCACTTTTTCTGAGCTGATGAGCGCATAGGGTTGATTTATTTGTCTCCAGTCTTTCCACCACTTCTTCAGTTGGTTATCTGTAGCAGGGATAACGCGGCGATCGCTGTAAAAGTCGAGTGAGGGGCGTTGATAGGCAAATGAGGTATAGATGACTTGATTGGGGGGAGTATTTTTTTGAATGAACTGTGCCACAGGCTTGACTGGGTAGGCTTCGTTTAACTCCCAAAGCCAGTTATTAGAGGCCATCAGCAACACCAGAGCAAGATAGGTTCCCCAAATTAATACTGGGATGAATTGCGGATCTTGTCTGGCGACTAATACCGTTGTCACGGTTAGGGTGAGAGCGAGTAGAGCGAAAATGACAGCCAGATCGGGTTCTAAGGGTGAACTGAAGCCCGCAAAATAGACTGCACCTGCTGTCATGACCAAAATAAAGAGACTAAAAACCGTCACCCAGACCTCAGAGTAAGGGGTGAGGGGAGGTTGTTTTACCCCAATATGGCGTCCTTGTTCCCACATGAATGACAGTTGGTTGCCACAGATTAACGCCAACGCAGGATATAACGGCAAAACATACCACGGAAGCTTGGTTGACATGGCTGAAATGGCAATGAAATAGATACCACCCCAAGCGATCGCCAGTTTTGCCCAACCCAGGTTGCGATGTTCCCAAGCGTGCTTTAGACCCAAGGGCAAGAACAGTAACCAGGGAAAGCCATACTTCACAATTTCCAGCAGATAGTACCAGGGAGGCCCAGAGCGATCGTCAACTGGTTTCACCACCCGCTCGGCAGACTGTTCAAGGAAGTGAGTATTGATAAACGACTGCCCATAGTGTTGCCATTGTGCCCCATACCACAGCAACACCGGAGAACATCCCAGCCCAATGCCCAACCACAAATAGGGAGAGGTCAACAGACGGGGCGTATCCCAAATTAGAAACGCGAGGGCGATCGCCCCCAGCAACACGCCCATCATCACCCCTTTGGTCAGGCAGATCAACCCCAACCCAATGCCGATGCCCAAGGCATAGCGTGTATCTCGGCGCGATCGCAATACACACCACATCATCAGCATCAGAAAACACAGCACGGCTCCATCTAACATAGCCAATCGACCCTGTCGAACGACAGGCAGGGTCGTTAAATAAACCAGAGCTGTAAATAGAGCGGGAGTGCGGTAGTGAAACAACTCACGCCCAACGCCATAGAGCAACGGCACCGAAAACGCAGTTAATATCGCACCGGGTAAGCGGGTTGTCCACTCATTCACGCCGCCAATCGAATAGGCGATCGCAATTAACCAATGCATCAGGGGCGGTTTGTTGAAATAGGGTTCATCCCCTAAAGTGGGATACAACCAGGTCGATAAATCAGATTTGGCTTGCAACATTTCTCGTGCCACTTGGGCAACGGTTCCCTCGTCCCAATCGCGCAATGTCACTCCGCCTAGATCAATGCCAAACAAGACAGCAGCGGCTATCAGGAGTATCCCCACCCACAACCAATCCGTTTGGTCAGGTCTGCGACGCAACCAATTCTCAGACTGCCCCAAAACTTGCATTCTTATCCTTCCACTGATGGAATTTAAACCCTAGACCCCACCCTCAACATTGAGCGACAGAGCCTGATCTAAAAATGTGATATAGACTACGAATCACAAATTATCACTAACACTCATCACCGTCCTTTATTGTGAACTGTTCATTCTCAAAGTGGCAGTGAATTATCTCAATGTTTTGTAATTTTGTTATCAAGTTTTGAGGAAAAATCAGAATAATAATCGTGGAAAAATTTTCCTCTAATGCTTTAATTTGACCTAAGCGCGTTAAAAACCCACTTTTGGAGAATTTTCTCCCCATTCACACTTTTCATTGGTGCCTTTCTCATTCTCTCTGCCCTCTTGTCTTCTACTGATATTGTTAACAGTAGGGTTTGGCGATTTGTCATGGATGTTTCTATCATCGGAGCGAGTGGCGATTGCGGACGAGAGATTGTCACCCAATTGCTGGTGGCACGTGTGGTATCGCCGTCAGAGCGATTGCAATTAGTAGGGCGAGCGGGTGGGCGCAGTGCTCAGATTTTGGTGGGGCTATGCAGCGATTTAGAGGATGCCTATGCTGAAATGGCTCCTGAATTAGATGTGGCATTACAGCCTGAAGATGTGGTGGGGGATGTGATTGTCATGGCAGCCGGAGCCACGGTGGGTGGCAAGGTGACCTCCAGATCTGAGCTAGCACAAGTGAATCTGCCGCTGTTTGAGAGCTATGCCAAGGCGATCGCCCGCTATGGACACGGTCACGAAATCATCATTGTGGTGACAAACCCGGTTGAACTTGCGGTTGAGGTGTTTAGTCGTTATCTCGATCGCCATCAAGTAATTGGCATTGGGGCTTACTCTGACTCCTTGAGGTTTCGCCGCGAGATCGCGGCTGATGTGGGCATTCGACGACAACTGGTGCAAGGCTTTGTCGTCGGCGAACACGGCGATGGCCTGGTACCACTGTGGAGCAGTGTGCAAATTCAGGGAATGGATACGGAGGAATTGCAGTCCATCTTAAAGCGGTTGCGGCGGGGTCGGTTAATTCATGCGTTTCCTGATGAGGTGAGTCGCGAAAAACAGATTGTGCTGAATAATCTGCAAGAAAACAATGTGCAAGATGTTTATGAATATGTCGATCGCCTGCCTCCCGATCTGAGAGTCGTGATCAAGCCCTATGTCACCCATCTGTCAGGGGCTAAAACGATTTCTGCCACGGCTAACGTTACGGTTGATCTGGTCAAAACTTTGCTGGATGGCAAAGAAATCGTCGTGTCTGGGCAGGTGCAACTCGAAGGCGAGTTTTATGGCATTCACACTCCCATTGGGGTGCCGATTGTGGTGACTCCGTTTGGCTGGACTCAGGTTGTGCCCTTGCAATTGTGGGAAGAGGAGGCTCAATTACTCAAACGTCTTGCTGAGCAACTCAAACGGCGACTCAAAGAGGATTGGCGACATGCATGAACAACGCTGGGTATTTGTAGTCCAGGCTCTTGATAAGCCGGGGGTGTTGACCGCCGCTGCATCGGTTTTCTCGAATCGAGGCGTGTCCCTTGAAGGAATCTTGGGTAGTGGCATTGCGGCTACTACGGCTGAGGATGCGCGGCTGATTTTGAGCTTTCGAGCGGTTGAACGTAAAAAAGATCTGTTGTTGCGGGCGTTGCAACGGTTAGCCAAAGTGGTGCATGTGGATGTCTATCTCTATACGGATCCGCGATTAAGAGCGATCGCCATTGCCAGAGTTTCTAGCCTTGACGCTCTTACTGTTGCCGACACCACCCTAAGACATGAAATGATTTCGCAAACTCCAGATGAACTGACCGTGCTATTTACAGGCAGCACCACGGCGATCGAAACCGTTATTGAGACACTGCGGCAACACGGTGTCTTACTGGATGTTGTTGGGTCAGCGATCGCGGTATGACCCCACCCCTGCTCGCTGCCTTCCCAAATCGTCCTCCCGTACAGATGCGATTAATCACGTCTCTGTCTGCCCTACAACCGTGCAGCACAAATTGCTGCCCCGATTAAACCCACATTGGAATTAATAATCACATGTACTGGTACCCGCTCAACCAGTGGGCTGACCCGTCCTTTGGCCGAAAACGCTTCTAAAAAGGTGCCCGATTTCATCAGGGTCAGGTTTTTGGCTGCAATGCCGCCCGCCAAATATAGACCCCCGTAGGGCAAAAGTTTTAGTGCCAGATTACCTGCCTCTGCGCCATAAGCAGACGCAAACAGTTGCATGGTTTGTTCTGAGAGGCGATCGCCTTCTGCTGCCGCTTTAGAAATCACTGCGGCTGGGTCTACCGTCTTCTCACTCATGCCCACCTCACCTTCCCAGGTGCGAATCTGCTCTGCTACCACAGGAGATTCATCTGAGACGTAGCGATCGCGCAAAAACTGATAGACCGACACAATGCCCTGTCCTGAAACCACTCGCTCAACCGATACACGGCTAATCTTGTGTTTCTCTAAGAGATAGCGCATCAATTGAAATTCCAGTTCTGAGCGGGGGGCAAAATCGGCATGGCCGCCCTCTGAAGGATAAATCTTGTAGCTGTCGCCTTGACGAATTAAGAACCCTTGTCCCAATCCGGTGCCTGCCCCAATCACCGCGATCGGGGCATTCTCATCTAATTCTCCCACCTGCAACGTTTGCAAGTCTGAGGGTTCTAATCCCAAAACCCCGTATCCTACGGCTTCAAAATCATTGATCAACGACACCTGACCAATCATCAATTCTTCTTGAAGCCTCTCTCCACTTAAAGACCAGGGCAAGTTTGTCACCCGTGAGGTGTTATTGACAACTGGACCTGCCACTGCAAAACAGGCCTTCTCTAATTTTGGAAAACTAACCAGTTCGAGTTCGGCTGCCACCAAAAACTTTCGCACCAATGGCACTAAGTCTAAAAATTCAGCACTGGCATAGCGGTTTTCATACAACGGTTTGAGCTTTGTTTTGCCGTCACTTGTTTCAACTTCGACCAACCGCAAAATCGTCTTCGTTCCACCAATGTCTCCTGCCAGCAATAGTGTCATGACTCTTATGCTCCATTCCTTTCCCTATAGTGCTAGATTCCAATTAAAAGTAGATAAGCCAAACGTTGCAATTTCCCTCAAAGCTTATGAATTTATCGATTGCTGATTTGCGTCGAGACTACACTCTCAAAGGACTTCATGAAACCGAGGTTGATCCTGACCCGTTCAAGCAATTTCAGACTTGGTTTGAGCAGGCGATCGCGGCTCAACTTCCTGAACCCAACGCCATGACTTTGGCGACAGCCACACCCGATGGCATTCCCTCAGCGCGTGTAGTTTTACTCAAAGGCTTTGATCCGCGTGGTTTTGTCTTTTACACCAATTACCATAGCCGTAAGGGGCAAGAATTGGCACACAATTCCAAAGCGGCTTTAGTGTTTTGGTGGGCAGAGTTGGAACGCCAAGTTCGGATTCAGGGAGACGTTCAACCCGTTTCGGCTGAGGAGTCAGACACTTATTTTCACAGTCGCCCCATTGGGAGCCAGCTTGGAGCCTGGGCATCTGAGCAGAGCCAAGTAGTTGGCGATCGCACGGTTCTCGAACAACGCCTTCAGGAGTTGCAGGAACAGTATCAAAATCAGGAGATTCCTCGTCCGCCTCACTGGGGTGGTTATCGCGTCAACCCCTATAGCATCGAGTTTTGGCAAGGGCGACCCAGCCGATTGCACGATCGATTGCTTTATAAACGGGGCGATCGCCAGTGGGATATTGCTCGACTCTCGCCATAATCACGATAAAAAATGGTACAGACGCGATTAATCGCGTCTCCCACCCAATTATCTTTCCTCGTGCAACCTTTCAATATGAAATTGAATGGCCTATACAATTAGCTGTCGCACTTCTTCCAGTGTTTCACTTATAGCTACACATTCCGGCAAATCAGGAACATAGATTCCATAAACCGCAGAAGCAAGGCTCAATTAGAACAATGCAACCTATTACAATAGCTCAATAAACTCGTCCACACTCAACCCAACTTGGCAAATAATTGCTCGTAACGTTCCACGAGTCCACTCTTTATGATTTGGAACAACCACTTCAGCATAGAGATCATCGCGACGCACAATAATTATGACTACCTTTTTGCCTAACAACGTCAAAGCCAATGCTTTTCAATGCCCTGATGCACTCTGCACCTGAGATACAGGATAATTTGCTCATACATCGACCATAACTGTCTCAAAGCGATCTTCAGGAATCGATCGCCCCTCATCTTGCAACACTTCAAGGTAAAGCTGAATCGCTTCTTTGATATTTGCGATCGCCTCTTTTTTGGTTTCACCTTGACTGATACAAGGTGGCAGACTTGGGCATTCAGCTACCCAATAGTTATCTTCATCTGGGTAAACAATTACTTGTCTTGTGTGAATTAGTTTGCTTGTTATAGCATCTTCAAACAATTCTCTCAGCAACACTCTCTTCTGGTTGTCTGAAAGATGCTTCACTTGACGAATAAAGTTTTCACCTGTCAACTCTGAAGATGAAGATAGTCTTGTTTCAGGACTATTAATGCTTAACCGTTTTATCAAGTAGGGAGGCTTGAGTTGATGCTTAAACTTAGATCCTTTTCGATGCTTTGCGGTGCGCTTGACCTCTGATCACCTTCGTAAGAGGATGGCATTGCAGTATTCCGATACTACATCTCAAAGCTTAACAAAAATCCCCCGCCCAAAGGCAGGGGATTTTTTAGTTTAAGTGCCTACAGGAGCGATCGCGTTAACCGAATCGACTCGATGTTGAGGCAATCAAGAAGGCAGCATAGGTGAGGATATAACCCACAGTAAAGTGAGCTAAACCAACCAAACGACCTTGAACGATGGACATTGCCACTGGCTTATCTTTCCAACGAACCAAGTTCGCCAAAGGAGTACGCTCGTGTGCCCAAACAAGGGTTTCGATCAACTCTTGCCAGTATCCTCTCCAGGAGATTAAGAACATGAAACCTGTTGCCCAAACGAGGTGTCCAAAGAGGAACATCCACGCCCAAACTGACAAGTTATTCATGCCATAGGGGTTGTACCCGTTAATCAACTGAGCAGAGTTGAGCCAGAGATAATCTCGCAGCCAACCCATGATAGTAACGGAGGTCTCGTTAAACTGAGCAACGTTGCCTTGCCATACACCGAGGTGCTTCCAGTGCCAGTAGAAGGTCACCCAACCCAATGTGTTGAGCATCCAAAACATAGCGAGATAGAAGGAATCCCAACAGGAGATGTCGCAAGTACCGCCACGACCAGGGCCATCGCAAGGGAAGCTATAGCCAAAGTCTTTCTTGTCAGGCATCAGCTTAGAACCACGCGCATCCAACGCACCTTTGACCAAGATCAAAGTGGTGGTGTGCAGACCCAGAGCGATCGCATGATGAACCAGGAAGTCACCAGGTCCAATGGTCAAGAACAGAGAGTTCGTTCCACTGTTAATGGCATCTAACCAACCGGGTAGCCACACGTTGCCGTGATTAGGCCAAGCTGTGGTTGCAATGCTGTCAGGGTTAGACAACAGCGTGTCGAAACCATACAGCACTTTACCGTGAGCCGCTTGAATGAACTGTGCGAACACAGGTTCAATCAAGATTTGCTTTTCAGGAGTCGCAAACGCTTGCATCACGTCGTTGTGGACGTAAATACCCAGGGTGTGGAAGCCCAAGAACAGAGACACCCAGCTCAGGTGAGAGATGATCGCCTCTTTGTGATTGAGCACGCGATCTAACACGTTGCCCTTATTCTGAGCCGGATCGTAATCCCGCACCCAGAAGATTGCACCGTGAGCAAACGCACCTACCATCAAGAACCCAGCGATGTACTGGTGATGAGTGTAAAGTGCTGCTTGAGTGGTGAAATCCTTCGCCATAAACGCGTAAGGAGGCAACGAATACATGTGCTGAGCCACCAGAGAGGTGATTACACCCAACGCTGCCAGGTGGATGCCCAACTGGAAGTGCAGCGAGTTGTTGTAGGTGTCATACAACCCCTGGTGAGGCAAGTTGAACTGACCTTCAGAGCGAGGGCTAAACAGACCTGCTTTAGAATCCAACATCTCTTTGATGCTGTGACCAATGCCAAAGTTGGTGCGGTACATGTGACCGGCAACGATGAATAGGACAGCGATCGCCAAGTGGTGGTGAGCAATATCGGTCAACCACAGAGACTCAGTTTGAGGATGGAAGCCACCCAGAAAAGTCAGAATCGCGCTACCAGAACCTTCTGAAGTGCTGAACACATGATTCAGTGAATCAGGGTTCTCAGCGTACACACCCCAGTTGCCCGTAAAGAATGGGGCTAGACCAGCGGGGTGAGGTTTGACGGAGAGGAAGTTATCCCAACCGACGTGAACACCGCGAGACTCAGGAATCGCAACGTGAATCAAGTGACCTGCCCAAGCCAAAGAGCTAACCCCAAACAAACCAGCCAAGTGGTGATTGAGGCGTGACTCTGCGTTCTTAAACCAGGACAAGCTGGGGCGGAACTTAGGCTGGAGGTGCAACCAGCCTGCAAATAACAGAACGGCTGCCAAAATGAGCAGGAATACAGCACCCTGATACAGTTCGCCATTGGTTCGCATACCAATGGTGTACCACCAGTGATAAACGCCAGAATAAGCGATGTTAACAGGGTTTGAAGCACCCGCTTGAGTGAAGGCATCTACAGCGGGTTTACCAAAGTGAGGGTCCCAAATCGCATGGGCGATCGGGCGGACGTGCAACGGGTCTTGAATCCATTGCTCAAAGTTACCTTGCCAGGCGACGTGGAACAGATTACCCGATGTCCACAAAAAGATGATTGCAATATGACCAAAGTGAGAAGCAAAAATCTTTTGATAAAGATTTTCCTCTGTCATTCCGTCATGGCTTTCAAAATCGTGGGCAGTGGCAATCCCATACCAGATCCGACGTGTAGTCGGGTCTTGAGCCAGGTCTTGGCTAAATTTGGGGAATTTTGTTGCCATAAGTCTTAAATTGATCTCCTCAATTCAGCCATCAGCGATCAGCAGAGCCAGAGATTTATCTTAGGAAATTTCTGACCGCCGATGCTGACCGCTAGCTTACTGCGATGATTCGAGCGAGGAAGAATGCCCAAGTGGTGACAATTCCTCCCAAGAGGTAGTGAGCTACCCCAACAGCCCGACCCTGAATAATGCTCAGAGCGCGAGGCTGAATTGCGGGGGCAACCTTCAGCTTGTTGTGGGCCCAAACAATGGACTCAATCAACTCTTGCCAGTAGCCACGACCACTAAACAAGAACATCAAGCTAAATGCCCAAACGAAGTGTGCACCGAGGAACAGCAAGCCATAAGCTGACAACGCTGAACCATAGGAGCCGATCACCTGAGTCGCTTGTGCCCAGAGGAAGTCACGCAACCAACCATTAATGGTGATGGCGCTCTGAGCAAAGTTACCGCCGGTAATGTGAGAAACGGAACCGTCCGCATTGACCGTACCCCACACATCTGACTGCATCTTCCAACTGAAGTGGAAAATAGCGATCGAGAGGGAGTTGTACATCCAGAACAGCCCTAAGAAGACGTGATCCCAACCAGAAACCTGGCAGGTGCCACCCCGACCTGGACCGTCGCAGGGGAAGCGGAAGCCGAGTTGCGCCTTATCGGGGATGAGGCGAGAACTACGAGCAAACAGTACGCCCTTCAACAGAATCAGCACGGTGACGTGGATTGTAAAGGCATGGATGTGGTGCACCATGAAATCGGCTGTGCCGAGAGCAATTGGCATCATGGCAACCTTGCCACCAACAGCCACGACATCTCCACCGAACACAACACTAGCGGGAGCCAATGCATTTGGAGCGGTGCCACCCGGAGCCAGGGTATGAATGTTCTGAATCCACTGAGCAAATACAGGCTGAAGCTGAATTGCAGTGTCAGAGAACATGTCCTGAGGACGACCCAACGCACGCATGGTGTCGTTGTGGATGTATAAGCCGAAGCTGTGGAAGCCTAAGAAAATGCAAACCCAGTTGAGGTGGGAGATGATGGCATCGCGGTGACGAATGACCCGATCGAGCAGGTTATTTTGGTTCACCTCAGGGTCATAGTCGCGCACCATGAAGATGGCACCATGAGCCGCAGCACCCACAATCAGGAAGCCTCCAATCCACATGTGATGCGTGAAGATGGAGAGTTGAGTGGGGTAGTCTGTCGCCAAATAAGGATAAGGCGGCATGGAATACATGTGCTGCGCCACGATAATGGTCAACGAACCCAGCATTGCCAGGTTAATTGCCAATTGGGCGTGCCAGGAGGTAGTCAGAATCTCATAAAGACCCTTATGACCTTCTCCAGTGAAAGGACCTTTGTGCGCTTCTAAGATTTCCTTGATGCTGTGACCGATACCCCAGTTGGTGCGGTACATGTGACCTGCAATGATGAACAGGACAGCGATCGCCAAGTGGTGATGGGCTGTATCTGTCAACCATAGACCGCCAGTAACGGGGTTCAAGCCACCCTTAAAGGTGAGGAAATCAGAATATTCACCCCAATTCAGGGTAAAGAAAGGAGTCAACCCTTTCGCAAAGCTGGGATAAAGTTCTGCCATCAAACCTGAATTCAAAATGAATTCATGAGGCAGGGGAATGTCTTTAGGAGCAACCCCAGCATCCAACAGCTTATTGATAGGAAGAGATACATGAATTTGGTGACCTGCCCAGCCCAGTGAGCCGCAGCCCAATAGCACTGAGAGATGGTGATTCAGCATGGACTCCACATTCTGGAACCATTCCAGCTTGGGTGCCCGTTTGTGGTAATGGAACCAGCCTGCAAACAACATCAGAGCAGCCATGACTAGACCACCGATTGCTGTTACATAGAGCTGGAACTCGTTAGTAATACCAGAGGCACGCCAAATTTGGAAAAATCCAGAGGTGACCTGAATCCCGTGGAAGCCACCACCTACATCTGCATTCAAAATTTCTTGTCCGACAATGGGCCAGACGACTTGAGCACTCGGTTTGATGTGCTATGGGTCACTGAGCCAAGCTTCATAGTTTGAAAAACGAGCGCCGTGGAAGTACATCCCGCTCAACCAGATGAACACCACAGCCAAATGACCGAAGTGTGCACTGAAAATTTTGCGTGAAATGTCTTCTAGGTCACTGGTATGACTATCAAAATCGTGAGCGTCGGCGTGGAGGTTCCAAATCCAGGTTGTCGTTTTTGGACCTCTCGACAGGGTGCGATCGAAATGACCTGGCTTGGCCCACTTCTCAAATGAAGTAGGAACCGGATCATTGTCAACCACAACCCTGACTTTTGCCTCTCGCTCCCGTGGGGTAGTTGTCATCAGAGACTCTCCTCTCTCTAGACAAGGAACGATGGATATCCCTCTCCCCAAGCTCTACGTTCGGCAACGACTCTCTTCTCAACCCATCCGTAAGTAGCAGATGTTTTATAACCAGGTTCATAAAACCTAGAGCGGGCACGTAACTTTTGTTAAGAGTTCGAGCTGTTTGAGAAGAGAAAGGGTCAATTCACTACTCTGAATGAAACGGAATAGTAGCCTGACCAAAACCGGGGGGGGTTTCCTAGAGATTATAAAGCGGTGCTGAATACCACTTTAATCAGAGTTAACAATAATTCAAAGTGGGAAAATCTATATTTACTCTGCTTTTCAACTTTAGCCCTGAGCAGAAAGGGATTTATCAATCAAATTTTGTTTACACATTGAAACATTCTATGATTCTGATAGAGATATATAGAGGATTTAACTTAAGTTTTGTTTGATTACAGCTCATGTGAAAATGCTAAATCTCTTTGAGAGCAAGGATTTTGGCGGATTTAGGTGACAGATCAGTGATCAAGAGCTAACGTTGCCAATTTCTCAAGGCTTGCCAAAATAGCACTTTTTTACCATTTAAATTTGCTTAGGTGGCATTTCTAAAAAATAATTTTGTAGTTACAAAACTATTGATAAACAAATATAAATAATCTCTCAAAAAGCTATCAACTTAGTGTACTCACGGTTTTTTCAATTTTGTCTATAGACTTTTTACTTGGGATTCAGCATTCAGCATTGGCTCTTTATATATGCAGTCCTACAAACTACTTGAGTTAGACGGCTCGGCTACCCTTGGGGGCATAATTGCCCAACCACTCTAAAGTTGGGTTCAGCTCAAATAAAGTTGCTTTTACCATGCCAATCAAGAGGCTCCGTCGTTGAAAACGGTGTTTGCGATCGCTAGCGGCTTGTTGTTGCCCTGCTTTATAAGCATCCCAGGAAACATCTGTCATCACGGTAATAGCCAGATCGTTGACCATTTTTTGGCGAAACTTGACATGAATTTGCAGCAAGTCTTCCAGGCTGGTGTTGGGGTGATAAATTCCTACGTTTTGAGGGTTTCGCCATAGTAAGGAAATACTGCTGCTTGAGATTAAATCTCCTCTGACATGGGCCAACGTCCAATTTTGAGACAGGTTACTCAAAATGACTGGATTAGCGTTAATCATTTTTCCATCTGCTCCAAATATTTGCCCGACTTCGGCAAAGCAATAGTGCTGAGGATGGGCGAAGCAGCGTGCTAAGCCTGACGTGGGTTGCAGCGCATAATCTTGTAAGTGGACAAAGCCAAGGGCTTCTAGCTCTTTTGTCTGTTGTTCTAGCACAGCAACATCAAGCTGAAAGGCAAAGTCATTGGGAGTGACGGGTTGAAAGTCTAATTGATCAGGGAGCGATCGCATCAGTTTTTGTTTAATGCTGTGCACCTCCCACCCTGTAAAAAACAGCATGATGGCGGCAGCGAGAACCCCATTTTGCCACCCTGAAAAATACACCACTAAACCTGTGACTAAAGCTGCCCAAAATAAGCTGCTGCCGATCACAAACCAAAACTGTTGAATGCCGCTACTCAGTCTCATGGGGGCTACCTGTGAATTGTGGGAACATTCGGAGGCTTTATCCGATATAGTGCCCTATGAGCAGACTTTAAATAAAGACAGGGTTGATGCCCAGGAGTGGCTTAGGTGTTTTGCAGACATTGGTGGTGGAGCAACGTAAAACAAGTCTTGGCAATCGTGCTGGTAATGCTAGTCGGTTTGACAACAGCAGGGTGTGGCAATCACCCCGTCACACGCACTAGTGCCCCCAGTGAGTCTGCCATCTTGACAAATAGGCTCACGGAGGTAGCTCCGCCCGCAACAATTCAAGCCCTGCGGCAGGCGTTAGAAGCCTATCAGCCCCAAGTCAAAATTCTCAGTCCCCGATCGAATGATGTAATCCAGAGCGATCGCCTCTCAGTAAGGTTTCAGGTCAAAGACTTACCCCTCTTTAAAGATGAGGAACTGGGTTTAGGCCCCCACCTGCATGTTTTCCTAGATAACCAACCTTATACAGCGGTTTACAACACCGAGGAGCCTCTCGTCTTTGAGAATCTGACTCCAGGGACTCATACTATTCGAGCTTTTGCCTCTCGACCCTGGCATGAAAGCTTTAAAAATGAAGGTGCTTTTGCTCAAACCACGTTTCACGTTTACACCAAAACGCCTGATAATCTGCCCGACCCCACTCAACCTCTATTAACTTACAGCCGACCTCAAGGGAGTTATGGGGCAGAGCCAATTTTATTAGATTTTTATTTGACAAATGCTCCCCTGCATCTGATTGCTCAGGAACGATCAGACGATGAAATTCGAGATTGGAAAGTGCGCTGCACTGTCAATGGACAAAGCTTTACCTTTAATGCCTGGGAAGCCATCTACTTAAAAGGTTTGAAACCAGGTAAAAACTGGGTGCAGTTAGAACTGCTCGATGAAAACAACAATCCGTTTAACAACACTTTTAATAACACCGTTCGCGTGGTGACCTACGAGCCTGATGGAGATGATACCCTCTCTAAATTAGTCAGAGGTGATCTATCTGAGGCTGAAGCGCGTGGCATGGTTGACCCCAACTACGTTCCTGAGTTGCCTACCCCTGAGCTACCTGCTCCTGAACCTACTCCTGAACTCACTCCAACCCCCGTTCCTGAGGCTGACACCGCTCCAGCCCCCCTTCCTAGTCCTGAATCGGTTGTAACTCCTGATTCGGCAGCAGAGCAGACGGAACTGGAACCCTTAACCACTGACATTGAAGAAAATCCTGTAACCGAGCCAAAAGAAGAGGCTGAGCCACAAGAGCCTGAACCAGTAGCTCCGCCTCCAACAGAACCCCCAAGCGAATCTTTGGAAGAGAGTCCTCCATCTGAGCCGACTGAAGGGGAAACTCCAGTCGCGCCCACGCCACCATCTGAACCTGTCAAAGCCAGAGGATTTTTTGATCGCTTCAAGCGGCGTGCTCCAGCCTCAACTCCTGCCCCGGTCATGACTCCTGCTCCTGCCCCGACTGAGTCAGAGCCTCTCATTGAACCCAATACTGAGGAAGCTGCTGACGCCAAAATTGAGTCATCTGACACTGAGTCATCTGATACTGGGGCATCTCAAGAAGAGCCTAGTGTGGAGGAACGGGTTCCTGTATCTCCGGCACCAGAGACGGCAGTGCCCGCTCCACCATCGTCTGAACCACCACCGTCTGAACCAGCGGCGACCGAGACGGTAGCACCCGATAGAGACACAAGAGACACACCTGATGTTGAGGAGGTGCTTGCTGCGCCAACCGTCACATTTGAAGAGAGAGCGGCGGAGAGTTCAGCGGTTGAATCTAACTCAGACGAAACTCCTACACTCGATTCTTTACCCGAAAAGTCAGAACCAACCCCTGCTGGGACAGAGCCAAAGCGACCCAGTGGGGAGATCTCGAAGCGATCGCCCGTTCAAGAATTTTTTAATCGGTTTCGTTCCCCTGCCCCGGCTCGTCGTGCGGTTGCCCCACCTCCTGCTTCCCCTGAGATTCCGGAGGTGATTGAAATTCCTGAACCTGTGCTAGAAGTGCCCGATGCAGTTGTCCCTGATTCAGACTCCTCGCCTGAGTTAGGTCAAGAGGGCTAAAGGGTGGGGGAAGAGAGAATCTGGAGAATCTTACTAACATTATCTAAATCGCCCACAATTCGCCGTACTGGAGGAGGATAGACCTTGACAAGGGTTGGAGTAGCGGCAATTTGGTCACTCTCTGCCATATCAGGGTGTTTGTAAATATCTACGACTTTGAGCGTGTAGGGATGTTTGAGCGATCGCTCTAGTAATTGGTGTAGGTGCTGCAAAATTCGCTCGGTGGCTGCGCTATTGCCCGAAACATAGAGCCGCAACACATAGCCCTGTGTTGTCGGTGTCACTGCCACAGGAGACCACAAAAGATTTGAGCTTTTAGAGTGAGGTTGAGCAGTGCTGGCTTTAATCTGATCCAGCTGTACGACTAACTCATGGTTTTTCCACAGTTGAGGAAATTGGTTTTGATACGTGGAGATGACAACCGGATCACACATATCCTCCAACCCTGGAATGGCTTGCCAAATGACATCGTCAAGCCCAAAGATGGCATTCAGCAGCCCTTGATAGCGCAACACTAGAGGCGATGCCTCTGCATAAGTTTCAATCTGTTGAGTCTGAGGATTGAGCCACCGATCGACCGTAGCTGCATAAAACGGAGATAAAAAGTGAGGTAACTCGCCAAGTCCTAACATCTCTTGCAACGTCGCACACAGTTGCACATGCCAGCGATCGCGCTTGTGGGGGTCAATGCAATACACTAAGTCTCCACCTGGAGTAAATAGCGCAATGCCCTTAAAAATCTCGGAGTGATGAGTAGTTGAGGACGAATAAACCACAGAACTCACAGTTTTAATTGCTCTAAAGATGTATTGGTGATGAGTTGAGGTGGCTATGACAGGCTTTGCCTGCCACATCTAAAGCACTAACATGAAAAATGCGGATGCCTTTTTTAAGCACCCGCACCACACTCATGAGTTTTCAGGCAGATTAAACACGACCTCTGAGGATCTGAGCCATTTCATTGGGTTTAGGCGACATTTCGAGAGCTGTTTCTTCGGTGATGCGCCCCGCTTCATAGAGTTTATAGAGGGACTGATTCATCGTACACATGCCGTCAAAGGTACAGCGGGGGATGATTGCCTCAATTTCGTCAATCTCACCCTTACGGATATAGTCGCGAATGGCGTCAGTGTTGATCATGATGTCGTGGAATGCTGCCCGTTTGCCGTCGGTAGTCCGACATAGTCCTTGAGCAATAACCGCCACCAAAGATTCAGCGATCGCCACCCGCATGGGAGCTTGCTGATCAGGGGGATAGAGGTTGAGAATCCGCTCAATTGTTTTAACCGCACTGTTGGTGTGCAGCGTTCCCATGACAAGGTGTCCAGTTTGAGCGGCTTTGAGGGCGGTGTTCACCGTTTCCTGGTCCCGCATTTCACCCACCAGAATGATGTCAGGGTCTTCCCGCAAAGACGCTTTCAAGGCATTGTCAAACTTTAGGGTATGCATCCCGACTTCCCGCTGTTTGATCAACGATTTTTGGCTTTTGTGCACAAATTCAATCGGGTCTTCAATGGTGATGATGTTTTTGGGCATCTCCTTGTTGATGTAATCAATCATGGCTGCCATAGTAGTCGATTTACCAGAACCCGTAGGGCCAGTTACCAACACCAACCCCTTGTGATAATGGCAAATATCTTTAAACACGGCTGGCAAATTTAATTGCTCCATCGTCAAGATCTTGACGGGAATCAGACGCAACACCATCGCAGGACCGCGCATCGTATCAAAGATGTTGATCCGCACGCGGGCAAAGTCATATTGGGCTGCACCGTCAAAATCAAGCTTGTCTTTAAACCGTTTGATGTCTTCGTCTGACATCAATTCTTCTAGCCAGCTAAAGAAAGTGGATTGGTCAGTGGTGGGATATTCGGTGATAGCAATTTCGCCTCGGTTACGGAAGCGAGGCACTTCACCCACCCCAGCATGAACGTCAGAGAAACCCTTGTCATAAGCCTCTTTGATCAGTTGCTCCATCGTTGGATGCCCTGGACTTGGCTTATTGCGACTGGTGCTTTGCATGGGTGGCGGCGCAGCAGGGCGATGTCCCGCAGGTGGGGGTGGTGCAGGGGGCATTTTAGCCGCCTGATGCGCAGGCATCGTAGGATTTGCTGCCGCACTCGGATTGACAGAGGTTGAAGGGGGAGTGGCGACGGTTTGCGGGGGCATCATTTGGGTTGACCCGACAGAGGCAGCCGCAGACCCTGATCTGGGAGGAGGCGGAGGGGGAGTACGGGGAGCGGGTGGGGGCGTAAGCGGTCGTTGTGCGTCTGTCATAGACCAATTCTCAATGATAAGGATTGTGCTACAAGTGATAGCTTCAAGGGAAGATGATTTAAGTGTGGAGCTGATGCAATGCCTATGCTGCTATTCTGCCTGGAATTACAAAAAATGCAAACCAGCAGTTTATAGCGTTTCTCTACTTATATCTGCTTTTCTTGAAAAACCTTCACCTTCTTTAGGGTTCCATAGCGATCGCCAAATTGCTGAGGATCTTTAGAGAGTGTCTTAAAAGTCTGGATTTGGGCAGCATGAACGACTCAAGTCGCAGACCTTGGCGTGAGCCTCAGCCGAACGCTACAAGCACAAAACCTGCCTCCGCAGGAGACAGAAAGCCTGAATCGGCTTGAGTCTGCAACGGCGGGCTTGGTTGTTGTAGTCGCGGTTTTAGCTGCCAAAAACTGCTTAGATATCTTCTAATCAGAAGATGATAGAGGCTTTCGCCCAGTTAAAGCTTTTCCTCTGCCACCCTGCCCTAAGTGAAATGTCTACCGCTATGGTTCTTTTTAAGGTTGCCCAGAGCTACAGAATCGTTATCAATTTGGATCAATTTAGACCAACTTAAATCGATATTTCCGGTGTAATAGCTAAATCTCTCTAAATTCACATCTCTGATTCAGATTTAGATTCAAACCTTGCTAGACCAGGATAGGACGTAATAGTTCGATACAGTTGAGTGAAGTTTTTCTAATTTGAATTGAGAAAGCGATAAACCTGATCCCCGAATTCCATTAGAGTGAGAGAAGACTATTAGATCCCAATTTAACCACTCGAAAGGTATTTCTTCCTATGCATTTGAGTGAAGTTACACATCCCAATCAGTTACACGGTCTATCGATTCCACAGCTGAAGCAAATTGCCCGCCAAATTCGAGAAAAGCATTTGGATACTGTCGCCGCTAGTGGTGGACATTTGGGTCCGGGCTTAGGTGTGGTGGAACTTACGTTGGGACTGTATCAGACGCTTGATTTAGATCGTGACAAAGTGATTTGGGATGTGGGGCATCAGGCTTATCCTCACAAACTTATTACTGGACGGTATGACCGATTTCACACGCTGCGGCAAAAGAATGGCGTGGCTGGATATTTAAAGCGGTGTGAGAGCAAGTTTGACCATTTTGGGGCGGGGCATGCCTCTACTAGCATTTCTGCGGCGTTAGGAATGGCACTAGCACGAGATTTGCGGGGCGATCGCTTTAAGGTGGCGGCTGTCATTGGAGATGGAGCCTTGACGGGTGGTATGGCGTTAGAAGCCATTAATCATGCTGGGCACCTGCCTAAAACCAACCTGTTGGTCGTTCTAAATGATAACGAGATGTCGATTTCTCCGAATGTAGGGGCGATTCCTCGCTATCTCAACAAAATGCGGCTAAGCCCTCCGATGCAGTTTTTGACTGACAACCTAGAAGAGCAGTTCAAGCATTTGCCCTTTGTGGGTGAGTCTCTGTCGCCTGAGTTGAGCCGCATCAAAGAGGGAATGAAGCGTTTAGCGGTTCCTAAAGTTGGGGCTGTGTTTGAAGAGCTAGGCTTTACTTACATCGGTCCAGTCGATGGTCACAACCTGGAGGAGTTGATTGCTACCTTCCAGCAAGCTCATCAGCACCCAGGGCCAGTGTTAGTGCATGTGGCAACGACAAAAGGCAAAGGATATGCGATCGCTGAGCAAGATCAGGTTGGCTACCACGCTCAGTCTCCCTTTAACCTGGCGACTGGGAAAGCGTTGCCCGCTAGCAAGCCCAAGCCACCTGACTATGCCAAAGTCTTTGCCCACACTCTGGTGAGATTGGCAGAAAATAACTCCAACATTGTGGGGATTACGGCTGCAATGGCAACCGGAACGGGCTTAGATAAGTTGCAAGCCAAATTGCCAAAACAGTATATCGATGTGGGGATTGCTGAGCAACATGCGGTCACATTAGCAGCCGGCTTAGCCTGTGAGGGGATGCGTCCTGTGGTTGCTATCTACTCCACTTTCTTGCAACGGGCATTTGACCAGATCATTCACGATGTCTGTATTCAAAATTTGCCGGTGTTCTTTTGTCTTGATCGAGCAGGCATTGTTGGGGCAGATGGGCCAACCCATCAGGGGATGTATGACATCGCTTATCTGCGGTGTATTCCCAATATGGTGTTGATGGCTCCTAAAGATGAAGCCGAGCTACAGCGGATGATTGTGACGGGCATTAACCATATCGATGGGCCGATTGCTCTCCGCTATCCCCGTGGCAGTGGACAAGGGGTGCCCCTGATGGAAGATGGTTGGGAGCCGTTACCCATTGGCAAAGCTGAGATCTTGCGGCAAGGCGACGATCTGCTCATGGTGGGCTATGGCACGATGGTTTATCCGGCGATGCAAGCCGCAGAAATCTTAAGTGAACATGGCATTGAAGCAACTGTGATTAATGCTCGGTTTGCTAAACCCATCGATACAGAACTGATGCTACCGCTGGCTCGCCAGATTGGGCGAGTCGTCACCCTCGAAGAGGGCTGTGTCATGGGTGGCTTTGGGACGGCGTTGGCGGAGGCACTCCTAGACGCTGGGGTTGCTGTGCCGATTACCCGAATGGGTGTCCCTGATCTATTGGTCGATCATGCTAAACCAGATGAGTCGATGAAAGCCTTGGGGCTGACGGGGCCTCAAATCGCAGAGCGATTGCTCCAGCAATGGACTCCTCAACCTCAACCTGTTGTTGTGAGTGACTAGCAACGCTACCATAACCATCGCCAATTGATTTAAGACAAGGGGCTTAAGCCCCTTGTTGGTTCCTAACCTTTGACTGTCTTAGAGGTTGTAGCTGTTGCTAGCCATCAGAGTTTTTCTTCGTTAGCCTAATGAATAGGATGAGTTATGGGCGGTGAAACGAATGAAGGTATTTATCAGCTATGCAAATCCGGATAAAGAGTTGGCAACACGAGTAACTCATGCTTTGAAGGCTTCTGGTTTTCAAGTCTGGGATGACTCTCAAATTCTTCCAGGTGAAAACTGGAGGGAAAGCATTGCTACGGCCCTTCAAGAATCGGATGCGATCGTTGTCTTACTCACCCCTAGCTCTGTCCATTCTCCCACTGTTACACAGGATATTGGCTACGCCCTAGGAAAACAAGACTATAAAGGAAAACTCATTCCTGTTGTTGCAGCCTCTACCGAGCAATTGCCCCAAGAAGAAATTCCCTGGATTCTGAAACGCCTCCGAATGATCCATATCCCTAATCTTGAAGATGATGAAGAGGGATTAAGGGAAATTACCCAAGCTCTTAAAGCAGTTGCCTAATTTAAGGCTAGTTACAACGAATTCATCTTTAAGTAAAGTGTCTAAACTGAATGTCAAGGTTTCACCCCTGAAATCGTTGCTTCATCTAATCCAGTTGCAACTTATGACACCGAGCGAAGCATTTTTGTCTCATTCCAGCCAGGATCAGGAATTTGTCTCTGCATTAGCGAGTGAGCTTCGACGTCATGGCGTTCCGATTTGGTACAGCAAAACCAATATTCTGGGGGCACAGCAGTGGCACGACGAAATTGGCAACGCTTTGAAGAGATGTGATTGGTTCCTGGTTGTTCTTTCCAATAGCTCAGTGGAGTCAATGTGGGTCAAACGTGAGTTAATCTTTGCGCTTCAACAAAATCGTTTTGAGAATAAAATCGTACCTCTCTTATATCAACCCTGCGATTATGAGAAGCTCTCTTGGGTTTTACCCAGTTTCCAATTCATTGATTTCCAAGGTGATTTTGAGATCGGTTGCCGGGACATACTTCGTCTTTGGGGAATTGGTTATCAATCTAGTTCCAAAAAACCATAGGCTTCTGGTATATTCGACCCCATGTTAAGTTGTGTTGAGGACTGGCAATGCCATTAACCTCGGCTATAACAGAAGCATCGTCACTCACCCATCGCCGCTGACCTATGACTTTTACAAACCAGGTCTATCCCGTTGTTTGGTATGAAGACCACGTTTTGTTGATTGACCAGACTCGTTTACCCGAAGAATACGACCTCGTCCAGATTAGCCGCTCAGATGACATGGCAGAGGCGATCAAGACGATGATCGTTCGGGGAGCCCCCGCCATTGGGGTGGCGGCTGCCTATGGGATGTATTTAGGGGCACGGGAAATTGAGACGCGCGATCGCGACCAGTTTTTGTTGGAGTTAGAGACGATTGCTAAGCGGTTGAAGGCAACTCGCCCAACTGCGGTGAATTTGTTTTGGGCGATCGACCGCATGATGCGGATGGCACGGCAAACGATCGGCCCGGTGGACTATTTGCAGGAGATCTTGCTGAAAACCGCGCAGGATATCAACACTGAGGACTTGCAAACCTGTCAGGCGATCGGCGATCACGGGCTGTTAGCGTTGCCCCAAGAACCCCAACAACTCAGGATCTTGACTCACTGCAATGCGGGGGCATTGGCGACCGCTGGGTATGGAACGGCATTGGGAGTAGTGCGATCGGCGTGGCGAGACGGTCGGCTAGAGCGGGTTTATGCCGACGAGACTCGTCCTCGGTTGCAAGGCGCAAAACTAACCGCCTGGGAATGTGTTCAAGAAGGCATTCCCATAACGCTGATTACCGATAGCATGGCAGCTCACTGCATGCAACGCCAGATAGTGGATGTGGTTGTCGTTGGAGCCGATCGGATTGCGGCGAATGGCGATACGGCAAACAAAATCGGCACCTATAGCCTCGCTTTGGTCGCTAAGGCACATAACATCCCCTTCTTTGTAGCAGCTCCACTCTCAACCATTGATTTTGGCTTAAGTGACGGGAGCCAGATTCCTATTGAGGAACGCGACCCCGTTGAAATTTACCAAATTGGTGATACTCGCATTTGTCCCCCGGAAGTTGAGTTTTATAACCCGGCTTTTGATGTCACTCCAGCTGAGCTGATCGCAGGCATCATTACTGAGCACGGAGTGGTGAAACCGAGTGAGTTGCTCAACTTCCGGGAGAAGCAAGCGGTTTAGCTGAGGCGGTATTATCCGAGCAATTCCCCTGTCTCTTGCAAGGCATGAAGACGGTGATAGATGCCGCCATGTGCCAGCAACTCCTCATGACTACCGACCTCCAGGATTTGCCCCTTGTCAAGCACCACAATTTTGTCGGCTTCCCGGACGGTGCTAAGACGGTGAGCAATGATGATCGTGGTGCGGGTGCCAAGAATGCTCCGCATCGCCAGTTGAATCGATCGCTCTGATTCATAGTCCAGGCTAGAGGTGGCTTCATCAAACACCAACACATCAGGATTTACCAGCAGGGCGCGGGCAATGCCCAATCGCTGTCGCTGACCGCCAGATAAGCGCACGCCTCGTTCACCCACAATGGTTTTGTAGCCCTTGGGCAACAGGCGAATGAACTCATCGACACGGGCGATCGCACAGGCAGATTCGACCTCTTCTGGGGTGGCATTGGGGTTGCCATAGGTGAGGTTATCTAATAGGGTGCCATTAAACACATCCACTTCCTGGTGAACGATCGCCAACTGCCGCCGATAACCCGTGACATCGAGCGATCGCACATCCTGTCCATCCATCAAGATTCGCCCTGATTGCGGCTCAAAATAGCGGAACAGCAACTTCACCAATGTTGATTTGCCGGAACCCGATCGACCCACCAGTGCCACCGTTTGGTTAGGCTCAATTAGCAAATTGATGTTTTGCAAGACGGGGCGATCGCGATCGTAACCAAAACTGAGGTTCTCAAAATGCACCTTGCCTGTGAACTGATACTGAGGCACTCCTTCTGGATGGGTCAGCACTGCTGCATCCGTTCCACTGGGCAACTGCATAAATTCATGAAACCGCAGCATTGAGGCATAGCGACGAGCAAACACTTCTGCCAGAGCACTGATCGGCTCTAGCTCAGAATACGCCATGCTCGACACGGTCAGCGTTGTGATGAAATGCCCCAGCGAGATTTGCCCACTCAGGGTTGTCCACAGGGTCAGCCCTAAAATGCCAAACACACAGGCTTGGATAAAGGTGCGTTGCCACGCAAACAGCGTCACATATCCTCGGTGAATGCGGTAATCGACAAAGGTAAACTCACGCTGAAGTCGTTGTTGTTGTCGGCTTAGCTCAGCCGTTTCGGTAGCAAAAGCTTTGACCGTCTTGATGTTGGTGATGATTTCCGAGGTGCGACTCTCGGTATTTTCCATGTAGCGATCGAGGATTTCTTCCTTGTCAGTGAGTTGCTTGAGTTTCCGCAGGGTAAAGCTGAGGATGAACCCAAACGACACTAAAAACAATAGGGCAATGCGCCACTCAATCAACCAGATCACGACAAAAATGCCGAGAATGCGGAAGATCTTGGGAAACAACTGTCCGGCAATTTCAGGATAGGTCCAGGTGTGGTTTGACAACCCTCTGGCAACCCGTCCGGCAATACGACCGGGGTTGTTTTCGTCGTAAAATTCCAAGGGCAGCGTCAAAATCTTGGCGATCGTTCGGGCGGTGTGGTCACGGCGGGCACGCAGAGCGATATCCCAGTGAAACCAAACCCCAATCCAGGGTTGAATCGGAGCACGAACCACCGTCACTACAAAAATGAGACCCAGCAACACGGCAATCGACAGCGATCGCCCCGATTCGACATTTAACAAAGCGGCGATTCCATCAATCAAGCGTTGCAACACACCGTCGATGGGTTGGCTAGATACCACGTTCAAAATCTGCCCGATCGCATAGGGCACGACCAGATCAATGATTTCAAATAAACTACTGGCGGCGATACTCAACAGGGCGATCGCTCGGTATGCCCAAAAATAGCGAACTATATCTCGAAACGTTGCCATGCGATTTGCCTCCCTGAAGACCCCCGCAGATTTGAGAAAACGGTAGGGTCAAGTACATGTGGGTGCGATCGCTCTACTGACGATAGAACGATAACCTAACTGTGCGATAAAAATCGACTCAAGCTGATTGAGCAGCTTGAGTGTGACATTCCTAAGTTGGGATTACCGAGTGCGAATAGGTTTGCCTACAACCTACTCGTCTTAAAGACTATCCACGCACATTAAAGTCCTAGACTACTAATTGTAGTATAAATGTAGTATAAGTGCAAGCAATCAATTTTATCATTCGTTAAGAAATTGGAGTTTTTTGAAAACTTTAACTAACGTGAATTCGGGATAAGGATTTTGGCGGTTGAAACCGCAACTACAGGAGCAAAACCGACCTGCGTCGGTTCACTCAACCCTTGATTTTCTGTAGTTCGCGAAGGCGAACTTCGCTCTGATAGCTGCGAATTTATTCGCTAGGCTCTTAAACCGAACTGACGTTAACTAAGCAAGCTTTAGATAAAAGAACTGGCTCTCAAGGCAGACGGGAGAACCCCTAAAAGCTTGGCAATTGAGCGATCGCCCACTTCTAAAATCGAGGCATTCCCTTGCTGCAAAATATCGAGATCTCTAAAGTGCACTCCTCTCGGTAGACTGAGGCGATCGCTACCCAAGGCAAAATCACGAATCAGAGCGAAGCCCTGGCGATGTAACACAAACGTATCGCGTTCTTGATTGCCCACTAACACGTTGTATCCCACCCCACCCACCAGCAGATCTTGACCTGCACCACCTAAGAGGCGATCGTTGCCTGTACTGCCATACAACCGATCATCCCCATTGCCAGCGATCAGCATATCGTTGCCGATGCCACCATCCAATGAATCTTCTCCATTACCGCCAATCAGCGTGTCATTGCCACCCAAACCTAAGAGCGTGTCATCCCCTGCTGCACCATCTAGCACATCTCGTCTGGGTGTTCCTGATACCGTTTCACCTTGAGGATCTAAAACCCACAGTTCATTACCATGAACACCATCACTTGCCTCAAAATAAAGCCTGCCGCCAAACTGAGTGAAATTGGCTGGATTGGAGCCATTGCGACCCAGGTTGATGTCTTGAAGCATCCGCGTTCCCGTGGGTGTGCCATCACTCACCCACAGTTCGCGCCCATGCGTGCCATCGTCAGCAGTGAAATACAGCTTGTTATTAAATTGAAATAACGGCGGATTTTCAAACGACACAGGATTTGAATGACCACTAGGGTTAATGTCTTTAACGAGTTGGGTTCCTGCGGTGGTGCCGTCGCTGACCCACAACTCGTTGCCGTAAATGCCGTCATCCGCGGTGAAATAGAGTTTGCCACCTAACTCAGCAAAAGCGAGTGGGAATGAATGACCACTAGGGTTAATGTCTTTGACGAGTTGCGTTCCGTCTACTGTGCCGTCGCTGACCCATAACTCTCTGCCATGATCATCGTCATTAGCACTGAAATAGAGTTTGTCACCAACCACAGTAAAATTAGACGGACTCGAACTGGAAGAGCTGATGTCTTTGACGAGTTGCGTTCCTGCTGCGGTGCCGTCGCTGACCCACAACTCCTCGCCATACAGACTGTCGGTGCCACTGAAATAAAGCCTGCCACCAAACTCAGTAGGAAATTTAGGATTGCCAATGGGTTTACTCCAGAGAATGGCATTACTTGTGGGATCGATGACTCCTACAGCCGTCATGTCACTGAAATACAGCTTGTCCTGAAATTCAGTAAACGGTTTTGGGAACAAAATGTCATTGCCACCTATAAGCTGTTGCGTTCCAGTAGTCGTACCATCTGTCACCCAGAGGTTTGTCGTGAAGACTAATGCGCCCTCTTCAGTCTTGAAATAGAGCTTGTTACCCGCTTGAACAAAAGCTGTTGGATTGGAATTACCATAAAAAATGTCAGGGGGGTGCTCATCAATATCTTTGAAGAGGTGAGTCCCAAGACCTGTTCCGTCACTCTGCCACAACTCCTGCCCATGCACCCCATCATCAGCACTGAAATAAAGCTGGTTGAGAAAATTTGTGAAAGATGTTGGGATAGAGCTATTTGTGCCTGGATAAAGGTCTTTTAGTAGGTGAGTTCCGCTGGGTGTGCCATCGCTGACCCAAAGCTCAGAGCCATGAGCGGGATCAGCGGCAGTGAAATAGAGGCGATCGCCCAACTGAGTCAAGGCTTGCGGATGCGAGCCTCCGCCACCGGAGTAAATATCTTTAAAGAGTTTGATTACCCCTGCATTCCGAGTGGACGATGTTGCGGTTGTCCTGGAATGAGTACTCATACAGTTTCTCCTGGTATGAGATGTTAGATTTTATCCCTAATACAAGTTGTCCTTAAGACAAGTTGTCCCCAATACAATTGTATTTTGGGGATTGTGGGAAGTAGGGCGATCGCCACTAAACGTTAGGTTCGCTCAATCACTTTGGACAATTTTCGAGTCGGCTCATCAAGGTAGACAGCATCCAGCTATCTGTGGCGCAGCCTCCCCGTCCATGACCGATGCCCCATGCACGCAATGATTCAGCGATCGGAATTTTCCAAAACCACAGTGCCGGGAGGTGCCCTTCGGGGGCTTGGGGGGTAAATTTTAAACTGCTGTAGGGCAAAAAGATACGCATTTTTTTGTGCCACCAGCCAACGCGATCGCCAAACAGAGCGGCATCCCCCTTATGAGTATCTCGATAGAGACGATGTTGAGCACTAAAGCCAAAGCGTCCACCACTGCTTTCAGTCCACAGGTGGTCAATCGTCCGCAAATCAACACAAGGGAAGTTTTCTAAGGCAGCGCGATCGAGCCATCCTGCTTTTTCTCGCCCGGTGGCTTTTAGCATAATAGTAAAGGTTTCTTCATCGGCTCCGCGCCACTGATGGGTGTGCAAGAGTTCGTTCAGAAGGGTGTAGTCAATACCTCGCTCAGAGAGTAACGGGTGTGACGGGGTTTGAGGTGGCTCTTCCACGGTTGCCACTGGAGGAGACGGTTGGGGCAATGGAGGTGGAGATGAAACGGGTTGAGCGGGCTCCACCACTGGCTCTTGAATCACCGTCTCAGGAGGGGGTTGATGCAGGGCTTCTTCGTGTCGCTGTTGTTCAAGTTTTTCCTGTTGTTTCAGAAACAGGTCTGCCTCTCGCGCCGAAGACACCTGTTTCTCAACCTGTTGAACATCGGTTTCTCGCAAACCCAGTGATTTTTGCAAATTTCGCAATTCATACCGCGCATACTCACCTGGCGGATATTCCAGGTTGATCACCTGAGTAAAACGCTGTTCATAGAGGTTCAGTTTGTTTTGATAGGCTTTTTCCTGCTCTCGAATTTTGCCGACGATGCGGGTTTCAACCTGAGTCACGTCTTCATCGCGCAAACCCAGGTGTTGCTGAAACTGCTTGAGTTCCTGCCGAGTGGTCTCACTGAGGGGCAGTTCTCGATCAACTTCTTGGGCAAACTTAAACTCGTAGTGTTGAAGGTTTTGCTGATAGGCTTCGGCGTCGCTCTTATTTTGCTCCATCACCTGCTGCTCAATTCGGCTGACATCATCGTCTCGCAACTCCAGGGAGTGTTGAAATTTTCGGAGTCCATCGCGGGTGAACTCGCTGATCGGCAACCCTAACGAAACGGCTTGAGTGAACTCATATTCATAATGTTGCAGCTTCCGGCGATAGGCTTCTTCCTGGGCAGCAAGTTGAGACCGAATTTCGGCTTGAATCGGAGCCACATCCTCGTCACGCAGACCCAGCACCTCTTGCAATTCCCGTAATTCTGTGGCTGTGCGACTACTAAAGGGATATTCACGACGGGCGATCGCCTCATAAATCTCGCCATATTGCTGAATATGGTTCAATCGCTCTCGATGCTTAGACTCCCGCTGATATGCCTCTACTTTAGCCGCAATTTCGCGCTGAATCGGGGCCACATCTTGATCGCGCAAGCCCAGATAATGTTGCAGAGTTTTGAGTTGTTCGTGAATGCCCTCGTTGAGCAGATATTCTTGCTCGATCGGGGCAACGGCATCGCGATACTGTCGCAATAGGTTTTGGTAGTCGCGGTAAGGTTGCAGCACTTCTTCTTCGATCACCGCTGCATGAATGGGGGATAAACCAAATCGCACTCGTTGGGTATCGAGAATCGTTCGTCCGACTTCTGAAATCTTGCCCTGACTGGCATATTTCTCGACTTCCTGGCGATAGTGCCGTTGTGGATCGTTGATCTTGACTCTGGCGATCTCAAAGCGGAGATCGGCTTCATTCAGCCGAATAATCTTAGGATCAACGCCTGGAGCCGCTTCTGTGACACGTTTGCGGACGTACTCGTGCAACTCATCTGCGGACACACAGCCGTCAAAGTCGCGATCGGCGACTCCAGTGCTAATGCCTTCTACCAGGTAATGGGTGTAAAGGGAGCGATCGGCGCGTTTTTGTACAAAGGAATAATGCCCATTAGAAGACGGCATCAGCACGACCCGTCCTGCTGCACCAAACTGATGCTCTACGCTGATTGGGCTACTATTGCGATCGCTCAATCGCTCATTTGTTAAAGCCTCTCCAGAGCACCAATCTAAAATCACCACCTGTTGTTTGGATTGGCTCTGCTCAAAACAATCACGAACAAAGTTTGCCGACACCGCTGAGGCTTTAATCAGATGATTTTGCTGGTTCTTATAGGTGTTGCGGGCTGCAAAGTAGAGGTTGTGGTGCTCGTCATAGACGCGATGCCCTGAGAAAAACAGCAGCACCAGATCGTTGGAGGTGTGACTGCTTGACCAGGTTTCGATCGCCTCTGCCATCTCAGATTGACTAGGGTTGATCAGCGGCTTGACCACATCAAAGTCACCGATCTCCTGATTTTCCAGCACATGCTGTAAGGCTTCCACGTCATTAGAAGCCGCTGGCAGCGGTCTTAAACCTGACCCATATTCACTTACCCCAATCAGCAGCGCAACCCTAGCCATTGATGAATGTTAATAAGGGGGTGGGTTTACTGGTTTTCTAGATGCAGGTTCTAGAAGCTCGGAGTGCAATGACACTCTGTCATCCACAATTTTTTCAAATTGATCCGGATGACGATCATTCTACTTGTATATATTAGGTTTCTGCATCGATCGACACCAAGATCTCCGACTTTTTAAAAAAGCCGGAGATCTGAGCTTAAGTGAGCGATCGCTCCTCAGCGAAAATGCCCCCTATGCCTCACTCCCAAATACCTGGTCTGCCGTTAACTGCAATTCTGGAAACTCAGGGGATGCGATCGCCTCACTTCCTTTGACTGTCCCCACTTCTATATAAGCTCCATCCTGGAGTTGCAGCACCGTCACTGTTTGTTCTTCAGGATCAATCAGCCAATACTCCGGAATCTCACACGCAGCATACTGATCGCGTTTACGGATCAAATCTCTTTCACGGTTTTGCTTTCCTGGACTCAGTACTTCAGCCACTAATCGAGGGGGCGGCATGTCGAGGGTAATCGTTAACCGTTTTTGGGTCAGAGCGAGATGTTCTGGTCGCAAAATCACCAAATCTGGATAGCGATTGGCACTGTCTCCAGAGCGCAGAATCGGCACTTGCAACTCAAGACTGTGGATCACGATCAGTCGAGGAGAAATTTTGCCACTGTTAGCGATCGCCAACATCAGACAACGCGCAATCCAATTGTTGATTTCTGACTCTGGTGGCACTTCGACTAACTCCCCATTGGTCAGCTCAAACCGACCCTCGCGATGGTTCTCAGGGTCATCGCTCCAGGTCAAATACTCTTCAAAGCTGGCGAATTTAATTTTGGATTGAGTCATGATTCCGCCTTGTGTGGTGGGGGCGATCGTATATCAATTGCTTTTTCCTCACCTTAGCACTTGCTTTTCTTTATAAAACCTTAGATCCCCCCTTGAATCCCCCTTAAAAAAGGGGACTTTCGCTCGGAACCCTGGAATCTTGAAGATTCTGGGGATCTTTTTTCTTTTTCCTGGTTGACACAAAAAATTGTGTAAACGTCTGTAGGGCTTCCTCAGCAACTTCATCAAGCAATACCGATTTACCCAATGGGTTAACTGTTAAAAGATCTGTTTTTATCGTGCTCCTGCATCCTGAAGAATTTGAACTACTTTACTGTGATCGCTTGATCCTGGTTGACGAGGGTTCCCATTTTTATCCAAGGTTCTACAAGTTTGACTAGTTGCCATAGACAATGGCTTCTCACCCAAGTTATTAGAATAATTTGGGTTAGCACCAGCATTTAGGAGTTCTTGAACAATAAATGGTTGACCCTCACATGAAGCAGAAATCAAAGAATCGCTCAAAGCTTCATTTGGAATACTATTCCATCTCGCACCAGATTCAAGTAATTTCTGTACAAGAGCATCAGTACCAAAACTTGCTGCATGAGAGAGTACGTAGTAAGGCTGATTAAACCAAGTTCGTTCTTTACTTTGATAGTTAGGATCAAATCCTTGAGTAAGTAACAAATCAATCTTCTCTAGATCATTACTAGATATCGCATCCAACATGTCCCGATACATTTGCTCTGGATTATTCATAATGCTCACATTGCTTTGGGCATATTCTTTATTGGCTTGATACTCTTGAGCTTTTTGCCGAGCTACTTCATAATTAGGATCTAGCGTTTCAACAGATTCCATCAAGTCAATCGCTTGTTGCCAAGTATTTGCAACCTCATGCCACTCCTCCAATGTTTGAGCTGTTTGAGCAAGTTCAGCAGCTTCCATCGCTTTATTAACAGCATTTCTAAATGGATCTGTTACTGCATTTTGTGTTGTTTCAATAGATTGAGGTTTAATAGATGTTGTTTCAGAGGGTGTGTCATTGGAAGCACATCCAATTAAAAATAAAACCAATCCAATAAGAAGTATTGAAACAGATCGTTTCTTAGACTGAATCACCATTTATCATGTCCTTATAGTTTATCTGTCATAATTTCAATAAAAAGTTCTCCGAGAGCTGTAGTAGTAATTGGCAAATAAACTACATCCTCTCCAAAGAAGCTTTGCCCTGAAATTGCACCGTGAGATATAGCTGTCAGCCCTGTCCGCAATAATCCCTGCTGGAAGTCCAGCATATCTGTTGTACTGTATCTTTTTGAATTAACTAGTTGCTGCAAGTCTTCAATATAGGCAAGATCTATAGCAGATGAAAGTTTGCGAAACTGATCAAAATTAATATAACCTTTGATGTATGCGGTGAATGCTTTGGCAAGGATTTTCGGCTTTTCTAAATCATCCAAGCGATCAAGTATAAGTACAAGAACTTCCCCCATCCTTTGTTTTAATTTCGGATTTTTCTCAAGTTGATTATAAAATTTTTGTCTCTCTATCTCTTCGATTTTAGAAAGTGAAAAAATAAATTTTTCAATCTTTTTGAGAAAAATACGATCTCTGATGTTTCTACCAACTCTTGCCAAATTAACTGCTGTACCTAATATAGGAAGATCTTTTATAAGACCATCATCAAAAACCTGATCTCCTATCACTTCAAAAAGCTCGATGCTAGTATCAAGAACGCTGTCTCCTAATTGCTCTGTCATAATGTAACTCCTATCCTAATAACTGTTTTCCTGTTGAACTTATTTGAGCCTATGTAATTCAAGTTATCTTTACCAAAACTATCCCTTAGCGACGGAATATAATTCTGAATTAAGAAATTGAACAGATAATTTTCAAGTTAGGGTACAAAGCTTAAGTTTTGTTTGAAATACGACTTGTGGCAATTGATGCTGAGTCCTTCAATGCTCTCGTGTTGTTCTGATTCCTCTAACCACCGATCGCCCCCCTCATTCACGATCGCATTCACAGAAGAGTCTTTAATACCCGCGATCGCCCAGTTTTTTGCCATCTTCCCTCAATCCATTAAGATTGCCCCGACGAAATAAGAGAACGCACCGACAAAATCTCATCGGCTCGTAACGCTTCCACTGCCGAGATAGGGACGCTAATCACCGTTAACGACTCGCCCAACGCATTGAAAACCTCTAACACACATCCCATCTCGCCATCACTGGGATGAGGAACCCAATCTATCAATGTAGCCACATCCCCCGCCTTCAACCCCTGCTCTGGAAGGTCATGGGTCAAAGCAACGTCCTGGCATAGCTCTAATGTCATTCTCAAAGCTCCTTTAGTATCTCAACATCATCAGGAATTCTCACTGGTTTTCTTTACCTCAGTACGCTTGAACTTTAGAGTAAGGGCACCGCTTCCTCCAAATTTTGTGCCCGACCCTAACAGGCTCAACTGCCCTTCTGCGTTAACTTCCACCGATAGCTCAATCTCATCCAGTTCCATACCGCCAATCTCTTGAGCTTTTGCCTGAGCTTGCTTCAATACCCGCCCCATCGTCTCTAAAAAATCTGCCACCCCCTGCTCTAGCTTTTCAACCGGGACAGGAACTCCCGATCGTCCACTAGATGGCGTCCGTTGCCCATCATCAAACGGATTGCGACGAACATCGTTACCCCGATCGCCCACCGTCGTAGTATCTGTCACAACCCAGATATAGTTTTCTGCCATGACTGTCATAATTTTCTACATCCACAAGTTTAGCGAATGGGTTCTGCCCTCGCTCTTTAGCCAATCATGTCTCACGATTCTTTGCCTGAGCGATCGCCCCTGATTAAAACCATTCTGGTTCTCTGTCTCACCCTATTGAGCCTGTTTGTGCTGTTTCTAACTGCTTTCATGGTGATGCTTTGCAGTTTCTTTGTTACAGATCCTGACCTCTATCCTGGTGACATTAGCGATCGTGCGGCAACCTATCTTGGTTTTATGGCTATCGGAGGCTGTTTGCTGGAGTGGGGCTTTGTTTGGCTTTTGGTTCGCTATCGGTGGATCGCTCGGTCAACCGGAAAGTGGTTGGTGTATTGTAGCTGGGCGATCGCTGCTTTGAATGGGGTGCTGTTACTGATTCCTCTGGTGGCTTGGAAGAGTGCGCTCTAACCAAAACTTCTTGAGAAACGTGACCTAAATCAAAACGATGGCTCCAAACCCCTTCCCCTCACAACGTTCAGTTGCACCACCGCCGAAGCGATCGCCCCTAATTAAAGCCATTCTGCTGTTCTGTCTGAGCCTGTTGAGTCTCGTTGTATTGGGGCTGACAGCTTATGCTATGTCCATTTGGGGCATGTACATTAATCATCCTGGCTCCGTTGCCGGAAACATCGAACAAACTGTTGCCCAATCTGTCACGCTGGCTGCGCTTGGCGGATGTTTGTTGGATGGGCTATTGATTTGGCTATTAGCGCGCTATCGCTGGATGGCTCACTCAACGGCAAAGTGGATGTTGTATGGTGTTGGGGCGATCACCGCTTTGAATGGGGTGTTGTTATGCCTGCCTCAAATCCACGGTTGACACGTCATAACTGCATCATGTTGCGCCTCTCCAATACCTTCTTTTACCGTTCTTTTTTCCTTCCATCTTCTTTGTTCATCTGTCACTCTGCCACACTAATCTCTGGCAATGGACAAATGCCGTTGGTCTCTAATAGGGCTGACCAAAACTGGGTCAGGTCGAGTTCTCCGCGTTGATTTAGGGCGATCGCTTGAAACAGTTGCGTCGTCGTGACAAGGCAATAGCTAAAGTGTTGAGCCGCACGAATGCAATTGGGTTGAAAGGCTTCTTTGCGTTGCAGAGGGGGTTTGTGAAACTCAGTGTTGGCAATCAATACGCCTTTGCCGTGCCAATCTTGTTGCATTAACAAATCGCGCACCCACTGATCTAAATAGCGCAGATCGCTCAGGGGCAGCACACCCATGCGGGCACGAATCACAACTAAGCCGTCTCGATTGAACGGATCTCGAATTTGAATTGCATCTTGATAGGGCGGTTTAAGGGGGCTGATCTGAGCACCCAACTCTCGCAGAGCACTGCTAATCACTTGAGCCAAACTCTCAGAGTTTTGTTCATACAGCAAACGGCTAAACCCAGAGGCAACCATGAGTTGTTGCCGAGCTGAGGCTAACTCTTGCGAGAGATGATTGATGTCTTGTTGATAGGTCAAAATGCGGTCTTCGATCGCTTGCTGATGGGGCAACCGATAGGTATCTGCCCAGGCAGGAGGTTTTTGCTCTTGGATCAGACCATACCGCTCGCGCAATAACAAATTGATGGCCTCATCCACAGACATCTCGGTTGGGGGTGGCAACCAGATGGCAACACCAGAGTCAATCGCTGTTTGGTTGCTTGAGGATGGGTCGGTGCTCGCAGGCAACGCTCGTATGCCTCGCTCAACCCAAGCGGCACGAAATTTAAGCTTAAACCCAACGGGTTGTTGAAAACGGTTATAAGCGATCGCCCCCATCCCCACTTGCACATTATTTGCTTTGGGATGAATCACGCGCAGATAAGTGGCCAATCCTAAAAAGTGAGCTTTGAACTTAGGTGTGGCGTAAAAGAACCAGCGACGCACCTGCTCAAAATAGCCCGCAAACTCCGGTTTGACATCGCGAATGGTCTCCCCTGACTCCAATACAAATTCTGGGGTGACAGGCAACCACCACATCATCGATTGATACAGGCTATTGCCCTCTAACCCTGGCATACCGATACAGACAACTTCGCTGCCGGGGCTAAACAAAAGGCGAGCCAGTTGTTGCCAGGAAGGCAAACGCTCTGGTCGAATGCCAACGTCTGCCTGCTCACTCAAAAAGGACACCAAGTTGAGAATCACAAGGTCATAGTCAGCCACGTTGATATTGGCTGGCAATTCGCCCCAAGTATAAGCGGTAATCGCTGGGGTACGCACAGCTGAACCTAGCACCAACACCCGTTTGTTGCCCCGTTTCGATGCCCGTTGAATTGCTTTTTCTTGGGTCAGCATGGGAAGGACTGCACTACAAATGGGGTGAAATTAGCCACGAATTTTGCGTGAGAGCGATGCGAGTTGTTTCCCCCAATGGGGTTATCGCCTTTTTATGTTCACTGCGATCGCTCAGTCAGATGAACCTCTGTTTAGAGGTCAAGAATTTAATGTTGCAAGTCAGTTTGAGAATGCAAGTCAGTTTGAAAATGCAAGTCAGTTTGAAAATAAATTATTAACAGGTAATGAGTGCCCTGTCAATTTAATATCAATTTCCAAGGCTCTTTCATGCCGCCTTCTATCCTCAGCCCCCTAGACTTTTTGGGGAGCACCCACTACATTGGGGTTGATGATTTTTAATATCAACTCCGTTTAGATTTGAGAAAAAACTATGAATGTACAATTGATTCTTCTCGCATTAACCCCTCTATTTATCGTAGCTTGCCTGTTTTTTGGCACTCGCAACGGGTTTTACGATTCTGAAAACTATCATGGCAACGGCTCAGCTCACTAAGTCTCGCTTTATGGCCGTTGAATCCTGATATGGTTAGTTAGCATCCAGTAACATAACTGGGTTAGCGGTGTTTGCAGGAACTTCGTTACTGTGACAGAGTTACAGTGTCTATCTTACGGTGTTGGTCATGCCGACGAAGGGGTTTGTCTGCTGGTGCGGATGGGGCCCTATAGGGTTTTGCTTGATTGTGGGTTAGCCAACATTGCGTCGCTGATGACGAGTGCTGGGGGGTTGCCCCCTGCCGATGTGGTGCTCTGTAGTCATGCCCATGCTGATCATGCAAGAGGTTTGTTATCGCTACATCAGGCCTTTCCCCAGTTGCCTATTTATGCCAGCGAAGTGACCGCCCAACTGTTGCCTCTAAATTGGCTGGGTGAGGAGATTCCATCGTTTTGTCGAGCGTTACCTTGGCGATCGCCCGTTGCTTTTCAAGAAGGGTTAAGTGCCGAGCTTTATCCCGCAGGGCATCTGCCAGGAGCCTCTGTTTTTGTGTTGACCTACACCACGGCTGAACGGGTCTACACCTTGCTTTATACAGGGGATTGTTTTCTCTCAAACTCGCGTTTGGTCGAAGGGTTGCCTCTTGAAGAATTGCGGGGTCTCAAGCCAGATGTCTTGATTTTAGAAGGCAGCTATGGCACAGCCCGCCATCCCCATCGCCGTCAACAAGAAAATCAGTTGGCGGAACGCATCAATCAGGCGATCGCTGACCAGCAGTCGGTGCTGTTGCCTACTCCTACCTTGGGTTTGGGGCAAGAACTATTGATGTTGCTGCGTAGTCATCACCACTTCACCGGACGCAATATTGATATCTGGGTCGATGGCTCGGTCGCTCTGGGGTGTGATGCTTATCTAGAGTTGTTACCCCACTTTCCCAGTGCAGTTCAAAACTTTGCTCGTCATCAACCCCTCTTTTGGGACGATCGCATCCGTCCGCGAGTGCGCCGTGTGCCTGCTGAAAAAGGTCAACTGAATCAGTTATTAAACGACCCCCAAACCCCTTACGTCATTCTCACTGACCAGGTGGCTGACCTTGATCGATATTGTCGGCTTGGCAATGGCTCTTGGACGGTGTTGTTGCCTCACCAACCGGGGCGAGTCGGGGCGATCGAAACGGCAGTCTACAACTTGTTAGAAGGCTCTAAACCACTTCAAGCAAAGGTACAAACGGGGGAGTTGGTGATAGACACCTATCTTTTAGGGGATCACTGTGATGGACCAGGCACCACCCAATTGATTCACAACCTGCGCCCTCAACACGTTGTGTTAATCCACGGCTCCTCGACTTACCTCACCGATTTGACCAGCTTAGAAGAATTGCAAAATCGCTATCAGTTACATTCTCCTGCCATTGGCACCCTGGTGGAATTGCCTATTGGCGAGACGTTCTTGCAACCTGCTGCCCCTGAAGCTCGCTATGAAGGGGAACTCACAGAACTGAGCAACGGGGTAAGTATTTATCTGTCTAGCCCAATCACATCTGATCCGCGTTGGCAAAACTTTGCAGACACCGGGTTAGTCGAAGCCCGTTGGCAGGGTGAAGAATTGGTGCTGCGGGGAGTCCCTCAACGGGAAATCTTGAATCAGGGAGGTGACTTGACCGCCTTACCCGATATGGAGTGTTGTGAATATTGCTTGCATTATCGGGGGCAACGCTGCTGGAATCAAGCCTCTCCTTTATTTGGGTTTAAGGTCACTCCTGAGGGCTTTTGTCCAGTCTTTGAGGCTGCTCTAGAGGGCAATCAAGCCCTGATGGACGATGAAGACGGGGATGAGTCATAAACGGCTGTGATGTTGCCTCTTGTGAGAGCAGCTAGAACAATCCAAAAAGACCTGATGTGAATTAGGCTGTAGGGGGACAACCTGTAGGCAAAGGCTCCAGCATGGGTAGCAAACTAGAGTTGCTAAATGCTATGCCCTAAAGAGCTGCAGCGATCGCACCTGAGTTGCCTTGTTTTCGTGAATCCTCATTTGGTGAACCCTCGTTTCATATTGATTGAATTTCCCTCACTCCCATAAACTATGCGTGATTTTTTCAAGTTTGTTTTTGCCAGTCTGGTTGGGCTGACGCTCTTTAGTGTTGGTGGCTTGTTTCTGTTAGTGGCGATCGTCACACTTGCTGCCCGTGAAACAACTCCTGCTATACAAGATAAAACCGTTTTAGCTTTTGATTTGTCACTCGATATCATCGACACCCCACCCGGCACGTATTCCTCTGGGGCGATCGAGCGGGTGTTATCGGGGGATGGTGAGGAGAAGATTGCCTTTAGAACTGTGTTAGACACCCTCGAAGCGGCTGCAACAGACGATCGCATTGTTGGGTTATATCTCTACAACAGCGTTGACCCAGGAGGATCGGGGTTCGCCAATCTGACCGAGATCCGAGAAGCCCTGCAAGCGTTTCAAGCGTCAGGCAAGCCTATTCTGGCCTATGAGATGCAATGGGCAGAGCGCGATTATTACCTCACTTCGGTGGCCGATACGGTCATGCTCAATCCCACAGGGATGATGGAGATGAACGGCTTTAAATCAGAAACTGCCTTTTTTGCCACCGCGCTTGAAAAATATGGCATTGGTATTCAAGTCACCCGTGTGGGAGCGTATAAGTCGGCGGTTGAGCCGTTTATTCGCAGCGATCGCAGCCCTGCGGATCGTCAACAAATTCAAAAACTGTTGAGCGATTTATGGGGTGAGTTTTTGCAGTCTGTGGCTAAAAGTCGTGAACTGACTCCCCAAGCGTTGCAAGCACTGGCAGATCAGGATGGGCTATTGTTGGCGTCAGAGGCAAAAACAGCCGGATTGGTTGATCGGTTGGCTTATCCCGATGAAGCGATCGCCGAGTTACATAAACTGACCGGGGAGCCTGACTCCGAAGAAGACTTTCGTCAAGTTAGCCTGCCTGAATATGCAACGATCGCCAAGGATGATCAGGGTCTTAGTCGCAATCAAGTTGCTCTGATCTATGCCGAAGGCGACATCGTCAGTGGTGAGGGTGGTGATGGACAAATCGGTGGTGATTTCTTTGCAGAGGAAATTCGTAAACTGCGGCTTGATGACAATGTCAAGGCGATTGTCTTGCGGGTCAACAGTCCAGGGGGCAGTGCCACTGCATCAGATCTCGTGACCCGCGAGGTGAAACTGGCAGCAGAGGTCAAACCTGTGATTGTCTCAATGGGCAATCTGGCAGCCTCTGGTGGCTATCAAATCTCGACCTACGCCACTAAAATCTTTGCTCTTCCTAGCACGATTACTGGGTCGATTGGAGTCTTTGGTCTGCTGCCCAATGTCCAGGCGATCGCCAACAACAACGGTATTACCTGGGATGTTGTCAAAACAGGGCAATATGCTGATATTCAGAGCATCACCCGTCCGCGTACCCCCGCAGAAATGGCGATCGTTCAACGCATCACAGATCAGTTCTACACTCACTTTTTAGATACGGTGGCTGAATCGCGATCGCTGCCTCGACAACGGGTTGCTGAGATCGCTCAAGGACGAGTCTGGTCTGGCATCGAAGCCAAACGCATTGGTCTGGTAGACGAGCTAGGGGGATTAGAAGATGCCATTCAAGCGGCGGCTGAGGCGGCTAAATTGGGCGATGACTGGCGTTTAGAAGAATATCCTCAAAACAAGTTGTTTGACGGTCAATTACTCGGTAGCTTGTTGAGCCGTCACAATAGCCAGTCATCCTCACGCGATCCCCTGACCCTGCAATTACAGAACCTGCGGGCTGACCTGGAAACCTTAAAAGCAATGAATGATCCGGTAGGCATCTACAGTCGGATTTTGTTTACCCCCAGAATTGAATAAGAAAAAGGCAGAGGGCAGGAGGTAATACCAATTCAATATGAAGCTGTACCCATTTCTTCATTCTTGGCTCTGATCCGATAAGCACACCGACGATCGCCCTTTAAAATGTGCTCCACCCGCTCAACGGTGACGGTTGCTCCTAGCACCGCTTGAAACACATCTAGCTCAGCGTGACATAACCCTGCACAAGTTTGAGCGGCTGCACAGATCGGACAATGGTTTTCCACCAGTAACCATCCACTCGCTTCCTCAATCACCTCTGCCATATAGCCTTCTAGGTTTCGCAGATAAGCGATCGCCTTGACCCGTTGCTGCCAGGTTGCGTCGGCTCCCATTTCAACCAATTTGGTTTGATAAGTCTGGGTCTGTCGCCGACTCCGTTCGGTCACGAGTTTCTCCATACCCTCGGTACCAAAGATTGTCTCTACCCCCCGCAGCACCTCTAAGATCAAATCGGCGTGGCTATCTGGAAAACGGCTTACCGAATGCTCAGTCAATTGCCATAGCTTGACCGGACGCCCCATCGATCGCTTTTCTTCTTGATATGTCACCCATGCCTCGGCTTTAAGGCTCTGCAAATGCTGGCGAATGGCCATTGGTGAGACCTGCAACTGGTCTGCCAATGCCGTTGCAGTTTGAGCACCCCGCATCTTCAACAAGTGCAGAATTTGCTCTTTCACCTTGTGTTTGACGAGTTCCTCCATAAGATTTGGGTAAATCGGCTCCATTTCACAACGGGTAGACTAATTTGAAAGCGATCGCCACAGGGCTAAAAACCTGAGAAAAGGAAATCCAATGAAGGTTTCTTGCTACCTCTACCTTCATCCTCAAAGGAGTCAGAGCTAACCTCCCAGGTCTTGGAATTGTCAATATAGCTCAAAACCCTATTCCCTGAAGCACTTCTCTTAACGCAGACCAAGCATCTAACGCATTCACTAAAAACAAAAGATTGATTTCGGTTTTGAGACTTGGAGTGGCGATCACAAACAGCCTCTACTCCTCTACAATCCTCTATATCCCAGGGTAAGAATCTTTGCGGCATCGCTATTGCTTTTGGGCGATCGCGGCTCTATCGCCAGACTGAGGGCATTCAATATTTGTAAACAAATGTTTCAATATTGACGGCAAAGCGGTATGACGGCTTGACAGCACCCAAAAAGCTGAATATGCTTGCAAACATACCCGGGTATTAACCATGTAACCGTTATATGCAAGACAAAACTAAAGTTACCTTATATCTCCCGCCAGAACTTCACCGCCAACTCAAAATCCGTGCGGCGGTCGAGGCCGAGCCAATGTCAGCCATTGCAGAACGTGCAATTGTCTTTTATTTGACACATCCCGGCGTGGTAGATGAGGTAGAAATGAGTCATGGACGGACTCACCAAGTATATAGTTGCCCTGGGTGCGAGAGTCCATTGGTGTTACGAGAGGGTGAAATGGTTGCCCTGCAAGAGCAGTCCGCTGTCCTGGTTGATGAGGAAATTTCAGTTGCTAAGGTTGGCGTTCCCGTTACCCCCGAGCAACAAGGTGAGCAAGAGCTTGTTCTTGCTAAGTAATCCTTGCTGACTAAGGCAATTCATTGTCCTTGAGTTCTGAATTTATTAATCCTAATGCGGCGGTTCAATCACTTAGCCCAACGGTTTAGAGTCGATTGAAACGGTTCAGCATCTGCCCCCATCCTTTAGGTCGTTAATGATCATGAAAGAAGAGCTAAGTATTCTAGTTCAAGCTCAATATCCTCTGATCTACCTCGTCACATCTGAGGAAGAGCGGGCAGAGCAGACCATCGCAACAATTGCTCAGATGAAGCCGCAACGTCGGTTCTTTATCTGGACTGTAACCCACGGTATCGTCGAATATGGGCAACCTCGTAACGTCACACAACACAACACCCTCGCCCCTGAAGCGGCGATTGAATGGGTGGTGCGTCAACGAGAGCCAGGTATCTTTGTCTTTAAAGATTTACATCCATTCATTGAAGCACCTGCAGTAACCCGTTGGCTACGAGATGCGATCGCCAGTTTCAAAGATATGCAGAAGGCGATCGTCTTGATGTCTCCCGTACAAAATATTCCCATCGAGCTAGAAAAAGAGATTGCAGTGCTCGATTTCCCGCTGCCCGATATGTCAGAGTTAAACCAGGTGTTAACTCAGCAGCTTGATCAAATTCGTCCGGCTCGTCGCATCACCACTGAAACTCGTGAAAAGTTGTTAAAGGCCGCTCTGGGTCTGACCCGTGATGAGTCCGAAAAAGTGTATCGCAAAGCCCAAGTAACGGCTGGTCGGCTCACCGAAGCAGAAGTTGATGTTGTGCTCTCTGAGAAGAAACAACTGATTCGTCGCAACGGCATTCTGGAATACATCGAGGAAGATGAAACCATTGATGCGGTTGGCGGTTTAGAAGAATTGAAAAAATGGCTCCGTCAACGTTCTAATGCGTTTACTGAGCGAGCCCGGGAATATGGATTGCCCCAACCTAAAGGGATGTTAATTTTGGGGGTTCCCGGTTGCGGCAAGTCACTCATCGCTAAAACTACCGCTCGTCTGTGGGGTTTGCCTCTGCTGCGGTTAGATATGGGGCGAGTATATGACGGTTCAATGGTGGGGCGGTCAGAGGCAAATTTGCGAAACGCCTTGAAAACGGCTGAGTCCATTTCGCCTACAATTTTGTTCATTGATGAGATTGATAAAGCCTTTGCAGGCAGCACGGGATCTGCTGACTCTGACGGAGGCACCTCCAGTCGTATCTTTGGGTCTTTCTTGACCTGGATGCAAGAAAAAACCTCTCCGGTGTTTGTCATGGCGACAGCAAACCGAGTCGAGCGGTTACCTGGAGAGTTCTTACGGAAAGGGCGATTTGACGAAATTTTCTTTGTCGATTTGCCCAATGCTGAAGAGCGAAAAGAGATTTTCAATATTCACCTGACCAAACGCCGTCGAGATATCGGTCGATTTGATTTGGATCAACTGGTGAATGTGTGTGATGGGTTCTCTGGTGCAGAGATAGAACAGGCGTTGATTGCAGCGATGTATGAAGCCTTTGCGGGCGATCGCGAGTTTACTCAACTCGATATCATTGCTGCCATTAAAGCGACCCTACCGCTTTCTAAGACGATGAGTGAGCAGGTTACAGCCCTGAGAGATTGGGCAAGGCAGCGCGCGCGACCTGCGGCGTCCTCCGTCGCTGAATATCAGCGAATGGAGTTCTAACAAGCTTTCTCTCCTGCTCCCAACAGGAGGAAAGGCTAGCTGATGCTAGCAGTTTAAATCTATAGCCGTACTTGTTTGCCCTCCAAAGGTTAAGCCATACGGTATATCTACATCAAAACGTTGTCGTTTCTCTCAATTTCTCTACAGGAGGAAATCCAAATGTCTCACTTTAGCACTCTGCGCACCAAGATCACTGACGCTGAAATCCTCAAGGCTTCCCTGCGGGATCTCGGAATCTCTTTTAAAACAGATGCTGATGTTCGTGGCTACAATGGTCAGCGCGTTCGTTCTGACATCGTTGCTGTCCTCGAAGGTGAGTATGATCTGGGCTGGTCACGCAATACTGATGGTTCTTTTGACCTCGTTGCTGACCTTTGGGGTGTTGCTAAGAAGCACAACCAAACTGAGCTGATCAACTCGATCAACCAGAAGTATGCTGTGAACAAAACTCTGGCAGAAGTCAAGCGTCCTGGTTTGCAAAACGCTAACGTTAAGTTGGTTCTGCAAAAGTAGTTTTATTAAGCGTTCCCAAATTGACGGGCTAACTCCATCAGCGGGTTAGCCCGTTTTTTACTTGATCACTTCCTATATCCCATTCTCTTTTCCCTCATGAATCCCTTTTCCCCCGATCAGGTTGAGTCCATCAACCAAATGCTGCTCAACTGCGGTGAAAAAGCTACTCAAATGGCAGAGCAACCATTTCAAGTCTTTGAAAAAGGGGTAAAAGATTATGTTACAAATGTCGATCGCCTGTTAGATGAGATTCTTACAGCGGGGTTTGGGCAATTATTTCCTGACGACGGCATTATCTCAGAAGAAAATGTTCAATCTCGGCAGGCGTTTCATGCTAATCATCAGCGACTATGGCTGATTGACCCGTTGGATGGTACTGACGATTTTATTCATCACAAACCTCACTATGCAGTGATGGTTGGATTGTTGCAGGCAGGTGAGCCAATAGCTGGATGGGTATATGCACCAGCATTGGGTCAACTTTACTACGGTGGTAAAGATTGGGGTTTGTTTCAGCACATCGGTGAACCTGTACTGCAAAGCGGTTTCTTTGACAGGGCGATCGCCCACCCCCAACCTCTCATTCCTATAGAACCCCCTAGTGTATCCAATGAGTTTTGTCCCATGATCATCGGTGACAAAGATCGACGGGTCTATGGAGAGGCGATCGCCCAACTCATTCCAGGAGTGCAGTTTAGGGCGATTGGCAGTTTTGGCCTCAAAGTGATGCAAGTGATCAGTGGCAATGCAGGACTCTATCTTTATCTCAACCGCCGAGTAAAGTTGTGGGACACAGTAGGCCCGATCGCTCTTGCCAAAGCAGCAGGTTTGGTGTGCTGTGATTTAAACGGGCAACCTTTGCAATTTACAGCCAATGCGATTGAGCCAGACAGCCTTGCCCACCAGCAACCCATCATCATTGGCTGGGCATCTTATGTCGAAGCCTTACAACCTCGACTGCGGCAAGCCATTCACCAGATTGATCCGGCTTGGGCGATAGGTTAAGAAACCGCTTTTTGAGAGGCGGTATTGCTGTGATATCCTAGTTTTTACTAAAGCATCTGCAATGCTTGAATAAAAGCTACAGGCGTTGATCGATCTAGAAAATGCTCAGATTCCTGATGTTTCTGGGTAACATAGTTTAATTAGTTAGTAGCCTCTACGTCGCCCACCTCTATCGCTTTTTACTAAAGCTGCTGTTGCCCTTGGCATGACCTTTAGTATTAAAGTGGATGGCAGTGGAAACACATCAATCCTTATTCTGAGCAGCTTTCCATGCAGACCGCCGTTTTTAGTGAGCTTTTCCCCCTATTTCAATCTGCCAGCCCAGAAACACTTGACTGGCTGCTATCTATTGCTGTTGAGCACGAATATCCAGCAGACCGGGCTGTCTTGATGGAAGATGCTTGGGGCAATGCGGTTTACTTTGTTGAATCGGGCTGGGTTAAAGTGCGTCGCCACGCAGGTGATGAGGTAGTGACATTAGCCATTCTGGGACGAGGTGATTTCTTTGGTGAAATGGCGATTCTAGATGAGTCCCCTCGCTCAACAGATGTAGTGGCCCTGTCATCAGTCAAGCTTTTGAGCATTTCTGCCCAGCGTTTTATTCAGACGCTATTTAAAGACTCTCAACTCCATCACCGCATGTTGCAGTTGATGGTGCGACGGTTGAGACAGACTAATTTTCGCTTTCAACTCAATCATCAAGCTCCAGCGATCAAGCTCGCTAACACCCTTGTCTTTTTGGGTGAAACCTATGGTCAGCCTTCTTCGCAAGGCACTGAGATTTTCAACATTCCAGCAAAAGATCTAGCAGATGCTACCAGCATTTCGGTCGATGAAACGACCAAGATTATGGAGAAGTTAGAGAGCAAAGGGTGGATTAAAATCGACACTGCTAACCAACTGATTTATCTGGTTAACATGAAACAGTTGGCCCATCTAGCAGGCAGAATTTAGACTGGCTTGGTGCCTATTGTGCAGCCTACAATAAACCATAACTGGTCTATTTGTGGCACCCTTCCATGACAGAAGCAACTCAACTTCGCCCAACCTCTCAATCGCTCACCCAGATTGAACTGCACTATCACGTGTCGATGCCGCAACCGGAATCGCACTTATTTGAGGTGACGTTGCAGGTGAAGGGCTGGGCAGCGGCTGTGTTGAATTTGAAGATGCCCGTATGGACTCCAGGCTCCTATTTAGTTCGGGAATATGCCCGCCATCTCCAGGATTTTCAAGCGCAGGGAGCACAACCCCTGACTTGGCAAAAAGTGAGCAAAAATCATTGGCGAGTAGAAACGCCTGGGGTTGCTGATATAACGGTTCGCTATCGCCTTTTTGCGAATGAGTTGACGGTTAGGACAAACCATCTTGACTCTACTCATGGGTACTTTAACCCAGCAGCTCTGTGTTTTTATGTTCCTGGGTTTGAACAAAATCCAATTCGCCTTACGGTTGTGCCACCTCAAGCTGACTGGCGGGTGACAACTCCGCTAGAGGCGATCGCCGGACAGCCCAACACCTTTGAAGCTCCTGACTTTGACACGTTAGTAGACAGTCCCTTTGAGATTGGTCACCATCAACTGTATGAGTTTGAAGCATTTCAAAAACCCCATACTCTAGCCGTTTGGGGACAGGGCAATTTAGAACCTGATCGTGTGATTGCTGACACCCGTAAGATTATTGAGGTTGAGGCAGAGTTGTTTGGAGGGTTGCCCTACGATCGCTACCTGTTTTTGTTGCATCTCTCTTCGCAAGGGTTTGGTGGATTGGAGCACAAAACTTCCTGCACGCTCAACTACTCTCGCTTTGGCTTTCGCAGTCAAGATAAATACAACCGCTTCATGCAGTTAGTCGCCCATGAATTTTTTCACCTGTGGAATGTCAAACGTATTCGTCCTAAAGCTCTAGAAGTCTTTGATTATGATGGCGAAAATTACACGCCATCCCTATGGTTTAGCGAAGGCACGACGAGCTACTACGATTTGACAATTCCCTTTCGGGCTGGCATCTACAACGCTCAAGCGTTTTTACGGGCACTTAGCAAAGAAATCACTCGGTTTCTCACTACGCCTGGGCGGTTGGTGCAACCGTTGAGTGAGTCTAGCTTTGACGCCTGGATCAAGCTCTATCGCCGTGATGCCTATAGCGACAACTCGCAGATGTCTTATTACCTCAAAGGTGAAATGGTATCGCTGTTGTTAGATCTGTTGATTCGAGAGCGGCACGGCAATGAGCGATCGCTGGATGATGTCATGCGGCGGATGTGGCATCAGTTTGGTCAAGTTGAAATTGGGTTCACCGTCGAAGACCTGCAATCGGTGATTGAATCTGTGTCTGATATGTCTCTAAGTCATTTCTTTCATCGCTATCTCAACACCACTGAAGAAATACCCTTTAACAAATACTTAGAGCCGTTTGGCTTGCAACTGACGGGTGACAATGCTGATGATTATCCTCCTTTTGTGGGTATGGTGGTCAAAACTGAGAATGGACGAGAATCAATTAAGTTTGTTGAGGTCGGGTCTCCTGCTCATCAGGCAGGCATTGACATTGGAGATGAACTGTTGGCACTCGATGGAGTGAGAGTCTCGGCAGATCAGTGGAGCGATCGCCTCTGTGATTACAACCCTGGTGACACGATCCAACTGACGATTTTTCATCAAGACGAATTGAAAACTTATTCAGTCACTCTGGCAGAACCTCGTTCTACCAATTACCAAATTGTCCCTGTCGATCGCCCTTCAGCGACGCAAGACCAAAATTTTGCCGGATGGTTAGGGTGTTCTCTTGCAGCCTTGCGCTAGGCAGTCCATGTGGGGAAGCGTTAGGGGGTGAATTGCAGTTCAGCTAAGCCCAAATACCGGGCTCCTTCCTGGCTTTGCTCAAATCGACATGCCAACACCTCTACACCGAGGGCGATCGCCTCTCGCAACAACTGACCATACAGCGGATCAGCCTTATCTCCGGGGGCAAAGTGCGTGCAATCACCACGATTGACAAAATACAACATCACAGCTCTGGCGTTAGGGATGAGATCCGCCAGTTCTCGCAAGTGTTTTTGACCACGAGTTGTAACGGTGTCAGGAAATAGGGCCAAATACCCTTGAGACCAGGTGGTGTTTTTGACCTCAATATAAATGGGTTGACTACCATCCTCATGGGTTAACAAGAAATCAATTCGGCTCTTTTTGTCTTGTCCGTAGGGAACCTCCGTCCGAATCTCGCTGTAGTTGCCCAATTGAGGAAAGAGATGGTCGGCTAGAGCGGCCTTGATAACTCGATTGGGCAGGGCGGTGTTAGTGCCCACCCAAACTGGTCGTTCGTCTGTCACTTCAATCAATTCCCAGGTATAGGCCAGCGATCGCTTAGGGCTTGGGTTGTGAGACACCAACACTCGATTGCCAGGGATGTTAACCCCCGTCATTGGACCCGTGTTGGGACAGTGGGCTGTGACAATTGACCCATCCTCTAAGCAAATGTCTGCAAAAAATCGTTTGTAACGTTTGATCAGAGTTCCAAAATAAAGCGTGGGATAGGGATAAATCCAGTCAGGTGCCATGACAGAGAAGAAACGACCAATCCGCTACAGATTATAGGGAATTGGACTTTTTCGCAATCGAATCATGTTGAGAAACGTTCTCCAATTAAGAGATTTTTGAAGCATTCGTTCTTTTAAAGTTTTGGCAGCTTCTGCAAACCCTCCATCTGCTCCATCAATAAAATGCACTTGACGACCACCCCGCTCAAATACCAAACAGGTCATTAACAATCGATCAGAAATATGGAATCCATACACCAAATTTCCTTTGGAATATTCTTCATCTAAATAATGGAGTAAGTTTGTGCGTTGTGACACATTGCCTGAGATTACCAGTCGCAACATATCGTCGAATTTTTGATGGTCAGTAGAATTCACCACTATTCTTTTATAAAGCCCCCAATTCATACCATCCAACACTAGTTTGAAAGCCATGAATAGAGAACCTAACACATTTACTAACTTGATTTGTAATAGATAAATTTGTTTGGCTAATTGTTTTTTTGAAGCGGCACGAAGTTTTGTTTCTGCCATTAATTGCTTAGACTGAAACGTTAGATGAAGATGGTTTGGAGTGACCGGATGAAAGTTTTGATTGGAACCATAGATTTGTTCAATCTCATGTAAAACATTTCGATAAACTTGATAGTTTTTTTCATGGCTATGAGCGATCGCCAATACCTGTAAAGTCAACACTTCTTCATGACGGCTAGGAATATCTTGCCAACGACATTCTAACCCTGAAAAATCGGCCTCAAGTAGTTTTCTGCGTCGTCTGAGTTGATAAATATCAGGAATGCTGTATTCTTTAATGAATTCAGTAGCGTAGGCAATACCGCCACCTGTAATCAAGACCTGGCTATAGTTTTCTGAAACTTGAAGCTTAGCAATCTTGACTTCAAACCCTGCCGCAATGACAGCCGATACGGGCAAAATGCCGACTCGTAGATAGAGATCAAATTGAGATCGAGCAACTCGTTGAACTGCCACTAAAACTTCTTTAACTTTAGCTAATAAAGACGATGGAATTAACAGTTCAGCCCCATCTCCACCAAACACAAAGGGAACTTCTACTTCACCTGCAATGTTTAAGATAGCCGCGATAGAAGAAGCTCCTAAAAGATTGACTTCTTTGTATTTTCCAGAGGCGATCGCTTGTGTTGAATTGGTGATGTCGGTTATGATGATGTACCAATCATTGGGAACCGCAACAAAATTATCTGGTTCAATTGCACCTACCAGATTTTGAACGTGGGGCAAATTGGCATAAAAATCATCATTCAGCATGAGTGAGAATGTGCATTAGACACATCTACAACACAGCAAGTTTCTGACAAAACGCTACATATTTTAATTAGAATCTTTAAGTAGAATAGTCTGCACCACAGTTCTATAACTTAACGAGGCTCCCGATGCTTTGTGGGTGATACACCTGAGTAATAGTAATAGACCGTTCTTACCTGTTCAACGAATTACCGGGAACTATCTCTATTGTAGAAGGAATTTGCAAGTTAAGTTTTTAGTATATAGCAATCCCAAATGGGGTGTGCCTCTCACAACCCGCTCATCTCACAACTGATTTAGGATAGCTATAGACGTTGATCCCGACAGTTGGGCGGTTTGCAAAATGTCCTGACAAAATTTGTACAGTCGATCAGCAACGTCAAATCATAAAGGGTTATACCAATTCAATATGAAGCTGCACTAAACAAGGGGCTTAAGCTCCTTGCCTGTAACCCATCCATATAAAGACCGTTGTAGGTTGAGCTTTCTGGCGACTGTGTGCAGCGGAGATAGAGAACGCTCAATTGATGCAAAACTTGGCTTCATGTTGCCAAAAGGCTTTTGTCAAAAACTGCTGAGTGCTGCCCACGTTTGTCCCTCCTGCTATCCCTTACCCCCAAAGCTTTACATAATCTTGATACCTGCTCAGTTTGTTTTTATCGTCTCCAGGGAAATCTAAAATAAGCAGCTGTTTTGCACGGTAGCGGCTAATCGACTGAATCCCTTTTCGATCCTTGTTCCCCAACCCTGTTTCAAGATGGGTGAGGGGGTTGGTTCCATCGTCAAGGTTGAACTTGTGCAGGATGCCTCTCTATCCCCCAAACTAGTGGCTCTGCGCTGTCAACCTCTCCCAAATTTTGGGTAGTAGAGACTGAGTGCTGTATCACCAGATTGAGGCTAGATCAGGATGGAAGAGAGACTGGATTTCTGGGCTAGGGTCTGGATTTTTTACGGAAACAATAGCCTGAGACAAAGGCGATCGCGCCCTCTAGAAATCAGTCGAGTGGAATTGGGACTGAGATAGCTCAGGTGAACCTGCCAAACTGACGATGATGGTTAGTTTTCCCCAACTATCTGGCTTTCAGAACCTTGCAAACAGCTTCAATTACCCTTCTTATTAGAGGACTTAATGATGGTACTTCGGAAGCATCAACGGACTGGTTTGGTGATTGCAGGTGTGATGTCGGCGATCGCGTTTACGGCCACTGCTGCACTTGCTCAAAGCCGAGAACTCTGGATGTACAATGGCGACTCAACGACCGTTGAGGGCTATTTCAATGCGGGCGAAAGCATCTATGCCACCTGTGATTCTGATTGCACCGATCTAGACATTACGCTCTATGACTCTCGTGGTAACGTTGTGGCACAAGATCTATTGCCTGACGCAAACCCCATTGTCGTTGCTCCTAGCGCAGGCAATTATCAGGTTTTGGTTTCAATGCCCAGTTGCACCACAGACGCTGGGTGTGCAGTATGGGTAGACTCAGACCAAGGTTTCTAATCCGTCGTCTCTCTCTCTTTTAAAGCCATGGCTGTTCTCTGATCTTAGGGGACAGCCGTGGCTTTAAGATTGGGTCGTTAAACCGTACGATGACACAGCATGTATAAATTTGCGGCTGCTTCAGCTAATGAACTCTTTGTGTTTGGTGCGGCTCGACCTGGCTGCACTGATCCCCAAGTCCATGCATGGGTCGAGTTCATGCAAAATCAAGGAATTCAGCGGGTTTGCTGTTTACTGTCTGAAACTCAGTTAACTCGCTATTCAGATTTGCTGGGCGTTTATCAGCAGGCTTTTGGACTCGAACAGGTTTGTTGGGCACCGATTGAGGATTTTAATCTCGTTACCCCGGAAATGCTGATTCATCAGATTTTGCCTTTTTTGAGCACTGCTAATCAACGGCGTGAGCCAGTAGTCGTTCATTGCTCTGGTGGAGTTGGGCGCACAGGTCATGTTTTGGCTGCTTGGCTCGTCGCAGAACACGGTTTTTCTAATCAGTTGGCGATCGCGGCTGTGAAACAAACAGGTCGAAATCCCTGCGAAGCCGTTATTGCTGCCCCACTGTGTGGTCGCAATCCTTGGGTAGTGGCGGCGAAATTGAACATGCTCCTGGATGACTGTCAGCGTTTCAGAAACGGCTTGGTTTAGCGGCGGGTTAAACTCCCCTTGGTTCAAGCCATGTTTGTTGTTATTTTTGCGCTTGAAACTGGGGCGATCGCGGTTTTATCTACAACTTCGCTTTAAAATTTGGCAAGGAATGCGCAATAGGAATCTGGCATGGTAGACATCAAAGATGGATTTGTCGGCAGTGTCGGCAACACACCTCTGATCCGGTTGAATAGCTTTAGTGATGAGACAGGCTGCGAAATCTTAGGAAAGGCAGAATTTCTGAATCCGGGGGGGTCGGTCAAAGATCGGGCGGCTCTTTATATCATTCAAGATGCCGAAGAAAAGGGAGTGCTCAAACCGGGTGGCACAGTGGTTGAAGGCACCGCAGGCAATACAGGGATTGGCTTGGCACATATCTGTAATGCCAAAGGCTATAAGTGCCTGATTATCATTCCCGATACTCAATCTCAGGAAAAGATGGATTTGCTTCGCACCTTAGGAGCCGAGGTTCGCCCTGTGCCCGCTGTGCCTTATCGTGACCCCAACAACTACGTCAAACTGTCGGGCAGAATTGCCGAAGAAATGGAGAATGCGATTTGGGCAAACCAGTTTGATAACCTGGCTAATCGGCGATCGCACTACGAAACCACAGGCCCCGAAATATGGGAGCAAACCGGAGGCAAGATTGATGCCTGGGTGGCAGCAACAGGCACGGGTGGCACCTATGCTGGAGTTACTCTTTTCTTAAAAGAGAAGAACCCCGATATTAAATGTGTTTTGGCAGACCCGATGGGCAGTGGACTCTATAGCTTTGCCAAAACAGGAACCATCACCATTGAAGGCAGTTCCATCACCGAGGGCATTGGCAATAGTCGTGTTACCGCCAATATGGAAGGAGTGCCAATTGACGAGGCGTTGCAGGTAGACGATCCTACGGCTATTCGGGTGATCTATCAATTACTCGAAAAAGAGGGGCTGTTTATGGGCGGCTCTGTGGGGATTAACGTTGGGGCAGCGGTTGCCCTAGCCAAACAACTGGGTCCCGGACACACGATCGTCACAGTCTTGTGTGATGGAGGAACGCGCTATCAATCTCGCTTGTTTAATCGCGAGTGGTTGGCCGCAAAAGGATTGTTACCTGCATAAAGGGCTGTTATTCACGGCTGTTCTTACATAAAGGGCGATCGCACATGGGCTTGAGTTATGCCATTTTAGGGGGTGGGGCACTGGGTGGTTTCTATGGAGCACGACTACAACAGGCAGGAGCAGAGGTACACTTTTTGCTCCGCAGTGATTATGAGCATGTCCGGCAGTTTGGCTTAGTGATTGATTCCCCTGAGGGTGACTTTACATTGCCCCAGGTCAACGCCTACCGCACCGTTGAAGATATGCCCCGCTGTGATGTGGTGGCGATCGCTCTAAAAACCACTCAAAATCACCTGCTACCCAAACTTCTTCCTCCAGTTCTCAAAGACGATGGGGTGGTGTTGGTGCTGCAAAATGGGTTGGGAGTTGAGGCCAATGTAGCCGCTATTGTGGGGGGCGATCGCGTCATTGGTGGGCTGTGTTTCCTCTGCTCTAACAAGATTGCACCGGGACACATTCACCATTTGGATTACAAAAAGATTGACATGGGCGAATATTCTGCTGACTACGCCCCCGTTGGCATCACTCACCGCATGCAGGCGATCGCCCAAGACTTTGAACGGGCTGAAATTCCCATTGAGCTTGCCGAGGATCTGTTTCTGGCACGGTGGAAAAAGTTGGTGTGGAACATTCCCTTTAACGGGTTGTCGGTGGTGCTAAATGCAACGACTCACGAAATGATGGCGGATGACCACACGCGATCGCTGGCAGAGCAACTGATGCGAGAGGTGCTGGCTGGAGCCGCTGTCTGTATGCAAGCCACGACCTCAGGGGGCGATCGCTGCATTCCAGAGGAGTTCATCCACACGATGCTGGATCACACTGCCAAAATGAAGCCCTATCGCACCAGCATGAAAATTGATTACGACGAGCACCGTCCGTTAGAGCTAGAAGCCATTTTTGGCAATCCCCTGCGAGCCGTGAAGCAAGCAGGGGCGTTTCTGCCGCAGATTACGACGCTCTATCAGCAACTTCAGTTTCTCGATGCTCGTAACCGCAAATTCTAAAAGCAGAAGGGAAGGGGAAATGGAGCACAGGGGGTAGGGTGTATTTAGTGGTTGGGGGAGTGGCGGTTAAAACCGCGACTACCAGGACAAAACCTGCCTTCGCAGGTTTCAAACGCCCCAGTCCGCGAAGGCGGACTTTGTTCGGATAGACGCGAATTCATTCGCCGGGTTCAGTCCCCCAACCCACACATGCGCCCGCAGGGGTATGAATATCAATTGAGCACAAAGAGCAAAAACACTGCATCGCTCATACCCCAGCAGAGGTTTTTTTAGGCCGCTGCTCGGAAGGCGTGGAATCCTATGCCATTTCCTTCGGTGTCTTGAATCATGGCAATAAAGCCGGGGTCGCCGATGTCGGTCTTGCCCATCAACAGTTTGCCCCCATTTGGTTCTACGCGGGTCAAGGCTTGCTCTAGGTTCTCAACTGTGCCGAGATTGAGATAGATCAACGTTCCTGTCATAGAAGGAGTGAGGCGATCGCTTTTGACAATGGCACCTCCAACGGTTGTTTGATCAGCGGGAAAGAAGGCTTGCGGTTCTCCCATAAAGTCTGCTTTTTGAATCTCGACCCCCAGTACGGTGCTGTAGAAGTCAACCGCGCGATCGAAGTCAACAGCAGGAATTTCAAACCAATTCACAGCATTCTGCATCATGATTCCTCGTTAGTTACCAGGACTCTTAAAGTGTAGGAGAAGAAGGTGAATAGTACAATAATACTAGGTTAAGAATCGATTTGTGCTGGATGCATTTGCTACAGTGAACGGTATCTGGTAGTTCCAGGATGAAACTCATGGTCAGGCAACACCCCAATCCTCGATCTAGTTCAGAGCAGGCTCATCTGCCCCCACTTCAAAGTGGCGATCGCCTTACCCGTCCTGAATTTGAACGGCGTTATGCAGCAGATTGCCACATTAAAAAAGCAGAACTCATCGAAGGTATCGTTTACGTGGCATCTCCCTTACGGTTTCAACAACATGCAGAGCCTCATAGCCGCATACATGGATGGCTTTGGACATACCAAACCGCAACACCAGGGCTACGTCTAGGTATTGAACCAACCGTTCGCCTGGATTTGGATAATGAACCTCAACCTGATATTGTGCTGATTTTGGATGAAGCAGTAGGAGGGCAGGCGAGGCTAACGGAAGATGGCTACCTGGAAGGTGTCCCTGAATTTGTGGTAGAAATTGCAGCCAGTAGTGCCGCCATCGATCGAGGCAGTAAAAAGCAAGCCTATCGCCGCAATGGCGTGTTGGAGTATGTCGTTTGGCAATCCTACGACAATCAACTGGAGTGGTTTTATCTCACGGATGGCGAGTATCAGTTGCTCTCCCCGGATGCAGATGGCATTCTTCGCAGCCAAGTATTTCCAGGGTTGTGGTTGGCAGTTGAGGCGTTGTTAAGTAATCAAATGGCGAGGGTGTTGGCAGTACTGCAAGAGGGGTTGCAGTCACCAGAACATCGGGTTTTTGTAGAACAGTTGGAGTTGCGGAAGTAAGACGAGCAATGCAAAGCAATCTTCCCTTTAAGGCAAGTGCATCGCTTCCTTGCATTAGAACCAGTTTGATAGGATGAAATACACCCTTTGGGATTACCCCTATGTCAATTGCCATCACCGAAGCTATTACCACACTTGCCGAGGCAGAACGACAATTCAATCTATCGCGTACTGAGGATGTAACGGTTTTCTCAGAGTGGCAAACTCCGTTTCCAGATCTCTTAACTCGCGAGCAAATGGCTCTCGATGAAGTGCGGCAACGATATCTCTATCAACGCTCGGTTGGGCAATTACTCGAAGGAACAGTAACGTTATTGCTGGCATCTCCACTGCTCACCATTGCAGGTTTTTATGATCCACCGTTTCGAGTCCGAGCTGAAGAATCGGTGCGGTTAACCCTTGATGATGGGGAAGAGGTGCTACAAGGACGAATTGATATTTTAGTACTCTTAAACCAGTTTTGGGTGGTGGTGTTGGAGTCCAAAAAAATAGCCCTTTCAGTCTGGACTGCACTGCCTCAAACGCTAGCTTACCTAGTGGCAAATCCCCAACCAGAGCAACCCAGCTTTGGCATGATGATCAATGGGGATGAGATTTTATTTGTAAAACTCGTGCAGGGTTTGCAACGAACCTATGCTGTGTCGCGGGTGTTTGCCCCATTTACGTCCAGCCAAGAACTCTATAGCACATTGCAAATCTTGAAGCGGATTGCTCAGGTGATTGTAGCGACTACCCTATAGGCAATTGGCACTGTGACAAGAACCTGAACTGTTGAGCATAGCTTTTGAAGTGGCATGACGAGAATGTATTGAGGCGAGTAACCAATAAATTACTCTATAGCAAGAAGCTAAACCATAGAGAAAGCCATCTATTGAGTCGTGACGAGAACGAATTGAGCCATCACATCAACGGTGTGAGAGAACAATATAACGATGCAGAGACACACATCAAGCTGTGGTTGAGCATCACTAAACTGTGTGTCAATGCGATCGCAGACTAACCTCTTTGACAGAACCCGGCGATCGCTCTAACCAACAATCTAATCCTGGTTATGCATAACACGCGAGAGTTTGAACGGGTGGATGGATTGCAGGTTGAAGATTGGGAAATTGAGGGATAGGCGATCGCTGGCAGCAATTGCTCACTCAGCTTGGCTTTTCCAACAGGAGTTGATTCCCCTGTCTGCGAAATCCCCGTTATAAAAGAAGGCTTTGAACTCTTAAACACGACAATTGAAGTAAAAAGCGCGATCGCTTGAGTTCTGATCTCGGAGTTCCGTGTTCTCATCTCGAAGTGTCAAGTCAAAAGGTCAAAACTTCGGGTTCAGAAGGCAAAGTTCCATGTTAAAAAGGCGAAGCTTCAGGTTCAGAGGTTAAACTTTCAATCTCAGAGAGCAAAGTTCCGTGTTCAGAAGTTGAAAGGTGAGGATTGAAGAGCAATCGCTTATCTACTGGTTTCAAACGTATGCGTTTTTGGGCGATTCCCGAAACTGGTGTACTGAAGAATAGAAGTTAAAATAAGGAAAATTTATATTGATAGCTTCTTAGTAAATTTAGATTGAGTAGTGGTTAGACACAGAAAGCAGATTATTTTTGTGGGACTCAACATCCTCTTAATTGGAGGAATAGAATGTCTTGCCTCAAATAGCGTTCAAGCCTTCCAAATTCCGGAGAATCACGTAACCTACCTTCAAGCGACTCAACCGAGTTCTAATGCTCAATCAACAGCAACCTCTGGTTCACAATCAACAGCTTCTTCTCAAAATGTGCGTGAACAGATTGTGGGTTGGATTCAGCAAAATCAGCTTCCAATTGGCTCTGTCACTATAATCATCTTGAGTTATTTAGGAATCCTTTGGCTGAATCCTCGCCTTCTCTTAAAGGTAATACCAGTCACAGAAATCAAAATACCCATGACAGAAATTAAAGTACCGCTGGGCGTTTTGATTTGGCTTAAGTATCAACCTAGAGTTCTAGATGCTTGGGTTTCCGAAAGAATACATCAAGTAGAGAGTAATTTTGAAGATAGACTAACTGTTAAAGAACGGGTAGTTCATATTCCAATTCCCGTTGAATTAGATGGAAAGAAGCCAGCGATCGCTAATTTCACTCCTAATGACTTAAAAGCTGTCTTCTCTAAACAATTTACACGTTTAGTAATTGTCGGTGAGGGAGGAGTTGGTAAAACCAGTTTTGCTTGTCAAATTGCAAAGTGGGCAATGACAGAAAGCAAAGATGAACGCCTTTGCAATCATCGAATGATACCTGTATTGATCGAGGAAGAACTGGAGCCTACTGAAGGAGGGTCACCATTATTAGAGGCGATCGCTCTTCAGGTTAAGAATTTACGAGATGATGAAAAACCAGTCGCAGAGGAACTTCTAAAACAACTACTAGAGAAACGACGTATTTTAGTGATTGTGGATCATCTCTCAGAAATGAGTGAAGCAACACAGAAGGCTACTCGTTTGCGAGATGCTAGTTCTCCAGTGAATGCATTAATTGTTACGTCTCGAACTGAAGACATCTTAGGGAAAGAAATAACTTACACAACCCTCAAACCACAACGAGTTTCAGGTAAGCAATTGTCCATTTTTATGGATGCTTATCTAACTCAACGAGGTAAACGGGACTTATTCAATGACCCAGAATACTTTGATGTACTCCGGCGTTTATCCCAAATTGTGACGGATGAGCGAGATATTACGGTGTTGTTTGCCAAGCTTTATGCCGATCAGATGATTGCTGTAGCAGAAGGTTTAGTTATAGAAGATTTGCCAGACAATATACCGGATTTGATGTTGAGCTATGTCAATGAGGTAAATCGGGAGAAGGACAATAAGCTAGACGATAACATCGTTCAACGAGATTTAAAAGTAATTGCTTGGGAGTGTTTGAAGCAAACATTTAAGCCAGAAACGGCTGAACGAGAAGACGTTATTGAGTGTTTAGCAGCCTTAGAAGGAGAAGGCAGCCCTGCCAAGGAAAGTGCTAAGAAGCGACTGAAATACTTAGAAGACCGTCTTGCACTGATTCGCACAGTTTCCCCTACTAAAATTAAAATTCGTTTTGTGCTTGACCCTCTCGCTGAATATCTTGCAGGTTTAAATCTAGTGGAGCTTTATGGTGAAGATGAACAGGCATGGCGATCGTTTTTAAAGGAAGCTAAAAGTAAACCAGGCACACTAGAAGAAATCCGGGGTTTCTTATTAGCAACAAGAGACTGTTATATAGCTAAGACAATAGAAACAAAAACCTCTAGTTCTGTAATTGAAGAGCTGAATAAGCTAGCAGCCCTAGATTTAGAAATACTGAAACGAAAACAGCTCAAACAGCGTGTTCGGGATTTAGCTTCTGATCTTTTAAGAATAGATGCTAGGGATCGTGAATATGCTGCTAAAGAGTTAGGTAATATCGGCTCAGCTGCGAAAGCTTCTATTCCTCATCTTATTTCTAGAGTGTTGCAGGATGATAGTGTTTCAGTTCGCAGATGCTCTATTAAAGCGATTAAGAGAATTGGTTTAGAAACAGATACTGATCATCTAAAATTGCTTGAAGCTCTAAGAGATTCAGATGAGGAAGTTTGTACGGAAGTAGTTGAAGTTCTATCAACTCCTAAAATTACTGTAGAAATAGTCGTCTCTGTGCTAATTGAAACTTTAAAGAAGCGCGTCCAATTCCCCAAAGATGAGAGTGGTTTAGTTCGTCGAAGACACACTATACATCGAAGCCTTCATGGTGCTATTGAACAAGCTTTAATACGTGCTGGTTCAATAGCAGTGCCTATTGTAATTCAAATTCTAAACGACAAAAGTGTAGGTGTTCGAGATACAGCCATGATAGTACTTCAAGGTATAGGTGGTAACAAAACGCTTGGACCTCATGCTGGATTGGCGTCTCTTGCTTTAGCAGAAATTTTAGAGAGTGATGATGTAGGCGATCGTCGTGGAGTATGCTTTGCCTTACAAGAAATTTGTTCAATACAAGAAGAGACATTAGTTAGTAAAAACCTAACCAAAGCTCTTTATGATGCTGACCTACTTGTTCGTGTCTTGACTGCTCGCATCTTAATGAAAGTGAAACCACAAATGACAGAACATTTAGTCTCTGGCTTAGTTAATGCACTAAGAAGCGAAGATTCAACTATTAGGCTCTACGCATGTGTAGCCATTGGAGATACTAATTTAGCTACACAAGAAGTGATTTCTGCGTTAAAAATTGCTTATGATGATTCTGAAGAGAGAGTCCGGCAAGTGGCATTCAAAGCTCTTAATAAAATCAGTCCGTAGAAGAACATAATTTTGGGAAAAACATGAAATTCAAATCACTAAAATCAAAAAAATTAGTCGGTGTTAATCAGTTATTACTTTGTCTCTTCTAGGTTATATCTTTATACCTTCGCCATGTCTTTGCAAATTTTTAATCACTTGAGTCAAGATGAAGTTTATGCAGATTAATATTGAATTAACTGATGAATATGAATCAAAACTACATTGTTCTCAACAGAAATTGAGTAGAACAATATTAAATCAGTAATGAGGTAGCGATCAATGCTTGCTAAAATCAATTAGAACTTCACCACAAAACAGCAATAGAAACTTTATAAATCTGGATTCATTGGCTGTATTTAGGCAGGCACAAACCTCTTGATTGATTACAAATCTGTGGTTAGTCTACTATCCAAAAACAATTTAATCACTTACAAAATAAATCCTATAAATGATTTGAAAATGAAGTCATGAAAACTCAAAATATTGAGATTCCCTACGAAAAAATTGCTCACTTCTGTCAGCACTGGCAAGTCACTGAATTTGCTTTGTTTGGTTCTGTATTGCGCGAAGACTTTCGTCCTGATAGTGATATTGATGTCATGGTGCAGTTTGATACAAATGCTTACCCAACCTTTTTTGATCTATCAAATATGGAAGATGAGCTAAAAACGATTTTTCAGCGCGATGTTGATCTGGTGACTCGTAAAGGCATTGAATCTAGCCGCAACTATCTCCGTCGTCAAGCCATTCTTTCATCCGCTCAGGTGATCTATGGAACGCGATCTCCAATCTCTTCTTGACATTCTTCTATCTGCTCAAATTGCGACTAACTATCTCGCAGAGCGATCGCGGGATGACTTGGAAACCGATTTGCAACTGCAAGATGCCGTCGTTCGTAGACTCCTGATTATTGGTGAAGCCTCAAGACGAGTTTCAGAAACAACGCGCCAAACTTTATCGACAATACCGTGGGCTGCAATCAATGGCATGAGAAATCGGCTTGTCCATGAATATGATGAAGTTGACCTGGATATTGTTTGGAGTACTGTAATTAACAGCTTACCTACGCTAATCGAAGAACTTGAGAAAATCGTTCCCCTCAAAATGTAAATGCGATCGCCATCACATTAGCTCAAAAAAGCTTTGACTTTAACTAACAGTGCTCTCAAATTTTGATGAGGCACTAAAAGGTCATTGTGTAACCGTCCTAAAATAATGCCAGGATGCCGTTTTTGACTTTGAGCAAACTGCTCGATCGCCTTCCGAGAAAATCGAGGTTGATACTTCACCACAAACTCTTGAAGAGCTAGTGGATCAATTAACCAGTTAGCCGCGAGTTGATTGGCTTCTACTTCCTCATCGTTGAGTGCCAGATTACCCAAGTCATCCAGATAGCTGCCCTGATGACCTGCGACAATGTGTGCTAATTCATGCATCAGCGTGAACCAAAATGAATCAATGCGGTTATACCGCAGCGTTAACGCCACAACCGGATGCTTGCCTAAATAGAACGCAGCACCATCCAAATAGGTTTTATTGAGATGGGGCACGATAACAAAATGCACTCCCAATGACAAGAGCAAATCAGGAATGCGTCGGATGTCTTCCGGGTTTTCTGTAAGCATCAAAATGCTTGGGATGGCTTCCTGTACTTGCGCTCGATCAAAGGAACCAACCGTTTGCTGACTGGCTACATTTTCAACTTGTTTTACCCAGGCTAACTGAGCGATCGCCTCTGGGTTGCGCTCTTGAGAACAGCGAAAATTAATCGCTAGCTTAGGGGTTTCGTCAATCGAATTAATGCCAAAAAAACGGCAAATTTCCTGCTCTAATTCTTGAGTTGAATGAGTCGATTGAATCCAACCGCGCTTCATTAATTCTGAAATGGGTGCAAGGCTATAAAGATGACTTTTTCGGGCAATGTCTCGTTCGTGATTATCTTTACGAGCTTGGTGAAGTCTATAGTTGAGTTCCAAATTGGTCCAAAATTCGGCAGATGTACCAAACGCCTCTGCCAACTCCAATGCTGTCTCAGGAGTGATTTGTTTCTTTGCCTGAATAATTTCGTTGATCGTTTGAATGGGTCGTCCCGTGATTTCTGCCAGATCTCGTTGTGTCCAACCCCTGGCTTCTAGCTCACGCATTAAAATACGTCCTGGTGGTGGAACTCTTGCTGGTATTAATGTTTGATTCATCGCTGTCTCTCCCTTCTACTTCAATCAGTGATAGTCTTCGACATCAATGATTTGCAGGTATGAACCTTCCTCGTCTTCTTCTAGCGTGACAATTAACCGCCACTGTTTGTTTAACCTGAGCGATCGCTGCCCTTGCTTTCCACGCTGTCCAGCCAGCTTTTCAAATCGCAATCCTTTGTTGGCATACAGATCTCGTTCATCCAATGCAGCTACTATGATTGCCATGACCTCAAAGAAATCATCAACAACATTGGGATATTTGTGAGCATTTTTCTCCTCAGTGTAGAGGGCTTCCAGTTTTTTGTCTTTGAAGCGAAAACGCACTCCATCCCTCCACTGCTGAAGTCATGTGAGATGTATTTCTTGACTGATTTCAGTCTTGGGGTGAATCACTGAACTCAAGTTTAACAATTTATTCAAGACTCGTCCATACTAAAACTAAAGGACAGAGGTAGGTTAGCTGACCCTTCAGAACTCAGAGATTCCGATGTTTTAAATCAAAGACCTGTGCGATCGCGTCTTAGCAGAGGCAGAGGTGTGCTATGCCGCAGAGAGATGACCTCTTTTAAAGGGCGATGCCCCTCAAACTCTTCGATATTGCGATGATTTAACAGCACTAGTTTTATCAAACCACTAGAATTTGCAATACTTGAGACAAATTTATTTGTCTGAACCGTTTACAAACTGCGAAACTAGCTCTCATGGAATTGCTTCTCGTACTTGCCCTAGTGATAGGTGGAGTGTACTGGTTCGTTGTCTACCCCGAACAAAAGATCAAACGGCTGAAAAATAATGTCGTTGTAGAAGTGGATGGAGCAGAGATACGCTATCCCAATCTGCCACTGGGTAATTTAGGTATCTTTTTTACAGCGAATGCAAAGAATCGAGTTCAGGTTGTGTTTCCAAGCTTGACCCTAGAGGGTGATGTGCAATACATCTACTCCTGGCATGGTCTTCCATCGGTTCATTTACCTGGGCAGGTGCCACAGTTAAAACCGTCAGAAACCCAAACTGGTTTGAATCTTAGAGTTGCTCAAGAGCTAGCAACACTTATGAAAGAACACATCCGTTTTGTGGAACCAGAAATCTCGAATCTAAGGAAACAGTGGAACAAAATTAATGATTTATTAGATTTAATTTCAACTTCTGATTTTTATGCAAGTCAACAAGAGACTCATGAAAGAGCGTTATTTCAAGTTGAACAACTACTGGAAAAAGCAGAGACATTGCAGCAAGTCTATATTCGATTTATTCGAGAAGTGTTGATCGGTAGAGAGATTGCAGGATATGATCCCGATTTGCTTCCTGATGATAGTGTGGCGATCGACAGTCAATATCGCCAAATTAGAGACGAGTATCTGCACATGAAGGAGACAGCGATCGCCTATACCCAGTTGTTAGAAAGTCGGCAGATTTAACTCAGGTATCTTCATGGTGTTCACTCGTCTTGTGTTTGTTCTGACAAATTACCGACTGAGAGCAAATGTTGCGGTACTCCTCCCATTCGAGCCAAAATACTAATTCCTGGCAAATCTTGAACTTCAGTATTAGGGATTAAACTTCTCTGTTGCCTATTTTTAATAAACAACAAAAAGTTTAAGACTTCTTCTGCCAAGGAATCTGGAACTTGCTCAATTTCTTGGATGAGTCGTTCTCGTGCTGTCATTGAGTTTCCTCTCAATACCAAACTCTCTTATGTTTACGTTAACAGCCCTTTAGCAAAAAACTCACATACAGATCCCCGGCTTCTGAATCGGTTGACTTCAACAACGCCTCTGTTCTCGAAGTAAAAGCCGGGGATCTGCCTCCCTCCCCTCAAATGCTGTAAAATCGAGAACACTGTTAGTTCGTTTGTATTCTTGTAGCGATCGCCTTAGATGCACCTAAAATCGCCTGAGATACCGCTGCAGCCGCCTACCCTGCGCCCTTACCAGATTCAACTAATTCGAGATCTATATGCCAAGTTGGGTGAGGGTTACAAGCGAGTTGCTGTGATCGCGGGTACGGGGGCAGGCAAAACCGTGATTGGCGGGCAGATCTGCGCCCATGCCGAGGCACGAGGATGTCGTTTGTTGTTTTTGGTGCATCTGGATGTTTTGGTGGGGCAAACCCACGAAAAGATGCGTGCCTTTGGGTTGAACTGTGGGTTTATCAAAGCGGGTTGGAAGGAAGACCCCAGTGCCCCGATTCAAATTGCCAGCATTCAAACAATGGCAAAGCGGCAGTGGTGGCGCAAGTGGAAGGCCGATGTGGTGTTGTATGACGAAGGACACACCACGATTTTTAGCCAGATTGGGCAACAGATTTTGTATGAAACCCATCGCACTGCAATTCATCTGGCGTTAACGGCGACCCCCTATCGCTTGGGCAAGGAGCAATTGGGCGACCATATGGAGACGCTGGTGGCTTCCCCAGTGCCATCTGAGTTGCAGCGCATGGGCTTTTTGGCTCCGATGAAGTACTACGGTATGCCTGCGGATGGGCAACTCGATTTAGAAGGAGTCCGGACGATCGCTGGAGACTATGATGAGCGGGAGTTAAAGAATGCTTGCGATCGCCCCGAATTGGTCGAGCGGATTGTCGAGGAATGGTTTCGCCTGACGCCCGATCGCCGCACGATCGCTTTTTGTGTAGATGTAGAACATGCGCGCCACGTTGCAGATGCGTTTCGTCTAGCGGGCATTCCAGCAGGAGTAGTCGATGGTGGCACTCCCATCAAAGATCGTCAGCGGTTGTACACCGATCTGCGGGATGGCAAGTTGATGGTGTTGACATCCTGCAATGTGATTAGCATTGGCTTTGACGAACCGAGTGTCGAAGTGGGGTTGTTGCTGCGTCCAACGCAATCACGAGCCTTGCACTTTCAGCAAATCGGGCGCGTCATGCGAATCTCGCCGAGCACGGGCAAAACCCACGGCACAATTCTCGATCAAGCTGGAAATTTATCTCGTTTGGGTTTCCCTGAAGATGTGCAACATTACAGTTTGCCGACGAGTAGCGAACCCGGTGAACCGGGAGCCGCACCGAAGAAACAGTGTCCCCTCTGCAATCTCATGGTGTTTGCATTTGTTACGGTCTGTCCGGATTGCGGGCATCAATGGTTGATCGAAACGCAGGTCGTCACAGAAGACCTGGTAGAAGTGGAGAATGAGATTCAGCCAGAGTTAGCCGACGAGTCAGAACTGATTGCTTACTTTCATCATCAACGGCAAAAAACCTTCTGTGAAGGCTATGCGCCTAACTGGGCACTGCGAGCCTTTTATGAAAAGTATGGAGTCATGCCTAAAGACGATTGGTGCATCGGTTCCACATTTGGTACGAATCCGACTCCCCAAGACCGAGAGGCGTATAAGAATTATCTGGGAGCGATCGCCCAACGTCAGGGCAAGTCAATCTCATGGGTGATCAGTGAGTTTCAAAAAGAGTTTGGTTCTGAGAACTGGCAGCAGGTGTTTTTGAAGCGGTAACAGGTCAGGTTTAGATCCTTTGTTGACCACCTTTTTAGAAACCGGGGATCTGAGATAGGCCGCAATTGTTACTCAAGGATCTGAGATTTTGGGCGATCGCATCTTACCCTTAACAAAATAGTCAGTATTGCACAGGAGGGCAAATGAGCGGAGCAAAGCAACTGAAGTTGGGTGCGTTCATGCGCCCCGTTAGCATCCACACTGCTGCTTGGCGATATCCTGGTGCGCTTCCCGATGCCAACTTTAACTTTCCAGCCTTGAAACAATTCATTCAAAAACTAGAGCAGGGCAAGTTCGATGCCTTCTTTATGGCAGATCATTTAGCCGTTCTCAACATGCCGATCGCGGCTCTCAAACGCAGCCACACCGTAACATCGTTTGAGCCGTTTACCTTGCTTTCTGCTCTCGCTGCCGTCACTGAACATATCGGATTAATCGCCACTGCTTCCACGACCTACGACGCGCCCTATCATGTGGCTCGACGGTTTGCCTCTCTCGACCATATCAGCGGCGGGCGTGCAGGCTGGAATATTGTCACTACCTACAATCCAGATGCAGCCCTCAACTTTGGGTTAGAGCAAGAAATCGAGCATGGCGAACGCTACAAGCGTGCCCGCGAATTCTATGATGTTGTCACGGGTCTATGGGATTCCTTTGCGGATGATGCCTTTGTGCGCGATGTAGAAGCGGGCATCTACGTCGATCCCGCAAAAATGCACGTTCTGGATCACAAAGGACACTATTTTTCAGTGCGGGGGCCATTAAACATTGCCAGACCCATTCAGGGTTATCCGGTTATTGTTCAGGCGGGTGCCTCTGATGCAGGGCGACAACTTGCTGCCGAAACAGCCGAAGTTGTGTTTGCTGGAGTCGGCAGTCTGGAGGCAGGCAAGGCATTTTTTGCAGACGTTAAAGGTCGTGTCAGGGCGATCGGACGTGACCCCGATAGCATCAAAATATTGCCGGGTGCTTTAGTGGTTGTGGGTGAAACCGCCGAGGCGGCCCAAGCAAAACTGGCCCATCTCAACAGTTTGATCCATTACGACAGCGGCATTAGTAGCCTAAATCTTGCGCTGGGCTATGATGTTTCGGGCTTTGACCCCGATGACCCGTTGCCAGCGATTCCAGAGACAAATGGCAGCCACACTGGGCGCGATCGCGTCATTGCCCTAGCCCAACGCGAGAATCTGACTATTCGCCAGTTAGCCCAACGAGTCGCTAGCTATGGTGGGTTAATCTTTGTTGGCACACCCCAAGCGATCGCCGATGAGATGGAGCAATGGCTCATAGAAGAAGGGGCTGATGGTTTCAACATTATGTTTCCGTTTCTACCGGAAGGACTAAACGATTTTGTTGATCACGTAATTCCAGAACTTCAGCAGCGTGGAATTTTCCGCCAGGAGTACGAAGGGAAGACCCTACGTGAAAATCTTGGCTTGGCGCGTCCTGCAAATCGTTTCTTTACACCCGCCGAGGTGTGATCCGTCCTTTCTATTCCCCGTCTGGTTCAACTCCGAGCGATCGCAACTGTTCTGCCAATCGTTCTGCCCGTTGCTGGGCTTCTTGTGCCCGTTGCTGAGAGATTAGGGCTTGTTGTTGCGCTTGGAGGGCTTTTTGCTGAGCTTGGAGGGCGTCTTCTTCAGGAGTGGGAGCCAAGACTCCATCAGCGGTGAAGTACCGTAGTTGCCCGTTGTGACATCCCAAATACAGATCTAGCGTCTCGCTCCATAGCAGACCTGAGTCATTGGGAGTGATGACCTCATATCGTTGGCTTACCAGGCGATAGCCCACGAACTCCAGATTTTCTGGCGAAAACAAGAAGTATTCATGGGTGCGAAATCGGTCTTGATAAAGTTCCTTTTTGAGGGTGCGATCGACATCTGCGGTCGAGCTAGAGAGCAATTCGATAATCAGGTCAGGATAGCGACCGTCTTCTTCCCACACCACCCATGATTTTCGAGGACGCTTCTCCGTCTTCTTGACCAAAAAGAAATCGGGTCCCCGAAAGTCGCGGTTTTTAAGCTGTTGACGACTGAAATAGATCGTCAGGTTAGCACCCACAAAAAAGTCAGTGCGATCGCGCCACAACCACTCTAAACACGCCACTAACAGAGCCAGTTGAGCATAGTGTAAAGAACTTTCCATCTCTGGCTCATTGCTTTCGAGTTGAGTCGCATCGGGCATTAAGTCGGCAAGTTGTTGAGCAGTTAATACCATAACGATTTCCTGGCAAACAGCCGCATCTTAAGCATAGGAGATATTAAGGTGAAAGCAAGATAAACAGCAACCCAGATCCCCGGTTTCTGGCAATGTGATTAGATCAGTGGGAGCAACTTCAACAAAGAATCGGGGATCTAGACCTCGAAGTTGCCCATCGTGTCCATGACTAATAACCAATAAACAATGACCAATAACCAATGACAGTTATGCAATACAACCAACTTGGGGACAGTGATCTGAAGGTTTCAGAGATTTGTTTGGGGACGATGACTTATGGACATCAAAACACCCTAGAGGAAGCCCATCAGCAACTCGACTATGCGATCGCCCAGGGAGTGAATTTCATTGATGCAGCGGAGATGTATCCTGTGCCACCACGCGCTGAAACCTATGGCTTGACCGAAAGCTTTATTGGGGAATGGTTGAAGCGTCAACAACGCGATCGCCTGATTGTTGCCACTAAAATTGCGGGTCCCGGTCGCAGTATGAAATGGGTTCGAGAGGGGGCTAAGGCGATCGATCGCGACAATGTGAAACAAGCGGTCGATGATAGCTTAAAGCGATTGCAAACCGACTACATTGACCTCTATCAACTGCATTGGCCTGATCGCTATGTTCCTTTGTTTGGGCAAACGGTGTATGACCCTGCCAAAAATCGTGAAACCGTTCCCATTGAGGAGCAGTTGTCGGTATTTGCAGACTTAATTCAAGCAGGTAAGATCCGCTACATTGGGTTGAGTAATGAAACCCCTTGGGGAGTCTGTCAATTTAGCCAGATTGCTCAGCAATTGAGCTTACCCAAAGTTGTATCAATTCAAAATGCTTACAACTTAATCAACCGTTCGTTTGAGTGGGGGTTGGCTGAGACGTGCGATCGCGAACATGTTCCCTTGCTTGCTTACAGCCCATTAGGATTTGGTTTGTTGTCGGGTAAGTATGTCAACAGCACACCCGAAAAGACCCGTATTACCCTTTTCCCAGGGTTTGGGCAACGCTATCTCAAACCTAATGTCAATGAAGCGGTGGCTGCTTATGCTGACATTGCTACTCGACATGGGTTAAGCCCTGCTCAACTGGCGATCGCCTTTGTTAAAAGTCAATGGTTTGTTGCTAGTACGATTATTGGAGCCACAACTCTAGAACAACTCAAAGAAAATCTAGAGAGCATTCATGTAACGCTAACAGATGAGATCTTGACAGATGTGAATGCAGTGCATACGCGATATCCAAACCCGGCACCCTAAAAAAAGAAGAAAGAAAAAAGAAGAGAAACCCTCATTCAATTTTCGGGTAGTCCTCTAAAAGTAATGATTTTTGAGTAATACCAATCAGATATGAAGATGCGCCAAACTAAAGAGTAGAACCTATCAGAGACAGTGAGATGACAGGACGACCTTTTAGGGTAGAGATTACTGAGAGTTTGGAGCAGCTAGAGAAGAGCCTCAAACAAGCTCGTAG
>JANRJA010000042.1:0-7267 GCA_033764315.1 Oculatellaceae cyanobacterium bins.114
ACAGTTCATGGCTCCTTATGCTGAAATCGTTACCCAATTACTTCAACTCTCACCCCACAAGTGGCAGTATTATCGCAAGGGTATGAGGGCGATGAAGCTTGTCCAGTCTGCTTTGTAGCTACTCTTGTCACCCCGTCAGGTAAATTTTACTAATTTCCATGAGGGGATGGGTGTATATCAAAGACATTCATCCCTTTGCTTTTAAAGTATTGAAACTGTTATAAATGCCAGCTACTTCTAAGAAGAAAAAATCAATTCATGCACGGTTAGAACTCATTGTTGTGACTGACCCCATTCAATCTGCTCAAAAAGCAGGATTGCACTATGTGACAGACACAATTCCTGGAATTCAGCGCAAGGCATCCGGTCGAGGGTTTTGTTACTACGACATAGAGGGCAACCGAGTATGCGATCGCGAGACATTAGCGCGGATTAAGTCGTTAGTCATTCCGCCTGCCTGGAAAAAGGTTTGGATTTGTTCGTTGCCTCATGGTCATTTGCAAGCAACGGGCTATGACGCTAAAGGACGTAAACAGTATCGCTATCATCCTGATTGGCGAGGACACCGCAACCAGACCAAATTTAACCGCATGATTGCTTTTGGGTTAGTGTTGCCAATGATTCGTGAACAAACCGATCGCCATTTACAGTTGCCCAATTTGCCGCGTGAAAAAGTATTAGCGACGGTTGTTCAGCTACTTGAGAAAACTTTGATTCGAGTGGGCAACGATGAGTATGCCTTGAAAAACAGCTCATTTGGTCTAACCACTATGCGCGATCGCCATGTTTCTTTTTCAGGAAATCAGATCAAATTTCAGTTTCGAGGTAAGAGCGGAGTGGAGCACGACATTGAACTGAGCGATCGTCGCCTTGCAAAGGTTGTTAAACGGTGTCAAGACATTCCTGGGCATGAGCTTTTTCAATATATTGATGAAAATGGTCAACGGCAAACCATTAACTCTGGAGATGTCAACTCTTATCTACGCACCGTGAGCGGGGAAGATTTTACAGCCAAAGACTTTAGGACGTGGTCGGGAACGGTACAGGCAGCGTTGGAACTTAAAACAATTGGGATAGCTCACTCTCAAACTGAGGCCAAGAAAAACGTAACTCAAGCTGTTAAAAACGTAGCTGACTTGTTGGGCAACCGTCCAGCAACCTGTCGTAAATACTACATTCACCCAGCAGTGCTTGAGGCATATCTGAAGGGGACTCTCATTCCTTTTTTAGAAGAATGGGACGTGGTTGATATACAAGAAACGCCGTATGGATTACGGCGTGAAGAACAAGCTGTTTTAGCGTTGCTAGAACAACAGATAGTAAGTGGATTTTAATCGTTGTTGACTTTCTTTAAAGCCTCTGGTTTGTGAGCAGCTTCTTTACCACTTTTTTCACTTTTGACTAAGTATTCTGGATTGTCTTTTGAAGCGGCAACAGTGTGAGTTTTAATCTCAGTTGGCTCTGTTAATTTTTTCTCTACCTCACCAACCGTTTTGCCTTGGGAAGTATTCCATTCGACGCGATCGCCCTGCTTAAATTCTGTCATGCGCTTTAATTCCTTAATTTTCACTTGATCAGTAGAGAGGCGAAATTCTTTGTAATATGTATTACTCGGCATTTAGTCTACTTTAATTTCACCCAATTACTGACTACAGGTTATTGATCTATTGATTATTGCTCAGACCCAAGTTTGCCCAGGCCAATTGAAACGCACTCCCCCAATCACATCCTTTTTCTAGTAACTGGTTGTAGTTGGTTAGAAATAGTTGTTGTGACTGAGCAGACAAATGATCTTTGACATCTTGGGGCAAATCTTCGACTCGACGATAAATCACATTTTGCATAACCATTACCTCCTACGTTTATAAAAAATCATCAAAGCTGACTATGGCTCCCATTACAGTCACTCTACAAGACTATCCATTGACTACGTTCCCACCATTAGGGTGCAAAATTTGTCCGGTCATGTAAGATGCGTCACGGGATGCCAAAAAGACGTAGCTAGGGGCGACCTCGTCAGGCTGTCCAGCCCGTTGCATCGGCACCTGTGCTCCAAATCTTTCTACTTCCTCTTGAGGAAATGTTGAGGGAATTAGAGGAGTCCAAATCGGCCCTGGAGCCACGCCATTCACTCGAATCCCCTTCTTAACTAGCCCTTGTGACAAGGAACGAGTAAACGCCACGATCGCTCCTTTGGTGGCTGAATAATCTAGTAATTGAGGGCTGCCTTTGTAAGCAGTTACTGAGGTGGTATTAATGATCGAACTACCCTCTTTCAAATGTGGTAAAGCTGCCTTGGTGAGGTAGAACATGCTAAAGATGTTGGTGCGAAATGTTCGCTCTAACTGCTCAGCACTAATATTTTCGATGCTTTCTTGAGGGTGTTGTTCAGCCGCGTTGTTGATCAAAATATCTAACTGACCCAACTCTTGAATGGTTTGATCAACCAACTGTTGACAAATAGGTTCACTGCCCACATCTCCAGAGAGCACCAGGCATCGTTGCCCTTCTGCCTCGACCAGTTCCTTAGTCTTCAGCGCATCGGAGTGCTCATTCAAATAGACGATCGCCACATCGGCTCCTTCTTTGGCAAAGGTTACGGCTACTGAACGCCCAATGCCACTGTCACCTCCTGTGATTAAAGCAACTTTGCCCCTTAACTTACCACTACCGTGATATTCAGAGGCTTGTGCCTGGGGTTGTGGAGTCATCTCTGACTGCAAACCGGGCCGTTGATCCTGATGCTGTGGGGGTTGGAGTCGCTGCGATTGTGTCTGAGTCATGAGTGCCTCTTGAGTCTTGATTGGTTGGCTGATGGGCGATCGCCTGAGCTGAGCTAAAATGCCAGACGATCACGCTACTAACAAACGGGACACTACTACCAAACCCGGTTGCCATCTTCGTCTACCCGTGCTTGTCGGATCACATCTGAGATCTCCTCGGCATCCTTCACATGGTGCAGTGCTTTTTTGGTTCCATCTGGCTCATCAACAACAAAATAAGTCGGCACAACGATGTGGTCGCCAGTGATATCGGGGGCATCAACGGCTACTTGCTTTGCTTTTTCCTCTAGGGTTTTAGAGTCATCAATGCGATCGCCAGGATTAGCTGTTAATGATTGCCCTGATTTCTCTAACTCTTGCTTTTGCTGCAATTTTTGTTGTTGATCAACCTCTTCAGGAAACATGGGTTGCTCAATATCAGAGCGTTCTTTGCGTGCTTCAAACTCTGTACTCATAAATTTGATGCCTTATCTAAAAAAGTTTAATTTTCCTCAATCTGATCTTAAGAATGGGAGATGAATTCCTCCTCTTTCTCAAGAGAGAACAGCCATTAAACGCCTACAAAACTTCATGTCTCACTTGATGTCTCAGCTTGATGTTTAACTGTGGTGCTGATGAGTCTGTAACCGATATACAGCGGTTTTTGGGCGAGTACTACGCAACAAATGCCTGTGCATTTAAGCAAAGCAAACGAACGGTGTAGTCTACACCTATGAAAATTGTGGTAAGTGACGCAAACTCATCCTGGATGAAGATATTCAGCTCTGTAGGCAAAATGATAATTTCAAGTCATCGTCCTTAAGTGAGCAAGATGACAAGAGGGTGAGATGATGGAAAAGCTCTTTAGCCAGTTTTAAGCTATGTCTTGGCGATCTATTAGTCCTGGATTCACCTGTATGAATTGGCACTCAAAATTGACGCGCAATCCCCTAATGAAGCGCGAGGTTCAGCTTGAGTTTTAAAGGGATATAGGGATTAATAGCAGCTTGCCTGATTCTAAGTCTGGAAATTAAGACAAATTCCTTATGTTATTGCACGTTAAGAGAAAAATTAAATAATCTCTAAATCAAGGTTAAAAGGCCGCCTTTTCCTTCTGGGCAAGGATTTCCCTCTTAAGGACGATGATCTGAGTTGCCCTTTTCAGGTATTTGTCCTGAAAGGAAAATATTGCCAAATGTTACAACCAGCTTGCGTTTTGTGAAGCATTTTGTACTAAACTTACTCGTGATTGTTTATAAAGGAGGATTTTCATTCAAAATGCGCTGATTTAAGCCTTTATGATTTTGACAATACCTCTACCATAACCTTTAGATGAAATTAGATTTTATCAACATTAGTTATGATGCAACCCTCTCACCCTCTACATCCTACTATCTATACTCAGTTTCGAGGTTTGGTCTCTCTAACGTAACCGTATAAAAAATTACCTTAACTTGCTTTTTAGTTTTATTTTGCTCATCTCTCACAAAGTATAGGATTGCTATGGCTGCATCCAATGGTTCTGCGTCACAGCGATTGGCATGGATTGAAGGAATTCGGATTTTTGCAGCAGTCATGATCTTGCTGTATCATGCTCAGTTGCTAATGACAGACTATGCCTTTACTCCACAACCGACAGGTTTTCTAGATAACGTTCAGCGATTGGCCACGGCCAGCGATCGCTTGGGGCAAAACCCGATTGCATGGATCATAGGACTGCCTATCTGGTTTGGCTTCCAGTATGTTGATGTTTTTATTCTGGTTAGTGGTTTCAGTCTAGTCCTTTCACTCAGAGGCAGAGCATTAGAGTTAATTCAGTTTTACAAGCGTCGCTTTGCGAGGGTGCTGATTCCATTCTGGACAGTTGCCTGGTTGTCTTACCCGGTCTTGATTGCCATCGGAATTGCGACTAGCAGCTATGTGCCGAGTGCCTGGAACATCTTTGCTGGGTTAACCTTTCCCCTCCTATTTGATTACCAGGGAGAGCTTCTGGTTCCCACGAGTGGCCCGTGGTGGTTTGTGTCTCTTATTCTCAGTTTTATTCTGATCTTTCCTCTGCTATGGCATTTGCTGCAACGGTGGGGAGGTCGCAATTTGCTGTTGGTCAGTCTTCTATTAACTCTGGGCTATCGGGCTTTGGCGGTTTATCAATTTGAGGGGCATCCCACCTATGTGATTCTGGATACTCCTAATCAGTGGTCGCCCTTCCTATCATTTCTCTCAAAGCTCAGCATCTTTGTTTTAGGGATGGTGGTGGCACATGCCTATCGCTATGGCAGAGGGCCTGTTTTTTGGCACTATCGACGCTCTCTAATCTGGGGGTCTTTACTCTATGCCCTGGGGTTTGTGACGCAGTTTTATGCCTGGGGTTGGATTGTCTGCGACTTGTTAACGTCGGCAGGGTTAGGGCTGTGTTGCATGGTGCTCTTTCAGGGGATCGCTAATTTGCAACCCCTTCAATCCATACTGGTTTGGTTAGGGTTGCATAGTTACAGTTATTTCTTGATTCACAACTTTGTTGTCGATCGCACTATCACGCTGTTAATTGACAAAGACTTGTCGCTCTATTACGCCCTGTTGCCTGTCATGATCCTCGGCACCCTGATATTAGCGGCGATCGCTGATTATACAACTCCTTCACTCAAGCGAGTGGTCATGAGTTTGGTGCGAGATGTCGATTATCTTTTGACCCCAGTGCCGACGCCCAAACAACGGGTGTGGCGACCTAATGTGGGCGATCGCGTCAATTACAACGGCAAAGATAGCTGGAAAGTGGTTCAGATGCAAAAGATGTTAGATGAACGCGAGTTCTACTTGTGTCAGATATCAGATGGTCAAAAAACGATTTGGCTGAGTGAGGATGAACTTGAACCTATGACCTCGACTCCACCTCAGTCAATTCACAAAAACGGACATTCTAAAACTGGATCCATCATCTCTTAAACTTTTTGAGTCATTTACTGGAGCTATTAACTCAATTTCTATCACTGTCGGAGAACTATCTTACATGACAAAAAAGTGGGCTATTGAACTCAAAAAGTTACTCTTTACTCATCTTGTTTTAGTAGGTGTTCCTACAATCTTTCTCTATTGTTTACGCTTAGGTGGATGGAGTTTAATCAGCTTACACATTGCAATTACCACCTTTTATGTCATTAGTTCTTTAATGGTAATTTGGGAATCAACGAATTCCCTGTTTCGCAGATTTGCAACGGACTCTGACAAATATCTGGTAGGACGGTTCGAGCGATTTTGGTATCAACTTAAGATTTTTTTGAGAGTTGGGGGTGCGCGTCGTCCGCGATCGCCTGTCCCTGTCCCCCGCTGTTCCTTTTTAGTGGCTGCCTACTTGCCCAACGAGCAAGATATTATTCTGGAGTCGTTGCATCACATCCTGACGCGGGTTTATCGCCCAGTCGATGGCTTAGAGGTCATCCTGGCCTATAATACGCCAGTCGATTTGCCTGTTGAACACGAATTGCGCCAACTGGCTCAGCAATATCCTGAGTTACGTCTGTTGCGCGTGGATGGCAGCCACTCTAAAGCTGAAAACCTCAATGCTGCCCTCAAAATCGTCACTGGAGAAATTATCTGTGTATTAGACGCCGATCATCATCCAGCACCCGACTGTTTCATGCGGGCTTGGCATTGGCTTGAGCATGGCTATGATGTAGTTCAAGGGCGTAATGTTATTCGCAATCATGGCCAAAATCTGCTGACTCAAACAGTGGCGATCGAGTTTGAGACGCTCTATGGGGTGAGCCATCCAGCTAAATCGTTTCTCACAGACTCCAGTATCTTTGGCGGTTCCAATGGCTATTGGCGCACGTCAGTGTTAAAGCAGATCTGCTTTAATCCATCCATGTTGACTGAAGATATTGACGCCTCAATGCGAACCTTGCTTAGTGGATATCGCATTTTGCACGATCGCAGCATTGTCACGACAGAATTGGCACCCGTTGATATCAAAGCTTTTTGGTTTCAGCGCAAGCGGTGGGCACAGGGATGGCTAGAGGTTAGTCTGAAGTATCAGCGGCGTGTCTGGCGATCGGATAAGTTCACGTTGTGGCAAAAAATCTATTGGACTTACCTGCTCTACTATTGTGATTTTTACTCACTGATTGCGGTTCAAATTATTCCGGTTGTGCTCAGTCTATTTCTCTATCAAGGGTTTATTCCTCCGACTGAGAATGCTTATCTTTGGTTCGCTACGGTTTTAGGATTTGTCTGTTGTGGATATCAAACACTAGTTACGGTTAAGGTTGCCTCTCGGCGATACCCACTCTATTACTATCTCAATCACATTTTCTTGTTGTTTGGGTTTATCACATTCAAAAACATGATTTCGTTGGTTGGGTTATATGACCACTTACACGGCAACAACAATTGGCTGATCACTCCTCGAACCAGAGGTCGCCTGATTACGCCTAGCAATCAATCACTGGTATCAAGCCAAAAAGCAGCATCTAATTAGGTTGAAATCGTCAGGCTAAAAGAGATTGTGG
>JANRJA010000043.1:0-18332 GCA_033764315.1 Oculatellaceae cyanobacterium bins.114
AGTCCCGTAGACCGGGATTCAGGTTTTGCGACGTGGGAGCCAACAAGTCAGCGTTGTGCTGATTGTGGCGTTTCAGGTTTCAGTCCCGTAGACCGGGATTCAGGTTTTGCGACGCTTCACTAATGCAGATCCACGACTCAATGACTGAGAGTTTCAGTCCCGTAGACCGGGATTCAGGTTTTGCGACGTAAAATTACTGTTTGCAGTGCGAGACGATCGGCAAGTTTCAGTCCCGTAGACCGGGATTCAGGTTTTGCGACGTCTTCTGATTGGCTGATCAGGAAGACTGTTGCTATCGTTTCAGTCCCGTAGACCGGGATTCAGGTTTTGCGACCTTTTCTGGCAATGAGATTGGCTCTGAAGTTTGGGTTGTTTCAGTCCCGTAGACCGGGATTCAGGTTTTGCGACTTTGATTTGCCGCGCATCAGGGCAAATATTGGGCAACTTAATGTTTCAGTCCCGTAGACCGGGATTCAGGTTTTGCGACTTTGAACCCGGTAATCAACCGCATCCAATGCCACAAGGTTTCAGTCCCGTAGACCGGGATTCAGGTTTTGCGACCGTCTTGAACTTCGACTTCGAGGGCGATCGTTTGATGTTTCAGTCCCGTAGACCGGGATTCAGGTTTTGCGACACGTCTTGAACTTCGACTTCGAGGGCGATCGTTTGATGTTTCAGTCCCGTAGACCGGGATTCAGGTTTTGCGACAACGCAGTGTAGGAACCTTGCAATGAAAGGATTCTAGCCACCATTTTGGCAAACCTCTTGTGAGATGTCCAAATCCAACCTCTAAAAACCTAACACAGATATTGTTGCTCACCTTAACCAAGAGTTGAAAGTATTGATTTTTCAAGGTTCTGGCGGTTTTGTCAAACCCTCCAAGGATTTTGCCCTTGCTGAGGTTTGCCAAAATTTGAGATGCCCTAATCATAGAACGATCGCTCCTTCCTGTCGCGGTTTCTCTGAACCATAGGCGATCGTCCGTTTTAGTGCTCCAGCATCCAAAACATAAATTCTGACTGAATCCTCGTCTGGTTTAATGAGCGTCTCTAACTGAATCTGTAACTTTGTGAACTGTACAGCTGTTAAAAAACATTCAAAAACGCTGTATTGAGTCCATTTGCCGTAACCAGATAACAGCTTGTGCAGCCGGGTACGGCGTTTATTAGCTACCTTTGTGTCTGGTAAATCGTAAATGATGAGATAGAACAGTGTTGTCATTTGCTCTAACGCAACACCAATGGTTGATAAGGAATCCCCTCTTGTAAATGTCTTGCTAAGAGACGTGCTTGCAGCTCGATCGCTCGACGATAAGTACAACGGTATTCAAATACCGGATGCTTAAATTCATCGCTCATTTTGCGTTCAAATGCTTGGAGAAACCCCTTTCGTCCTGAATCTGAAAGACGGTAGGCACCGAGACTTTCACTAAAGTCCTTGGGTTGGATTTCTCGGTTATTCATCACGGCTAGCACCAAATTATCAGCCACTAGTGGACGAAACTCTTCCATCAAATCCAGCACCATCGCGGGTTGACCTCGACTGACTTCATGCAAGTAGCCAACATAGGGATCTAGTCCTGCTAAATGGACAGCGGCTGTAACCTGCACCCGTAAAAGCCCATAGGCAAAACTCAATAGAGAATTGGCTGGATCAGTTGGCGGACGGCGGTTGCGTCCCTGAAACTTCCACTCGTGATCTAGCATTTTTACCCAGAAAGCAAAATATTCTCGTGCCGCCATGCCTTCCATGCCTCGTACCTGATCGATGGTGGTTTGGGTCTTTACCTGGCTCTTACGAAGCTTTAGAGGATTGTCTCGTTCGTTATGGCGATATAACACGGTGTACTGGTTATGAATTTTGGCAGTGACGATCGCCTTCACCAAGTCCAATCGCCGTTCTAAATCCTTGTAGACCTGATATTGAGCCAACCGTAGTTGCCCATTACGTGACTCACCGGGAAGTGCGGAACCCAAATACTTGCCAAAACTAGACAGATAGTGAACTGGCATTCCCAACTCTAAGGCATACATCAGTGCATCGCCTGTTACTTGAGGGTTGCCCATTAGAACAACCTGTTCAACCGTCTGAGCTGGAATCGATTGCTTTTTCCACGACCCATCTTCTTGCTTGAGGGCAACCGTGAAGGCTTCGTAGACTTTGCTTAAAACTGCATCCGGTTGAGTCACATAGAGAACTGACATGGGGTTGCTCACTTGATTAATTGCTTGACTTCAAACGGCAGACAAATGCCCTGCAAACTACACGCCTGACACTTTTTGGGATAATCAATGGGTATAGGCATGGATTGATAGACAGCAAGACGGGCAGCTGCGATCGCCGCTTCGGTTGCTTGCCTTAATTCAGACGTAAACGGAACGGTTTGCCGCCTGCGGTTGGCGTGATAAAAGATCTCTCCATAGGCAAGACTGCGCCCGGTTTGTTCCTCCAGACACAGGGCGGCGGCACAGAGTTGAAAATGATCGCTCAAATGCCTCGCCATTTTGCCTTTTTTGTATTCCAAAGGAATCAATTGTCCTTCCCGTTCCTCGACCGCATCGATGACACCTGAAACCAGGAGGCGATCGCTCCACACCCACTGTTGTTGGTGAATCAGCATGTCCTCTTCCTGAATGACACCTTCCTCGTTGATATTGCGGTGCAAATGGCGACCCATAAGGATATGCTCGTTGTCAGCCATCTCACCCAACACGTATTCCAGGTAAAAACGGCGTGGGCAATATTCCCAGGCATTAAGGTATGCCAGGGGCAAATATTCTTCCATTGCTTTGGAGGCTTCCCCTCTTCTAATTTTCTTTACCTTTTAGTCGTGTTTGTCCCATGCCCATTGTGGTTTTACGACCAACCCCCGCAAAAGAAGCAAAGTGAGCGAGAATTGTGGCGATTCTGGCTTGTTCTGGATTAGGAAAGCGATAGCGAACCCAGCCCACAGAACCAATTTCAGAACCTCCTTCCATCCGAAATGTCTTTGTTCTGAGTTCATACATTGCGACTAAACTCTGCCATTCCACTTTTGGAAAGTGCAGATGGTTGGGGGCAAATGCATTCCAGCGACGATGTAAACCGGCAAATACAAATTCGGGTAAAGGAAACGGTTGAATCTGTTGTCCTTGCTTAAAGCTAGTGGGTGAAAGAAACTCTAGCTCAATCGCTTCTTTCGGTATGGTCTGTGTCAGTTGCTCAAACTGATTCATTTGCACAATATCAATTGCTTGTCCCAATCGACAGGCAATGTTTGCCAAGAGCATTTCTTGTCCCAAACTGTGACTCAACCCTAGCAATAAGGGAGCAAGTAGCTTCTTTTGTAGAAGGCTGATCCGCAGTTTTGGGTGAGAACCCGGACTGATCGATAGGGTAAAGGGAAGCTGGCTTTGCTGATGTAAGTGGTCTGCTAGTGCTGAATCAGCGATCGCTAACCATTGGGAAAACTGGGCGTGAATGGCTCGTCCCATTGAACGTGGTAGTGACTCTGCTGGCGTTAACGAAATTTGCAATACGTGTAAATCGTGATTGTCAACTTCAATACCAGTGAATTCGTAACAGTTACCTTGCCACGCGATCGCCACATTCCAAATTATTTGCTGACAGATTGTCTGCGTTAATGTCGAGTAGTCTTGCGCCTCAGCAACTAGCATCACTTTCGTCACACCGTTTTGCTGAACGAGTGGAATCCAAGCTTGGACTGGCTCAAACTTGGATAGCCAGTCTGCTAAACCAATGGCTTGCAGGGTTGAACTCCTCAACGGTTTCAGCACGATCGTCAAGCCAGCCATGCTAGTTAGGTTGTCGTTTGTAGAAGTCATAGCGGGCACTGGTAGCAGTAAGTTGTAGAGGCAATAACCCTGGTTTAATGATGCGATCGCTATCTACTCTGACTTTTTCATCAGAATAGGGATTGATCCGTCCAAAGGTGGCTTTCTCGCCTAAATCATCCATCGGCTGAAGTGTGAAGCTTGAATTGGCATCCACCTCAACAGTGGGTTGCGCTGTTGCTTGAGTTTGATCAGGGCAATATTGGAAAAAACAACCCCGTTTGCCAAAGTAGTTGATTTGAGAGAAGAGCGTTGTGAGTTCGGCAATGCGCTCAGTTACGCCACAGCAAAGTGTTAGTTCGTCTGCTAAATGCACCCACTCTCGAAACACAAAGCCATCAGTCAAAGGCATTGTGGGGCGAGTCTTATCTGCCTTATCTGCGGTCTGATCGTAGTAACGCAGCTTATAGCCGTTGCGATTTACAACTAAAGCGTTTGGCGGTAGCACGCGAATTTCCAGATCTCGAATCCAGGCAAAGTCCTGCTTAATCCAAGCATCAAAATCTGTTGAGTGGCTGGCTCCCTGGTTTTCTAGCATCACTTTGAGCAATGCCATCTTGATCGCATAGGGCGTTGGCACTAGGTTGGTTCGTGCTGCCATACTGGTGGCATCCGATCGCTTAAGAGAAAACAAGCTGACAGGGGAATAGACAACTGTTAGCCACTTCTGCTCTCCTCTCGCCTTTTGGGAGAGGGGTTGGGGTTGAGGGTCTTTACTCGTTGCCTTCGCCATTGTTGGTCTCCCACGGCTGTGCTTGTTGAATCAACTGCTCGATCTGGTCAGCAAACTGAGCAAAGTCGTCAAAGGGATACTCAAGAATTGTTCCTTCACCGTTGATGCGATTCAACGTCTGAGTCAAACTGCTAATTTGCCGTTGATAGCTCTCAATCTGCAATGGACTGATCATCGGGGCAGGACAACGTTTGGTGCTGACTGTGACTACACCTTCAAAGCGATCGGGATGGGGCAAGTGCGTATTTCGCTTAGCTCCGTTGGGTTGCAGATAGGTATACAACACACTCTTAAGCAACGCATCTAATCGCTTTTTACGTTCAGCCGTATCGATCGCGTAGTTGAAACTGTGGGGATTGTAGCCGATACGAAAGGCTTCAATATTCAGTACCGTTGCATATAAACCAGAACTGACCTGGACGTTGTAAGGGGTAGGATTATCAACCCCATATTTGGCATGAAAGTAGCTTTGAGTTTTGACAGAACCAGGAATACCAACCACAGCTCCAAATTCAATCACTGATTCACGTTTCAAGGTTTGTCCACCCTTAACCGTTACCATAAAGCCTTCTAAATCACTGATTGTGCACAGAGTTAAAACCTTATTGGTGCGACTTGTTAAATCTGCTTCCTTGTCTGTGAAAAAAGGCTTTTCCTTGGTTTCAATACTGATGTCATATCCAACTCGATCAGGATTAAACTTCTCTCCACCTTGTGAAAGGGTTAATTGTGATTCGATCGCCACCCGATGTAAATGCTCTGCTTGAATGTGTTTCAGCATATCGCCAGAAATGCCATTTACGTACTGCGGTTCAGGATCATTCTTGTCAATGATGTAATAGCGGCGTGTAAGAGATTGATTGCCCTCATTGCCTTCATTATTGAGTGCATGAAGTTGCCAAGACAGTAACCCAGAAATTGAAATTGAGTAAACCGGAAATGTTTTTTGAGCCATTATTCATTTTCTCCTTGTTGTACAAAAGCTTGGACCCTTGATTTGAGATCGGGTAAATCGTGCTCAACAATGCGCCAGACAATTTCCAGATCCACCCTGAAATATTCGTGAACCAGGATATTGCGGAATTCCACAACCGCAGCCCAAGGAATCTCAGGATGCTGGTCAGTGAATACTTTGGATAACTTGCTGGATGCCTCACCAATGATTTGCAGATGATGCACAATCCAGATTTGAACCAGTTCATCTTGATTGAACCTGTCTCGCCCCGGAGTGGCATACCGTTCAACCTGAGCAATTGCCTCCAAAATATCCTGCAATCGTTCTTTGTCACTTCTCAAAGTGGGATTGCCTCCTTCAAGACCTGCTCTCGAATGCGGTCTTTTAAAGCTGGTTCTGTGGCAATGTCCACTTTACGCCCCAACAATTGCTCTAGCTCTAACTTCAAGCCTGCTGGAAACCAGGGAGTGATGCGATCGAGGGAATAATCCACTAGCAAATCAATATCGCTTTGCTCATCTGCTTCCCCCCGCGCTACGGACCCAAATACTCGTAGGTTATAGGCTCCATGTTTGGCGGCGATCGTAAGAATCGCTTCGCGTTGGCTACCTAGTAAATCATCCATGTCATTACAAGATGGGTGTTTCATTGAGTTTCCCTTATGCGCTCTCATCTGTGTTATCGTCATCGCCGGACGGTGCGCCATCGGGTTCTCCTTCTAATGGCTTTTTCCATTTCGCATAGCCATAAGCTAGCAGCAGGTTCGCCACAAGACTCCATTTGAAAGGCTGTCCGTCATCTAGCAGCACTAAAAACTGTTCTAAATCTTCGTTCGTCACCCATACTCTTCTAAGCGATTTATTATCTTTCAAAAGTTGTTCAGAGATTCGCATATTCTCATTGTCATAACTAGTGAGAAAGGCTGATAGCTCAGCAATAAAATCTTGCTTAGAACCCAACTGATTACTTAAGCGTTGTGCCAATCCATAAGTACGCTGCCAATCAAGTTCTATAGTGCCTTCTCTGGTTTTGATTTTCCCAGCATAGACTGTGGCGCTGTTGATGGCTCTAGCGATTCTGAGAAAACCCTTATTCTGGGTAATATCCTTGATCGACCATTTTTGGTCAGCTTTGTCGAAACTTCGAGTCATGATGTCTAATCCTTCTTGAGAAAATCGTTTCGGTGCATATTTTGCTTTTGGATCTGCCAATTGCCTCACGATGTAATCGGCATAGCTGATGTTGAATCGAAAAAACTGATTGAGGTCATTGCCTGTAATAAAGTCTCGATAAGAGTTCAGAAGTTCTCCATTGCCTTCATCGATCGAGAGCGATCGCACCACTGCCAAATGCTCATCTAAAAGACTTTGGTAGTTTTTCACCTCTTCAGCCGTTTCTGGTCGAATCCAGTCGGGTAAACCGAGACTAAAAACTTCTTTAACACCGTAAACTTGCCCCTTAGACCCGAAATGAGTGCCGCTAAATCCAGACACCATTTCTTTAATCGAAGGGCTACGCGATCGTTGTTTAATCGGTTTGCCAATCTCTTTAGCAGGATGATGTTTTAGGAGTTCTTTAGAAAGCCCGATCGACATTTCTGCGTCAAATCTGGCAACTCCGTGTGCGCCGCTCGGCGGGCTAAATTTCCTGACTTCATCTAAAACCTCCCGATAGCTGGAAAGGCTCAAGTCCTTTGGCTCTAATAACACCATGCGCCAATCGAAAGTATTGTCAGAAACTTTGATGCGTTCAGCAATACCAAACTCAAATAAACCTACGGCGATCAACCATAGCAATAGCCATTCTTCCTTTTGCCCGCTGCCGTCAACCTTATTGGTATCTGCTTTCAGACGATTTACGCCTTGAACAGAGGTTGGGAAAAAAATTTTGACTGCACTAGCTGGAGCCGGAAGACTTGTACCCGTAAAGGCTTTGAAGGATGCCGTAGCCTGAGCAATTTCATCACCCTGCGATCGTTTGTTGATTTCAGCAAAGGCTTTAAAGACTGATGCCACCAATGCTCCAAAATGTTGCTGAATATCCCAGCCTGCTTTCCAGAGGGCATTATGGTTGCGATCGTGCCGCATCGAAGTGAGAATTACCCCATTTTGAGTCCGCGCATCCGGTTCGGTTGGCTTATCTTCGTCAGCTAATTCCAACTTCTCCCGTTTAGACTGACGCTGAAACTCTCGATAGCGATTGCGCGTCTCACTATTTTCTTTTGTGTTGAAGAAATCAATCTCAGACCAGTCTAAACCTGCGATTGCTTCTGTTTTGTCCCCTTTGACCGGACGTAGGAAGTCTTCATATTGGAGCGTAGAAGCAATTTCGTTAGGGTCAAGATCCTGCTTTAGCTGAATTTGATAACTTGTACCTAAGTCAGCTAATTTAATTTCTTTCACTCCATAAATCTGTAATTGGGCAATGTAAGCAAGCCGCGCCAAACCCAACATTAAGCAGATATCTGCATAGGTTCCATACTGTTTTGGAACCCTAAGCGCATTAACCATACAACTTCACTCCGTTCAGGTGAGTTACCAACCAATTTGAGTCTTTCCTGAGAGACTATCCTCCAGGGAAAATCTGTCTCTACCTTGCAAAACAATTAAGAAGCACAGTAAAAACTAACAGGGATAAACTCACCACTCCAGCGCCATAAACGGCTATTTTTTATTTCTGAGTCAGCCGTAATAATCAGCGAGCCATAGAGGGAAGATAGTTGAAGAAAACCAGATCGTCCTTTTCGAAGGATCTCTTGAGCCGTTAAATGCTTACCTATAAGTTGTTTAATCAGCAGACGCACCTGATGCGTAGTCTGGTGTTTCGTAAGCACAAACTGCTCTGAGCTTAGATTCAGTTCTGCCTGGTGCAGTGTAGAATAATTGGACATGGGGATTTCCTCATTAAAAAATCAATCTGAGCCTGGATTGCGAGTCCGTAAGCTTAGATATTTGCGTTGTAGGGTGCTTTTCGGGTATCAATCGGAAGCACCCTACGCTTTTAAGGTAGCATAAATTTTTAGGGTGTATGCTAATGAATTGAAAAGTGATATTCTTTTCCGTGTGGCAGGCTTGCGTAATAAATCCTGGTTGACGGGACTGAAACTATGCTAATGACTTGAAATTGCATTCATGGCAGTCGCTAGTCTGCCACTCATATCTTTCTCCTCTAATGCAGTTGTACTGATCTCCCATCACAAATCCGTAATGCCCTGACAACCAGCCAGTAAAGCTGCTGATAAGGCAAATCATCTTCCCTGATTTTCTTGCCGAGCTTAAACTCCTCTATGTCATAAGTCCGCTCAAATTCAGGAAGATGATCAGGTATTGCCAATTTTCCTTCTAGTCGTTTGCTCAATTGCCGCCAACTCTGTTGAATTACCTCATTTGCTTTCGGATGCAGATGAATCGTTTCGTCGGAATCATCCCACCCCTTTGCCCAGGCAGAATGATGTCGCCCTGCTGCCATTTCAACTGTGTGACAAATCAAATCCACTTGGCTCTCATGCGCCTGAAACTGGCTCTCTAAAATGGGCGCGAGAGCAGCATCTAGCAACTTGAAGGTAATAAATGCACTTTCTACTGCATGAGATGGACGGGGATTTTGGGTGGTGTAATCCTCATAAGCCTTTTTGAAACCATCATGTTCAGGATGATGATCGGTGTGTGCCAAAAGTTGATTCGCTGGATTTGTAATTTTGAACGCAGGCTTTTCAGATAGGCTTTGATAAAGCGCATAGGCAGCCCTTTGCCATCCACCCATCGCTTCCTGCCATTTCACTTGCAGCTTACCGAGGTCATGGGTAATGACAGCCAAAAACACCAAAAGCTCAAATAGGGCTGTTGTCTGAGCTAATGTCGCTTGCGGAAAAAATTTACGAGCAATAAATCGCCCGCCTGCAAGGCTTAGTTCGGCGCTAGAGCTAGACACTATGGCAGGGGTCGGTTTTCCGTCAATCAACAGTTCTCCGGCAAAATCTCGCTCCCAGCACGTCCACATCCGTCCTAAATGACCCAAGTAAGTATCCATCTGGTAGCTATATTCTTTACTTACCTTTGCTTTGGGCTTCTTTTTGGGTGATTGATAACTGCCATCGATGTGAACCCCAATCTGGAGTCCTACATCACGATCGTATTCAACATATTTTGGATTTACGACTAACCGAATACTCTCAGTCAGTTCTTTCTGAGTCTTGACAGGTTGTGCTTTGGGCAAGGTGTAGCCTTCCCCCGATTTACCTTCTGGTGGTACGACTTTTTTGAATAGCCATGTTTGGTCGTGGCTATCCAGATATTCGTGCCAGATTTTGATCAGAGTCGTGCGAGGTAGTGAAAATGGCTGAAGCTGTTTCACATCAACATCATTAGACACATCAAGATCAATCATCGTAGGGTCTTCAATCATGAATACACTGCGATTATCAACATGGCGAATCAGATTCTCAGCAACGTTACGTTTGCCTTGAAATACCGCATCATCGAAATCAATCTCAAACTGACTCTTGTTCCGCGATCGCTTCCCTGCTTGTGTCTGATCTTCCTCACCATGTACCTGATTAATCCAGTTTTCCTCAATGGCAAACCCTACAGATAAATCGGCTTTACCCAAGCTCTGATGTTCTAGCAAAGCATCCCAAGTCCCTTCACAGACTTGATTATTCTTATAAGGCATAAAACTGATTTTTTCGGAACGACCTTCTGCTTGGGCGATCGCCTCATCATCATCTTCTGACTCTGTCAACGCTTGTCGCTCATCACCGACCCATATCTGCCGATAAACCACTACCTGTCCTGATTCGCCCCGAAACCGAGCACAGCGTCCTGCCCGTTGCAAAAGTGCATTCATTGGGCAAAGCTGCGTATGCATCACTTCGGAGGTGATGTTGATGCCAGCTTCAACTACTTGTGTCGAAATGAGGATTTGGCAAACAGCTTCATCTTGCTTTCTCCAACCCTCGGCAAAGATCCTTTGCAAGTCTTCTTCCTTCTTCTTTCGATCTTCCGGTAAGAAGCGTGAATGCAGTAGGGTGATCAAAACATGACCTGGTGCAATCTCACGCAAATCCTGAAAAAGGCTCTGAGACTTAGCGACAGTATTGCAGATAACGATCACTCGTTTGCGATCGTGCTTTTGAATATCCTGCAAAATCACTTCAGCTCTAAGCGGTTCTGGGCTGGGGTTAAACAGCCGTTTGCGACTCCCTTCAATTTTTGCTAAATCATCACCCTCAACATTCACTAGATGCAAGACATCTTCTGGATATCCCTTTCTTGGCGTGACCTCTTGTTGAATTTGCTGTGCTAACTCATGAGTTAAGGTTGCAGTCATGAGCAAATAAGGTGAAATTCCTTGCACCTGTTCTAACAGCTTAAGCGTAGTGGCAAAACTGCGATCGGGATCAAGTAAATGTAATTCGTCAAATACCAGGTAAGACGCAAATACCACGCCAGCATTCACATTGGCAGAACCGCGCCCGACCGAATAGGGAATACTCAAAAAACTGCTCAGCAGTTGGTCAATCGTACAGAAAACAATATCACCCTCAAATCTTGGATCTTCCGGGTTTTCGCCTGTCTGGAGTGTAACAACCAATGGGCGTTTTGGTGGATAAATCTTTTCCCATACTGTGACGTAGTTTTTTGTACGATCGCGCAAGCTAGTTGCTAATGTCCGCAACGGCACGATGTAAATAAGCTTATTGGGAAAATCTTGAATGTTTAGCACCTTGGCAAACAGGAAAGGGGCGATCGCGGTTTCTGTTTTTCCCGATCCGGTTGGTGCTCTCAATAAAACATTTTGCTGTTTCAAAATTTTAGCGATTGTCTCACGCTGAAACTTTCGTGGATATTTCCCTTCTCCCAACAATTCTTCAAATAATTGGTCAATTTGTTCTAATTCCACCATGTTCAGATTCCTTTATATATTTCTTGCTCATGCTTTCAATTTCATCTCGAATCAGTTTCACTAATTCTGGTGGAGATTGAGCAATTGCTCCTTTGCCATAAAAGAGAACCCAACGCTTGATTTCATTCAATCCTCTTGCGACAAAATTCAGTGTCAATGAACCACCTGAATGCTCTTCAATTTGCTGGGTGGGGTGCCAGCGTCGCTCTCGAATATAAGGTGCTGTTACAGAATCAAACCAAATTGAAATTGGCATGGGTATACCACCGACTTCATGTTGGAAAACTAATTCAAAGTGATCCTTTGCGTCAAAGGTAGGGTCAATCTCAAATGTCTCATCTACCAAATCTAATGTTTTAATTCGATCTACCCGAAACCAACGTACCTCTTGTCTTGAGTGGCAATAACCTGTGACGTAAGGATTATTTCGAGAGAAGTGAAGTATATATGGATCAACCATTCGCTCAGAATGAGCATTTCGACCTGCTGTATAGTAGGCAATTTTGACTCGTTGATGCTTTTGACAAGCAACTTCTAATGTGTGCCAAATTTCTGGATCTAGGCTGAGTTCTGCTCCAGCTCGGAATAGCACCTGTTCATTAGCAAGTTGTTGCAAATCTACCCAGGATTGTTCGGGTAAACGTTCAGCTAAACGAGCAACTGCTGATTGCAGCTCTTTGGCATACGCTGATCCTGCATATGCTTCTAGCATTCTTGCGCCTAACGTTAGAGCAAATAACTCTCCCTTACTTAAGGAAATACTTGGTAATCGCCACTCAGGATCAGAGTAGTAATAGCCTTTTGTCTTGCTCCACACGATTGGGGCATTGAATCGATCGCGCAGAAAAGTAAGGTCATTGTGAATTGTTCGTTCACGCACCTCAACGGCTTCAGCTATGCTTCGTGCTGTTTGTCGTTGTCCAGAACGTAATAAGGTGTCAATTTGAAGAAGACGTTCTAAATGTCGAGACATTCTACTTAAGCAATTTTGTCCCAATCCTAACCGTAGAACTCTGCAAAAACCTTGCAGAGTTCAAAAACTTCTAAGGTTAAGGTGTAAAGTTTAATTTCAAATGGGATCGTTTCAAGGTTGATAGATAACTGCTCCAAAGCTTTGAGACGATGCTGACAATTTAGGTAAGTTCTAGGCGGCAAGAGTACTCATCTAAAAAAGTATGGAATCGTTATGGTGTATTGAGATAACAAGAAAAGACACATTCCATCGTGTCTGTATTAAGCATGGGAAAGAAGGGCATTACCTCCGCTCGTGGGGTGGGTGAGATTTACAACGAGACAAAGACTGAGCAAGTGAACCTGTTGCTAACCAAACAGGGGGTGTTGCTCCTGAATGCTCTGGCTAAAGCTCACGGTCTGAGCCGATCAGAGTTGATTGAACAGATTGCGCGGGGGCGTTTGCGCGTGACACCTCCGCAGTTTTCCAACCCTTCACAGATGAAGCGGTTATTCTTCACCATTACCAGGTCATATATGCCGCCGAAGCCCTAGCCCTTATCAGCTCTGGTTTTGGGGATAGTGGATAGAGAGCTATGAGAGACGCGATAAATCGCGTCTGTACGAAGAGGGGAGTGATTATGGCTGGTGTGGATATTGGTTTATTGATTGGAATCATTTCGTCCGTCGCGGGTGCGCTGGCGTGGTATCGCTCCTTGGCGCGATCGCAGTACGCACGAGAACGTGAACTCGCCCACATCTTGAAGAATCAAGAGCAAACGGGGTTAGTGCTGCATGATTTGGTGGATCAGGTGGATGAGTTGGGCGATCGCCTCACTAAGCAGGAAGCATTAATCATCACTGCATTTGCGAGGCTCAAGCCATGACACGCGAGCAGGAGTACATCAAGCGGGTGGCATTAGAACTGCTGGTTGATTATGTCTGGGCGAAACAACGCCAGAAGGAGCGGCAACAGTGGCAAGACGATTCAACGCAACTAGAGCCGCTTCAGCCCTTGTAGAGGCAACGTTAAAGCCAGATAGACAGGTAGCGATTGAGTTTGGTGTGAGTGTGAGAGCGATCGAGTATTGGCGATCGCGGCTGAAGGTGGATGAGGAGTTACAGAGAGAGTTTCGGAAGATGGCAAACGATAAATTAAGTCAGTGGGTGGGTGAGATTCCAGAGTCGTTGGAGTTGGCGATCGGGTTTATTGCGAGTGCGGCGCGGTGTGGTGATACGACTAATCCTGACATGGTTAAGGCGATGACCGGGGCGATCGCCACCCTCAACGAAGTCATGCTGGTGCAGGAGGCGATGTCTAGCCGTAAAGCTGCAATGGGATGAATAAGTTATAAGTTTTGAGTTTTGAATTTTGAGTTGGCGTCTTAACTCATAACTCAAAACTCATAATTCAAAATTCATATCTCTTCTTGGGTGGTGATTCCTAAATGTCCTCAGATTTGAATTCCCGAATTGAACGCAAGCTTAAGCAAATAGACAAGCTGTTCCCGGTTGAGAAGTCCATTAAGTGGCAACCTCAGCCGGGTTCTCAGTCGTTGGCGTATCATTGCCCTGCTGACGAGTTGTTCTATGGTGGGTCGCCTGGGGGCGGCTGAGTAAATCAGATTTAATCCTGGGACTGGCTCTGAGCCAACATAAGCGATCGCTCATCCTCCGCCGTCGTGCCCTAGACCTGGCGGCAATCAAGGAGAGACTGACTGAACTTACAGGACGTCTGCCCACAAACGAATTCAGAGTAGCGGGTCGTTATATCCAGTTGGGGGGCTGCAAGGATGAAAGCAGTAAGTACAAGTTTCAAGGTCAAGCCCATGACCTGAAAAGTTTTGATGAGGTGAATCAATTTTTAGAGAGCCAATACACCTACATCAAGACTTGGAATAGAACTGCTGAACCGGGGCAACGGTGCAGAGTGGTTAATAGCTTCAACCCTCCGACATCACCAGAGCAGAGATGGATCATTAACTATCTAGCTCCGTGGCTGGATAAGAAACACCCCAAACCTGCCATGAGTGGAGAGGTGAGATATTACATCAAGCGTGATGAGGTGGACGGACCCGAACCCGTAGAAATTAAAGGTAAGTTGGTCTATCCCATGAGCCGCTGTTTTATCCTCAGTAAAACGAGTGACAACGCTCTGCTGATGGCGACTGGCTACGATCGCCTATTGGCTAACCTGCCTCCAGAACTGGCGGCACTGACAGACTTTGCAAGCTCAATGCAAGATGACCCCTATCAAGTCATCCCTACGAAATGGGTAGAGCTGGCACAAGACCGCTGGCGATCGCGTTGGGGTGCGGGGTATGACCCTACTAGGACTAATGAAACGATGCCCACAATTCGCAACACCTTACAGGATGCGATCGCGGGTGACATTGCGCGGGGTGGAACGGATGAAACGGTAATCGCTACCAGACACGCTGACAATGTGTTTTTGTGGGGCTATGCGGGAAAGGAGACACCAGACGGGGCAACGGCTGCCAGTAAGCTTTTGCAGCACAGGCAAGGCAATAGCCGCATGAGCATCGATGTGATTGGGTGGGGGTCTAGTGCCTATGACCACTTGAAAGGGTTAGGGCATCAGCCCTATGCGTTTAATGGTTCTACTGCGTCGCCTGCTCGAACCAGGAGTGGGCAATTTGGCTTTGTGAATAAACGGGCTGAAGCCTATTGGAAGCTGAGAGAGATGTTAGATCCTGAGTATGGGGCTACGCTGTCTCTGCCGCCACATCCAAAGCTGTTAGGAGACTTGACTGCTCCGCGTTGGTTTCTGTCACTCCGGGGTATTCAAGTTGAGGAGAAGGCAGAAATTAAGAAGCGGTTGGGGCGATCGCCTGATACGGGGGATGCGGTGGTGATGGTGTGTGATGTGGGGGGGTTGGTGTATGGTTCGTCGTTTTAGGGCTGGATTTGAGGGCGTAGCATTTGGGCGAGGAACTGGGGAGTGGTGCAAGGATTGATCTGCCAAATGCTGCGCCCTTATGGAAGAGGAGCTGACCATGATGCTGAGAACTGGGTTGGTGTGAGCGGCTTTATTCTCCGGAATAAGGTCTATTTTGTGTGAATTGACTTAAAGTTGTCGCTGGCTCCGAACCGATCGCTGATATCTCGTTGGAAAGTGGATGAGTATGGATGAGCAGCGGGTACAGGCTTATGATGAACCACGGAATCAGGCGTATCGTTCTTTGATTGAGCAATTGATGTGGTGTGAGGAGGGAGAAGCAACGGCTGTTTTACAGCAACAGGCTGTGTGGGTTGATGCAGGATTGCTGGAAGAGATCGCACTGGAAGTAGAGAGGTTAAAGTGCCGAGGGAAGGGTAAAGCTGCACAAAGGTTACAACAGATCCGGGGGATTGTAGCTGATTGGGTTGCTGAGCATTCAGATGGGGGAGTAACTGAACCATCTGAGGCAGAGATGATCACAAATTTGTTGGGTGAAGGAGTTACACAATTACCACAGGTGACCGAAATAGACACAGCAACATCGGTAGGGACAGAAGCGGCAGGGCGTTTTTTGTTGGAGACGTTGCAGTTAGTGGCAGGTAGTAAAGGCAATCCACAGCAAGTCTACCCAGTGTGGGCGCAGCAGCAAGCTCAGTTTAATGCTGACCTGCTGGCAGTTTTGCCTCCAGTAGTAATGCAATTGTTAGGGAATGCGCCACGAGAACAGCAAAGAGTAATCGCAGCCATTTTAGTAGATTTTGGCAATTTGATTCAACAGTTTCCTTTGGGGACTCGCTGGATCAATATGGAGCTGGGTATTGCCGCTTACAGCCAAGCGTTGACAGTGAGGACACAGACGGAGATGCCACTGGAGTGGGCAGACACGATGAATAATCTGGCGCTTGCCTACTCTAACCGCATCCGAAAGGATCAGGCAGCGAACCTGAAACAGACAGTTGACTACCAGCAGAAACCTTTGACAGATGGAAGTCAACAGGCGCTAGAGATCTCGTTCACATTTTTAGGAGATGCTTTAAAGCAAATAGGGACTGCATTGAGCAATGGAGATGTAAAGCAAGGTTATTCCTTCTTAGAGAAACATCAACACCAATTGAATGCAACACTATTGCAAGTAATACCCATTTTTGGATCTACATATCTCAATAGAGACACAAGTTCAGATTTAGTTTTTGCATTATCATCTTTCGGCGCGCTTGGTAGCATCATAATCGCTGATGATTCTTCTTTAGGGCGGCGTAAGATAAGTTTGGAAATAGCCATCAGTGTTTTCCAATCAATTTTGCAAGCTTTTAGCCAAAAGTCATTATCAGCTCTGTGGACAGTATCTCAATTTTGTTCTGCGTATAACATCGAACAGCTTATTCCAACAATATGGGCAGCAACACAAAATGATTTGGCAGGAGCTTACACGAACCGCATTCTAGGTGACCGTGCCGATAATATCGAACAGGCAATTAAGTCCTTCAAGCTAGCGTTGCAGGTATTTACCCATAAGAAATTTCCAGAAGAATGGGCAACAACGCAAAATGGTTTGGCAGGAGCTTATCTTGAGCGCATAAAAGGGGACGGTGTTGATAATATCGAGCAAGTGATTAGGATCAGCAATTTAATCTTGCAGATAATGACTCAAAAGTCATCTCCAGAGGTATGGGGAGTAACTCAAAATAACCTGGGACTAGCTTACACGAACCGCATTCTAGGTGACCGTGCCGATAATATCGAACAGGCAATTAAGTCCTTCACACTAGCCTTGCAGATTAGAACATATGAATCATTCCCAAAAAAATGGGCAATGACACAAAATAACCTGGGAGTAGCTTACGAAAAGCGCATTTTAGGTGACCGCGTCGATAATTTTGAACACGCCATCAAGTCCTTTAAGCTAGCGTTGCAAGTATTTACCCGTGAGGTATTCCCAGAAAGATGGGCACAGATACAGGGCAACCTGGGAAACATGTATATGGAGAATACTTTAGGCGATCGCGCGGATAGCGTAGAACAGGCTATCGAGTTCTTCAAGTTAGCGTTGCAAGTATTTACTCGTGAGGCATCTCCAGAAGAATGGGCAGGAACGATGATGAATTTGGCGCTTGCCTACTCTAACCGCATCCGAGGCGAGCGCGCTGAGAACATCAAGCAAGCCATCGTGGCTTACCGAGCTAGCCTGGAAATTTTTGAGCCTGAGTTGTTTCCCAATGACTGTCGCAGAACCGCTCGTAGCTTAGGGAATCTTTACAGCGAGCAACACCGCTGGGGAGAGGCTGAGGCTATCTATCAAACCGCCCTGGAAGCGGCTGAACGGCTGTATCAAAGTTCCAATCTTTTAGATGGCAGGGCTGCTGAACTGGTGGAAACGGCTGACCTGCCCCGGTGTGCTGCCTATGCGTCTGCCCGGTGTGGCAAGTTTGAGAAGGCGGTTGAAACGCTGGAGCAGGGGCGGGCGCGTGGGCTGAGTGAGACGCTGGAACGTGACCGGGCTGACCTGTCCCAGCTTCAGCAGAGCCGCCCCGACCTCTTCAACCAATATCAAGACATTACGGCTCAACTCCGCAATTTGGAGAGTCAAGACCGGATGCGGATGACCTCTGAGGATCGCCATAGCCTCACTCCGGAAGCTTATCGTAATCTTGCAGTTAACCTGCGTCAGCAACTCACAATTCTTGTGCAACAGATCCGTGAAGTCCCTGGGTATGAGGGATTTTTGGATTTACCGTCGGTTGAGGATGTTTGGGATGCGGTTGGTCAGGAGCGACCGTTGGTGTATCTGGTGTCTACTCCGATGGGTAGCCTTGCTCTTATTATCGGAAGATTCTCCCTAGCCTCCCTTGAAAGGGGCAGGGCTGATCTACTGACTGTAGAAAATAGAAAATGGAGAAACTGTCCTCTCCATCTTCTCAACGATGAGTCTCATTAAGCATCTGCAACAGATTCAAGACTTCCGGTCTCAACCCGAGTATCCCCTTTGGGTCGTAT
>JANRJA010000045.1:0-29109 GCA_033764315.1 Oculatellaceae cyanobacterium bins.114
TCACAACCCATTTAGGATTGCTATATCTATTCAACGAGTAGCTGCTCACTTTTTATTTAAGCAGACTTTAGAAGATGGATTATCTAGACTAGCCTCTAGCAGATTGGAGTAATCTGCAAACTGTGCTTTACGAGGTCAGCATAATATTCTGCAAGATAGTATTCTGCGAAACACTATGATCTAAAGCACGATAAAGCTATTACCCTAGAAGGCTGCATAGATAAACTCTGACGATAGGGTATTGTGCAGTAGTTTTTGCAAAATGTCTAGTGCTCAAGCTATAAAAAAGTAACTTTTATTGAGTCGCTCTGGATGCAACTGGGCAGTTAACATAGCGATCGCCTACTTCTAATTTAATATTTAACCAAAGGAAATCTTTCAAAAGACATTTCTGGGGTGTCTTTTTTTTATCATCTCCTTATTACGCATACTATTAGGCACACTGACACATTATAAACTGGCACATCGCACTGAGTATCTTAAAGCACTCTCTTCAAGCCCTAGCTCAGTTTTCTGGTAACAGCTAGGTCACGCTGCTAGATCACCCTACTGGTAGGGATGAATGGAACTGGCTGAAATGAGGGCGATCGCTCTTTTTTGCTAATTCACGTCGCTGCCCTTATTTTGCCCTCTGTAGAATTAGGGTTGTATTATCGGTAAATTACTGAGGCACTGCGATCAACTGATCAAAAGTTTGCCGCAAGAGGGTTTGCGCTGTTTTGGCAGGCACCGATAGTAGAAGTGTGGGAAGATTTGACGACATTTTGAGCGCAGAATAATAAGAGCTATCTGGCACGAAGCGTCCTTTCCATCTCGAATTGTTATGGATATGTCACGGAATGGATCACTTAATTAAGTATTTTGTAACTCTTGTATCGTCTTATGTGGTTCCATTTTTACTATCTTAGAAGTCGGGTATTCTAAAAAGCTAAAGAAACTATTAAGCGGAGGTCATTATGACGCCTCTAATGCTACGCCAACTGTGGGCTCTGATCGAAACAACACAATCTGGCATCTTGCTGACACTCGATGACACAGCATTGGTGCAATGGCTCCTCCGTCAAGTCAAAGCAGAGCAATCGCTCGACTACAACGAAACTAATGTTCTGGCCGATTACATTCAGTCCAAGCTCACTCTGATTCGCGATATCGCTCAAGATCGGGGCGTCAGGTGCTGAGACGTCCCTGACTCAGAAATAGATGAGGCAAAGAACGGTTAACCTTGATACAAAAATAAAATCCAAAGCAGTAGACTGTTAAAAAAGTTCAAAGTAATTCAATCAGTGACATGCTTTCAGGCTACTCAAGCCATTAGAAAGAGTTTCATGATGGGTTACTTGAGTTGCTTGACCGTGTATCGTGTTTGAGCATGAAAAATTAGCGATAACCTGACTGGATCCTTCCTCAGGTTGGCTGCTATGGCAACGGTTAACAAGACTTAGAATTTTTATCGTGTGTTGAAAAGTGAGTGAGATAGATATGCGTAAATGGGCTTCTTTGCTGTTGGCAGCTACTCTGTCAGTGGCTGCACTATCGGCTTGCACCTCAGAACCAACAGACACAGCTGCTTCGCCTGGAGCTGAGGGTGCTTCCCCAGCTGCTGCGAGCGGAGGTAGCCGTTTAGATACTGTTCTACAACGTGGCACGCTAATTTGTGGGGTCGATGGTGGTATTCCTGGATTTAGCTTTGTAGACTCCAGTGGCAAATATTCAGGTTTAGATGTTGATATTTGTAAAGCAGTTGCAGCGGCTCTGTTTAACGATCCAGAGAAGGTCGAATATCGTAACCTTGACTCTACTGAGCGATTTACAGCATTAGCTGGTGGCGAAGTAGACATGCTCTCTCGCAACACAACGTGGACGAGCAGCCGTGACTCAGCCGGTGGTAACGGTCTAGAATTTGCCCCAACGACCTTCTATGACGGTCAAGGCATGATGATTAGCAACGATAGCGGTATCACCAAGCTAGAAGATTTTGCTGGCAAGTCAATCTGCGTTGAGACTGGGACTACGACTGAGTTGAACTTGACTGACCGGATGCGGGAACTCAACGTTCAGTTTACTCCTGTTGTCTTTCAGGATGCAGATGCTGCTTATGCTGCGTTTGCAGAAGGACGCTGTCAGGGTATGACTTCTGACAAGTCTCAGCTTGCGGCTCGTCGGACTACACTACCCAATCCTGATAGCTATTCCTTGTTAGACGTAACGATGTCTAAAGAGCCTTTGGGCCCTGTGACCGTTAACAACGACTCTCGGTGGTTTGATACTGTGAAGTGGGTCACTTATGGCTTGTTCCAGGCTGAAGAATTTGGCATTACTCAAGCGAATGTCGATCAACAGCTCAGCAGCGAAAGCCCAGACATTAGACGCTTCTTGGGTGCTGAAGGTGACTTGGGAACTCAACTCGGTCTGCCAAACGACTTTATGGTGCGTGTGATCAAAGCGGTAGGTAACTATGGTGAGATCTATGAGCGCAATGTCGGTGAAAGCTCTGACCTGAAAATCCCTCGTGGTTTAAACTCTCTCTGGAACGACGGTGGTTTGATGTACTCTCCACCCTTCCGTTAATCAACGGGTAGCCAATCGCAGGTGGTGGATTGTATCTAGATCGCCACCTGCGATTGCTTATATATCGGTTGCAGCCATTGCCAGCGTTAGGCACTTGATTCATGACCACCAACGACACGCAAAAAATTCCCCTTTGGCGAGACGAGCGGTTTTGGCGGATTGCCATCCAAGTTCTCGTGGTGCTTGTTTTAGTTGCAGCGGTTCTGTTGCTATTGGGCAACTTAAACCGCAATATGCAACAGAAAGGCATTCAATTTGGTTTCAATTTCCTACGCAGTCCGGCAGGGTTTAGCATTGGTGAAACCTTACTGCCTTATTTCCCGAATGATCCCTATTTCCGGGCGTTATTGGCAGGAGTCGTCAACACGTTGCGAGTGATGATTCCTGGGATGGTTTTGACTACCTTGTTAGGGATCGTCGCTGGCATTGCTAGTTTTTCTGAAAACTGGTTGGTGCGAAAGCTGAGTCTTGGCTATGTCGAGATTGTGCGAAATACACCGATGCTCTTGCAGCTTTATTTCTGGTATTTCGCTGTGTTCTTTGGCTTGCCCAGACCCGAAAACCAGATTGATATTTTAGATGCTTTCTTCTTGAGTAAGGCGGGAGTATACGTTCCCTGGCCGGCTAATACGGCTTTTGCCTGGATGTGGCTCTTAGTTTTAGTGGCAGGGGCTGTTGCGGCGTTCTTTTTGTGGAAGTGGCGCACCAAGCTCATCGTTGAGCAAGGAGCTTCGGGGAAGCTGCAATTTCAAATTTTGTTGGGCATGGCGATCGCGGCTGTGCTGATTGTTGTCTTTGGGTTGGGTTGGCAAGCCCCTGTCTCTGAAGCACCCGGCCAGGTGCAGGGTGGGCTGCGGCTAACCCTTGAGTTTTCAGCCTTGTTAGCCGGTTTGGTGTTTTATACCGGAGCTTTTGTGGCTGAGGTTGTCCGCGCCGGGATTCAGGCCGTTTCTAGAGGGCAGTGGGAAGCCGCGCGATCGCTGGGCTTGCAACCAGGGTTAGTCATGCGGTTAGTTGTTTTTCCGCAGGCATTGCGCGTTATGTTGCCCCCTCTGAATAGCCAATATCAAAACTTAGCCAAAAACTCTAGCTTAGGATCAGCCTTAGCCTATCCAGAGATTTTCTTAGTTTCAAGCACCACATTCAACCAAACAGGACGACCTGTAGAGGTGTTTGTGTTGATTATGATCGTCTATCTAATTATTAATTTAACGATTTCTCTCAGCATGAATCAATTGAACCGTTTGGTTCAGCTTAAAGAGCGTTAGGCAGATATTCACTTCAACCTATGACAACTACCACTCCTCAATCGACCTCAACAGCCCCTCCAATTACTCAGGTTGGACCCGTTGCCTGGTTGCGAAAAAACTTCTTCAGCAGTTGGAGTAACACCCTCTTAACCGTTGTGGTAGTTGGCATTTTTCTTTTGATTGTCAGAGGGTTTTTAGTATGGGCAACCACTAAGGCTCAATGGGCTGTGGTGCCAGCAAACTTGCCGCTTTATATGGTGGGTTTATATCCGGCAGACCAGTATTGGCGGGTTTGGACTGTTTTAAGCCTGATTTCAGTGCTGATCGGTTTATCGTGGGGTCTGTTAGCCCGCAATGTTGCCAAGTTGTTTAGCAACTCTATCTTGGTGGGGGTTGCCGTTTCAGGCTTGGCTGCCGTGTTAATACCGGTTCCGGTTGTGCCTTATCGGTTGTTGTTACTGTTACAGGTTGCTTTGGTTGTGGCCGGGGCTTGGGCAGGTCGCTATCTTGGCAACAAGTTTACGACAACTGGCCGATATTTGTCGTTTGCCTGGGTTTTTTCTTTTCCCGTTGTTCTCTGGCTGATTGGCGGTGGGCTGGGTTTAAAGGCCGTTTCGACCAACAACTGGGGAGGGTTGCTACTAACCCTGATTATGGCGATCGTTAGCATTGTGCTGTGCTTCCCGATTGGGGTGGCATTAGCACTGGGTCGGCGCAGCGATTTGCCTGCTATCCGTTGGCTTTCTACGCTCTATATTGAGTTGATTCGAGGCGTACCCCTGATTTCAATTTTGTTCATGGGACAGGTAATGATTCCCATGTTTTTGCCAGAGGGAGTTCGACCCGATCGCGTTTTGCGGGCAATCTTGGGCTTAACTATTTTTAGTGCAGCTTACCTGGCAGAAAACGTTCGGGGTGGGTTGCAAGCTATTCCACGGGGGCAAAGTGAGGCTGCTCGTGCCTTGGGCTTTAATCCAGTGTTGACCACCAGTTTAATTGTTTTACCCCAAGCTCTCAAGATTTCAATTCCAGCGATTGTGGGTCAGTTTATCGGCTTATTTCAAGACACAACTCTATTAAGTATTGTGGGATTAGTGGAACTGCTCGGCATTAGCCGCTCAATTTTGGCGAACCCAGAATTTTTAGGACGTTATGCTGAAGTATTCCTATTTATTGGCGTTTTCTACTGGTTCTTTTGTTACTTTATGTCTTCGATTAGCCGTCAACTTGAGAAGCGGTTGAATACAGAATATCGTTGAGTGTAACATTTGACAGTCTAGGCTCCCCTGCTTGGCTTATGGTAGTGCGAAAATGATTTTATTCCGAAGATGGAGAGGAATGTAATGACACAATTTCAAACTAATGCTGTTCCCGTTGATGAAAGCGCGTCAGAGCCGATTATCGTTGCTAGAGATGTGGAAAAATGGTACGACAATAATTTTCACGTCTTACGCGGTGTTAGTCTGACGGTCAGCAAAGGGGAAGTGTTGGTGGTCATGGGTCCCTCTGGCTCCGGAAAATCCACCTTTATCCGCACATTCAATGCGTTAGAAAGCTATCAAAAGGGCAGCATTGAGATTGATGGGATTACGCTATCTCACGACTTAAAAAATATTGATACCATCCGTCGTGAAGTGGGAATGGTGTTTCAGCAGTTTAATCTGTTTCCCCACTTATCAGTTCTTCAAAACATTACTCTAGCCCCGATTTGGGTACGTCGTTGGCCCAAAGCCAAAGCTGAAGAAGTTGCGCTGCAACTATTAGAGCGGGTTGGCATTTTGGAGCAGGCAAAGAAGTTTCCAGGACAACTCTCTGGAGGGCAACAACAACGGGTGGCGATCGCTCGTGCATTGGCAATGCAGCCTAAAATTATGTTGTTTGATGAACCGACATCCGCTCTTGATCCTGAAATGGTGCGGGAAGTGTTAGATGTTATGCGATCGCTGGCTCGATCGGGTATGACGATGGTAGTTGTGACCCATGAAGTCGGCTTTGCTCGTGAAGTGGCCGATCGGGTTGTGTTGATGGCAGATGGGCTATTGGTTGAAGAAGCAACTCCTGAAGACTTCTTTAATGACCCCAAAGAAGAGCGGACTAAGAAATTTCTCTCGCAGATTCTCTAATTTGATTGCTGTAGCCTAATTTCTCTAACAGGAATATTGCATCTAATTTGTCTATTCAGCTTCTTGACTTCCTATCTCACCTCTTCATCTAAAGCTTGCCAGAAGGTCTGAGATGATTGTCGTCGCTGTCTAACAGCCATGTAAGGGCGATATTGCAACTTTCCTTCGATCTCTGATGTCTGGACAAACCCTTGCTCGATGAGAGTGCCTAAAATGGGGTAAACCGTGGCTTCCTCTTGCCCCAGCGAGGTAGCTATTTCGGTCAGCGTAGCTTTGCCTCGACGAATGATGCAACTGATGACGCGCCGCTGCGCTTCTGGCAGGGTTAGCACATGAAACATGTTCAACTCAATGGTCGGTTGAGTCACTTGAGCTGCTTGTTGTGCCGTAGCTGTCGTAGCTTGCTCTCTAGACTCTAATGTCAAAATCTGCTGAGCGATCGCCTCAAACTGGTTGGTCAAAGGATGCTCAGGATAATGCAAACAGAAAACGCCACGGCTGGCCAACTCCAACATTTCTTCAGAAAAGGGTAAAACAGCGGCAACAGATTCACCATAGGTTCGTTCTAGTCGTTCTTTGACTTCTTCACTTTCAAAGCTAGAAAGCACCTGATTCGCAACCAATAAAATTTTGGGAACCCCTAATTTGCGGGCAATATCAACAGTGACAGCCACTCCCTGAAAGTTTTGGTGATCAAGCGACAAGATCAATAACAGGACGTCACAGAGTGCAATCGACAGTAAGGTGTCTTCTCCTAATCCGGGATTTGTCTCGATAAATAAGCAATCTAAATCGAGACGACGGCTTAAATCTAAAAATCCCTGACTCAAACTGCCCATGTCATGCCCCTGCCGCAGCAATCGAGGCACATCACTGACGCGGATATGGCTGGGGGAGAGATAGACCCCTCCACCCATGACCGTAATTTCTCCTTCCTCAATCTTGAGACTGGGGCTACCGTCTTTAACCACCCCACCATCGGTTAAACCGCCCCACAAATAGTAATTGAGGACGTGGTCTATCTTGTCATTATCGACACCAAACAGAGTGTGAACTCCAGCAGGCTGAGTATTAATTACCCCTACATGATGCCCCTGCCGAGCAATACTAACTGCTAGGTTTGCCGTTAGGTTTGACTGACCAGTGCCGTGGCGGAAAGAGTGGACAGATACAATTTTGGGCATTGTAAACCTCAGTTAGGCAAACCCCTTACTGTAAGAGTTGTCTAAGATTGCCACAAGTCATACTTTATTGTTCCCTGAATTTTTCATTTCTCAAGGTTCATCAACAGTAAATCATAGTGTAATAAGACCACCTTTTACAGAGAAACACTGTGGACTGATATACCAGGTGGCTTATATACAGAGTGACATGGTCGTGTTGTTAAAGCTAGATTGAAAGCAAATAATTGAACTCATATTAAGTGAATATGAAGCAATTTGGTTTTTTGCGGTCTAACAACCCTTCTAGAAAACCTTTAGTTCCCCAATATGCTAAGCAGAACAAGACTACCACTCAAACTCTGATTGTGGTGACTTATTTGGGCGGCATATTTTTGGTGGGAGTGTTTTTCATTCTCTTTATCTCTGGACGTTTGGTTGTAGGGGGTGTGCCATCGTCGATTGTTATGCAGTTTTTGCAAGACGACATTGCCCGCAATGCTTATTTCACAGGAGACAAGGCAGGATTGCACAATCGCCTTGATGATATGGGGATTGAGGCCCAAATGAAAACGTTTTATCGTCCTCAAATTTCTGATGAAACTGAGTTAGATCAACATATTCATCAAATTCTTTACGATCGAACTGGGTATGTTGGTGAAGCATATCAGGTGAATTCAAGGGGGATTCTCGTGTTGAAAGAGGACTAGTGATCTAACCGTTAACGATGCATCTTTGTCTAGTGATCGTTATAGCGCGACATTGATGTTTTTGCTCGTTCTGTTTTGTTGATTGTAATTTGCGGATTCTAGTTTATTAATTTTGATTTGTTTACGATTGCTACATTAACTCAACTTTACTTCATTGGCATAACTTGCCCGCCGAACAAATTCAAAGGGGCCAGCGACCGAACCCCAAACATGCTCATCGGTTTCAGGATCTCGTCCTCGATCGTGGCTAATAAAGTGTTGTTCGTCAATTTCAAATTCGCTGTCTAAATAGGTAGTTTTACCTTTGCGAACCACCATGCAAGCTTTGCCGGGTTCTACATGTCCTTTAAAGCTTTTACCAGTCCATTCAACTAGCATGTTGCAACCTGGTAACTTCTCAAGATCTTCGCTTTTAAGCGTTTGGAGACGTTGTAGATCGCGAGAAGCCCCATAAAACTTTTGTTCATCTTTGACGGTGTAGTTTTCGATAGTGATGCGATCGCCCTGCACCATGAGCTTTAACGCCCGTAATCGGTAGGGGTCATTTAAGGTATAGTCGTAAGCTTGCTCAACAAATAAACCCACCCCAGACAATACATCCCAAGGAAGTGGGCGCATGCAAACCCGGATATGGGCAAAAAAAGGTGGGTTTTCAAAAGCTTGTGCTTGGTTGCTAAAGTCGGCAGCCATCCAACGGGCTAGAGTGCCGATATCGGTGGAATGCGTCATAGGTTGATTTAATGGAGTCCAGGTAGAAGAACGATAACTCAAATTTTAGAAGGGAACCAGGATCAAGTAGGCAATGAAATTTGGAAGATGAAATTAGAAGGGGCTACATGACAGTGGCCCCTATCTCTCTCGCTTCAACCTTCAGCCTGACCGACTAAGGAAGCCTCTGGATCAGTAGTGTGAAGCAACTCCTCCGGGGGGTTCATCGCCAGCTTGGGTGCCAGTAGTAATTGATAAAGCTTGTGACGAAATTCAGGATCGAGATAGCGTTGGCGAATGGTGTCCCAATCATGTAGAGCGACATCGCGCTCTTGATAAATCGTCGCATGTAGCTCTGGCATGGCTGTGGCCTGTGGCAATTCATCCGTTAATAAATCGAGCAATACTTGACCGTCTTGGACTTTGCCTAACTGTTCTTGCAATTCTTTGATTTCATTGACCCAGGTTTGAAACGCCTCTCCATAAAAATCAGCAAAAAATTCTGCTTGATAGCGCACCTGCTTACAGAGTTTGCGGAGGTCATGCAAGATAGAGCTATTGTCTGGAGAGAGGTCGTTTTCGGCAATTAACCAGACCGGGTGGAGCAACAGTTTGGACAGCAGAGGACTGAGCAAATCAGGTAATGCGGTCAACAGAGGGAACTGAGCTGTGGTTTTGAAGGTGGGTTGGTCAAGCCAAGTGGCGTATGCTGTTTTGAGCGCGTGATAAGCAGTGCGAGTCAAGCTGTCTTTGGTGCCAGCAAATGCTTTGCGTCGCTGTTTTTGAAGAACGGTCACTCCTTGATTGAGCAGGGCTTGTTCTGCTTGACTCAATCGAGGTTGATACTCTTGGCAGAGCGTAGCGATTTGCACATCCAAATCTCGCAAACGACCGAGAGTTCGAGCTAGGTTGCGAAGTCGTTTGTCGCTGGCAGCTTTGGGCAGTTCGACTACCGTGTCAAACACATGCAGTGCGGTGCGCAAGCGTCGAATGCTAACTCGCATTTGATGTAAATGTTCAGGATTTTTATCAGCTAAGACTTTTTGTTCTCGTTTGACGATATGGCGATATTGATCGCCAATAATGGTGTAGGCAAGATCACCCAAGGTGGGAGACTGGCCCTCGGCTGTCATCGTATGTTGAGATGCATCTCCGTTGTGGCTCATAGCAAACTCGCTTGAATCAACCCTATTAGCAACAAATCCGATTGGGGAATCTATTATTTTAACTCAGGAGACGAGGAGGTTAGACCGACCTCTTAACATGTTCTTAAAGAACCATCAGAAGAGTTAAGTTTTTCCCTCCTCTGAGGTAAAGTATGTTAATTTTCTACATAATTTCACTGGCGATAATTAGAATTTGGGGTTATGACTCACGCCCAAAAGGAAGAACGGTTGTGCCGGATGCTGCAATGGCTTTACCCAGGTGCGATCGCCAGTTTTGCCCTCAGTTTGACGGGTCTTGTGCAACTGCCCGCGATCGCACAAGTCACCCTAGACGGCAGTTTAGGATCGGGGGGTGCACTCGTTGGGCCTGATTACATAGTGCCTCAAACTGCTGGGCGTGCCGCTGGTTCTAACTTGTTTCACAGTTTTGGGCAGTTCAATATTGCGCCGACCGAGTCTGTCACCTTTGAAAGCGACGCCACAGTTCGTAATATCCTGGCACGAGTCACCGGAGGGCGATCGACGATTGAGGGGTTAATTGCAACTCAAAGCCGAGCCGTAAACCTGTTTCTCATGAATCCCAATGGCATCATTTTTGGTCGAGGTGCCCGACTCAATGTCGGGGGTTCCTTTGTTGCCACAACTGCCAGTGAGATTTGGTTTGGCAATCAGGGACGGTTTAGTGCTTTGCCTGCCTCTGGAGAAGATGTTTCCCTGTTAACAATCGACCCCTCTGCACTGCGGTTTAACCAAGCAGTCTCTCAACCGATCGCCCCTATCTCAATGACGTTTCAACAGAACGCTATTTTTGGGGTTCCCAATGGTCAAAGCCTCTTGTTAGCTGGAGGCAACCTGACCCTGACCGGAGACGGCACCAGCAATGTTGTTGGAGGGACATTACAAGCTTTGGGAGGGAGAGTTGAGCTAACCGCTCTAGCAGGCGACGCAACCCTTGACTTATTGCGAGCGAATGGCAACGATCTCCGATTTGGGGTTCCAGAAGGAGTTGCGCGAGGCAACATTTCTTTGAATGGACGAACCCTGGTGAACGTGGCAGCAGGGGGAGGTGGTTACATTACCCTCTATGCCAACAATATTGACTTGTTGAATAGAAGCAATTTAATCGCAGGACTGGCTGTAAACCAGGGATTTGCTGGTAGTCAAGCCGGAGATATTCGAGTCGATGCGACAGGTTCTCTGAGAATCAATAACAACAGTCAAATCAACAACGAAGTCGCTCAAACGGCGATCGGGTCAGGCGGTAATATTCTTATTAACGTTGGCAGAACCTTTAGCTTAGATAGCAATGGCATCCGCGTAAGAGCAAATACCAACAGTCAACGTTCTGAGTGTGATGCTCAACCCTGTAATGCTGGCAGCATCCTAATCCGAGCCGGGGTATTAGATCTTGATTCTGCGCGTATCCAAGTCAATGCAGGTAGCCGCTTTGGCAATGCTGGGACTATTCGCTTTGAGATTGCAGGCAACGCCAATGTTACAGATAATGCCCGAATTGAAAGCCGAGTTTTACCTATCAGCAATTCGGAGGGGCGGCGAGTTGTTCGAGGCAACAGTGGCAATATTATTCTCTCAGCTCAATCGTTGACGCTGCAACGGGGTGGGCGGATCAGCACCAATACAGATGCTGATGGCGCGGGTGGCTCTATTCAGATTACTGCCCCTCAATTTGTCAATATTACTGGACGACGTGATGGCAGAAGCACGATCAGTGCTGAGGCAGAAGATGGGGCAAGACAGGCTGGCGGTAATATTGAAATCACAACCGACTATTTGCAGGTGCAGGATGGGGCGTTAGTGAATGCCTCGACACGAGGGCGTGTAGACGCGGGCAGTATTACTTTTAACACGCCTCGGTTGGAGGTGATCACGGGAGGAGTCGTGACAGCTACGGCTGAAAGTAATGCTAGAGGTTCGGCAGGAAGTATCCAGATCAACGCAGAAGGCGGCACTGTGCTAGTCAATGGACGAAGGTATAACGACAACAGTGCGATCACAGTTGATACTGAAGAACGCTCTATTCGTCAGGGGGGCAACATCACAATTGATGCTGATCTGCTGCAAGTACAAGAGCGAGCAGAGGTTAGTGCTATCAATGAAGGCGGTGCTGCCAGCGGTAGTATCACCGTCAACGTTAACCGATTAGAGCTGACTCGGGGTGGACGCATTATTGCCCGAACGGATGGTCAAGGCGATGCAGGTAATATCATCGTTAATGCCAACGGGGGAGCTATTCTGATTTCAGGAAGGACAACCGATAATCTGGCACGTACGGCTGGTTTGTTTGTCAATACCCGTGATGCAGGAGATGCGGGTAATATTCAAATTAATGATGCTGGGCAAATTGTGGTTGAGAATAATGGGTTTATCTCAGCAGCTACCGGATCAGATATTGCCGATCGCCCTCGCAATGCAGTGACCGGCAGGGGAGGCAGCATTGCCATTGCGGCTCAACAAGTTCAGGTGCAAAATGGTGGAGAAATTAGGGTCAGCAGTGAAGGAATTGGGTCAGCCGGTAATTTGACTATTAACGCACCTAGCATCCTGCTGCTCAACAACGGTGATATCAACGCCGAGACTTTTAGCAGTAGCGGTGGCAACATTACTTTGAATGGCGTTAACACGCTGCAAATCATTAACAGCAGCATGTCTGCTTCAACTCGTCAAGGCATTGGCGGATCGCTCAACATCAATGCAGCGGGAGGTGCGATCGCCCTTATAGGAGACAGCGATTTGTCGGTAGCTGCCTTTAGAGCGGGTGGTTCTGCCGGAAATTTAGATATCACCGCTGAACGACTGACACTTCAAAATGGAGCGCGCATTGCGGCTACTAATCTCTCTTCTGTAGTGCCTAACACTGGCAATATCACGATCAACGGTTTAGAGACATTAGTGGTTGTCAACAGTCAAATCTCAGCTTCGACTGCAACAGGACAAGCGGGTAGTTTGTCGATCGCGGCTGATACGGTTCGTTTACGAGGTGTTGGGGGGCTGGCGGTGGAGGCAACGGATGGGGGCATTGCGGGTAGCTTGGCGATCGCCACCACTCGTCTGTTTGCCCAAGATGGAGCACGAGTGACCGTCAGCAGCACCGCTCAAGGGTCTGCCGGAAGTTTGCGAGTCACAGCTCGTGATGTTGTGTTAGATAACCGAGCAGGTCTCACCGCAGAAACCATCGGTGGTAGTGGGGGTGACATTCGGCTCCGCATTCTCAATTCATTGCGGTTAACAGGGGGCAGTGATATCTCAGCCTCAACCGTGTCGGGCAATGGAGGAAACCTGATTATCAATGCTGGGGGAAGTGCCAGTCAGCGACAACAAGTAGACCTGCGACCGACTAACCTGATTCGCTTGAGCCGAAGTAGCCGTTTATCGGCTAGAGCAACGGGCACAGGCAATGCGGGAAATGTGGCGATCGTGGTTCGACAACTCATTCTAGATGACCTGCCTGGGGTTCCAGAACCCGCTGGAATTTTTGCCTCATCCATCTCTGGTGTTGGAGGAGACATCACCCTGCAAAGAATAGAAGAGTTAAACCTCAACAACAGCCGCATTTCAGCCTCGACTCAACGCGGACGCGGAGGCTCTCTAGAAATCGAAGGGAGTAGTGGAATAATGACTCTCAGCGGTACAGGTGGCTTATTTGTAGAAGCTACAGAAACAGGTTCCGCAGGCAATATTGAGGTGACTACTCGACAACTGACGCTCAACAATAGAGCACGTATCTCGGCTGCCAACCGTTCCTTTTTGCCTGATACAAATGCAGTTCGCAACTTTGGCAACATTCGGTTGCAGGGCTTAGAGACGTTGACCCTCAATAACAGTCAAATTACTGCCTCAACCCGGACGGGGCGAGCAGGCAGTTTGATTGTCAATACTGGACGGCTTGATGTCACTGATGGAGCCAGTATAACGGTCAGTGGTCGGCGTGGACAGGCGGGCGACTTGACCGTTACAGCCAATCAAATTCGGCTTGACCAAGGAGAATTGGATGCTGAGACAGGAGCCACAGGAACCAACCAAGCCAACATCCAATTGCGAGGCTTGAATCTATTAGTGTTGCGAAACGGTAGCCAGATCTCGGCGCGTGCTTTTAACAACAGTGATGGAGGCAACGTCGAGATTGATGCAGGTGGGGGCTATGTGATTGCCGTTCCTAACGAAAACAGTGACATTATTGCTGATGCAGCAGGTGATGGAAATGGAGGCGATATCAACATCACCACTCAAAGTATTATTGGTTTGATCGAAACCGACTCGACAGAACCGCGTAGCAACCCCATTAGCGAAATCAACGCCAGTTCTGAGTTTGGTTTAGATGGCAACATTATTATCAACACGCCTGGGATTGAGCCAGGACAAGGGCTGTTAGAGCTACCTGCGGATGTTGTCGATGCATCACGGCTGATTGCTCAGGGCTGTTCAGCTGGAAACACGACCGCTGATGCACAAAGTGAGTTTGTCGTAACGGGACGAGGCGGCTTGCCCCCAAACCCAGAGCAACCCTTGCAGCGAGATGCGGTCATTGCAGATTGGGTCAGTTTAGATCCGAGTAATGCTCGCTCTAATTCAGCAGTTGCTCCCGGTGTAGCCGCTGAGGCCAGTGTTGTAGAAGCCCAGGGATGGACGGTGAATGCAGATGGACAAGTGTTGTTAACGGCTCATGCCCCACCTTCAAATTCCTTTTGCCATTTGCGGTAGTTGCTTTTAAGCCAGTACTGATTAAGACCCGCGCAACTCGTGAACTAGTTCTTTGAGGGTGACCTCAGGCGATCGCGGTTGCCATCCTAACTCCTGACGCGCTTTGGTAGCGTCTACTCTCACACAGCGATCATAGAGATAGTGAACCCGTTCGCGACCGATGGGGGGTTGCCACGATAATAAGCGTCCAATCGGATCGAGGATATTTCCGACCAATCGGACAATCGGTTCAGGCAGTTCCTTAGGTTCTGGGATGCCTGATTCCTGACTGAGAATTTGGAACATCTCACGGGTGGTCATATCTCCTGCCGAGAGGATGTAATAGGAACCAGGCGCGCCTTTGTCGGCAGCTAAAATCATGCCCTCGACCAAATCATCAACGTGCACAATTCCAGTGACGCGATCGCCTGCTAGCCACACTTTAAGCCATCCCTTGAGAAAGGTTTTAATGGCAGGCCCAAAGTGGGGGTCATCGGCTCCAAAAATCCCAGATGGCATCACACTGACAACCGGAAACCCTTTAGCGGCATATTGATCAACTAGTTGTTGAGCGTCATATTTGGTGCTGTCGTAGGCTGAGGAAAAGTCTTTTTGAGTCCGTTGAAAGGTTTCGTCAATCACTCGCCCCTGCGTATCACCAAAAATGCCGATGGTGCTGCAATAGACCATTTTAGAGACGTTGGCTGCTTTTGCTGCCTCTAACACAGCCTTTGTGCCATCCACATTAATCCGCTGCATTTTGGCAGCATCAACCAGCCCTAACTCGACATAGGCAGCAATGTGAAACACCGTATCAACCTGAGTCATGGCCGTTGCAAGCGTAGCGCGATCGCCAATATCTCCATAGAGCAACTCGATGTCGCAATTCTTTAACCGAGATAGATCGCTCGATTGCCGCACCAACCCCACGACTTGATGACCCCGACTTAACAGCGTTTTAACCAGGTGAGAGCCAGTAAATCCGTTTGCCCCTGTGACAAATGCTTTCATCGTTTGCAACGCCTTCTCATACATGCAATAGGTCTGATGCTTTTATGTGCATCGTCTACAACACCTTCTCATAAATGCGATAAGTCTTGTAGATTTTTGCACCGGTGGCTTCGATGACTTTGCGAGAAGGCATGTTGTCTTCGTACACCCACGACAACTCAGCCCGACGATAAGGCTTGCGCTTTTCAACGCCATGTTTCATGCCAATGTGAATCAACCCTAACGGCACCATACGGCGACGATGTTCAGGAAGGGCACAAATAGCGATGACACGGGCCGTGTCGATTTGCCGCCGATACCAGAGAAACTTGAGAATGCCTAGCCAATTGAGCTTGCCATTAACCCGCTTTAACACCGGATTGTAGTCAGGCAGCGTCATAAAGAAGCCGACCATTTCACCCTCATATTCGGCAATCCAAAAAATCTCTGGATCGACTAAGTCTTGCAGTGACTTGGCTTCTTCAAAAAATTCTTCTTCGGTGCGGGGGGTCGAACTCCAGTTGTTTGAGAAGGCTTTGGTAAACAGGTGATATAGTCCCAGCACATCCTGTTTGAACGCATCCCCTTTAAGGTGAAGCTGGCGGAATGTGATTCCCGATTTCAAAGCAATCCGATAGCCCTTTTCAAACTCATCGGGCAAGGGGCGATCGAGCGGTAGATCGTAGGCGTAGGCATCCTTAGCTTTGTACCACCCATCCTGCTCCATAAACTGAGGGTAATAAGCCGCGTTGTAAGGCATCATCAAATAGGGTGTTGAGTCGAACCCATCCACCAAAAACAGGCAATTATTGTGGGTTGATAGGTCGATTGGCCCTCGCACTTTAACCATGCCCTGCTCGCGTAACCACTGACTCGCCGCATCTAACAAAGCTTGGGCGATCGCCCCGTCATTAATGCATTCAAAATAGCCAAATAACCCAATCGCTTCCCCTTCTCGCTCAATCAGGCGTTGATTGACAGATGCGACGATTCGACCGACGGCTTCTTCTCCATTGGCCCCCGGTCGAACGGCAATAAACTGTTGCAACTTACCGTATTGAAAAAACGGATTGGTTGGAGATAGTTGCTTGGCAATGCTGCTGCGGATGGGCGGCACCCAGTGTGGGTCGTTGGCATAGACTTTTGCTGGAATATCTAGAAACCATTCCTGCTGCTCAGGTGTAGTGACCGTTTGAATCTGAAATGATGCAGTTTGGGAGAGCACATTAGTCATAGGTTTAGCGATCAAGATGCTGACCGACGCTCATCAAAATAATATTAGAACTCCGTGTGCGACTTTCCCCAGAGCCACGGTTGCTGTGACGCAAATCAGACGACTTTGAGGATGCTGAACGAGCAACCGGAGATCTAAACCTCTAAGCTGCACATCGCGTTATTAGAGACTTTACATTAGAGACTGTACACAAACTGAGACGGAAGTTCAACTTTTTCTACATCAAGCACTAAATCTCTGTTCTCAGACGCTTGTGAAATCGGCCTTGGGGATGAATTAGTTTTTGAGGCTGTAAACCGTTGGGTGATCTAGTCGCGCAACGATTTACTCAAGATGTTAATTCTGTTACATTTTATTGCACTTAAAGCACAAGACTAGAGCCAATCTGCAAAAGTAGAAAAGTCGATAACATTTTTTAGGTGTTTGATCAGTCAAGAAAACAACAATTTTAATCGCCAAGTAGATCGCAACAAATTATTTCCCTTTTGATGATCTGAATCGCAGCAAACTTTAGATTCTCGTACCTGTTTCCACGTGTATTACTAGAGCATTTTGCTAAATCGGTTGCGATACAACCAATCGATTTAGTAGTCGATTTATTCTGTATTTCCCTACTCGTTTTCTCGTCTTTAAGCCAATTTCCTACTCGTTTTCTCAGATCTGAGGCGATCGCACTGGCGGTTGATTTCTCGCGATTTTGTGGTTGACTCGACCAACTGATTTCCCAGATTTCCTGACTATCTGTTGAGCACTAGGTGTGCAATTTAGCAGAGGGTTTGGAATCTTTGTGTTTGTTATTACAACCCTACCTTTTTAGGGTCTTGAGTATTTGTGGCTGCATAAATGCTCAGGTATTTTTGTGTGCATTTGCACGCCTTGTAATAAACAAATGCTGCTGTAGAAGCGATCGCTGAATTGCTTTTTGATCACGACAAATGAGTGATTTTCAGAATTAGCAATTAAACTGCCCCCTGACACCCCGACAAACAGCAACTCAGCATTTCATCATACTCACCTCACAAGGAAAAAGTTATGTTCAAACTTGGTCATACCCGCTCTTGGGTGTCAATTTTAGGAGCACTATTACTGGCAGCCTGTGCGAATACCAATTCGTCAGGTTCAGACGAAGCCGCTGACCCCAATGCTGAGTTTAGTGCCGCTCGAGGATGCACAAATATTGGCGTTTTGTTGCCTGAGTCTGACTCTTCAGCCCGTTATGAAGCCTACGATCGCCCCTTACTAGAGCAAGAAATTAAAGCAGCATTACCGGAAGCAACGATTCAATATGCCAATGCCAATAACAGTGCTGATACTCAACAAAACCAAGCAGAAGCCGCACTAACCAAGGGGGCTTGCATTCTGGTAGTCGGCCCTAATGATAGTGAAAAAGCAGCAGTAATTGTGCAATCAGCTCGGACGAGCGGTGTCCCTGTGATTGCTTATGACCGCCTCATTCAAGACCCTGACTTGGCGTTCTACGTCTCCTTTGACAACAAACGAGTGGGTCAATTGCAGGGGCAATATATCGTTGATCAATTCAACGCAGGCAATTTTGATCTGCAAAAGGGTGCCAATTTAGTCATGATTAACGGTGCCCAAACCGACAACAACGCTTTATTGTTCCGCGAGGGAGCCATCGAAGCCCTGCAACCTCTGGTTGACAACGGTGATGTCAAGCTTGTGTTTGACCAATACACACCCAACTGGGACAACGGCAGAGCGCAGTCGCTCATGGAAGGCGTGCTGACCAAAGAATCTAACAACGTACAGATTGCCTATGTTGCCAATGATGGCATGGCAAACACAGTTATTGCAGCACTACGGGCACAACAGTTAAATGGCAAAGTGTTGGTCACAGGACAAGATGCCACCCTAACGGGCATTCAAAATATCCTCACAGGCGATCAAGCAATGACGATCTATAAGCCCATCGTTGAGGAAGCACGGGCAACGGCCCAATTGGTAGCTGCTTTGAGTCGTGGGGAAAACACTGACTCAATCGTTAACGGTGAAACCGAAGTGGTTGGGGGTGAGCAGGTTGCTTCAGTGCTGGCTACCCCAATTGTGGTCGATCGCACCAATGTTGAAGAAACCGTTATTCAAGATGGCTTTTTGACAAAAGAACAGATTTGTCAAGGATTGCCAGCCGGGGCAGGTGGCGTTTGTCCTTAAAATCGCGTTTCTTTTACCCCATTTTCATTTCCATCCACTAAGGAGGATCAAACGTGCGATGACCAATAGTTCAGTCTCGATCGCAGACCCTAATTCAGCGATCAATCCATCTGTACCTCGTTTAGAACTTAGAGGCATTAACAAATCCTTTGGGGGTGTTCAAGCCCTCAAAAATGTTGATTTTGAAGTGTATGCCGGAGAAGTTGTTGGGCTAGTGGGAGATAACGGGGCCGGAAAATCGACCCTGATTAAAACAATGTCGGGGGCTTACGTTCCCGATGAGGGCGAGATTCTCATTGATGGAGCACCCGTTAGCATTCAAAGTCCTCAAGATTCAACCCAACTAGGCATCGAAACGGTTTATCAAGATCTAGCTTTGTGTGACAACTTGGATGTCGTCGCTAATCTATGGCTGGGGCGAGAGGCATATCGTCCACTGATTCCTGGTCTGCTCAAGGTTTTGGATGAAACCGAGATGGAGCGGCAAACCATTGAGGTTTTGAAAACTCTGGATGTCAAAATTCCTTCGGTACGCTTACCTGTTGCCTCGCTTTCTGGCGGACAACGTCAGTGTATTGCGGTTGCCAAAACAATTTTGCGACAACCCAAAGTCGTGTTGTTAGATGAGCCGACTGCCGCTCTCGGTGTTGCTCAAACTCGACAAGTTTTAAACCTGATCTTGCGGTTAAAAGAACGTGGATTGGCAGTTGTCGTCATTTCCCACAATTTACATGACGTATTTGAAGTGACCGATCGCATTATTGTCATGCGTTTAGGACAGCGAGTTAACGCATTTGATACGCACACCGTGGCGCGTGAACGAGTTGTTGCCTCTATCACGGGTGCAGATGCGGTTACAGATGCAGATGCGGTTACGGATGCAGATGCGGTTACGGATGCAGACACAGTTGCCGTCGCCGCGAACGATATTGCCTGATCGAGACCTATGAACTAAGGATGATTGACCATGAAAAGCTTAGATCAGGACATTCCTCAAGATCAGGAAAGAGGAATTGTGCCTGCACCCGCCGCATCCAGTCCAGCCCCTCGTCAACCGTTTAGTCTGCGATCGCTAATGCGAGGCGATTTGGGCTTTATTCCAGTTTTACTAACCCTGGCGTTGATTACGGTTTACTTTCAACTAACCACCAGCGGTGTTTTTCTGCAAGCCCGCAACCTGTCTAACCTGACTCAGCAGATCGTGGTAATCAGCATTTTGAGCGTGGCAGCCGTTCTAGTTTTGTTGTTGGGTGAAATTGACTTGAGTTTAGCTGCCGTGGCCCAAGCCTGTGCCGCGATTATGGCAGTGACATCGGTCTACCAAAACTGGAACCCCTGGTTAGCGATGCTAGCAGGTTTGGCAGCCGGAGCACTAATTGGATTAGTCAACGGCTTCTTTGTAGCGGTGTTACGAGTGCCAGCATTTATCGTGACGTTGGCAGGTTCTATTGGCTATGCCGGGTTTTTGCTGCTGGTGTTGGGGCGACAAACCACGTTAATTGTGCGTGATCCAACGATTCGATCACTAGCACCCACCTATCTTGACTCCGTGTTGGGATGGGGCATTCCCCTGGTGCTGGTTGTGTTGTATGGACTGGGGGTTTGGTATGAGCGTCGCAAACGCACCCAAGCCGGATTATCCGTGCCGCCAACCTCTCGCTCGATTGGGCAAGTGGCGATCGCCGCTGTTGTTGCCCTGGTCTTGGTCTTTTTGTTTGAGTCTTACCAGGGAGTGCCGCAATCCGTGATGATTTCACTGGGATTGATCGTGACTTTTTGGTTAATTCTCAGGAAAACCACCTTTGGTCGCCACCTTTATGCCGTTGGGGGCAATGCCGAAGCGGCTCGACGAGCGGGTATCAACGTCGTTCAGATGAAAATTTTGGTGTTTGTCCTCGCGTCAACCCTGGCAGCCCTAGCCGGAATTATGTTGACCTCCCGCAGCACAGCTGTAGCAACCCAAATTAGCTCAACCCTGTTGTTGAATGCGATCGCCGCAGCAGTCATTGGGGGTGTGAGTTTGTTTGGCGGACGTGGCTCCGTGTGGGCAGTGGTGCTCGGTGCCCTCGTGATTGGCAGTCTAGATAACGGTCTAGACTTGCTGAATCAAGACCAAAGTGTCAAAAGCATTGTGCAAGGAGCGGTGTTGTTGTTGGCAGTGACCGCTGATGCAGTGGTGAGGCGATCGGGCCTCAAAACCGGACGATAGCCTTTATTGCTCGGAAGCTTGCTATAAAACGTCATTTGACCCCACTGTTGAACGGCGTCTCCCAAGGAGAAGGGAGCTAGAATCCAGTTCCCTCGCCCTTTGGGAGAGGGTTAGGGTTAGGGGGCATATCATATCTCTGTTTAGCAACACCTTTAACCGCATCTCCCCAAGCTAAGGCTACGGTGTATACACAAGTCCTTTTAGCTCTCTAAATTCCCCAACTTTGGGGGACTTTGAGCCTATACCAAAGGTCTTCCCCCTACCAGAAACACCCGGACTTGGAATCGATGCGAAGCGCGTCTTTGGGGTGAATCGAAACACCGTCTGCTAGGGGGTTTGGGGGAGACTCCCTCAATGCCTGGGTTCCAAACGCTGGCAACAACCCTGCCCCTAATCTGGAAGAAAACAGAGATCTGTGTACACAGTAGCCAAGCTAAGGGGAGGGTGAGAGGGGTTTATAAGGCTACTTGTTGCCCAAACTTCGTATCACATTCCTGAAAATTTTTGTATCACATCCCTGGAGATTGAAAGTCTCTAGGTTTTTTTTGGGGCAGGTTCCTGCTGAGTGAAATACAGGATTGCATAGAATTTTTGGCTAATGAATGGATGACGCGATGTGCAACTTAGAGGTTTAGATTCCTGGTTGCTCGTTCAGCATCCTCAAAGTCGTTTGATTTGTGTCACAGCAACCGGGGATCTGGGGAAAGTCGCACACGGGGTGCAATCAAAAAAATGACTCAACTCCATGATCAATTTGAGTACTCTCCAAGGGTGGAGAAATGAACAATTTCTTTGCTGGCTAAAATGCGACCTTCGCTAGAGGGAGCGATCGCCATTTTTACCTACTGTGAATAAGGCATCGGTGATAGTTAAATACGCTCGAACACATCGAGCAAAATATGGTTTGCACATTAAAATTTGGACACAAGGAGTTATTATGAATCGATTCAGATCAATCCTGAAAAAACTACAACTAGAAAAGGTGATCATTGCGTTTTTGGCAGGCATTTTGTTATTCGTAACAGGTTGCACTCGAGCAGAAGCTAAAACGTCCATTCCTGCTCCTGAAGTCTCTGGCAAAGCAGGAACGTATAACAATCGAGTAGGGCAACAAACAGAACTGTATGACCCTATTCAAGAGCGCAAGGGTGGCATGAATGAATACAGCGATGTTGAACCCAATGTTGATGAAAACAACACAAAAGCACGAGCACTAGTTGACAACGCTAAAGCTAACATTCAAAAGGTTCAGTCTCCCCAAGAATTTGCTGACGAATATCGCAGCGGCACCCCCATAGGTCAGCGTGTTAAAAACATCGTTGGTGGTGTAACTGACGCGACTCAAAACACAGCAGAAGATGCCGCTAAGGGTGCTAAGCGGGGCAGCGAAAATCTGCAAACGAATGTTCGTGAAGCAGGCGATGAAGTGACTGAAGATGTTCGTCATGGAACGAGAGAAACTGCAAACTCTGCTCGCGATCGCGCTGATCGGACTGTCAAAGGAGTTCAACGTGGCGTTACCGATGCGGCTGATCAGCTAAATAGCCGCCGTTAATCTCGACCTCTAACCTCGACTGTATTGTTTTGTCTCTACTTAAATCCTTCCTCAGTCACGGGGAAGGATTTTTTTAGGCAGGCGTGTCGTCAAGATGGTATAGCAATCGAAGGGTTAGTTATACCGATTTAATGTTTGATTGTGGCCGATAGCTGGGTAGGAGCGTTTTGCGAAATGCCCTGACGAAATCATGTGCTGTCTTGACAGTTGCTATAGGCAGCGGTAGGAGCATTACAAATGTTTAAAAAACATTCCTTAATCTTCTATTAATATAAAAATTCTCTCCTTAACCTTAAAAGCAAAAAAACCGCTATAAACGAGGCACTCACCGTGGCGTCACCTGCATTTCTATTAAGTCGAATATCATTACAGTTTGATCACGTATCAAAGGATTTAATTAACAACATTTCAGCATGCGTTCTTTCACCAGAAAACTATTTATGGTTAGGGTCGGATGAGTTGGCTACGATTGAACGATTATCCAGTTTAGAATCCTATCAATACGGAAATCATCAATCCTTTGCGATCGCAGATTTCATTGATTTGCCCAACTCAAAAACTGAGGTTGATATCGAAGGAATTGATTACAGTAATTACTATCTTTGGTTTACTGGATCACATAGCCCTAAACGAAAAGCAACAAAAGGAAAAAATGCAGAAAAAGATGTCCGACATCTCATGGATATCACGACCGAACCCAATCGCTACACAATTGCCCGGATTCCTGTAATTGATGGAGCATTATTCAAATCGTGTGATCATCCCCAAAAGCCCAAAAAGCAACTTACAGCCGCTGCTCTAGAAAGAACTGATTCAGGGAACATCCTGATCGATGCTTTGCAACAAGATGAGCATTTAGGAGCTTTTGTTGCTAATACATTGCCCAGTAAAGAAAACGGATTTGATATTGAAGGATTAGCCGTTCACGGCAATACTATCTTTTTAGGTTTAAGGGGACCCGTCTTAAGGGGTTGGGCAATTATTCTAGAGCTTGAAGTTGAAGAAGCCCATGCAGGAATATTGACTCTCAAACGATTTCGCAAAACCGATCGGGTATACAAAAAATATTTCGTCAACCTGGATGGGTTAGGCATTCGAGAGTTGTGTTTGTGCGGAGAAGACTTGCTAATTTTGGCAGGCCCCACAATGGATTTAGTTGGAACCAATCGTATTTTTCGCCTCAAGCACATTCTCGATGAGGGTAATGACACGCTATTTGATCAAGATGGCAAACGGCTAGAACCCTTGTTTGATTTGCCCTATAACGCCTCTGCTGACAAAGCCGAAGGATTAGCTCTGATCTCGTGTTTGGGGCAAGCGAGTGCCTTGTTAGTGTTATATGACGAACCCGATGCTCAACGGTTGTTGAAGCCTGACACTGTGTTAGTCGATGTGTTTAAGCTATAGCTCGATAATCTAACCCCAAGGGGGATCATACTGTTGGATACTCCGGACGGATGAAGTGCGATGTTTGGTATCAACAGTAACGTTAAAACAGTGTGCAGAGAGAAGCAATACTCAGATTTGATTGAGTAGCCCTCTGCCCCGCCCTGTTTATTAGTGTTCTTGTGTAAGGATAATTGCGATGGTGTATTCCCTCAGTCAGTTTAAGGCTGTGCTGAATGGTCTGGGTTACAACTTAGGACCCGATGGGCATGGAGGTAATTACGGCAATTTGCTCGATTCCTACACTCAGGCTGCAATTTACGAGTTTCAAATAGACCATCGTCTATCTAGCACTGGGGTGTTAGACTCAGCCACCGTTGAAAAAGCAAGGCAACTCGTTCGTAATCTGCAACACAGTCTCAATTTGGTTGTGAACGCTCACCTGCCTGTGAACGAATTTTATGGCACTAATACTGTAAAAGCCGTAATGCAATTTCAAAAGGCATACGAGTTGCCCATCACTGGAATAGCTGGTTATGCCGTTCGTAAATGCTTGGATAACGCGGTTAAACAACAACTGCGACGACAACTCAACTCGCACAAAGTTTCCGTGTAAGTGAGTCCAGTTATCGTCAGCAGGTTCATGCTGGACTAATGTTACCAATCCAACACCGATCAGCCATGGGAACCCATGACTGGATCAGGCAGTGGACAGAGCATGTCGACTTTGGTATCTGTTTCGTTGTCGAGCCTGGATTTTAGGAGGCGTAGCCGCGCCAAACCGCAACCAGCACTCCTTGAATCTGTACTTGCACCGCTGGATATTCCATAGGCAGATAGTTAGAGTTTGCAGGCTTTAGCGTTACTTTGCTGGCTTTGCGATAGTAATGCTTGAGCGTTGTGCCTTCACCTTCGACTCTGGCTGCAACTATGGTGCCATCTTTGATCGATTTTGGATCTTGGATGGGGCGCATGATGACAATGTCACCCTTGTCGATCAGGGCCTCGATCATGCTGTCTCCTGTAACTCGAAGCGCAAAATCTCCAGGGCGTAAGGCTGCGCTGGAAAAATCAAGTTGCTCTTGGGTGTCGGTAAACGGCTCAACCAAGGAACCTGCTGCGATCGCCCCTAATATGGGTACACCTTGAGAATGAAGGATGCGAATAGTTCTCGCTCTGCCCTCAGTCCAGTCGATATAGCCTTTGTTACGCAAATGCTCTAAACGACTTTGAATCGGAGCAGGAGACTTGAGATCCATCGCCCTCATCATTTGACGAATCGAGGGAGAATGCTGATTTTGTTTGATATAGTCAACCAGCCAATCATAGAGTTGTCGCTGGACTTCAGTTAAAGATTCCATAGGGGGGTACATCGAATACTGATGTGAGTAGCACTGCGCCATCAGAACATTTGTACCATCAAAATATAATTTTGTCTAGTCTTTACTTTAAACTTCCCCGGTTCATTTGTTCTCGTTCGATCGCCTCAAATAGTGCCCGAAAATTTCCTTCTCCAAACCCCTCTGCGGTCTTGCGTTGTTGATCAACATAATAGTGTTGCCGTTGAATCAACTCAAAAAAGAAGGTGGGTTGCCCAAAAATGGGCTGAGTAAAAGCTTGTAGCAACATCGCGTTGGGGTTGTCAGGTTGCCAATCGACTAACACTTCTTGGCAGGCGATCGCCCGCCATTGAGCCTGGGTCAGTTGAAACCCAGGTCGTTCCCGCAATTGCTCGTAATAAGTTGATGGTACTGATAAAAAAGCGATTCCCTGTTGTCGCAGGTGGGCGATCGTTTGCACAATATCACGAGTTTGCAGGGCAATATGTTGAATACCAGAGCCTCGATTATGGTTTAAAAACTCCTGGATTTGAGAACTGGGTGAAGCAGATTCATTAATGGGCAACTGAGCAGTGCCCTGTGGGTGAACCAGCACTTGACTACACAATCCTGAATAGTCTGTGTGAATAGCAAACGCTTGTTGTTTTTGAAAGCCTAAGGTAGCTTCATACCAAGCCGCGGCCTGTCTTAATTGACCTGATGCCACATTCAACACGGCATGGTCGATGGCTAGAAATGGCAAAAGAGAGGGTTCCATTGCCCAATGCAATTTACCCGCTTGGGTCGCTGAGCTAATGTTGTCAGTTCGATCAACACCCCATGAGGAGCTTAGGAACGGGGTTTGCAGCGGTGAAGGGGACTCGACCAAGGTATGAGTTAACTCTCCCCATCCTTGAATTTGAACCCATTTTTTTGAATTGAAAGGGAGGCTGATCAAGGGGTTGAGCTGCTCTTGCCATGACCCCAGTTGTCTGGCTCCATGGGCGATCGCTCGTTCTATTACCGGGTCTAGCGATGCTACTCGAAACGCAATATCGGTCACACCAGCAGGATGCCGTTTGAGATAAGCTGCCACTGGGCTATCAATAGATAGAGGCGAAGAGAGCACACAGTGAACGGCCCCACTATGGACGACAGCCGTTTGAGTATGTCGGGTTGAGGTGATGACACCGGACTGAAACCCCAACCGTTGCACGAACCAGTCTCGCCAAGCGATCGCGTCTTCAACATAAAAATGGACGTGATCAATATCCATATGAAGTTTAAGTCAAAAGAATAAGTGGCTTGCGAATGGGATGTTGACCTCCATTGGAATCGCTTGAGGCTCTAAGGAAAGCGTAAATAGAATAGCATCTGCAACGACTTGAGCGTGCAGCCTTTGACTACGATCTACCTTAAGGCTGACATGGCTTGAGGGGTGATCTAAAACGACACCCATCTACCAATTGCTCCAAGCATTCCTGTGTTACCATCTCTAGAAATCTGAGCTAGACATCAATATTTCCGTAAGGACGTTTTGCGAAACCCCCTTACGCTGATCGGTGACAGTTATGGGTTGAACTGGCATAACAAAGATCGTTTACAGTTCTTTACATCTCAACTTCAATCATACGACACGTCCTTGATGTCGCTGGTCGAGATGAGGTAGTAATAACTAACGGGACAGACCCTTATTTTTGAGCGATCGCCACTGATTGATCCAAGCTTTGAGGCTTGTAGTGATCTACAGAATATTGGTCGATGTGTCGATATAAGAGCAACGACGGGTGATCACAACAGGTAAAAAACTCGACTGCGGCTTGATCCTCGCCTAAAAGCTTGACCTTTGGGGCTAAATCTTTGGGAGGGTTGCCTCGCCACTGCCAATTGACCTCACTGGGAGGGGCACTGACCAGTTGGTGATGGCTCCAAGTGCGGCGTTGCCCTAATGCCCCAAACTCTTGCAACTCGCGTCGAAAGATGGAAGCAATAACAAACGAGACAGGCGAGCGATCGCCCTCAATTGCCTCCATAAAACTAGGGAGAGCACCTACTGGCTTTGGGATTTGTGAAAGGCTAGTACTGTTAACGAGTGCCTTCTCTAGTTGAGCTGTGGAGCTGAGGTCTTCTGGAATGGCCCACACCACACCCACACCACTGTCTTCAGATCGGTAGAGATAACTCACCAGGCGAAAGCCTGATTTTAAGGACAATCCTGGTAATTTTAGAAGCGCGGCGGCAGGGTTAACAGTACTAACAAACCACTGATCGCGGACTTGAATGGCCCCCTCATCAGCATCTGTAACACCACCAAAGGTAAACAGACCGCTCAGATCATCGAGTGACTCTGGTTCAGGCAAATCATCACTCCCCGTTGTGAATGATGATTGAGGTTGCTGCTCTGAATCTGGCAATAATAATGTGTTCTTAATATATTGCCTGACTTTTTGAATCGCGCTGAGAGAAAATTTTTGAATTGACATGACTGGCGTAGCGCTTGCGTGTGAGTACAGAAGTGTCAGATCGCTACTGCGTCAGACAGGTAATAGCCGAGTAGATACCAGAATTGAGCTGCATAGATGCCACGAAGTCAAAGCTGTGAGGACGTCAAAAGCACTTGCTTTGATCCCTCTTTGGCTCAACCCGTCCTGAAGGAGAGTTTAAAGACCATATTACCTGCATACTCGATCGCCAGCCTTCCGAGTAAATATTGAAATTACCAGATCTCTACTGTTGAGTGATGAGTCACAGCAACTATCTGAAAAAGATCTGACTGTGGCACGCTCCTAATTTGAAGGAAGCGATCGAAGCTAAGGGGATGTGGGTGTAAAGTCTGGTTGGGTTGTCCAAACAATGGGTCGTTGCCCTGGCGCAATCCGACCGCCCTGCTCCTGCATCACACTCGACGATTGCTGGGGATCAAAGTACCGATTAAAGCTCTCTTGCAATAGATCCACCCGACCTTCAACTTGGGTCAGCTCGGTTTTTAGCTCTTGCAATCGGGCTTGCTGTACCTCGTTATAAGGTAATAGTCTTACTAACGCTGATAAGGCAGCCACACTTAACAACACATTTGCAACTAACTTGGCACTCAACTCAACCGCGATCGCCCGATGACGTCTATGCGGAGACTGACGTTTTTGACGACGATAAGAGTCAACGTTGGTGCGTCGAGCGGTGGGTAAGGCTTGCAGGGGTGGTCGAGAGGGTTGCGTTGCGTTCATGGCTTTGTTTCATATTGGCAGAGGGGTCAAGACATCAGTGCCAAATCAACAATCAAAAAAGTGATCGCCTAACTTTAGCACTAATAGCGACTTCTAGCCCTCTGCCAGTCATTGCTGAGATGACAGTGTATACCTAATAAGGCTACATTCAACCTCTATTTATAGAGTTCCGTAGAAAGACGGAAAGCCATCACAGCTGGAATCAAAGCAACCACGAGAGCAATGTAGACTTGAGTATCTGATAGAGACATCTGTGAACAACTCCTTACTGTAATTGAGGAATAAACGAACGTTGTCTATCGCATTTAAGCTAAAGACTAACGCCAATGTGTGTCAATGTCAGCTAAATTACCCCATTCTGGAGACGCTTGTCATATCGTGTAACAAAAAGTGTAAATTGAATTGCTTTGAATAGAGCAAGAAACTACAGGGAGCGATCGCCCAGTTGTCCGATGACTCGATTAGAGCACTCGATTTAACCTACTAAGATGAAAACATCTAAACACCAGCAACAGGTAGGTTGGCGTTTTATAGGTTGAGTTTGTCAGCGTGCGCGTTGCTGTCTCGACTGTCAGCGGCGCATTCGTCAGGTTGATCGCGGTCACGATACCCGGTTCAATGAAAAAAATTCCCGAAT
>JANRJA010000046.1:0-32593 GCA_033764315.1 Oculatellaceae cyanobacterium bins.114
TTACGAATCGCCAAGGGGCGATCGCTCTGGAATGACACCGATGTAAAACCATCGATCTCTAAATGATTGGAATGGTGGTGCTCGTGATCGTGATCATGGGCACAGTGTCCATGATCATGGTCGCAGGCTGAGTGGTCATCATGATCGTGATGCTCATGGTCATGGTGATGCTCATGATCGTGATGCTCATGAGTATCATGTCCTTTGGCATCCGTATCAAAATAATTGCTCGCTTCAAACAAGCCCACACTCAAGATCAACGGTAGTGACACCTGAGCTTGAGACGTCCGCAGAATACGAGCTTCATCAGATGTCGTACCCCGAACTTGTTTAATCGTGTCTCGGACTTTGATTTCTAATAAGTCTAAATCTGCCTCATCCACCAAATCGGCTTTATTCAACAAGATGATGTCGCCATAGACAATTTGGTTTAAGGCTGCCTGACTATTAAATAAATCAAGACTGTAGTTGGCAGAATCAACCACGGTCACAATTGAGTCAAGCCGAGTTAAATCCCGCAGTTCAGTTCCTAAAAAGGTGAGTGCCACTGGCAGGGGATCTGCTAAACCAGTTGTCTCAACAACCAAATAATCAATTTGGTCTTGACGCTCTAAAACTTTGTAAACCGCTTCCAGCAAATCATTATTGATGGTGCAACAGATACAGCCATTACTAAGTTCCACCATGTTGTTATCGTCGCCCGTATTGACAATCAGTTCATTATCAATACCAATCTCACCAAATTCATTGACCAAAACGGCTGTCTTTAAGCCTTCTTGATTGGTCAGGATGTGGTTTAGCAGGGTTGTTTTACCACTGCCCAAAAATCCTGTAATGATGGTGACTGGAAGACCTCGCTTGAGATCATTCATGGTTTCAGATTGAGCGGGAGTGACGGCTGACTGCATAGTGCAATGGATAAAACGTCAGAAGGGATAAGGTTAAAAGCTTAGAAGCAATGATTCTCAAAGACCTGACCGAACCTGCCGACAGAGACTCTGGAATAATTGCCATAGTAGATGAAGCTACTCCATTATTGCGTATCTATTTAAGGTTAGTCTTGGGATTATTGCCTACCTTCTCCTTCCTGTTCACTTTATTGATTAGCGATCGCCCTTAAATCATGTCCCTGAGCCTTTACAACAGCCTTACTCGTCGCAAAGAAGCCTTTGAACCGTTGGAATCGGGCAAAGTAAAGATGTATTGCTGCGGTGTAACAGTCTATGACTATTGCCATTTGGGTCATGCACGGTCTTACATCGTCTGGGATACGGTGCGGCGTTATTTGCAGTGGCGTGGCTTTCAGGTGCGGTATGTGCAAAATTTTACTGATATTGACGACAAGATTTTGAAGCGGGCACACCAAGAAGGCTCCTCCATGCAAGAGGTGTCAGAACGCTATATCCAGACTTATTTTGAGGACATGGCGCGACTCAATATCCGGGAAGCCGATGAGTATCCCAGGGCCACCTTCACCCTGGATGGGATCAAGCGGCTGATTCACGAGTTAGAACAAAAAGGCTTTGCCTATCCCGCTGAAGGGGATGTCTATTATGCCGTGCGAAAGTTTCCTAACTATGGCAAGTTGTCTGGACGCAAGCTAGACGATATGCAAGCGGGAGCCAGCGGACGAGTTGACACCGACCCCGAGGCTCAGAAGAAACAAGACCCTTCAGATTTTGCGTTGTGGAAAGCAGCCCGACCGGGAGAACCTTTCTGGGAATCACCCTGGGGTGAGGGTCGTCCGGGGTGGCATATTGAGTGCTCAGCGATGGTGCAGGAGAGCTTTAAGTCCACTGATGGCAAGTTAGCCGACACGATCGACATTCATGTGGGAGGTGCCGATCTGGTGTTTCCTCATCATGAAAACGAGATTGCTCAGTCAGAAGCGGCGACCGGGCATCCCCTGGCTCGTTACTGGCTACACAACGGCATGGTGAATGTGGGTGGTGAAAAAATGTCCAAATCTTTAGGCAACTTCACCACTATTCGGCAACTGCTGGACGCCCCGAATGCACCTGACCCGATGGCGGTGCGGTTGTTTGTCTTGATGGCACAATATCGCAAGCCGATTGACTTTACAGATGAAGCGATCGCCTCTGCCCAAAACGCTTGGCACACTTTGCAAGAAGGACTGTTGTTTGGTCATAAATACGGTCAGCAACTCCGCTACTCCGATATCAACGATGCCTCCTTCGGCAACCCCGAATCCATGCAAGTTCCAGATGACAGTGATGCGGTCAAACGCTTTCAAATGTCAATGGATGATGACATAAATACCCCTGGGGCGATCGCCGTCTTGTTTGAATTAGCCAAAGACCTGCAAAAAGAAGGCAACCGCTTGACTCATAAACAAGATCTTTCTGCCGATCCCAAAGTCTTGCGTGAAAAATGGCAAGCTCTAACTGTTTTGGCAAGCGTCTTAGGTCTGGAAGTTCCAAAAACACAGGTGATTCAGCCCAGTGGTATTCCTTCTAGTTCAACAGTAGGAAATCCTAACGTTACTGTAGGAATAGGGGATGCTGAGATTGAAACCCTGATTCAGCAACGAGCCGATGCCAAAAAAGCCAAAAACTGGGCAGAGAGCGATCGCATTCGGGATGAACTCAAAGCCAGAGGGATCCTCTTAATCGACAAGCCCGGTGGAGTCACCAATTGGATTCGGGAGTGAAGCCATGCCACAAGATGATGCTCCATTAACTGGAGAAGCCCTCATCAAAGAAGTGTGTCGTCGGATTCGGGTGGCGAGGAGTTATTGGGACGCTCACAACAATGCGGCTTGTCGAAAAGAGCGCGATCGCGCCCTACACCTCTACAACACCCTAACAAAGGAAGAAAAAGAGCAGATTCCAGATGTTTTGAAAGTCTGGCTCCGCTATCGCAGCGAAAAATATTTCGGTTCCCACCGCACTCCTCCTGGAGGACATGCAAAGCAGAAACCGAAAAACAAGTAACCCGTAGCGATCGCCCCTTTCAACTCGCCCTGAAACGAATAGCCCCATCAATTGCAGCGGTAGATGGTGATGGGTGATGCGAAGTAGTTCTCTTATGGGCGATCGCCAATGATGGGAATTGAGCAGAATTAGACGAATACAAAAGCACGAGATGTCAGGCTGACATTAGCAGCATTAACCCCTGCCAAAACTGCCACCAACTCTGATTCTCCATCGGCAGAGAGATAGATTCCTGTACCACTTGGCATTCCAGTTGCTGAGACAGCCCCTAGTGTGTAGTCAGTGGCAACACCAGCCAATTGAATCCGATCTTCTCTTCTAAAATCTGTAATCACAGCATAGTCTAGATCACCCGCTTCGGCATAGAAGACGGCGGCAGTGTCACCGGGAGCAGCAGAGCCTCCTAACACAAAGGTGTCTCTACCTTGCCCACCCGTGAGAGTATCCACTTGCGGCACAATAGAGTTTTCGGGGTCTGCCAATGGGTCTTCTTCAGGCAGCATTCCGGGGTCTGGCATCAACGGATCCTCTCCTGGATTCATTGGATCGCCTGTTGGAGGAACTCCTGCTGGGGGAACTCCTGGAGGAGCCATTGGCGGAGCATTGGGGGGTTCCATGTCCAAAGCGGCTGCATAGCCAACGAGGATATCATTACCCTGTCCACCCAACAGAGTGTCATTGCCTACACCTCCATTGAGGATATCTTTGCCATTGCCACCGCTAAGCAGATCATCTCCTTCATCACCCATCAGGATGTCATTGCCGGTGCCACCCTCCAATCTGTCATTGCCTAATCCACCCATCAAATTGTCATTGCCAACCCCACCCGACAGTTGGTCGTCACCTTCTCCACCTTCCAATCTGTCATTACCTTCATCACCCATCAAAATATCGTTGCCAAGTTCACCTATCAGGATGTCATTGCCGCCACGACCCTTAATTGTGTCATCTCCTAAGCCACCTCTGATAGCATCAATTTGCATGCCACCGGTGAGAATATCATTTGCATCGGTGCCAAGGAGAGGTGGTCTCGGGCGACGGGTTTCACGAGAATTTTGATTTGGTTTCATTTGTTTCTCCAATTCGTAAACAGGGTTTTTGGTAAACCAAATCTAACGAATTGAATGGAATGAGACATCGAGAATTATCCATAGAAATAATTTTATTTTTGCTATGTTTTTAAGAGCTAAATGGGGTGAAAGTGCGGATAATTTTCTGCAAAAACTGCATCCGGATCAGCTTTTTTTTAGAACCCCGCAATATTACGAATAATGAGTTCATGACTTGGATAAATTTAAGCTTTAGAACCTTAGTAAATGCCGTCCAAATACTGAGAGACAGCAAATTTGTTAAGACCCAACTGGAAAGATCGTCAATCATTAAGCCCATTCAGTTAAGCCTCTAGCAAATGAATTCACGGCTATCAAGACAAAGTCTGCGGCTCGATAGCTCAACGGCTCGACTAAGCTTTACCGAAGGTCTAAGTTTCGGCGGAGTTCTGCGGTTAAAACCGCCAGAATTCTGATCTCGAACTCAGGTTAATTAGAGAATTAGAGGCTGTTCAAACACACCACAAGCGAAATTAAGTCAGGGATTACAGCAAGCTGGTATTAGATGTGTACACTCGAAGGAGAAGGGGTTGAGCCGTTTAGCTGAGGCAAAGCCATCTCTAAACTCCAGCAGGGTTGCTATCCAATGATTTAGAGCTTGAAGTGAAGCATTTTGAAGGGATGAGGTATCCATGATTGTTGAGCTACAAAAGGTGCTATCGACCTTAGACATTCCTGCGAATTGGGTTGGTTTGCGAGCCGTAAAGGAGGCGATCGCTTATCGAGCGGTACGAGATGGGTTGCCCCAAGACAACAGCAAATCTGCCAATCAAGGGGTAATGGTAGAAGTGCTTGTGAATGGTCAGATCGGGTATAGTGCAGTCAACTCTTGGCAACCTGAGCGAATTCGACAAGCAGCTACCGTTGCCTATCAACAGGCATTAGCTGCCAGTCAATGGACAATTCATCCAATGACGATCGCTGCCCGTCCTAAAGTGGTTGGGCAATACACTTCCCCTTTTTTGAAGCCATTTGATGTGCTTACAGCAGGAGAAGTGAATGAGTTGTTGGTGCGCCTCTGCCAAACCCTCAAAGTATCGGATCAGATTGTGCAGACCAATGCTGTGGCAATGACCAATGAAACTGAGTTTTGGTTTGTCAGCAGTAACGGCTCAGAGGTTTATCAGAAGTTTTTGCTATTGGAGACGCATTTTGGTGCCACGGCTCAAGAAGGGGCGATCGTGCAACAGCGCAGCAATAACGGATACTTGGCGCATTGCTATCAAGGAGGCTGGGAATTGTTTCCAGAGCCAGATCTGTGGGAACGAGCACAGCAAATTGGTGAACAAACCCTGGAGTTACTGACAGCGGAGGAGTGCCCTACTGCAACTACAACCCTAGTTCTAGCTCCCGATCAGATGATGTTGCAGATTCACGAAAGTGTAGGACATCCGCTGGAACTTGATCGCATTTTAGGGGATGAGCGCAATTATGCAGGCGGTAGCTTTGTTAACCTCTCTGATTTTGGGCAGCTTTCTTATGGGTCAAAGCTGATGAACATTACCTTTAACCCCGCTGTGTCTGGAGAATTTGCCAGCTATCAGTTTGATGACACAGGTGCACCCGCCACACAGGAATACTTGATTCGAGAAGGAGTTTTGTTGCGCGGGTTAGGTAGCTTAGAGAGCCAAGCCAGAGCCAACGTTCCAGGAGTAGCCTGTGCACGAGCATCGTCGTGGAACCGTCCGGCGATCGATCGGATGGCAAACCTCAATTTGGAAGCAGGGAGAGACTCCCTTGAAGACATCATTCGCAATATTGACTACGGCGTTTATATGGAGTCCAACCGTTCCTGGTCGATTGATGATCAACGGTATAAGTTTCAGTTTGGTTGTGAGTACGCCAAGTTAATTGAGCATGGCGAACTCACTAAAACCTTGCGCAATCCTAACTATCGGGGTACAACCCCTGAGTTTTGGCACAGCCTCATTCGAGTTGGCAATAATGAAACCTGGCAAATCTATGGCACTCCCTACTGCGGCAAGGGAGAGCCTAATCAAGCCATTCGGGTGGGTCATGGTGCACCCGTTTGTGCCTTTGCGGGAGTCGAAGTGTTTGGGGGCGGGGAATAAGATGAATCCGGATTTAGCAGAATTAGAAGCCAGTTTTAACCAATTAGTGGCAGCATTGCTGGCAGAACTCAACCCAGGTGAACACTTGACACTCCGTTTGACCGGGGAGCAAAGCCAATTTGTCCGGTTTAATCATGCCAAGGTCAGACAAACAGGTCTTGTGACAGATTGTCAGATTCATCTGACGCTGATGTCTGAGCAACGAACCGCTTATTATGATTTTCCGCTGACGGGGAACTGGCAGACCGATTGGCAACAGGCGCGATCGTCTCTCCAGGAGTTGCGTCGAGAATTACCACAGTTACCCATCGATCCCTATCTCGTTTTGCCAACGGGTCATGCTGTAAGTCGGGAGATTCATACGGGGCAGTTGTTGCCTCCTAATGAAGTTGCGGCAACGGTTTTAACTCCTGTAGACGGGCTAGATTTCACAGGCATTTATGCAGGTGGTGTGCTGTTGCGGGCCTATGCTGACTCTGTTGGGCAAAAACATTGGTTTGCGACAGATTCTTTTTCGTTGGACTATTCCATCTTTACGGCATCAGGACAGGCTCTCAAAGGCACGTTTGCAGGCAGTGATTGGAATGCAGAGGCTTATGCTGCAAAGTTAGCAGATGCGAGGGGGCAACTCGATCGCCTCGATCAACCCCCTAAGTCCATCGCAAAGGGACACTATCGCACCTATTTAGCACCCGCGGCGATCGCTGAGATTGTCGCCTATCTTGCCTGGGGCACCCTCAGCGAAGCGGCGATTCAACAAGGAAATAGTGGGTTACGACTGCTGCAATTGGGTGAGAAGCAGTTATCTCCACTGTTTACGTTAAGAGAAAACTTTCAATATGGGCTTGTGCCCCGCTTTAACGGCTGGGGAGAGGTAGCACCCCTGACATTGCCCGTGATCGAATCTGGAAAATTGGTCAACACGTTGATCAACTCCCGCACGGCAAAAGAGTATGGCAAAGCCGCCAATGGAGCAGACAGTGAAGAATCGTTGCGATCGCCCGAAGTGATCCCAGGGACGCTCGACCCGGCAGATATTCTCAAAACACTTGGCACAGGGTTATATCTCTCTAATTTGCACTACCTCAACTGGAGCGATCGCGCCACGGCTCGGATGACGGGAATGACCCGCTATGCCTGTTTTTGGGTCGAAAACGGAGAAATCGTTGCCCCAATTGAAAATTTGCGCTTTGACGAAAGCCTATATCGCTGTTTTGGGGAAAACCTGGTTACCTTAACCCGTACTCAAGAATTTGTGCCAAATGTAGAAACCTACGGCTACCGTTCACTGGGCGGAACATGGGTGCCTGGGATGGTAGTTGATGACTTTACCTATACCCTTTAGGGAAATAACCCTTCAGGGAAAAGGCAGAGAATGAGACGATGGAAGGAGGTACTGAAGGCTGAGTGGATCATCACACACCATCCTGGTATCTTGTGCTTTTCTTTTTTCATTCTTCGCTCTTCGTTCTTTCCTGAGACACCTTTTGGCACAATAAAGGGGTCTATCGAGGAGGCGATCGCTTGAAAATCGCGCCAGAACAGCGGATTTCGTTTTCTATTGCAAACCTATTGTTGGTTTTGGCAACTCTGTTGTTGCTCGTAATTTTGTGGCAGTTACGTAGCCTGATTGTGTTGCTGATGATTTCAATTGTGTTGGCAGCCTCGATTGCCCCTGTTGTGGATTGGGCCGAGCAGTGGCGCATTCCCCGGTGGCTCAGCGTTGTACTAGTCTATCTAGGGCTAATTGCCGGATTTGCAGGGTTGATTTTGATTATTGGACCCACTGCATTTACCCAAATCGATCAATTGATTCGACAGACTCCCGTTGCGGTTAGCAATTTAATCGTAGCCACTGAAAACTGGATACTCACCCTCAATGATACGCGCCCCGAATTGGTGAGCCAGCTTGAGAAGTTCTTTAATATTGAGGGGCTAGCAACGTGGGTCGTGCGATCGAGCCAACAGTTATTGGTGCGGTCATTTAGCTTGACTACTGGACTTGTAGGAGGGGTGTTTAGCCTGGTTTTAGCTCTGTTTATCTCAGGATATATGTTGTCAGACAGTCGGACATTGATTAACAGTCTGACTCGCCTGTTGCCCGAACCCTGGGATGAACGGCTAGCCGCTCAAGTGGCGCCCATTAGCTCTCGCATTGGCACCTATATTCGGGGGCGGGTGCTAGTATCTGGCATTTTAGGGATCATGACGACGTTAGGATTGGGGGCTTTGGGCTTGTCAGACTTTGCCCTGGGGTTAGGGGCGATCGCGGCAGTTACCAATCTCATTCCATTCTTAGGACCGATCTTAGGAGCCGTCCCTGCGTTGATTGTCGCCCTCTCTCAAGGATGGTGGACTCTGCTGTGGGTATTGCTGCTGTTTGTCATCATTCAAAACCTGGAGACTTATGTGTTAGATCCTCTTTTAGTCGGTGCCTCCGTAGGAGTACATCCCCTCTATCAACTCTTAGCCGTCTTGGGAGGCACACAGGTGTTAGGTATTTTGGGCGCACTGATTGTGCCGCCTTGGGTAGCGGGTGCTGCTGTGTTGCTTGAAAATCTCTATCTGCAACCCAAGTTGACCGCAGAAAAGCAGGTCATTCTGGGAGCCGAGATCACTCCTAAGCCTAAAGCCCCAGTTTAGGTCAAAAATGGGATAAGCCCGAAAACTGGAGAGACGCGATTAATCGCGTCTCTCCAGTTTCACCAACCTCCTACATGGGTCGATAAGCCCGATAGTTAATATTGGGGAAGATGTTGTCGATCGCCTCTACTTTTTCGAGCCAACCCGAATCAATTTTGCCTGCGAGAATGTCATCTCGTAGCTTGTTAAACCGCATCAAGTGCGATCGCGTCCGGCGTACCGCATAAGGCACCATCGTTCCGGTTCGCATGATAAACGCCCAGTCAGAAGATTGTGCTAACAACAGTTCTCGTCCAGCTTGATTCAGTGCTCTCCACTCCAGTTCATCAACGGGTTCCCGACGAGCTAAATCAATCATTCGCTCAGCCGCTTTATGGAGGTGAGGGTAGATCCAAGAGTTAGTTTCATTCAACCAATATTCATGAAAGCCTCGGAAACCCCAGCTAGACTGTGACGGACGGCAAACCTGTTGCGTTGGATGGGCTTGTAAGTAGTCTGCCAGGTGAGTCATGGCATAAGTGCCTTGGTCATACCAGGATTTACGGAACAAGTAGTCGATGAACCAAGGTCCTTCATACCACCAGTGCCCAAACAGCTCTGCATCATAGGGCGAGACAATAATCGGAGGACGCTGCATAATACCATGCAAATGCTCAACTTGCCGCTCTCGATTATAGGTAAAGTTACCGGCATGCTCAGCCGCTTTTTCACGTGCCCAATAGGGGTCGTACCAAACCTTATCTCCCAGCCCTAAGCCTTTGCCTGTGATTTTGTGATATTTGATGCCCGTATTCTTGCGTTGACCGTTGGGCATGATGTAAGGCTTGATGTACTCATACTCCGCATCCCATCCCAAATCACGATAAAACTCTCGATATTCAGGTGCACCCGGATAGCCTACTTCAGAAGACCACACCTGCTGAGACGATTCGTGATCCCGTCCAAAGGCAGCCACCCCAGTTTCCGTAAAAATAGGAGCGTAGGTGCCAAACCGAGGACGAGGGCGAGCATACAGAATGCCATGTCCATCGGTGAGGAAATAGCGCAACCCAGCATCCGCCAACATTCGCTCTAGCCCCTCATAATAGGCGCACTCTGGTAGCCAGATGCCTCTGGGGGGCTGTCCAAAATTCTCTTCATAATGTTGACAGGCGACCTGAATCTGTGCCCACACGGCTTGGGGGTACATTTTCATTAAGGGAAGGTAACCATGCGTCGCCCCGCAGGTAATAATCTCTAAATTGTTAGTATCCTGAAATTGCTTGAATGCTTTCACTAAGTCGTGGTCATAACGCTCCCAGACTTCGCGTACCTTGTTAAACTCAGTGGCATAATATTCTGCAAGATAACGTAAGTGACCATTATGGGCATTGCGCTCAACCTCCATCTCTGTTAGTTCTTCTAACTGGGCAAGGTGAGCGTCATATCGTTCCTGAAGGAGTGGATCACGCAGCATCGACACGAGAGGGGGTGTCATGCTCATAGTGAGTTTGAAATCAACGCCATCTTGCTTAAGTCCTTCAAAGACCTGTAGCAAAGGAACGTAGGTTTCCGTGATAGCCTCAAATAGCCACTCTTCTTCTAAAACATAGTCACTTTCGGGGTGTCGAACAAACGGCAGGTGAGCATGCAGAACCAGAGCGAGATAGCCAATAGCCATAAGATAGGTAGCGTTAGAGATGACACGTCAAAGGCAGGATGTGGCGAGCAATTATAAGTTGTTGCCAAGACAAGCTGTTGCCGAGACAAGCTGTTGCCAAAATTGTAAAGCAAAAGTTAAGCCAACAACGAGTTAAGAATTACCGTCTTTAATGAATTCAATCAATTAATGATTAACGATTGATACACTGATCCCACTCCCTGATTTTAAGTGAGTTATGACACAGTCGAATCTTTTAGAACTGGCAAAACAGGGTGATCCAACGGCGATCGCCACCATGATGAATCAACAGCTTCAGCCAAAGGGCATCACAGCTACGACAGATTTGCTGCCTGGGAGGTGCCTGCAAGTCGTTTTGGAATCTGCCCAGGCTCTCAATCGACAGGCACTCACAACCTTTGTTGAAAAGGGGTTAAAAAATCTGGGGGTGCGAACTCTGGATTCAGTCAAAATCATTGGTCGGCAAATCGGCTCCAGTGAGCCCGCCTGGATTCAAGACATTGGCATGGCAGCGGTGTCGCCCATGTCAAACACTGAACCGTTTCCTGAGGCGGTTCCTCCTCGTGTCGTCACTCCACCACCGCCACCTCCCAATCGAGGAAGCACACCGATCGTCCCTTTAGCCGGCACTGATGCTTTGATAAGCAAGGTTGAACCGAGCACCGATGCCGCAGCTCTACACGACTTCCATGACAGCAGATTCCCAAATGCATCCCCTGACAATGGAGACGAGCTGCCTAATTACTCCCCCATTCCGGGTGCTTATCGCCCTCTAGAGGCTGACAATGCTCTGTTACTCAATGACTCAGATCTTGAGCTAAGAGGCACCCATGCCCTGGATTACCCAGATCATCCCTTAGAAGAGTCAGATGACTATGACTATGGTGATGACTACGATGTCATGCCGGGCGGATCGCATGCATTACATTATCCTGACGATCCACTGGATGACCCTGAAGATTATGGCGACGACTATGATGAAGGATTTGTCGTCAGCCCTAGTTTTAACACAAGTCAGACAGACGACTCTCTAACACTGGATGACTATGACGATAACTATGATACGGGAGTTGTAGTTGGCAGCCGAGTAGATGACCGTCAGTTAAACGACCTGTCAGAAGGGGAAGAGCCAGAACAAAGCAGTGCTTATATTCCTCCGACTTCACGAGACGTGGCTCCCATAGAGGAGGAATATAGCCCAATTCCTTGGACAGCTTTGATTGTGTCACTGGTTGCCACCTGGATTGTTGGCTTGGTCGGGTATGCCCTCTGGTCAGGCGCAGCGAACCGAACGGCGCAGCAACCCACTCCTGGTGTTGCTCCTGCTTCTGCTCCTCCAGCGAGTCCTACAGTGCAAGCGAATGTGCCTGCATCACCAGGAACACCTGCCAGTCCAGCCGCCAGTCCCCCAGGATCAAGCCCTGCGACTTCACCCAGTCCAGTCGCTTCGGCAAACCCGGCACTGCAATTTACCCCGACTCAGGCAAGCCCAACAACTCCTGCTAGTCCATCCCCACAAGCCAGTGCCTCACCAGCCGCTAGCCCATCTGCTCTACCCAGCCCTACGACTGGAGCGACTTCACAGGCGACTCAAGCCAACCTCAGTGCAGCCCCTGCCCCTCCAGCGATCGCCTGTCGTCCAGTTCCATTTGGGGCAAACTCAGGCCCCGTCGAGTTGAGCAATTTGGGGTTTGATACATCAATTGCCGATGCTGATGGTCATTATGTGGTCGGTTGTATTACCAATCACAGTGATCAGGCGATCGCCAAACTAACGATCTCGTTTCAGGGGCGATCGACTCAAAATCAAGCCGTGTCTCAAACAGGTTCAACCGATTTGACCTTTGCTAATTTGCGACCCCGTCAGGCCGTTCCCTTTAGAAGCCTGTATACGGTCAACCCAGAGATCAACGCCATGACCATCACCTCTATTTCTTGGATATCAGCTGGCTCAGCCCAACCCCGACAAGTCCAGGTCAACTTTCCGCTCAGACGCTAAAGCCTGGATTGCTGCATAGCTCAGCCATACAGCAATCCACATCAAAAACTTAATAGAGCGTTGACATTAAGCGGCGACGATAGGTTTTCGTTAGCGGATGCTCATCTCCTAACAGGTCAAACAGTGTCAGCATGGCTTTGCGAGCACCATCACTGCGATATTTGCGATCGCGCCCCACGATCTCCAAAAAGCCTTGGAACGCGCTTTCATAATCCTCTGCTAACACTGAACGAGCAGCTTGCAAATACACCTCGTCTAACTCATGTTCGATCACAGGATGTTCACACTCTCGCTGAAACTGAATCAGCGATCGCATGGCCTGGGCTTGAGTAAAGTATCCTTTTTCGTAGTCTTGAACAGAACCCAATAGCTTTTCGGCAGAGTCAAGTCGATTTTGGCGAATCAAAAATTTCGCCGCTTCGAGTAACAGTGGACGATTATCAGGATATTGAGCAATCAATTCACCAAAGAGACGCTTGACCCCCTCAATATCGCCAGCCGTTTTAGCCACTTGAATTGCTTCTAACCCCACCTCTAAGCCCGATTTAAGATTCAGTTTAGATAAAAACTCGCGCAATTGCGGCTCTGGCAAAACACCGACAAAGCCCTCCTGGATCTCGCCTTGAGTGACAACGCGCACATCAGGCACCCCTTCCACCCCATATGTATTAGCCAAATCGGGGTTGCGATCGATGTCTACCTTTGCCAACACAAAATCGTACTCTTGAGCCAGCTTTTCGAGCATCGGCTTAAGCATCTTGCAGGGGCCACACCAGGTTGCAAAGAAATCAACCAATACTGGCTTTTCATAGGATTTCTCTAGAACCTCTGTCGCAAAGGTATTGGCATCTACCTCAATCGCTATCTCCATATCACACTCTCCTTGCCAAAATCAGCACCATCTTTAACAGTCGGGGGTGCTATCGCAGAGCAAACCGACGAACCGCAAATAAACTACCCATTAAACCCACTGAACCGCCTAAACCCAGCAACACCAAGGGCAACAACAGCACTTTATCAGCACTCAACTTCAACCCGTCAGCTAAAAACCGGATGAAATCTGCCTGTTCTGATAGCAAACTTCCTATAAATTCTTGAGTTCCGGTGATCATGCCCCAGGCTAACAAAGCCCCAACAACCCCAAAAGTGAGTCCCTGCAAAATAAAGGGCATGTAGATCCAGGTGGTGGTCGCCCCTACCAATTGCATCACCTCAATTTCTCGGCGACGTGCCATAACAATGAGCCGAATCGTGGTTGTAATGACAGCGATCGCCGTTAAAGTCAGCACCGTTGTAATGCCAAAACTAACCCAATTTAAACCTTGATTGAGTTGGGCAATGCGTTGCACTGCCTCCGCCACATATTGCACATCATCAATACCCTGCATCTGTTTCAGTTTTTCTGCCAGAGCAGGAACTTGATCGGGCGAACTCGCTCTCACCTTTAACTCATCCACCAGAGGATTGCCATTGAGCTGCTGAGTTGCACCCCGAATATCAGAAATCCCCATGTCTTTGACGAGGTTTTCCCAGGCTTCCTCTTTTGACACCACCGTTACGGCTGTCACTTCTGGAATCACAGCCACCGAGGGTTTGAGAACATCCCCTTGCACCCCGCTTTCGAGATAAACCGATACTTCGAGTTGGCTGCCAAACTGGTTGAGCAAGCCTTCAAACTGCCAGGAGGCTTGTAAGCTAATGCCAAACAAAAACAGCAGCACAGTCACAGTACTAACGGCTGCCCAATTCATCCAACCTCCCCGCTTTAGCCCTAGCAGGGTTTCACGTAACAAGTAATCTGATTTTGTGAGAAGTTGCAGCACGCTCATATCCCAACCGTTACCCAGTTGAACATCTTTAATGATTTGTCAGTTTACCCTTGCTAGGGCAAACGTCAACCGTAATTCTGGATCACAATCGAAAGCCGATTCGGATACGATTCTTTAAGATGAGGATTAAGATAGAAGAAGACCAAAGAATTGCGTCCTTGCCGACTCCGTTCATTGAATCTGTCTGCTTCGTCTGTTAGCACCCCTCGTTCATCCATTCTATTTAGCCTATTAAAAGGCGTGAGTTCATGACTGCTCAAATCCTAGTTGAGAAAAAGAAATTAGCCAATCCACCCTTAAAGCTCCACTACCTCGGCGATCGCGTTTTGCGGCAACCGGCCAAGCGCATCACGAAAGTAGACGATGAGATTCGCGAGTTAGCACGGCAGATGTTGCAAACCATGTATAGCGAAGATGGAATTGGTTTAGCAGCACCTCAAGTGGGGGTCAACAAGCAGTTGTTGGTGGTTGACTGTGAATTAGACAACCCAGCCGCTCCTCCCTACATTTTGATCAACCCTGCCGTTACCAAAAAGAGTGCTGACACGTGTGTGATTCAAGAAGGGTGTCTCAGCATCCCCGGCGTGTTTATTGATGTGACCCGCCCTGAAGTGATTGAAGTGTCCTACAAAGATGAAAACGGGCGACCTCAAAAGCTAGTCGCAGAGGGTTTGTTGGCTCGTGTGATTCAACATGAGATTGATCACCTCAATGGAGTCATGTTTGTAGATCGAGTTGATAATACTTTAGTTCTCAACCAAGAGTTGACAAAGTATGGGTTTTCAGTTGAAGCTGTAAAGCCGATTGACGCATAAGTGCTGTATAGCGTTTAACCCATTCAACAAACTCAAATGTACGTAACTCCAAAAAGCGGTGTGTTCTTAGCAGCCTCGTGTGTGTCGGCGATCGCGGCTGTCGGCTCAATTTTTGAACTTTCGTCTGGCACACCCCAACTTGGGGCCGGGGTAACAGGGGTGATTTTGGCGATCGCTGTGCCTCTGACTGGCATTTTGTTCTATGCGGCAGTGCGTTCGGCCAAACCATAAAGGTCAATGCTGGGTTTCTGTCATGGGATGTGCAACTTAGAGGGTTAGATCCAGGGTCTCTTTTGCTTTCTTCGTTTTTCCTTCTTCCTCTATAGTTGAGGGTAGAAAAATTTCTACCCAATTGAGGCATTCCAAACGATGACCGAACCTGTTGCTGAAACTCCTGTTCTCAGGCAACTGCCCTCGGTGAATGCAGCCAGTTCAGCAGATGTGACCTATCCCATCACAGAGGAGATGACCATCGGGCGTGATCCCCGCTGTCAAATCGTGCTGGACTCAATGGTTTATGGTGGCGTTTCGCGTCAACACGCCCAAGTCAGTCTCGTCACCGGAAGTTCTAACACCTGGCAACTCTGTGATCTCAGTAGTGCTAACGGCACCTTTTTAAACGGTCAGCGATTACAGGGATGTCAAGTCCTATATCCGGGCGATCGCATTGCGTTGGGGCAAAATGGCCCCGAATTTATCTTTGAACAACAAGCTGTGTCACGGTCAACGAGTGTTGAGAATGCATCACCAGACCCAGTCCTCCCCTCAGTAGCAGCATTTGCAGCCACCCGCCGCCCCGGAGAACCGTTTCCTAACAGCGTTCCCAATGATGTCACGTTAAGCCAACTGTTTCCCATCGTCTCAACTGGGCGAGAGCTGACCCAAAAAGCCTATCTGGTTCCGGCGATTTTAACGATCGCATTTGTGATCTTGATGTTTATCGCCGTTGGCACCCCCGTCTTCTTTAACTTGTTACTAGCCGCCTATATTGCGGGTGCAGCCTACTATTTTGTGTATCAGCTCTGTGGCAAACGCAAACCGTGGTGGTTGTTAGTCTCGGTTGGCATTATGACCATGCTGTTATTGGTCAGCCCGGTGCTAGAGCTGTTTATTGTTGTATTTCGCGGCATCTTACCCGGAGCCATTCCAGAGGGTGAACCCTCCGGTAATTTCTTTAATCTGTTGGTAGGCATGTTTTTTGGCGCAGGACTGATGGAGGAGTTGCTCAAAGCCCTCCCCGTCTTGCTGGTCTATTTTATTGGCACTCAACTGCGATCGCCTCTCAGGGAACGGATCGGAGTCTGGGAGCCATTGGATGGAATCTTATTGGGGACGGCTTCAGCAGTGGGTTTCACCTTGCTAGAGACGTTAGGACAATATGTACCCGCGATCATCAACGATGTCACCCTCCAGGCCGGAGAAGGAACTGGAGAACTAGTCGGGTTGCAACTGCTGATCCCTCGCGTTCTCGGCTCGATCGCCGGACACATGGCATACAGCGGCTATCTAGGCTATTTCATCGGACTCAGTGTCCTTAAGCCTTCTAAACGGTGGCAAATTTTAGGGGTGGGTTATCTCACAGCGGCGGGGCTTCACGCTCTGTGGAATGCGACTGGCAGTATCAGTTTTTTGATCCTGGCAGTCGTTGGTATTTTGTCCTATGCATTTCTGGCGGCAGCAATTCTCAAGGCAAGAGCACTCTCACCCACGCGATCGCAAAATTTTGCAACTCGGTTCTCAAGATTGCCTTAAACGGCTCAATTAGGATTGGTCGGTTGAGAGTTGAGCAATCGCGTAACGGGCGATCGCTAAACTCAGTCTCGCTTGCTCAATACTAGATAGCTCATCCCACGGTGTATGGCGTAACGAGTTGAGCGTTGTCTCAAGCGTCTCAGTGTCGGCTCCTCGCATAGCATAGGCAAAGGGACGGGCCAACACCTGCAAATCATCTTCTCCCCAACTGGGTAGCAGGTCTTGAACGCACATCACCAGCTTATCGGCTAACGAACTATTAACGGCTACGACCTGGTGTGCATGCTGCACAATGTCTTCTAAAAACTGTTGAGGGATCTGGGCGGCACATCGTTCAAACAGTTGATTCATCAATGAACGCATTGTCGTCTGTTCAACAGGTGCAATGGCAGACCATATCTGATCGACATGAGCGGCCAACGCCTTACCTTGAACCGCGATTTCTTCAGCCATCCAACCGGTTGCAATCACTTCTTGCTCTAGATCAGCAAAGTAGGCATCTGTGCCCAACTCCGCTGGATTCCAAGGATAGGGTGTATCAGCGTGCAAAATTAATTGCAACAGTTCTAACTCAGCCTGTGCTTGGAAGGGTAAGAAGGATGGACGGGTCGAATCGCTGGTCATAGGGTTACTCCTGAATCATTGCTGGTCCTGATGGACACCGATAGCTACACCTGAGGGTTTGGTCGTTCCGTAAGGTTTTTTGTAATTTCAGTCAATTGGCGGAGAACGTCAATAAGGGGCAAATAGTGGGTCTGTCTTCGGATAGAAACCAAGACACATTTTTATCCGTCAATGACAAACTCTAGGGCAGAGCTGTGACCAAATCGGAGCTGAGTTTTAGAGAGCAGGGGCACCTCTTGATGATGCACGCGATGCCATCCATCCTGCATTAAAACAAGCGTCCCAAAACGGGAATAGTCTTTCAGGAAATACGTGTGTTGTCCATCAGCACTGGTAAACGAGTCGCGATAGAAAATTTCAGCGTGAACGCGCGAAACCCCAGGTTCTCGAATCACCAGATCATTGCCTTCACGACTGCCCACTCGCATAATGCCGCCGTGCACCTGCCAAGTGCGACTCGGTGAGGTGAGCGATCGCAAGAAAGCCGTTGGAGTTTTGCGCCCAATCCAACTAGGAGAATTTTCAGGGATCTCTGTCACCCCTTCTGTCATTGGTTTGACCAACTCTCCATTAAATTCAGGATGCATGTAGAGGACAGGCAATGTCCAGGCAGGTTGGTTGAATTTGTAGAGGGTGAGCAAATGTTGACGCGCGATCGCCACAGCCTGATCAATCGGGGCACGCTCTGACAACGCCTGAGTAAATTCACGAATAAAACTCAATGCCTCTTGATCGGCGATCGAGTCTCGCATCCCCAACACCGCTGGCACTCCGTGGTGAATCAACACTTCTGCCAGACTACTACGAGGAATAGCGCGATCGCCATCGTGATCAGGTTGTGCCCCCCAGCAGGTATTAAACACAGCTAGCTTGACCTGACATCGGGTCAGGACTTGAGCCAATTCTGTGCCATTGAGTGGCGCATTAGGTCTCACAAATAATAAGCCGCCATCTGGCGCAGGAACGCCATGCCCCGAATAAAACAAAACGTTGTAACTGCCACTTTCCAGTTCATCAATCAACTCTCCAGGAGTGGGTTGCACCAGAGTTTTGACCTGGCAGGGAACCGGACTAGAAAAGGCATTTCCTGAGTTAGCATCTGCTGCTGCTTCTAACAGATCTGCCAACATTTTGGCTTCCTGTTCCAGCTTCAGCAATTTGTCCCCTGTGGGAGTCGCCGCTGGATCATAAACATCCATTTCTTCGTCTTGCCCTAAGACCAACAAGATTTGTAAGGAGTGCTCAACGCGCAACAAGGGCAGTGCATCAACGTCACTAGTCGTTCGACTAAATAGGAGTTGTTGACTGAGGGAGACAGCCTGCTTCCCCGGTTGGGGTTGCATAATCTCCCAGGGAACAGAAATTAAATCTGGATCGCGCACCTCTAACCGAATTCGCAGCGGTTTGCCCTGACCGATGGCAATCCCCTGACTCCGCTCTAAACTAATTTGAATGGGGCTTTCGTCAAACAACCAATGCCACAAGTTGACCCCTAAGTTCTGCATCAACAAACCTGTTTTACTGGTCGGTTGCCCCAAGGGTGGCGTCGCCGGATCAGGAGGCGAGGTAATGGGGCTAATCACCGGTGGAGAGGTACGGGGAAATCGAGGTACGGGCGGCAGACTTCGTATCGAAAACATATTTTGCCAGTTGTGCCAGGCTTCCGTCAGCAACTGAGTCCAACGGCGATCATGGTGAACATATCCCCCTGGATAAGGAGCTTGTAACACCCAAATCGCATAATGATCTGGCTCAGCAGCCGTTAAAGGAGCGATCGCCAGACTTAAGCAAGGACTTTCAGGCAAAAACATGTAAAAAGATAATTTAAAACCCAAATACGATCAGTTTTTTACCAGTCTATACGGTATCGGGATGCAGGAGAACGAAGGCATAGACTAACTCCAAGGATGAGATCAGATAAAACCTTATGAGACAGCTGGCTCAGAGGTCACCGGAATGGTTGGTCCACCACAGACACCCCGCTCTTGAGGAGTCAGTGTGAGCTTAGGACTCACTAGACGTAATACTTCGGTTTCTTGAATCCAGCCAGTACCTCCAGGTTGCAACGGCTGGGGAGAGGGCACTGCTGCCGGATTGGGAGAGGGAGGTTCTAGCCCAGTGCCAGTTCCATTAGCAGGAGTTCCCGTCGGTTGAACAGGGACAGGGGTCACAGGCAAATTGACAAAATTGGAAAAAGCCGGAGAGGGCTCAGGGGCAATAACCGCATTGTCTGGGGTTGAACACACTTTCAGTTCTACCCATCGTTCTTGGGGGTTAGTTGCACTGCCTCCTATCACTTGCACAATGCTACCCGACAGCACTGAACTAGCACTGACAATTGGCGGCTGCAACCCACCTGGTTTAGACAACACAATCATAGTCCCTTGATCTAGGGAACCAGAGGCGGACGGAGGATTGATTTGGAAAAATGAGCCAATGGCTAACGGAGTCGATGGGGTAATAGGGGTAGATGATGTCGTAGGGCTAGGTGATGTAGTGGGGCTAGACGATGGGGCAGCCAACGGATTTAATCCAACCAGGCTATCTATCCAACCTCGAAACGATAGATTGAGAGCATAGGCTAGCAGGCCGCCGCCACCAATGAGTAAGAGAATACCCAACAGCAACGGAAATACATGAAATTTTTTAGTCTGACGAGTCGGTAATACTTGAGTTTTGGCGATCGCTGGAGCCGCTACATTAGAGCTATCCGGAATCATCGTCGTAGCCTCAGAGCCAGTTAGAGGCAGAGACTTAACTAGTGCTGGTGGTGTGTCTCGGGCTGACTGATTGGCAACTACCTGAATGTGAAATAGCCCCACTGTTACGTTATCGTGCCCATTCCGGGTGTTGGCCAGGTTAACCAATTGTTGGCTCACCGCACCGACCTCGGCTTTAGCATCTAACAAAGGCAATAGCGTCGTGTCCCAGTTTTCTTCAACGCGATCATTATCGCTTAACCCATCAGAGCACAACAAGAAGACAGTGTCTTCATCCAAAACAAAACGCTGAACCGTAGGATGCAAAACTGCAGAGGAACCCATCCCCAAAGCTTGCACTAGAGAGCCGGCACTGGGCTGCTGCAACGCCTCTCGATAGGAACTGTAACCCAGCCGCACTTCTCGTGAGGCCACATCATCATCTTGAGTCACTTGACGGCATCCGTAGTGATTGATCCAATAGGCACGGCTATCCCCTACATGGATAATGTAAAGCTCATGGGCACGCACCAACCCCATGACTAACGTAGTGCCCATCCGCTGTCGATCAAACCGCTGTTCACTGTCATTGCGTTGGCTAATTAGATCATTTGCGACACATACTGCTTTCTCCAGTGCTAGTGTCAGCGATGAAGCATCTAAGGTCTCCAGAGCAAGGGCTTGCACCTGCTGCCGCACCGCCTGAATCGCCAGATTCGATGCTACATCACCCCCTTGATGTCCACCAATGCCATCACACACAATAACGAGGACATTATCTAAAGCAGATTGAAGCGTATGAGTCGTGACAGTGCCACCAGGAGGATAACAGGCATCTTCGTTACGTTGCCGACTGGGTCCTTGGTCGGTGCGGGTCGCTATATGAATTTGGTAGGAGAGCGATCGCCCCACTTGAGTGAGTAGCCCATCTAGTTGTCCGATCAACTGTTCCGCATTGCGAATTTGCCCCTGTATTAATTGTTGGCAAACCTGAGTTAACCCTTTGACAATCTCAGGTCGAGCCTGACTGACCCATGTTGACCACAGCTGACCTAACTGAGCTAGAGTCAACGTTTCCGCTTTGTCTGATTTGTCTGACCGCAGCTCTAGTAACCGCAGTAGTGCCCCCTCAACGCGCACAAGCTCTGGAGCCAACACACTAGAGACAGCCTGTTGACTAGCCAGTGGGTGCCAGAGATGGGCAATCTGCCAAAGCCAGTTAAGTTGTCGAATGGCGGGTGCTTCTTGCCAAACGTCGGTTAAGGCAGGTAACAACTGTGGCTCAACCACTTCAGCGGTCGGCTGAGATGCACCATCTAACACCAAACCAGAGCTATCAAACGCCGCCTGATCGAGCAAAACCAACGGAGAGGAATTTGCCAGAGCCACTACATCATAGATTTGAGGCACATGGATTCGGTAGGGAGATAACCTCAGATAGGCTACAAATTCTGATGGGATCTCCGTTGGAGCAGCGGAATAAAGACCGGGCTTAGTATCTAAAAAAAGTCGAGGGCTTTTACATAGATAGCGATCGCCCAATATTTCTCCAGAACGAAATCGCCCAACCCCCTCACCCACCGCCCATAAATAGTGGTGCGGCAACAGAGTGCGACACTTCTGGCAGAATTTATAGCTCTCTGGATTAGGGGTTTGACAGGTGTAGTTAGGGCAATAAAGCATGTCCGCAGAAGTTTCAGTGCCGGGGACTAGAACGGTTTTACCAGGATATCTTAGACTTCTCCAGCCTGCGAGAGTTATAAGATTTGAGTTACAAGTTCGCCGCCACTCAACCCCGATTCACTTCCTCAAAACACGTTGCCCTCAGCCGCCACTCTGGGTAATCCAAGGCTATAGTTGCGAACTCGGCTTTGCAGGTTGTATGAGAGGGTGCCTGCTTGTAAGAGCGATCGCACAAAGTGTTCTAAATCAGAACCGATCCGCCGCATATTATAGTCTGTCAGATCAGCTCCTTCATAAGCCTCAACCAGCACATCAAACTTGCGATAGACCTGCTGAAGTGCCGCATCATTCCAAATCAACTCGTTGTCGGGGTCAACATCGAGTGTCAATTTATCAGCACTAGCAACCAATTCGTCGTTCTCAACCTCAGCAGTAAAAATGCGAATGTGACGAGTTGTAGACTTCAGTAGCATAGATATGGAGCTGAATTAGGGTGCAATACCGTTATTCTACAAGGTTTAAGTTGACCCTCACCCTCAACTCCCATGAGAATTCACAGCGCGATCGCTCATAAATTTCAATGGAACCGATTGATTCATTCCCCATTTCGCCAGACCGGGGAACTAAAATGACGATAAGTACGTCACCCTGGTAAATCAGTGGGTGATCGATCTGCCAACCAAAGGAATTTTGCATGAGCAACTATAAATTTGGAGAGCGGCACGACCTTGAAGAAAGACTTGCGCTTTTAGAACAGCAGCTTCCCCAACATCGCTCAGGAGGTGGCTTTTTTAGAAAGCTATTTTTGATGCTGGCTGGGGGGCTAGCGGTGGCAGGGCTATTTGTCGGAATCGGTGTTTGGCGTGCAGGCGACCAATTTATCAACACAATCCAAACAGCATTTCTGCCACCCCAACCAGAACCTCAAGTCGATGTCGAGTCTATTGTCGTTGAGCAAGTGCGGGGGGTCAGTGAGTTGACAACCGCCGTTTTTGTGATGCAAGCCGTCGTTCCTACCAGCCGCGATCGCACTTTTGGGGGATATGTCGTGGGCAAAACCACATTGCTCTATGTGGCATATGGTGAGGTGCGGGCTGGGGTTGACCTATCCAAAGTTCAGCCTGGAGATGTGCAAATCACAGCCGATACCGTCTACTTGCGCCTACCCCCTCCACAAATTCTAGACAGTAAGATCGATGTCACCCGATCGAGGGTCTACGACTACGATCGCGGTTTTCTAGGGTTAGGCCCCGACGCCGCCCCAGAGTTGCAAGACCGGGCTCAGCGCGAAACTTTGAACGAAATCGTAGCGGCGGCTTGCTCTGAGGGGGTATTGCAGGAGGCCAGCGATCGCGCCAAGCTAGTGGTCACTCAACTGCTAAATACCGCTGGATATCGCAACATTACGATTGAAACTCAGCCTCCTATCGCGAATAACTGCCCTACGGCTCCTACAACTTCTACGACTGAATAGCGATGAGAGGAACCAGTTAACATAAAATGCTTTTAAGTGATTCAAAATACATCTCAATCTCAATCCCTTTCACCAAGAACTAAATTTATTTAAAACCTCATTTCAAATTCAAATTAATTCCTGTAATTCTAGTTAGCAATATTAAAGTAGATTCTGGGTTGACATGATTGAGATAAATTGCGATCGCACTCAAATTTGAGGCTAAAACGCAATTATACAAACGGTTTCAGTATTTACCTCAGTGAAGGTTTAGATATTTTCCTTAGCATAAATACGATGTCGTCGCCTTAAATTAAGCTCAGATAATTTTAAAGAAATGATGATTGTTTTTGAGTATGAATAGGGCAACATAGCCCTAATTGAATTGCAGTTAGTCAATAGCGGGAGAAATCGTCATGGCGAGAGCTCAACAGGGAAACACACTGCGGACGGCAAGGACTACGGTGGTCGGTCCGACAGCCAGAACATTACGAGGAGCTCTTTCTGCCACAGATGGCAATGACTTTTGGAAGTTTACTCTGGCGGTTCGTAGCACCTTTAACCTCAATCTAACCGGCATTGGCAGAACGGCGAATGCAGATGCCTTGCTGCTTAACAGTCGAGGAGGCACCATTCGGGCGTTAAGAAGCCCTAAAAACCGACCAGAGCGGCTCTCCAACCTATCCCTTGACCCTGGCACTTATTACGTTCGAGTCCAACGCCGCACTGGCACAACCCGATATGCCCTCAGTTTGGCGGCCTCTCCGATCTCTACTCCGACTCCGACTCCAACCCCCGGTGTGACTCCGACTCCAACTCCTGGGGTCACTCCGACTCCTAGCCCTACTGATAATGGGGGCAACTCATTTGCCGCATCCTCAGCCTTAGTACCGGGCATTGTTCCAGCCGTTGACTTTAACACCCGCAGCCTCACCGATTTTGTCGGAGATGTTGATCCACAAGACATCTTTAGCTTTAGCCCCACCACCGCTGGCAATTTGTCATTGCAATTGACCGGGTTAACTGCCGATGCCAGTATTCAGCTATTTGATGCCAACCAGAGCTTGATTGCCTCCGGGGATGCCAACGACAGCCTATTGCAAAACATTGCACAACCCGGCGGCACTTATTACATTCGAGTTTTCCAAGCAGCAGCAGGTAACAACACCAACTACACTCTTAACTTGGCGTTGACCCCAATCGATACCGTTGGCGATACGGCGGCAGCAGCAACCGTGATTAACGATTTGGTCGCCACAACACCGCCCGCCGCCCGTCAACCAACAGCCGTTCGCACTGAGTTTGTCAGCGGCAGTGATATCGATTTTTATCGCTTTGACTTAACCGCTCAAAACTTTGTCGGCATTGACTTGTTGAACCAGAGTGGCAATGCTGATCTGGAACTCTATAAAGACAATGCGGGTACACCCACTTTATTGTTGAGTTCAACACGGGGGGTAGGTGCTCCTGAGCAAATCGGTGGAACTCTAAGCGCAGGCACTTACTACATTCGAGTAGCCGCCGGAGCAGGCGCAACAGGGTCTCCCTACAGCTTCACCATGTATGCTGAATCAACTTTGGGACTCCCCACTATTACTCGTGACATTGCCTTTGGCGCAACGGGTGGGCAGGCCAGTTCACAACCCCGTGACATCACAAATGTGAGTGGTACGGTCTACTTTGCAGCCAACGAACCTGGAATCGGTGCGGGTCTGTGGAGAAGCACCGGGGGAACAGCAGGGGGCAACTTAGATCAGACGGTTAAAATTCGTAACTTTAGTAGCCTTTCTAACTTTGTTGCTGCTGGAAACAACCTTTATTTCGTAGCCGATGATGGGCAGAGTGGTACGGAACTCTGGAAGTATGACGGTAATACTGCCATTCAGTTGACTAACAACCCTGGAAGTGCCTTTGTCACCAACCTCACGGCTGTTGGCGATTTCCTCTACTTCACCCTGTCTGATGTGAATGCACTCACCGATCAACGATTGTGGCGCAGCAACGGGACAGCCGTCGGAACAGCCGAAGTTGGAGATCCAAATACAGCGATCGCTGAGGCGGGAGTACTTCCCAATAATCTGGTTGCCGTTGGCAATGATCTGTATTACGCCGCCACTGACTCAGCGACAGTTAATAACAAGGGCAGAGAGGTCTGGAAGATTACTGGTGCGGGTACAAACACCCCTGGCACAGCCGCGATTGTGCTTGATCTAGAACCGGGTTCTAGCGGTTCTGCTCCAACTCGCCTAACTGCGATCGGCACGAATCTCTTCTTTGTCGCTGAAACAATTGGAGATAGCGTTGGTACAGAATTGCGCCGACTTGACAGCAATGGCACCCTCACAACCTTTGATGTCAGCGCAGTCAATGATCCGTTTGGGGATTCTGTAAACCCGATCGCGACTGCCCCCCTCGTCTGGAACATTGTAGAAATGGGTGGCAATGTCTACTTCGCCGCCGATGGTGGAGACGCCAAAGGTGAAGAGTTGTGGCGAGTGCCTGTGAATGGAGCTGCTGGCAGTGGAACTCGTGTCACTGATATCCGGTTAAATACGGGTAGCTCTAACCCCCGTAACCTGACGGTGCTCAACAATAAGCTGTTCTTCTTGGCAGATGATGGCACGAACGGGGTTGAGTTGTATGTGTATGATGGTACGACCACAACCTTGCTCACGGGAGGTCGCCCAGCCGATGCCCCTGATATTCAAGAACTGACCACATCAGGCACCAACCTCTACTTCACGATGGGGTCTGGAAGCGGTAACTCGGCAACGGGTCGAGAACTGTGGGTCAGCGATGGCACGGTCGTTGGAACTGAGATCGTCTTTGATATTCGGCCTGGTGGGACGGTTAACCCTGGTACGCCAGGTGATCCTACTGCGGATCCACCGATTCCGCCTACCCCTCAAACGTTTACAGCTAACACCTCTAACCCAACTGATTTGACCGATGCTAGCGGCAGATTATTCTTTGCAGCAGACAACGGACTGAATGGGGTGGAATTGTGGACGTTGATTTAAGCGATTGATTTTGAATGATCGATAGACCTAATGAGCCTCCCCTCTTCTTGTCGTTTGAGAAGGGGGGATTTTTTTGAGCCACACGGTCGGGTAATACCGTTGCTATACGAGCTTGCACTTATAGCAGTGTGCAAGTTGCTTGAGTACAGGGAGTGTTGGGGGCTTCGCCCTTGGCCAGGGGTGGAACCCCTACACCTCGTACTTTACCAAGTAGGGTATTGCTGTAATTTTTTAACCTTCACTCGACCGTTATTGTGTGAAATGTCTGTAAATTTGACCGTATTAGCGATCGCCTACCCGTTGAGTCAGTAAAACTGAATTTGTAGGTAATTTTGTCAGCAGTGAATTGTCGCAAGTTGTGAGATCTCACCATGCTATTGCATTCTGCTCAAAGTGCCTCACCTCAACCAATTTCAGGCGATCGCACTGGCAATACAGTAAGACAAGCTAGACCTATCACCCTGCGAGCAGGCACAACTTCCATTCGAGAGTGGGTTGGGGGAGGCGATCGCTTTGATATTTATCGGTTTCGCTTAACCATTCGCAGTAGCCTTAATCTGTCACTGACTGGGTTAAACGCCAATGCTGATCTAGCGTTGCTCAATCGCACAGGGAAAGTAATCCACCGTTCTACTCGGTTGGGTCGAGCGAAAGAAACAATACAACAGGTTTTGGAAACCGGAATGTATTACATCCGGGTTTTTGCAAGACATGCTGCAACTCGCTATCGATTGGTTGCGGTGAAAACAGCGATCGCCGCTGATCTTCCGCCTTCTCCCGTTCCTCCCGATTCAGTCATTCCAACCACTCCGACTCCGACTCCGACTCCTGACCCAATCCCAAATCCAGTTCCTACAAGCCTCTTTAACATTCAGTTTGACTATCGGTTTGACACAAATCAGTGGTTTACCCCCGAACGGAGGCGTGTGTTAGAAGCAGCGGCTGATCTTTGGGAAACGATTGTTCAAGATGAGTTTGAGGCGATCGCAGTAGGTACTCGACTGAACGTGATTAATCCTCAAACCGGTATAAGCGTGCAACTGAACGCAGATTATGAGATTGACGATCTAGTTGTATTTGTTGGGGCAAGGTCTTTTGATGGGGCTGATGGAACCCTTGCCACAGGAGGCCCATCTGGATCTTGGATGGTGGGTAGCCGTTTAGAGACTCGTTATCAGGGAGCAGATTTTGAGCCGTGGACTGCTAGCTTGGGGTTTGATCTTGCAGAAAACTGGTTTTTTGATCCCACTCCTACAACAGCCGATGATGTGCCACTGAGCCAACCCGATTTTTTGACGATCGCCCTACACGAGTTGGGGCATGCGTTAGGAATTGGAACATCAAAAGCCTTTGACAACTGGGTCAGTCAAGGGCAATTTATCGGAACTCACGCTAGAGCACAAAACAGTGGCAACCCAATTCCGCTAACGTTTGATGGGCATGTGCAGGATGGATTTATTGCCAGCAATGTAGGAATTGAGGCGTTAATGGCTCCTAGATTCAGGTTTGGCACACGTCAAAAACAGACCCGTCTAGATATTTCTTTTTTAGAAGATATCGGTTATTCGGTTAGCTACAGCTCAACCCTATAGCCTCAGAGCGATCGCCTAAGAGGAGGGTGGGGGAAGCAGAGGACGACGTTGTAGCAACAAAACCTCAGCTTCACTACTTTCACGAGCAACCCGAATCAGCAAGGCAGCAGACACTAAACTAGAAATCATAGAACTGCCCCCATAACTAAACATCGGCAGAGGCAAGCCTGTAGTCGGCAGGGCACCTGTTGCAACCCCAATGTTTAGCAGTGATTGACCAACCAACAAAATGACAATGCCGATCGCCACGAGTTGATAAACAGGCTGTCGTGCTTTGAGAGCGACCTTTAACCCCACTGTTGCATAAGCACCTAATAACAGCATTAACACTAAACTGCCGATTAAGCCAAATTCTTCTGCAAAGACCGCAAAGATAAAGTCTGTGTATTGAATAGGCAGATAAAACAGTTTTTGTTGAGACATGCCATAGCCCACCCCCCAAAAACCGCCAGAGCCGATCGCCAACAAACTCTGAATCAATTGATATCCGTTTTGAGTTGGGTCAGCCCACGGATTTAAAAAAGACATGACCCGCTCTCGTTGATAGTCTCGAATGCTGATGCTAAGCGTAGCGGTTAGCAAACCTGCGATCGCGGTTCCCACAAGATAGCGATAGGGCAAGCCTGAGGCAAGAGCAATTAACCATAACACAATGCCACATAACGCAGCAGTACTCAGGTTAGGTTGCAGCAAGATGCCCACAATCAACACCACAAAAATACCTAACCACACCAGTCGAGATTGCTGAGACAGTTGATCCCACCGACCAAAAATACGAGCCGCTTGTAGGATTAAAAAGGGTTTGATCAATTCCGAAGGTTGTAGAAATGGTAGAGGGCCGATCGACACCCATCGACTCGCTCCATTGACCGGATCGGCGAACCCTGGGATCAGCGTTAGGAGAATCAGCCCTAAAAACAGCAGCATGAACCAGTCTGCCATGCCCAAGATGTAGCGAATTGGGGAATGGACAATCAGACTAAAGGCAATTAACCCAACCACAACCCAGATTAATTGACGCTTAAAATAATAAAGCCCATCGCCAGATTCACTGTCTGCCACCGCATAAGAGGCCGAAAACAGCACGATTAGCCCCATAAACAGCCAGAGCAATGTCAGCCAGCGCAAAATTCGGGCTTCTAATGCCCAATCTTTGACAGATGAATCGAGGAAGGGAATAAACTGGCGAAGATTCACGAGGATCAGTGTTTAAGAAGGTGCTTATACCAATTGAAACCGTCTTTACGACAGATCATTGCCCCGAACTGATCCCCCTCAGTCCCCCTTAACAAGGGGGATGCCGGAGGCAGGGGGATCAGATGTGTCGCGTTCATAACTCAAATTGGTATTACAACGGTAGCGCAAGTTAAAAGTAGCAGATCTCCAACTCTTTAAGAAAGTTGGAGATCGCAATCCTAGACTTGCTACCTAACTCACGCCGTTTTGTCTAAACCAGGTTTGCAGTCGTTGCCAACCATCCTCAGCCGCTTGCTGACGATAACTAGGGCGATAGTCAGCATGGAATCCGTGGGGAGCATCAGGGTAAACAACAATCTCAGAGCCATTTCTGCTGGCGGCGATCGCCTGCCGCATTTGTTCGATCGTGCTAACGGGAATGCCATCATCTGCACCCCCGTATAACCCTAAAACGGGTGCTTTGAGATAGGGGGCAATATCAACCGGATTTTTGGGTCGTAGAGCGTTAGTCTCTCCCACCAGGCGACCATACCAAGCAACCCCCGCCTTGATTTGAGGGCTGTGAGCCGCATATAGCCAAACAACACGCCCACCCCAACAAAAGCCAGTGATGCCCGCTCGATTAAGATCACCACCCGACTCTCCTGCCCACGCTAGCGTTGCATCAAGATCTGTCATGACTTGAGCATCGGGCACTCTAGCCACAACTGGGCGAATTTCATCAACGCTCGCCAGTTGAGAGACATCTCCTTGACGAGCAAAAAGTTCTGGTGCGATCGCCAGGTAGCCTAGCTTAGCAAAGCGACGGCAGACATCTTGAATGTATTCATGGACGCCGAAAATTTCTTGCACCACCATCACGATAGGAAAGTTAGTACCTGTGGCAGGTTTTGCCCAATATCCAGAAATTTCAACATCATCGGTGGGAATGGTAATTTCTCCAGCCGTTAGCCCCTCACTGTTGGTGGTAATAGTTCGTGCTGAAATCGGACGAACGGCGATCGCAAAGCCAGCAGCTAGGGTTGCCATAATTACATCTCGCCGTTTAAAGCGTCTATCCATAGTTGAGTCGTTCCTCTAGTTACATGACTTGGTGAACTGGCAAAATGCAGAACTCACAGTAAGATCTTCCCAAAAAGATTTCCTCAAATCTTCCTCAAAACGGGGTATCGCTTAGCTTATTTTTCTGGAGAGCATTTCCCACATGGGTATTACTGAGTTTTCGTTTCCAACACCGATTCGGTTTGGTGTCGGTGCCCGCCATGATATTGCGGCAGCACTACACGCTCAAAAGCTACAACGTCCACTGGTGGTAACCGACCGCGGGATTGTTGCCCTGCCCTTTTTTCAAGCCTTGCTACAAGAGTTAGCTCAAGCGGGGCTGCAACCCTCTATTTTTAGTGACTTAGGCGGTAACCCGGTTAAATCTCAAGTCACAGCCGGAGTAGACGCCTTTCGGCAAGAGTCTGCTGATGCGATCGTGGCGTTAGGGGGAGGAGCCGCACTAGACGTCGCAAAAGCGATCGCCCTCATGGTGCATCACTCTGGTGATCTGTTTGACTACGAAGATGGCAAGCCCGATGCCCGTCCCATTGATCAACCTATTCCCTATCTAGTTGCCATTCCCACCACTGCCGGAACAGGCAGCGAGGTAGGTCGCAGCAGCGTCATTTCAGACGATGAAACCCACGCCAAAAAAATTATCTTCTCCCCTCGCTTGTTACCACAACGGGTATTCGCTGATCCAGAATTGTTGCTCAACCTGCCCCCCAAAATCACCGCTGCAACGGGAATGGATGCCCTGACCCATTGCGTCGAAGCCTATCTGGCAAAGGGCTATCATCCCATGTGCGATGGAATTGCCCTAGAAGGAGTGCGGTTAGTGGCTGAAAACTTGGCAAAGAGTGTCGCAGATGGCAGCGACTTAGAAGCTCGGAGCCAGATGTTGATGGCTGCCATGATGGGAGCCGTTGCCTTTCAAAAAGGGTTGGGGGTGACGCATTCCTGTGCCCATGCCCTATCAACGGTGTATGACTTTCACCACGGGTTAGCCAATGCTTTGATGATTCCCTATGCGATGCAGTTTAACGTAGAGGCAGTGCCAGAACGCTTAGCCCGATTGGCAACCGTGGTTGGGGCAGAGGAACCGACCGCAGCAGGGTTCATTCAATGGTTAAACTCACTCAAAGCAGAAATCGGGATTCCCAATACGCTGACAGACGCTGGAGTTGCCGCCGATCGCCTCGATCAACTGGTGGCGATCGCCTATGCCGATGGCTGTCACCCGTTGAATCCTCGCCCCTGCACAGCCGATGACATTCGCCGCATCTATGTTGCCGCCTTGTAACAGCGATCAAGGGAATTAGCGTGAGTTCGGGATAGGAATTTTGGCGGTTAAAACCGCCGCTATACGAGCAAAACCGACCTGCGTCGGTTCGGCAAACCTTTGGTGTCTGGTAGTCCGCCTTCGCAGACTTCGTCTTGATAGCCGCAAATTTATTCGTCAGACTCTTAAACTGGATTGACGTCAGTTCGGTTTAAGAGCCGCATTTCCAAGCCCAGCATAAAAATGAGGTAAAAAATTTGATCGCGCGGAGCGCGAAAGGAGATAGGCAAAGGGCAAAAGAGCAAGGCTTCGACAAGCTCAGCCTAAAGGGTAAAGGGTTACGAAGTCCTCGGAGCACTACACACAACCCGAAAACCGATATCGTTGAAGCAGTAGTCGGGCGAAATATAGAGGCGACAGGCAGAACGGCAATCCCCCGGAGCGTAGTTCCAGGAGCCGCCGCGTAGCACCCGACGCTCCGAATTCCCACCTGTCACCCACACACTGCCATCCATTGGCGCATTGGTATAGTTGCCGTGCCAATGATCCGCACACCACTCCCAGACATTGCCGTGCATATCAAATAACCCAAAGGCATTGGCAGGAAAGCAACCGACATACGTTGTTCGTTGCCGATGTTCGCTCTTGGGCGCATCGCTATAAGGCTCACTACCATTACAGTTAACCCACTCAGCAGTCACCGTTTCACCAAAGTGAAAGGGCGTTGTGGTTCCGGCACGACACGCATATTCCCATTCTGCCTCACTCGGCAAGCGATAGTTGCGCCCGGTCTTCCTCGACAACCGCTGACAAAACTCCACCGCCTCAAACCAGGACACCTTTTCTACGGGTCGTTGATCCCCTTTAAGACGGGATGGATTCAGCTCTAGCTCTCGTTCGATTTTGGGGAAACCCGCTACCGTTTGCCATACCTTCTGAGTCACAGCATACTTACCCATGAGAAAGGGTGGCACCGTCACGCGATGTTGGGGGCGTTCACGCTCCTGTGAATTCTTCTCCGCAGCAGGAGCACCCATGATGAAGCTGCCACCGGGGATAGAAACCATTTCAAAATCAACCCCATTCCCCAAGTCTTCGATGGATTGCTTAGCTGTCTTTTTCTGAGGCTGGCGGATCAACTTTTTGCCAAATAAGCCTGCCTGAAT
>JANRJA010000052.1:0-3958 GCA_033764315.1 Oculatellaceae cyanobacterium bins.114
CACACGGGATAGTCCTCCCTAATTCATGCTGCACCAGTAACCTTGCCCAACTGGAGTTCAAGGAAATGGTGTTTCTAGCAGATGGCCTTCTGTCTCATTTGAGATCCCAACTTGTCAAAACTGAATTAATCGAGGTTCCCAGTAGTTAATTCTTTAAAAGAAGGCTTTCTTAGCTCTATTTCCCATGAGTTACGCACGCCCCTGACCAACATGCGAATGGCGATTGAGATGTTGCAACGTATTGTGCGATCGCTCAAAACAGTCAACGTTGATTTGCAACCCTCTGCTAGTCAAGAATTGCTCTGGCAGCGGATGGAGCGTTATTTGCAAGTGCTGCATGACGAATGGCAACAGGAATTTAACTTAATTAGTGATTTACTGGATTTTCAAAACACAGAACACTCAGTAGAGCCGCTATTGCTCACCCCCATTGATCTGCAACAAAGGCTGCCCCAACTGACTGAGCGGTTTATGGCTCAAGCGGCTAAGCAATCGCAAACCTTAACCTGTAACGTCGCTCCTGACCTGCCCATCATCACCTCTCATCTGCCCAGTCTTGAGCGCATTGTCAACGAGTTGTTGAATAATGCCTGCAAATACACTCCACCTCATCACAGCATTACAGTGACAGCAACTGCCTCAGCCAACCGTCAGAGTGTGAGTTTGAGCGTAGCTAACACTGGAGTTGACATTCCACCGCATGAATTGGGACAAATTTTTCAAACCTTTTATCGGGCTGTCCGCCCTAACCCCTGGAACTACCGTGGCACAGGACTGGGTCTGGCAGTCGTGAAGCGATTAGTCGTTCGCCTGGGGGGAGAAATTCGGACCCAAAGCCTGAATGGTCTAACGACCTTTACGGTGACGTTGCCTGCGACGGGATGAAGTCACTCAATTTGCTGTCTAGATTGTTTGCGATTTGTTACAGGTCGGTTATGCCTTCCTGACTACCAAGAGGCAAATGAGACAATAAGTTGCAGTGATTCACTGGGCGATCAACCCACAGTTTCATGACCATGCAAACTCCTCAGTCAGCCTACAGTCCCTTTGAAACCGCGATTCTGACTGCTTTAAAGCAGGGTGGACTCAATCGGGGAGAACTCTCTGATTTGATTCAACAACCCTATGCTCGCTTGGTGCCTTTGTTGGATGGATTGGTGAGTAAGAACCTGATTGAGAGCTACTTCCAGAATGATAGAAGTCATTTGCCAATCTTGACCTACCGATTGCGATCGCCCACGCCTCGACATAAAGTTCCACCCCCACCTCCGCCACCCATGAACCCGATGTTAAAGCAATCTGGCTCTTGATTCTGGTACCGCGATCGCTTAAGCATGGGATAGCTCACTGTATTGCTATCCCATTGTTTTTGCCAGGTCAAAGCAATGTCCCATTTGCCCCAATTTCGCGATCGCGCTCTTTTGCAGCGTGCTCTGACTCATCGTTCTTATGCTAATGAGCGATTGAGTATCGGTGAACATAACGAACGATTAGAGTTTTTAGGGGATGCTATCCTCAATTTTTTAAGCGGCGAATTTCTCTATAAACGGTATCCCACCAAACCCGAAGGCGAATTGACGCCCCTTCGATCTGCCCTCGTTGATGAAAAACAGCTGGCTCAATTTGCCACGATGTTTAATCTGGGCGACCTGATGCAACTCGGCAGAGGAGCCGAACAGGAAGGGGGACGACGCAATCCAAATCTACTGAGCAGCACATTTGAAGCAGTGGTCGGTGCCTACTTTTTAGATACTGACTCTGATATTCAAGCTGTCCGAGCCTTTGTTGAACCCTTGTTTGAGGCAATGGTAGATGCTTTGATTGTGGCGATCGCCGAAGTTAACTTTAAAAGTCGATTTCAAGAATGGGCATTGGCAACCTATGGAGAAAATCCCAAATATCTGATTGTTAGCCAGTCTGGGCCTGACCATGCCAGAGAGTTTGTTGCAGAAGTGTGGGTCAACCATCAAAAATTTGGAGAAGGCAAAGGACGCCGAAAGCAAGATGCTGAAAAACGAGCCGCTGAAGACGCCTTAACCCGCATCAAAGGTGGGTCTGAGGTCTAACAAAACTACCAAAAAAACATAACAGAACCCTATGTGCGACTATTCCAGATCCCCGGTTTCTGGGGATTAACTAACGTGAATTCGGGATAAGGATTTTGGCGGTTGAAACCGCAACTACAGGAGCAAAACCGACCTGCGTCGGTTCACTCAACCCTTGATTTTCTGTAGTTCGCGAAGGCGAACTTCGCTCTGATAGCCGCGAATTTATTCGCCAGGCTCTTAAACCGAACTGACGTTGAGTTACTCCTTGACCCCTTCACCCAAGCCAAAACTGGCAAAGCAGGTTGTTAGCAAGTCTCGATTGAGGGAGTGATACTTAGTTTGTCCCTCTTTGCGAACCTGGATGATTCCTGCTTCTGCCAAGGTTTTAGAGTGATGACAAAATAATGCCAAACTAATGTCAACCCGATTGGCAATCTCTGAGCCGCTGAGTTCATCTGATTGGGTCAACAACTCCACAATTCGCAATCGAGTTGGGTCAGAGAGCGCATCAAAAACTTTGGCTCGTTGGTCAGTATTCTGCTGAGTAGCCACAAAAATAGTCACGCAATGAACGATCTGTTTTCTATTGTACGAGTTTAATGACTGTAGTGAAATAGTTAAATAACTACTTGACTTAAAAAGTAAGTCTCTTTATGATTCTAGTTAAATGGTTATTTAACCACTTAATTTTTTGCGAGAGACGCACGTCATGAATATTCCTCTCAATCTTTTCTCCCCAGTAAAGCTCGGTCGCTATGAATTGCCCAATCGGATTGTCATGGCTCCGTTGACTCGTAATCGTGCTGGTGCAGGTCTCGTCCCCACTGAGATGAATGCAACATATTACGTTCAACGGGCATCTGCGGGGTTAATTGTTACTGAAGCAACCCAGGTCTCACCGCAAGGGATGGGTTATCCCAATACTCCTGGAATTTATAGCCCTGAACAGGTCGAAGGCTGGCGTTTGGTGACGGAGGCTGTCCATCAACAAGGAGGACGCATCTTTCTGCAACTGTGGCATGTGGGACGCATTTCTGATCCTTCATTACAACCTGATGGGGGTTTGCCCGTTGCCCCTAGTGCGATCGCCGCTAAAGACCATGTCACTCCGCGTGCCCTAGATATCGAAGAAATCCCTGGCATTGTTGAAGCCTATCGTCAAGGCGCAGCCAATGCATTGGCAGCAGGGTTTGATGGGGTTGAGATCCACGGGGCAAACGGCTATCTAATTGACCAATTTTTGCAAGATAGCACCAATCACCGCACTGATGCTTATGGAGGGGCGATCGAAAACCGCGCCCGCTTCATGCTAGAGGTGGTCGAAGCGGTCACTGGAGTTTGGGGAGCCGATCGTGTAGGCATTCGCCTTTCGCCCAATGGCACCTTTAATGACATGGCTGATTCTGACCCTACGGCAACCTTTACCTATGCGGTGAAAGCTCTCAATCCTTATAATCTGGCTTACTTGCACCTCGTTGAACCTCGTACAGGGGATCAAAATGACTTGGGTGCTCCCTACTTCCGCCCTATCTTTGATGGCACTTTGATTTCAGCAGGTGGATACGATCGCGATATGGGCAATGAGGCGATCGCCAAGGGAGACGCCGATCTGATTGCCTATGGTAGATGGTTTATCTCTAACCCTGATCTGCCCAATCGCTTTGCTTCCGATGCTCCTCTCAACCCCTACGATCGCGATACTTTTTATGGTGGCGACGCAAAAGGCTACATAGACTACCCCACGCTCAGTTTACAAACGGCATAATGAGGACTTCTTAACTTTAGTCTTCACAACGAGGTAATGACAGAGGCAAAAGGTAAACGAGCATTTCGTTACCTTTTGCCACTTTTTATATCTAGAGAATTTTATATAGCAGTCCTAAATCATTTGTGAAATTAGGAGGTTGTGA
>JANRJA010000061.1:0-36843 GCA_033764315.1 Oculatellaceae cyanobacterium bins.114
GACAGAATTCTGTCTATCTTGCCAATTGCGGAGTTAGACAGATTTTATTCTCGAATTAAAAAATAGTGGCAAGACTTCAGCAAATCTTCATAGAGGGTACGTAAACCGATGCTGTAGTATTTAGTACATGGGTACTAAAAACTGTCTTATGATCTCATCTACCGAATCGCGTCCCCAAAAATTACTTGACCTCTAGGTTCATTTGCAATTGATTAGACGGCAACACCAGCTAGACTTAGCCCACAGCTATTGCGAAGCAGTTTCTACTTTTGGGGGAAATCGCCTGTCTTGTGATTCATAAATAGGACTTACGCAGAGGGAAGAGAAAATAAGGCAGCTCAAAGCCAGGTATGATTCGCTAGAGTCAAGGTATGAAAGACCCTGTAACCCGTTTGGACTATTGCCAATATCTGCTGGTCAGTCAAATCAACTATACCCTGACCAACTTTGCTGAGCACAGTGAGCGGTTTTCACATGACCAAATCAATCGGTATTTGGCAGGAGAGAAAATTACTCCTCGATTGGTATGGGAGAACGTTGCTAGTCAAGTGATTGCAACAAGCAAAGGGTACGTGGTGTTTGATGACACGGTACTTGATAAGCAACACTCGTTTGCGATTGAGTTAGTCAGGCGACAGTACAGTGGCAACGCTCATGGAGTGATTAAAGGGATTGGAGTGGTGACCTGTGTGTATATCAATCCAGAACTTGAGCAGTTTTGGTTGATTGACTATCGCATTTATGACCCGGATAGAGAATGGTAAGGGCAAGCTTGACCATGTGCAGGAGATGCTGGGTCATACGGTCTACCACAAGCAATTGCCGTTTCAAGCAGTGCTGATGGACACCTGGTATGCGACCAAAGACTTGATGTTGTTCGTTGAGTCGTTGAAGAAGGTGTACTACTGCCTTATCAAGGACAATCGCCAAGTGGATGATTCCGGAGAACAAACTCCCTACCAACGAGTCGATATGTTGGATTGAAATCCGACTGAACTCAAGCAGGGTAAGTTGGTCAAGATTAAAGGCTTTCCCAAAGACCACAAAGTGCAATGTTTCTGGGTTGTGGTGTCTACCCACCGCACGGATTTCGTTGTCGCCAACGATTTGACTCAAGATTCCACCCAGGCATCACAACAAGCGTGTGGCTCTCGTTGGAAGATTGAGCAATTGCATCGCGAGAGTAAACAGGTCACTGGCTTAGAGGCTTGCCAATGCCGTAAGGCACGGATTCAACGCAATCATATTGGGTGTGCTTTTCTGGTTTGGGTTAGACTCAATGTCATTGCCCAACAAGCAGGGCAGACCGTTTATCAACTCAAGCACGGTTTACTCGATGATTACCTATGTCAGCAACCCAAAAATCCATCCCTCAAAATGGCTTTTGCGTAAGTCCTATTCAGAATATTCAGAAATAGTTAGAATAGCATAAGGACTTACCCATTTCTCATAACTTTCTTGAACGTACTGATCACTCTCATAGTCGTAATTCATGGCGGCGAACTTAATCCAGCCTGTACTCTCTATTTCGAGTATTTTGATTACTTGTTGACCACCAAGAGAATACACTACTAAATAAATTTCACCTACTTGTAGAAACTTGGGTGGTTCAGCAGCATCTGCAGGACGACCGATGATGGGTGGGTTTCCAAGGTTCTGAGCGCAGTTTTGAGCTAGGAGTAATGCAATTAATACAAGTACTACTTTAGTGAATCTATCAAACTTCATCTTCAACTCCCTCTTAACGCTTTACATAAGAAAGCGAAGCTAATTATTAACTTCCGGAAAAATTTCCTTATCGGACATGCTTAGATGGGATCTGGACCAGTTTTGCTGCTTTTAGCCTCTGTTTTATTGGCGATGCAGAGTACTGAGAGCAATCGCTCAATCCTCAACTGACCCCTAAATATCGAGCAGCGATTGAAAAGCGAGTATATTCAGATTCCTTGCTAGTGGGCATTCCAGATGTCTCAGTTTTTCGGGCAAGTGATGAAGACGCTCGACCAACGGCAATAACAAGTGTTTTGAGTCAACCGATTTCGGTTAATGTGCCGATGGTTGAGGAAGTACATAAAAGTTATCTGGAGATTCGGCAAATTGGAACTGGGGTAGTCATCACTGTCATTGAGGTCTTGTCTCCTAAAAACAAGCGTTCCGGCGAGGGGAGAGATCAATATAATCTCAAACGTCAAAAAGTGTTGAATGGCTTGAGCCATTTTGTGGAGATTGACTTACTGAGAGCGGGAGAACCCCAACCTATCTCTGCCTGTGTGCAGTCAGACTACCGAATTTTAGTCAGCCGCTCCGATCGCCATCCCCCAGCAAACCTTTATCCCTTTAGTTTGCAAGACTCTATTCCCATATTTCCATTGCCGTTACAAGTTGGAGATCTAGAGCCAACCATCAACCTCAATGAAATAGTGGAGCAGGTCTATCAGAAAGCTGCATTAGCATAGGCGATCGATTATGGCAATCAACCCGTTCCTCTTGTACCCCCAGAAGAGTTTCGGTGGATACAAGGATTACGGTGAGATGAAATTTTTCAATCAGTGAAAATGTCGTCAGTTGTTGGGTCTTGAATGTGTTCCCAATTGAGATTGGGCATCTCATCAAAGGCGTGTTTCAAGCATTTCTCCCAAACTTTGCGAATTTCAGCTAAATAAGGGTCGCCAATCCGCAATCGCAGTTGATGTTTAATCTTAAAACTATGTGCCTCATACATCACCAAGCTGATGGGTGGTCCCACAGAGATGTTAGATTTCATCGTGGAGTCGATCGAGAGAATGGCGCACTTGGCTGCATCTTCAAGCGAAGTCTCAAAAGTCAGGGTGCGATCGAGAATGGGTTTGCCATATTTCGTTTCCCCAATTTGTAAAAAGGGCGTATCTGGAGTGGCTTGAATGCAGTTGCCCTGGCTATAGACCAGATAGAGTTCAGGGTCTTCGCCTTTAATCTGCCCACCGACAATGCAATTGCAACTGAAATCAATTCCTTCACGCTCTAACCAGGGGCGGTCTTGTTCCTGAATTTGGCGAATCTTGCTCCCAACATATCGAGCAATATCATAGAATCGTGACAGGGAATGCAGATTGTCTGCCTCATTTAGTTTCAGGTCACAGCGCAGCGCATTCAACATCGACTGAGTGATGGAGAGGTTGCCAGAGGTGGTAATAAAGATAATGCGATCGCCCGGTTTGGAGAAATCAAACAGTTTTTGATAGGTTGAGATGTAGTCTACTCCGGCGTTGGTGCGAGAGTCAGCTGCAATGACGAGACCATATTGAGTAATGATGCCAAGGCAGTAGGTCATGGGACGCTGGCGATGTGAAGGATTAAGCATTTCCCGCATTGTACGGTGGCAAGGGTAACTCCCCTATATTCCTCTGGTTAAGACTTTATTGCATTCGGTTGGTCTTTTGAGAATAGCGATGCGACGTGGCTCTCTTTGGGGTAATCGCCCATCTAGCGTTAGAGTAGATTAGCCCTGTTTGTGATCAGTTTTTCACCGCTACATGAGTGCTTCCCCTCCCCAGTATCCAGATGACCCAATTCAGTCCTCAGCGGCATCAGAGTCGCAAGCGGGTTCCACAGACGAACAGGTATTGTGGGATGAATTAGAGTCAATGGACGTTGGCACCCGCAAAAGTCGGGGCACTCGCTCTCATGGCAGCTCTAAGATCAAAGTCACCAGCCCTGCTCTGGTCATGGTGGAAACTGCGTTTTTAGCCAGCACTGCTGGGTTGTTGTGGCTTGCTAGCTATTACTTGAGCCTGGTTCCCTGGATGCGGATCTTTTTTCCGGCCCCGATCGCCCTGGTGTATTTGCGTTGGGGACCGCGTGCTGCTTGGATGTCGGCTTTGGTAACAGGCTTATTACTCTCGGTGCTGATGGGTCCCTATCTGAGTCTGTTGTTTATCATTCCCTACGGCTTATTAGGGGTGCAGCTAGGAGCCACGTGGCGACGTCGCAGTTCCTGGCTGTTCTCGATGAGTGTTGGCACACTGATCTCGACCTTTGGCTTTTTCTTTCGGATCTGGTTGCTCTCCATTTTTCTCAACGAAGATCTGTGGGCTTATCTCACCAATCGCATTGCTGATCTGGTGCAATGGGTGCTCACTCGCTTAGTCGATTGGGGCGTATTGGGTATTGGGATTTTGGGACAGGTAAACCTGACTCTGGTTCAGGTTGTTACGATCGCCATTGTTTTGTTTAGTGATTTTGTCTACCTCTTCACCGTTCACTTAGCGGCATGGCTGTTGCTGGAACGGTTAGGCAATCCCATTCCTGACCCGCCAGAGTGGGTGCAGGTGTTGTTAGAGGAGGAATAAGGATGGAAGGTAAAAGAGTTGTGAGTTGTGAGTTGTGAATTGTGAGTTGTGAATTGTGAGTTATGAGTTGTGAATTGTGAGTTATGAGTTGTGAGTTGTGAATTGGGCAAAGAGCAGCAATATGAATGTGCTCCCTGTTTCTAACTCAAGGCTCAAAATTCAAAACTTAACCTTAGCAATCAGCATGATTGACCCAATGAACGTGCTCCCTGTTTCTAACTCAAGGCTCAAAATTCAAAACTTAACCTTAGCAATCAGCATGATTGACCCATCATAATTAGACCCTTCTTGCTTCCCTCACCATGATTAAGATCTATACCAAACCTGCGTTAAGCCAATTATGGATTGAGCGATTTAAGGGTCAAGATGCGGTTTTTGCCTGTGTGTTGGGGTTTACTGAAACGGGTTTGCTTCCTGGGATCTCAGCGGCAGGGGCGACTCCTGCCGATCGCCAATTCACCGCGATCGCTGATGCTGAGTTTCTCTATCACGGTCCTCAAGCCCATCCTCAATATCCGTTGCCACCGTTAATGGCTGGAGCCTCACCCACGTTGATTTCACGAGCGGTGGTGGAGGGGCACTCTATACCAACCTACTTATTCAATGCGGGGTTAAAACAGGCTCCGACGGTGCCGACGATCGATTTGGGGGGAATGCCTGCTCGGTGTGTCAGCCAAGGACATGCCCTAGATTTAGAGGGGGTAGAGCATCTGCTGCAACAAGGGTTGCTGTGGGGCGAAAAACTAGCAAGCCAGGTGCCACAGGGGTATTTAATCTTAGGGGAATGTGTGGTGGGGGGCACGACAACCGCATTGGCGGTGTTGACCGGGTTGGGCTGGCAAGCGGCTGGCAAGGTCAACAGCAGCCATCCCAGTTGTAACCACGCTCAAAAATGGGGCATTGTGCAGGCAGGTTTAGCCCGATCGGTTCTGCTGCAATCTGGCAACGCGACGGCTGATCCGCTAAAAGTTGTTGCAGCGGTGGGGGATCCTATGCAAATCGTCGTTGCAGGCATGGCGATCGCCGCTAGCCGCAGGGTTGGGGTTTTGTTAGCGGGCGGGACGCAAATGCTGGCGGTGTATGCCTTAATGCAAGCGATCGCTAAAACAAATCCCAAAACAAATAACTATTCCTGGGAGCCTCAACAGGTTGTCGTGGGCACGACCCGCTGGGTAGCCATTGACCCAACCGGAGACACAGTTGGTTTGGCAAACTTGTTGAGTGCCCCTCTGATTGCCACCCAGCTCAGCTTTGCTGACTCGCGCTATGCCCAACTTCGCGCCTATGAGCAGGGTTATGTCAAAGAAGGGGTCGGGGCAGGGGGGTGTGCGATCGCTTCTCATCTCAAAGGCTGGAGCCAAGCCGATTTACTGGATGCGATTGAAGCACTGGCAGATCGAAAGCTCAAATTTGAGCAAGATTAAACAGAATAAAAGTTTGACGGCTTTCAAGAAATGAGCTGTGAGGAGTCAGAGAGTATGACAAAACCACCATTCAGGATTAGGGTTTTGGCGGTTGAAGTCGCACTGCTCTAGAACAAAACCAACCTGGGTCAGTTTCTCAACCCGTTGATTGTATGTAGTTTGTATCGGTGGATCGGGTTTTGATAGCTGCGAATTGAGTCGTCAGCGATTCACCCATGACCTTACATGTGAACTGACCTTACATGTGAACCCGTCGAGCTAAAAGCTGTTCTTCTAACGCGGCAATGCGGTTGTAAGCGGCTGTCAACTGGGCTGTTAGACGCTGAATCTGAACTTCAGGAGATAAAGCCCGTTCACCGCTGTGAGTGTCGCCATCCGTATAACTTGCGTCAGATAATACGTCTTTGTGTTCCATTGCAGCATCATAGCCACCCCGACTATAGGAGCGTCCTAAGCTATTTGCCGATGCTGAATAGGCATTTCCAGTTGATGGAGTGTTTTGAACTTCAGTTAGGATCGTACCTGCTTTCTCACTGACCTGCTCAATCAGTTGATACAGTGCGTCAACTTTAATATTCAAGATAGTAATTTGTTCTTGGAGTGAATCCATGTGACGCCTTAATTAGGTAGTGATATCTATTCTATATATTAGGGAAAGTAATAGGTGTTATTGGCTATATTCCTGAATCATTTAACCTTTGAGTTAGGTTTCAATCATCAAGATTGCGATTTTTGTTACATATTTAAATCGTGTTGAAACAGGTTCAAAGTCTGTAAAACCAGCCTTTTGATGATTTCAAATCCTCAGGAGAATTGCTTCTAATCAAGAGGATGTCATGATCTTAGAAAAATATTTAAATTTCCTGTGTAAGTTTTAAGATTTTTCGACTTGTGAGTGATAGAGGTTGTGAGCTTGAGAGAGTCCAACCGCATTGTGTTGCTTGTGCAAACGTTTTTTGCGGTTTGTGCATGGGGTTGAGGAATTAAAGAGAACCCAGCCTTTTGTTTGGCAGGATTAAAATGAGCGATCGCCCCCTGAAAGCTAAGCTCAAACATTAAAACATTCTGCAAAAGAGCAGATTTTATCAATAACAACTGCGATCCCTAGGGAGCACATTTTGCTGCCATCGATACCGTTTTTGAGATGGGTGCAATTGAGGCTATTCTGAGGCAGGGGCAATGCAAAGCCCTTCTCTAGATGGGACGACTGCTTATAATCAGGTTGTAGTGATCAATTTGTAGTGATCAATGGGTTGGGCAGAGTTGGATTGTCACCGTAAGCAGGTTGTCACCTGCAAACCGTTGGCGATGAGTCAACCATCCCCCGTAATTGATGGCGATCTTTGGTGTAGAGCGTAAACAATAAGGATGTGGAATGAGTTTAAAGCGGCGATCGCTGTTGTTGGGGTTGGGTGCATTGACACTCAGTTCGCTGTTGCCCAGTTGCCGTTCTCAAACATCGCCAACGCTACGGATTCAGATGTTAGAGAACTCCATTCCTGTGCAGTTGTTCAAGCAGTTTCAACGACAGTTAAAACAGCGCATGGCATTGGATGTGGTGCCTCAGCCCCAACTTGCTCAGTTATATGAGCTGTTGTTGACTTGGAAAAAATCTCAAACGCCGGATCAAACGGGTGGATTGCCCAGTTGGGTGCCGCTGGTTGGTACTAAACCGCCTCCAGAGGTGGTCGATCTGCTCACATTGGGTGACTATTGGCTGACAACTGCGATCGCTCAAGGGTTGGTTGCTCCCTTTGCAGTCGATGAACTGAAGGGTTTGCAACAACTAGATGCCAAATTTCAAGACATTGTGCGGCGCGATGATCAGGGGCAACTCGACCCTAATGGCAAGCTTTGGGCGGCTCCTTATCGCTGGGGCACAACAATGATCGCCTATCGCACGCAGGAGTTTGAGACGTTGGGCGGACAGCCAACCGACTGGAGTGATCTGTGGCGGCCAGAATTGCAGGGACGGATTTCGGTGCTCGATAGCCCTAGAGAGACCATTGGCTTGGTGCTCAAAGAGTTGGGGCGATCGGTCAACAGCGATCGCCTGGATGACGCCGTTGAGTCTCAGCTCACCGCGTTGCACCGTCAGGTCAAGTTCTACAGTTCTAACGCCTATATAGAGCCGCTCTTGCTAGGAGATACCTGGGCGGCGGTGGGGTGGTCTACTGATATTTTGCCCATGGTGGCAGGCGATCGCCGGATTGCGGCGGTTGTCCCTGCGTCAGGTACGATTCTCTCGGCTGATCTGTGGGTGCGTCCTGTGGGTGCGGCGAGTGGAAGCAGTGCCACAGAGCCTTCTCTGGTGTCTCAATGGATTGACTTTTGTTGGCAACCCGATACAGCGATTCAACTGGCTCTGCTGGGTTCATCGGCCTCTCCTCAACTGGCAAGGGTGAATCGAAACACCTTACCCGAACCGTTGCAAAAAAATACTGCTTTGTTGCCGTCAATCGACATTGTAGAGAACAGCGAATTTTTGCAACCCCTGTCATCAGCCACCCTAGAACGCTATCGTCAACTGTGGGCTAACGTCCGCCAAACGGGCTAGGGTCTACTCTGGGTGCGCCGCCTGATTCGGCGTCTTCTCGGCAGTAGTCGATTCGTTGTGGGGCGTCTGTTTGGGGTCGCGAAATCACGGTTTCTAGCGATTCACAGATATAAAACGTGATCTCGCAAGGGGGTGCGCTAGAGGGCTGTGTCTCGGTGATTGAGGTTGAGGTGTTGGGTTGGCAGGTGTAAGCCGCGAGTAATTCGCGATCGCGATTAAAGATCCGAGTGTTAAACCCATAATCCCAGGCGGCAGTACCCATGTGAGTGATAAAGCCATATCGCTCAAAATAGTTGTAAAGGCTCCACACTTGTTGATTGACGACTAAATCGACTCGTCGCAAATTGCCATCTCCGCCGGAATAGGCAAGCCAGTTGTTAACCAATTTCCCCCCAAACTGTTCTTGTGCCCACCACAGGCTAGGTGGGGTAAGGTGCGTTTGTGAGATGGTGTCATTGCGAATAATGGAGCCATCGTTGGGTAAGACCGCATCGGGCGACAAGAGAGCTAGATCTAGCTCAACGCTGAGTGGATCGGTCATCAAAACAGGTTGTTGTTGAGCGGGGGTAGCTGAGACGCCAGTCAACATCAACCCCACGCTTGTGCCTATTGCGATCGCCCATCGATGTCTATGAAACCTAATCATTGTGCTTGCCTAAAGCCACTAATACTGACCCTACAATAACGAAAACGATGCCACATAAGCCCAACAGAGTGATGCGTTCAGGGGGCAACAGATTGGGAACAACTTCGGCGATCGCCCAACTCATGCCCAGGGTGATGATCGGAGTCAGGGCAATCACTGCACTGACTTTTGAAGCATCCCAGTGCTCTAACGATTCTGAAAACGCGCCATAGGCAAAAATGGTGTTGAATCCGCAAAAGATCAACAGAGCTATGCCAAGTGGGCTAAGCATCAACAATCGTTGGGGGTCTGCAAACGGTGTAAACAACAGTGTACAGATGCCATAAATTCCTAGCATGATATGAGTAGACGGTAGACTGTGAAGCAATTGTTTCTGAGCCAGGGCATAAATCGCCCAGGCGATCGCTGCAACGACAATCCAACCGCTACCGATTAAATAGTCAGGTGAACTAGTTATGAGGGTTCGCAGTTGTTCTTTAAAGAAGAGCGTAAACCCACAAACGAGGACTCCTACGCCCATCCACTGATAGCGGGTATAGCGTTCTTGAAACAGGGCGATCGCCCCTAACCCTAATAACAGTGGAGAGAGTTGAATCAAGACTTCAGTGTTGCCCGGTGAGGTGCGAGCTAACCCTAGCAGATAAAATAGATAATCACCGGCTAAGCCGAGGGCAGCGATGATCAATAGCCAGAGTTGGGGCGATCGCGTCAAGATAGCTCCACAGATTGCCTTAAAGTCAACGGCTTGAGTTGCAAAGGGTTGACGAATTCGCAGATACAGGGCCAACAGCCCAAACGACATGAGAAAGCGAAACCATATCAGAGTATAGACATCTAACTCTTGCAAGATCACGACCTCTGCGACAGGTAAAACACCCCATAGCGCAGTGGCGGCAAGCGCAAGGGTTAACCCCAACTGCCACCGCCCAGAACTTTGATGTAGCAACATAAAAACCTCATTTCATCGGCAGAGTGACCTTTTTGGGGAACACTCATCACCGCTGTAGTGTAGAGGTCAAGCAGAGGGGGAATCTTGTAAATTTGTGCGATTATTGCCGATTCTTGCGATCGAGATGTCACTACTCGCTGTTATTGCCTGTATTCATAGCCGTCAACACGGCTTGCTGGCTCACTTGCCCATAAACTGACTTCAAATAATCCATCGTCAGTTGGGCATTGGTGACGGCAGCATTTCCCGCTCCTTCCTTAAAAGGAATTGTGCCCAAAATGTCTAACACGGTTTCACTGCTAGGAGGAGGCGCAATTACGACTAGAGAGGGTTCAAGTTGAGCGTCATACTCCCAAAAATGGTCAAGATTGATGGAGGGGTGAGTTTGAGTCGAGGGCGGTGCTTCTTCAGAGATGACCCCATCGGGGGAACTGCCACGCATCGTCTCAGTGGCATCGGTCGATGTGCTGCGAAATTGACGCAGGGCATTAATAATTTGGTCTTTGGTGCGTCCCCGCAGTTGAAATAGCACAAACGGATCTTCACTAAAGCGATCGCCCAAGACGTAATAGACAGCTCCAATATGTTTGCAAGGGTTTGCCGGATCAGGACAAGAGCACTTGCTGTGGATGTCAAACTTAGTAAAGGGAAACAGGCTCAACCCATTCGACGTAAAGACCTCTTCAATATTTTGGGGCATTTCTCCAGCCAGCAATTTGGCGGAGAAAATGGCTCGTTCTGCCATTGCCTCAATCACATACTGCCACTGCTCATCAGCAAATGGATCGAGCGATAACGCCACTTTATAAGGTTCTGGAGCAGTTCCCTGGACGAGGGCTGAGACTTTAGATCCTTTGAAATCAATATTTAAGACGTTGCCCTGTCGCGCATAGTTACGAGCCCGCTCCAGTCGGCGTCGCCAGCCAAACGACTCTAAAACATCAATCCAGCGTTGTGCCCACCATTCGCGATTGGGTTGAACCTCAACCATAGTCCCTCAAGCCTTTGTATATCACACGCTAAATCTGACGTTGCTGATCGAATGTGTGGAGGTTGTCAGGGCGTTTTGCAGACAGTCCCTTTGCGAACAGTCCCTGCTGTCACAATCAACGTCTATGAATCATACCTGGATTCAGCAATGCCCTAAATCTATCACGCGCTAAATCATTCACGGACGAGATTTTCGACTCCTAGTTGAGTTTCATCGGGCACTGCCCAACGACCGCTCATGGTGTTGTCGGCGATCGCAAACGCCATAACGCCAAAGCCACCAGAGTCGCCCCAACTGACCGCTAACCAGTCACCAGAGCGCAACCCAACTCCTGTGTAAACATCACTGGCAACCCTCCAGGTCAACTGATAGGTTTCGCCAGTCTGTCGAACTTCTAGTGTACCGTCATAGCCACCGTCGTTGCCGGGGTTTGTACCCTCGATTTGATATGTGCCTGCCAAGTCCCCGTTGCTCTTGGTAGCAGTTTCTGTTCCCAGGCGTCCTTCTGAAGAAGGCAAGGTCCACCGTCCTTCTAAAGTGCCATTGGCTTGAATGCGATAAATGGCGACTCCATAGGTTCCTGAGTCAGTGCCAGACCCCACAAAAAGCTGATCATCAACCAGAAACCCAGTGCCGTCATAGGTGCCAAGTGAGCTATCCCACGTGAACCGATACACCTCTCCGAGAGGTTGAATGTTGACGCTGCCATTGTAGGATGTACCATCAATGCCACGAGCCTCACTAATGTTCCAGACTCCTGTGATATCAGTGTTGCTGGCTAAAGCGGTTGCGCCTGGTTGGGGTGAGACTGATTGGGGTGAGTTAGCTGGAGCAGCCCCATCAGCAGGCGAGAGAGAGGGCTTGATCAGCGTTGCAGCATCAGTTGTAGAGGGGGTAGATACTTTACAGCTTGCCGTCGTCAGGACAAATCCTACTGTGAGCAGAGCAGACATCCAAAGGGTAAGCTTCATCATGAGCTGTAATTTACTCTCTAAACATAAATAGCTCTCACTAGACTAACGCCTTTCCCTCTTATCCCTCTATCTCCCTGTCTTTAGCTAGTGCTGTCATCAATCACGGCTGTGCGATCGAGCAACAAGAGGTTTCGCAGTTGCTCGGTATCCAATTCGGTGAGCCAGTTTTCGCCAGTGCCGACGATTTGTTCTGAGAGGGCTTTTTTGCTTTCGATCAGATCGTGAATCCGTTCCTCCAAGGTGCCGTTGCAGACAAATTTGTGCACCTGGACGTTGCGAGTTTGCCCAATCCGAAAGACACGATCGGTTGCCTGATTCTCTACGGCTGGGTTCCACCAGCGATCAAAGTGAAAGACATGATTGGCACGGGTCAAGTTTAAACCCACCCCTCCAGCTTTTAGCGACAAGATAAAAATACGCGGAGCTTGGGGATCATTTTGAAAGCGATCGACCATTTCCTCTCGCTGTTTTTTAGATGTGCTGCCATAGAGAAATAAGATTTCACGGTTGAACTGCCGACCCAAATAGGTTTGCAGCAGTTTGCCCCATTCAGCAAATTGCGTAAAGATCAAAGCGCGATCGCCCTCTAACAGCAACTCTTCTAGCATTTCGGTGAGGCGTAAGAGTTTGCCAGACCGGGTCTGAAAGACGGAAGACTCCAAGCTGAGGGTGACATCTGCCTCATGGGTTGGTTTTTTGTCAGCGTTCTGCCCACTGCCTTCGTCGCTTTTTAACAAGTCGGGGTGATTACAGACTTGTTTTAACCGGACTAACAACGCCAAGATTTTGCCGTGTCGCTGAATGCCCTCAGCCGATTCAATATCCACCAAGGATTGATCAACCAATCGTTGATAGATTGCGGCTTGCTCTGCAGTTAAGCCACAAAAAACGGTCATCTCCTGTTTATCGGGCAGGTCTTGAATGATGGTGCGATCGGTTTTGAGACGTCGCAAAATAAAAGGTTGAACGAGCGATCGCAAGGTTTGCAGAGAGGCTGTATCCCCATATCGCTCAATCGGTACGGCAAATCGGCGTTGAAAGAAGTTTTTGGGTCCCAAGTAGCCAGGGTTCAAGAAGTCTAAAATGGACCACAACTCTGCTAGACGGTTTTCGACAGGGGTTCCGGTTAAGGCAATCCGAAACTGCGTGTTGAGTTGGCGTACTGCCTGCGATTGCTTGGCTTCTGAGTTCTTAATGTTTTGCGCTTCGTCTAACACCACTCCCTGCCAGGTTACGCCCTGCAAATCTTTGGCATCTCGATAAACCAATGGATAGCTAGTGATGACCAACTGTTTGCCTTGAATAGCTCTTGTAAAGTCTTTGCCCTGAGCACGTTTGTCTCCGTGATGCACCAACACGCTTAAGCTGGGTCCAAACCGTTTGACCTCCCGTTCCCAGTTGCCCAAAACCGACGTAGGGCAAACCAGTAAGGTGGGTTGTTCTAGCGTTCCCTGCTCTTGCAAGTGCAGCAAGAGGGCAATGAGCTGAATCGTTTTACCCAACCCCATGTCGTCGGCAAGACAAGCACCCAAGCCCCACTTTTCGAGAAAGGCCAACCAGGAGGCTCCTCGCACCTGATAAGGGCGCAGTTCTCCCCGAAACCCTGTCGGGACAGGAATCGGATCAACACTCTGGTTGCCCGTGGTGAGGGTGTTGATTAATTCATGCAGAGCACCCGATGCCTCAAAGTTGACAACAGGCAATTTCTCAATTGTTTGAGTGTCTCCAGTGCTAATGCGCAGGGCATCTTCGAGCGACAAAGCCATCTGATCTTTGCGGCTTGCAAAAAAGCTTTGCGCCGCTCGCACATCTTGAGGACGCAATTCGACCCATTCCCCATTCACCTCAACAAGGGGAGTTTTGAGGGCAACCAGCCGATCAAACTCTTCTTTTGAGAGCCGTTGGCCGCCAATGGTTAATTCCCACTTGAAATTTAACAAGCTTTGTAAGCCCAACCGTTGATTGCTCTTGAGTGGGGCAGCGGCGCGGACACTTAACCCCAAACGGCTTGCCCAGCCCTGTTGATTGGAAAGACTGCCAGGAAGAACAACCCCAAAGCCACTGTCTTGTAATCGCCATGACACGCTTTTGAGAAAGTCATAGACCTGCATCGGGTTTAACCGACACGATTGTGGCTGGGATACTTGCAGACTAGGTTCCAGCACTGGGTAGAGCCGTGAGGCTAAGCCTAACCCGGCTAACAACGTTTCTTGGGGGCGATCGATGGTACGTCCCAGATATACCAAACGCTCCACTGGATTTTGCCAGATGGTTTTGGCACTGACCAAAAAACCAGGATCACTGGCGGATTGCAAAAAATACTCTAGAACCCAATCAGCTTGCCCATAGGAGGGAGTTTGCAGATAGAAACAGGTGCGAAATGAGGCCAGACTATGGCTGAGTTGATGCTGGATGGGGGCAGTCCACTGGGCGATCGCTGTTTGTAAGCGTTCCAGTTTGGCAGACTCAGCCGTGAGTTGAAGGTCGTTGCCCAAGGCTTTGAGCCAATCTCGTAAGATGGGTTCCTTAAGTGTTTGAGGATTGCTCGCGAGGGCTGAGACAACGGTGCTCTGCACCACCCCTCGAAGCTGAGCATCGATCGTGGCTTGCAAAAAGTTAAACAACAGCGTTGAGGCGAGTGGAAAATGGGCTGTTTCAGGTGCGGCGTTAGGGACTTCTGGCACATTTAGATAGGTACGACAGACCACAGGCATCTGCTGAGTAAACTGCTCTAATCGTCCCTGGTCTGCCCCACTGTCTAGCAACGGTTGCCAATAGGTTGTGGCAACGCCCTCGATTTGTCGATCGACTTGGGGTAAAAACTTCGATCGCGCCAACAGATCCAGGCTCCAACGAGCCACATGCGACCAAAACCGCAAATCTCCTCCCAAAAATGATTCCTCTGCCCCCACTGAGCTGAGCGGCAATGAGTTGAGAAACTGAATGGCTTCTAGGGGAGTCAGCTTGATCCCGGTCACTAACCAGGATTGCAAGGTGGGAGGGGTGCTTGGGGGATCGGCTTCGGTATGAGTCGATGGGTCAACTGCTGCCGCAAGATGGGGAAGCTTGGCGGCGGAATGTTGGGGGATGGCAACGGTGGCTCCCGTTTCAGAGGTGCTTTGATAGGTTGGCAGGGCAACTGCTATGGTTTGCCAGCGGCCAGTGGCAGTTGTTACAGGAATCGGGGTCGTTTCTACGGTAGAGGTGGCTTTGCGCCGTCCCCGTTTTGCCCCAGATGGGCTGGTGTCAGTTGCAAGAGCCTCTAACGACACCTCAGCGATCGCCCAGTTGAGTTGTTTAGTGTGATGCAGCGATCGCAGCAAAGTAGTTAGCTCGGATGCTGTCATTGCAAACGGATGAGGTTGAGGCTGCTCAGACTGGGTAAATTCGGTAGAGTCAATTCTGCGCCAGATTTCGCCCCAAATTAAAAAATAGCCCCCTCCTTGCCCCGAGTCTGATTCACCAAGGGCAGCAGGTGCTGAGGGCTGACGTTGAGGCTGAATGAGCCAACTTCCGTGTAAAATTGCCATGCCATTAATCTTGGAGCAGCGATGTCGTAAAACAATCCCCGGAAATGAGAGGGCTTTTAATCTCAGACCCAATTTTCCGGGGTGATGCAGTCCTATCTGCAATGCTGGCTTTTATTGTACAACCTGTGATTTGAGGTTGGTGCAGGGGAAGGGGAAAGAATGAAGAGTGAAAGGAGAAGGAAGAACGGCTCAAGGCTAAATCAGGAAGGCTGAAAGACAGGACTCAAAAAAGAATCGTACTTGAGATCTTGATCATCCTTGTGTTTTCCTTAGTACTGCTTTTCACAGATAGGGTTCGGCAATAAAACCAAGAGGGTGTGGGGGCTGTGCCCCCAGCCAGGGGTTTCACCCCTGCACCCCAAACTCCCACCCCTATTTACAACGAGTTGTACTTAGCTTTGATGTTTGCCTTTTCTTACTGATCTCCCGCGATGTGCAATTTAGGGGTTTAGATCCCCGGTTTCTCGTTGGAGATGATCGAAAGGGGCTGAGTTACATTCCTAGAAAACGGGGATCTGGAATAGTCGCACATCGGGGTTTGCTGATCTCACGCGATGTGCAACTAACATTTCCCGCATCCCTCTTTTTTCTCTATTCTGTTACGGCCTCTCGTGCTGCTGCCGCTTCGTCAGGGTGGATGCCTAAACGAGTCAGGTTAATCCGACCGCGACTGTCAATCTCACGGACTTTGACAATCACTTCGTCTCCGACGGCAACTTCATCTTCGACTCTACCAACGCGATAGTCTGCCAGTTGTGAAATGTGAATCATGCCCTCTTTGCCCGGTAAAAACTCCACAAATGCCCCGATTGGGATAATGCGAGTTACCTTACCGACATAGACATCCCCAGCACTGAGTTTGCGGGTCATGCCTTCGATGATTCCACGGGCTTGCTTTGCCTTCTCACCATCGACTGCCGAGATGGTCACCGTTCCATCATCTTCGATATCGATTTTGGCTCCAGTTTGTTCGGTAATGCCTTTGATGGTCTTACCCCCAGGGCCGATGATCATACCGATCAGCTCAGGATCAATCTTGATCGTGAGTAGACGAGGGGCAAAGGGTGACAGGTTAGTACGAGGCTTGTCGATCGCCTCCATCATCTTGCTGAGAATGTGAACCCGCGCCTCTTTTGCCTGGTTAATGGCATCCGCGACAATGGCGATCGGCAAACCATTAATTTTCATATCCATTTGCAAGGCAGTAATGCCGGCATCGGTGCCTGCCACTTTGAAGTCCATGTCACCCAGAAAATCTTCGATGCCTTGAATATCGGTGAGAATGCGGACCTCATCCCCTTCTTTAATCAAGCCCATCGCGGCTCCACTGACTGGCTTAGTAATCGGAACACCTGCATCCATCAATGCCAGAGTTGACCCACATACCGACCCCATTGAGGTAGAGCCATTAGAGGAAAGCACCTCAGAGACCACCCGAATCACATAGGGAAACACTTCTCTGGGCGGTAACACAGGCATGATTGCCCTTTCTGCCAGAGCACCATGCCCTACCTCACGCCGACCGGGCGATCGCATGGGTTTGGTTTCACCCACCGAATAAGGCGGCATGTTGTAGTGGTGCATGTAGCGTTTTTGCTCATCGGGATGCAGATCATCCAACTCTTGCGCCTCACCTGGAGTGCCCAGAGTCACCACTGACATCACCTGCGTTAATTCCCGTTGAAAGAGCGCACTGCCATGCACACGAGGTGGCAAAATTCCGGTTCGGCAGCTAATCTTACGGACCTCATTGAGCTTTCGACCATCGACTCGCACGCCATCTTCGATGACCTGACGACGCATCAAGGTTTTAGTCAGACTCTTAAAAGAACCGGACAAATTGCGAGAATCTGCCTCTGTAACGGTGCGAATGGGGTCTTCTGCGGGCAAGGTGGCGATCGCCGTAGCAATCTCACTCTTAATCGCATCCAAAGCCTCATCTCGCTGAGTCTTGGTGTATTCAAAGCGACTCAAGATCTGTTTGATCTCGCCCGTAGCCCGTTCAGCAATAAATTGCCCCAACTGCTCGATGGCTGGGTCTTTTTCTGGCTCTGCTAGTGACACGACATCAATGCCGATCTCTGCCAACAGGTCACGTTGAGCTTGAATCAAATCTCGAACCGCTTCGTAACCGAAATCAATTGCTTCAATAATGTCTTGCTCGGGTAGCTGATTAGCCCCGGCTTCTACCATAATCACCCCTTCCGGTGAGCCAGCCACAATCAAATCAAGATCGCCCACTTCAATTTCACTGTAAGTGGGGTTAATAATAAAGTCGTCTCCAATCAACCCGACTCGCACGGCTGCCATTGGACCATTAAACGGAATTTGAGCCAACAGAGTAGCGATCGAAGCACCTGTCACGGCTAACACATCTGGAGGCACCCGCTCATCCATTGACAATGTAGTTGCCACGATTTGAATGTCATCTCGCAACCAGTTTGGAAACAGGGGACGCATTGGGCGATCGACTAATCGACTAATGAGTGTTGCCTTTTCGGGAGGTCGTCCCTCACGTCGTAAAAAACCACCCGGAATGCGACCTGCCGCATACAAACGCTCTTCGTAATCCACTAACAGGGGCAAAAAATCAATTCCCTCGCGGGCAGCGGCTCGCGTTGCCGCAACAAATACTGCTGTGTCTTCTGATTGAACCAATACGGAACCGCCTGCTTGCGGTGCAAGCAGACCAATTTTCAGCCGAATATCCCGTCCATCAAAGGATATTGACTTATCTATTTCTTTCACCATGCCGTGAGTTTCCCTTTCGTGCCTCATTTTTTCTTTCTGTCGCAATCGTAGCACTGATATCCAAAGGCTGCGGTTGCATTACGTAACTCCAAGAAATGTGTTGAGTTAATTGTTTAACTAATTTAAAACTCTCAGAATCACAATCTCACTTGAATTATTAATTAACTACATCTAAAACGTCCATTAAGACTCATTTAGAATTTAGGGTTTTTGAGTATTGATTTACCTGGGAATGATGCTTCCTTTGGCGGCGTTTCTCAATCGCATCGGGTAGTTGAGAAATGCGGATAAAGTAAGCCGAGTCAGGTTTTGAAAGGGAATAGAACCGCCTTGGCAGGACGCTTAGAGCACAACCAGGAAGTGCTAATTCTCCTCGGTCTGCCACTTTTGAAGCGGCGAATGATTGAAGTACGAGGAGTGTGATAGAGCGGTGTTAACGAGCAACAATTCGTTAGAACTGCCGTATGTATCGAACGTTTATGTGTATAAAAGTGTTAAGGGTAAATCACTGTAATCTGCAACAATTTAGGTCGCGATCGCCCCTGTTTGTTTGGCGTTAAGTCGGGACTTGTTCTTTAATCTCCATCTGTTCCCACCAGCGATTGAGGGGGTAATAGACAGCGGGTGCCCACAAACTACTCAGAATGGCTGAACTCAAAGCAATCCGTTGATGATAAAACCAAATTTCTGACAGGGTGCGGTTAGCGAGTGCTGAGTTGCCACCAAACCCAGAGAGGCTAAATTGAATAGCGGTAACCGTTTCAGCAATCACTGCCATGCCAAAAACAATGAGAGCAACTGAGATAAAGTCTTCTTGCACATACCGTTGTTTTTGTAGACGAGCCGTGAGAAACCCCACGATCGCCAAACTGAGAGCATGGGTCGGATAAGGCGCAGTCATGCCATCTTGAATCAAGCCCAACACCAATCCAGCGATCGCCCCCTGCCAGGATGAGCGTTTTACACTCCATGCCACCACCCAGATCAGCAACCAATTTGGCCCCACACCCAATAGTTGCATCCCTGGAAAGCGAGTCGGCAAAATAAACAGACACAACAAAACAGAGCCAGCGGTCACTCCCCAATTGAGGAGTTGACGAAAATAAGGACTCCAGGCAGACGAGTTAATCATGGGGGCAGGACTGGAGTCGCACCAGGGCTAGACGAGGGAACAGGATTGGGTGCTACTTCTGGGGTTTTAGAATTAGGAGCAATAATCACCCATTCTAAATAGCTAACCGGAGCACTCAGCTCAATCACGGCTTCTGGCGCAGGGCTTTTGTTGAGGTTAATGGATTCGATCCGTCCCACAGGCAACCCTGCTGGAAAGAGTTGACTAAAGGAAGACGTCGTAATCACGTCTCCTGCCCGCACATCCGGCACCTTGTCAAAAAATTCCATGATTGCCCGATTTTCAGCTTGCCCACGCAAATAACCCATTGAGCGAGAACGAGCTACCGTTACCCCAACCTGGCTACTGGGATCACTAATCAATAGCACTCGACTGGTACTGGGAGTGACATGAATCACGCGACCCACAATGCCACCGGTGCCCAACACAACTGCACCTACCTCAATCCCATCGCGGCTACCTCGACCCACCGTGATCTGCTGCCACCAGTGGTCGGCACTACGACCAATCACTGGAGCCGTTATGCCTGCCTCAGTGTTACTAGACATATAGCCCAGTAGTTCTTGCAGGCGTCGATTTTGGTTTTCTAGCTCGATTAAACGAGTTTGTAACTCTTGTAAACGAGCATCTGCCAATACCTCATCGGGCAGAGGGCTGCTGTGAAAGGGACGAGACATCCATTGATAAATTTCCAGGACAATCGTGCCTTGAGTTTGTCGAACTGTCCATGCGGTTGTGAGAGCAAGACAGACCAGTCCGATCCTCAAGCCATGACGACCCCACCAGCGACGGAGTAGATACATCACATATTACGGGAGCGACCGCTAAATACACGCTCAAGCTGCTTAAAGTTCTCCAATACGCGCCCTGTGCCTAGCACAACACAACTCAATGGGTCGGCGGCAACGTGAACGACGATGCCTGTTTCATGGCTAATCAAGGTGTCTAAGCCTTTGAGCAGAGCACCGCCTCCGGCTAACATGATGCCGCGATCGATGATGTCAGCAGCCAGTTCAGGAGGAGTGCGCTCTAGCGTTCGCTTGACGGCTTCAATAATGACGGAGAGTGGCTCTGCCATTGCTTCCCGAATTTCAGGCCCTTTGACCGTTACAGTGCGAGGCAACCCTGAGAGCAGGTGCAATCCTCTCACATCCATGATGATTTCATCGTCATCATCGGTGGGATAGGCAGAACCGATTAAGATTTTGATCTCTTCAGAGGTGCGTTCCCCAATTACCAGGTTGTGAACCTTTTTCATGTATTGGGTGATGGCTTCACTCAGCTCGTCGCCTGCAACCCGGACTGATTCACTCAGCACAGTGCCCTGCAAGCTCAGAACGGCAACTTCGGTGGTGCCACCGCCAATGTCGATGATCATGTTACCCGTTGGCTCTGCGACAGGCAGCCCTGCCCCGATCGCGGCGGCGACAGGTTCATCAATCAAGTACACGTCACGAGCACCCGCTTGAGAAGCAGCCTCCATAACGGCACGACGCTCAACCCCGGTGACTCCACTGGGAATGCCAATGACGATCCGAGGTGAGACGAGGGTGCGGCCCTCATGGACTCGACGAATAAAGTGTTTGAGCATCAGCTCAGCGGTGTCAAAGTCAGCAATGACCCCATCGCGCAGAGGACGCAACGCGACGACGTTGCCAGGTGTCCGACCGAGCATTTTTTTGGCATCTTCCCCAACCGCCAGTGGAACCTTCTCGTCTTGATCCATAGCTACTACTGAAGGTTCCTGGAGAACGATACCTCTACCAGAGACATAAACAAGGGTATTTGCAGTACCAAGGTCAATACCCATGTCGCGTGAAAATGAGAAGCGATTGAAGAAACCCACTAGCTTTCTAAGCCCCCAAAATTAAGTGCTATGGTTTGTGGAAACGGGTCTGATGAAAACACACTTGACCACATAGTCGAAGTGGATTTTATTATGTTTTTTGTGCAGAGTCTAGTCAGGTGAAGTTTGAATTGAATGCAAGCCTGATTTTAATTGAATGCTTGATCTATACTCTACAGTCATCGTTCTCAGACGCAAGCAAACTATCAGGATAAAATCGAATCATTCGGAGGCGATCGCCCCCAATTCCTCTAAAATTTTGCTCATGGGAGATCGTCTGAAATTCCCACCAGTCAACTAAAAAGCTGATATAAAGCGATGCACTCAAACGGAATAAATGCGGTCGCGAATATAACTAAAACTGGGGCTAATGATGAAATCGCTTGAAAAGATTCTGATTAATTTATTTTTTAATTAAAGTTTTTTGGAAATCCCTTCTCAGGTTCGTTAAAATAATACCTATGTACTAATTTGTCGGTCAGATTCACGCTTATAGTGTTGAGCATTGAGCGATCGCTAACGTCAGGAAATAAAACGTATGGGTTTAAACGCAATTACTTTGGTGGGTCGCGCCGGACGAGATCCAGAAGTGAAATACTTTGAGTCGGGTAGTGTGGTTTGTAATTTGACCCTTGCGGTCAATCGTCGCACGCGCAACAATGACGAGCCAGACTGGTTTAATTTAGAGATTTGGGGCAAGACCGCAGAAGTTGCCGCTAACTACGTCCGCAAAGGGAGTTTGATTGGCATCAACGGTTCGTTGAAGTTTGACCACTGGCAAGATCGCAGTACAGGAGCCGATCGCACCAAACCTGTCATTTTGGTCGATCGTCTAGAGTTGTTAGGCTCTAAACGCGATCAAGAAACTGCTGGAGGCTCCAACTATAACGACGACGAATTTTAGTGGCACCGTGATTTGAGCCTTTGTATCTTTGAGATCGGGGTAGGGATATGACAGGCTATATCTCCTACCCAATCTTTATCTGCCCTCTGATTCCTACCGTCTCGGCTTACTGAATCAGTTGAGGATAGATTTTGCGAACTGCCAGCTTGACAAACACCCCCATTAACACCAGCAGCCATAGCAGATTTAACCACCACCACGAGGGCAAGCCGATAGGCCAGCGCAACAGATCAACCAGCGACGACAGGGGTAAGACTCCAGCCACTCGTTGGAGGGCGATCGGCAGATTTTCACGAGGAAAATAGGTGCCGCACAGCGTAAACATCGGCACAATCAGCAAAAAGATGGGAACGTTGATTTGATCGACCTGACGCACCCAACCCGCTGTGAGTAGCCCCATTGCCGCAAACAACAAACTGCCCAACACCATCAGTGGCAGCGAGATCAGCAAAGCCCATCCCGAATAAATGCCCCAAATCACCGCTACAACCCCTGTCAAGCTACCGGCAATCATGCCTTTGGTGGCAGCCCAGAGCCAATCTCCTAAAAAGACTTCTGCAAAACTCAACGGTGCTGTGAGCAAGGCTTGCCAGGTTTTCTGAAAGTTGAGCCGAATAAAGGTGCTATAGGCTCCTTCAAAGAAAGATTGAAAGAGGACTCCAATGCCGATCATGGCAGGAGCAATGAACTGGAGGTAGGAGACAGTTTCTCCCTGATAGGTGACATCGCCGACGAGCGGGGTTAACCCATACCCAAAAGCAACCAGATAGACAATTGGCTCTGAAACGGGGGGTAAGCAGTTGACGAGCCAGGTTCGTTGATAAACCTTGGCGTGACGATGCCAAACGGAATAAACTCCCCAGGGAGTAATAGAAAACCCTTTCATAGCAATGATTCCTCCCGAGTTGTTAAATCTGAGATATTAAACCCCGTGTGCGACTTTCCCCAGATCCCCGGTTGCTGTGATGCAAATCAGACTCCTTTGAGGATGCTGCACGAGCAACCGGGGATCTAAACCTCTAAGTTCACATCGCGTATATTACTTCGGTCATTTCAACAGGCTGCCGGTGAGCCGCAAAAAGACATCTTCTAGATTGGCTTCTCGTCGAGTGAGGTGGTGTGGGTTGGCGGCTGTTAGTTTTTGCCAAAACAAGTCAACCTCTTGAGACGGCAATGCCAACAGATAGCCACTGCCAAAGGGGCGATACCAGGTGCCAAACCCCTCGGCTAATGTCTGTAACTCTGATTCAGGCATCCCTTCCACCTCAATCATTTCTTTGCCGATGGTGCGATCGATTAATTCGTTTGGGGTGCCCTGGTCAATCACCTGCCCTTGTTGCAACAGTAAGAGGCGATCGCACAATCGTTGAGCTTCATCCATGTAGTGCGTGGTCAGCAGCACCCCACACCCTTGGCGTTTCAAATCAATCACCAATTTCCAAAAGTCTTGGCGAGCATCGGGATCGAGTCCTGTGGTGGGTTCATCTAAAAACACGACTTGCGGATGGTTGATCAAAGCACGCGCCAACACTAACCGCCGCTTCATGCCCCCCGACAGTTCATCGATCGGGCGATCAGCATAATCTTCTAAATGAACATGAGCCAGCACTTCTCCGGCGCGGGCTCGTGCCGCTTTGCCCACAATGCGGTAATGGTGAGCAAAGTAAATCAAGTTTTCAATCACGCTAAAGTCAGGGTCAAGATTATCTTCTTGAGTCACAATGCCCATTTTGGCGCGAGCTTGGCATCCATCCTGCTGGACTTGCAGCGACCCCAGTTGCACAAACCCTCGACTGGGAACCACGGCCCCATACAACATGCCAACGGTGGTCGTTTTGCCTGCCCCATTGGGACCCAACAACCCCAACACCTCACCTGGGTTAAGCGTGAAGTTAACATTTTGAACTACTGAGCGATCGCCATATTTTTTCCCTAAGTCATAAGCCACCAAGGCTGGGGTCTCATGCTGAGACTTAAGGTGAGAACGAACCATGCGTAGACCTCAAGCACAATGGGTTGACGTACTACATAATATCGTCCTTGTAGTATGAGAAGTCTATCACCCGATAGGAGGGAGAAAAGAGAGAAAAAAGAAAAAAGAAGAAGAAAGAAAAAGAAGGCTGAAGGCTAAAGGTTGAGAAGGGAGAGCTACAGCCCAGGAGAGGTCAGGAAATAATTCTATGGGTGAAAGATAGTTCTTAACGTTAGTTCGGTTTAAGAGCCTAGCGAATAAATTCGCAGCTATCAGAGCGAAGTTCGCCTTCGCGAACTACAGAGAATCAAGGGTTGAGTGAACCGACGCAGGTCGGTTTTGCTCCTGTAGTTGCGGTTTCAACCGCCAAAATCCTTATCCCGAATTCACGTGTTCTTAGGGACTTTTGTCGATCTCTGCCAGCCTCTACCAGTGCTTAGAGCGGGAGAGTGGGGAAGCAGAACTGCTGTTTTCCGGCTGATTCTTCTTCTTTTTTCTTTTTTTTCTCTTCTTTTTTCTTTTTTCCTCTTATTCTTCTGTGGCTAAAACAACGCAATCGCGTCCCTGACGTTTGGCTTCATATAAAGCGCGATCGGCGGCTTTGCTCAGGGAGGTGGCATCGAGATAGTGAGGAAACCCAGCGATACCGCAACTAAAGGTTACCGTAAACTCAGAGTTATCAGTTTGCTGAGCCATTTGAGCAAACCCCTGACGAATCTCATTGACGACGTGAAACGCGGCATCGGGATCGGTGTCAGGAAAAATAATGGCAAACTCTTCACCGCCATAGCGACCAATAATATCGGCTCGGCGGAGTCGTTGTTGCAACAGACGAGAGAGGTTTTTGAGGACGCGATCGCCCGCTAAGTGCCCATAGGTGTCATTCACCGTCTTGAAGTGATCGATGTCAATCATGGCAAACACTAGATTGCTGGCTTGCCGATAGGCCCGTTGAATTTCAATACACAATTGCTCTTTGACTTTGGTGTGATTGAGCAACCCGGTTAAACTGTCACGCTCAATCAAAGAGCGAACGACGCTCGATCGCTGTAAGCGAGGCAGAATAGAGGCAACTAAATGCTCAGGGTGAATGGGTTTGGTGAGAAACATATCGCCCCCGGCTCGAATAGCAGCCAGGTGCCGCTCAATGCTGTTTTCGGCAGAGAGAAAGACGATGGGAATGCCAATATAAGCTCCGTGTTGGCGCAAAACAGCCGCTAACTCAATGCCATTACACTCTGGCAGATAGAGATCCATCAAAATCAGATCGGGGTTAGTCTCGATTAGAGTGGACATCACCTGAAGAGGGTCGGTGACAACGCTGGTTAAAATGCCTGCCTGCTGCAAAATGAGAGCGTAATAGTTAGCGAGAGAGGCATCATCTTCAATAATTAAGACGCGATAGAGGTCTTGGCTATCGTGGTGAGTCAAGATGTCGAGTTGGGTGAGCAACTCACTGACATCCACTGGCTTGGTAAAGTAAGCACTGCCTCCGGCACGAACCGCTTGCAAACGAGCGGTCAAATCATCTCGGGCTGAAACAAACAAGACCGGCAACGGATGATCACGGTCAGCTTGAATCTGAGCGATCGCCTCTGTGCCTGCGAGTTCTCCTTCAGGTAAGACAATATCCATAATGATGGCAGCAGGGGTAATCTGCTGCATAGCCTCTTGCAAAGCGGTGAGATGCTCAAAGTGACAAACGGTATAGCCAAAATGGCTCAGGTTAAGACTGAGATGGTGTGCCAGTTCAGGGTCATCTTCGACTAAAAACACCAGATGGGGGTCTTTGGCTTGACCGATTGGTTTGACTGAAAAAAGCGTAGACGAAGCTTTGACTCGATTCTCTGAGAGGGTTTTAGCGAGTTGATGGAGCGTCTGTTGCAGAAGCGATCGCTGGTTCTCAAGGGGAGGGGTGTCTAATCTCAACAAAGCATCTACACATTGTTCGACTTGGCGAGCTGCATAACTCACCTCCACAAACCCAAAAGTGGCACTAGAACCCAACAGTCGATGACTGAGCAGACGCAAATGGCGCAGCTTATCGAGGCTCCAGGTATCTTGCAGAAGCGATCGCCCAATGCTGGTAATGAGCTGAATTTTCTGAGGGAGCTGTTGCTCATACTCTTGACGCAAGAGTTGAAATTCTTCCTGCGGAGTTTTGAGCGAGGGTTGAACTGAATTAGCCATCATGATGCCGCTTCCACAGGTCATAAATTTGAGCTGCAAGAGTCATAGGGTCAAACGGTTTAGCGATCACATCCAATGCACCCATTTGCCTGTACTGCTTAATCTCGTGAGCTTGCACCTTTGCTGTTAAAAAAATGACAGGGGTACGAGCTATTTTGGGGATGTCTCGGAGGGCTTGAAAGGTTTCTAAGCCATCAAACTCCGGAAGCATCACATCTAAAACAATCAGATCAGGAGCAAATACAGGGGCAACACTTATAGCTTCACGACCAGAGTTACAAATTTCGACCGTAAATTTACCGACCGATTGCAATGCCAATTTGGCAATAACCTGAATATCTGGATCGTCTTCTACAAACAAGATGCGACTGAGTGTAGGAGCCACAAGCTCACCCAAGCTGAAAGATATAAAAATTGTGGTAGAAGGGAAATAACCTGAATCGTAAACTCTACCTTATTCATACAAGATCAGTGCCATTTTTTACAAAGCGTTAAGTTTTTGCTGTCACGCTGCGAGTAGCCAGAAGCCGTCTTGACGCGATGGGTAATTTAGGGGAGATCCCCGGTTTCTCGTTGGAGCTGACTGCAAGGTGCCTCGTTACATCCCTAGAAACCGGGGAAGAGTCATCTTAAATAAATTAAATTAATCTATCGGCGTTGTCTCTCTGAATTAGGACACTAGAGCCTCTGTAACCCATCTCAAAAAATGTGGCTCTGACGATATGAGTCAGAGGGAGGCTGCCACTCAGGTAAGTCGAAATAGAACATTGTGCCAGTTCCCAATTCGGTTTGAAAACCAATTTGCCCTCCCAACTTTTCGATAATGGCTTTACTAATACTCAATCCCAATCCGGTGCCTCCTTTTTGGCGGCTGTTGGACGCATCTGCTTGAGCAAACTTCTGAAAAATGCGGTTGTGAAACTCGGTTGGGATGCCATAACCCTGATCTGTAACCGCAACTCGAATGGATTCCTGGTGCCGACTGATCGTAATGTCTACGGTGCTGTGAGGGCGAGAAAACTTAGCTGCATTAGATAACAGATTTGTCAAAACTTGGCTGAGGCGATCGCCATCGGCTTTGACATAGACCCCTGGAATCGTCTCTCGCACCACAAACTCGACTGTAAATTGATCTCCATAGGCACGGTTGGCAGCGATCGCTTGCTCTACTAGAGGCTCCAACTCGATTGGCTCTAGGTTGAAATCGATGGCACCTGACTCAATTTTTTCAATATCCAGAATGTCGTTAATTAAGAGAATCAGGCGATCGCTGTTGCGACAGGCAATATCCAGGAGCGATCGCGCTTCTTCAGAAACAGGTCCAGTGACTCCACCCAACATCAACCCCAATGATCCCCGAATGGAGGTGAGTGGAGTTCGCAACTCGTGGCTGACAACTGAAACAAACTCATTCTTGAGCCGCTCCATTTTTTTGCGGTCAGTGATATCCCGAACGATCGTCAACACCTCTTGCTCACCACTGACGATGACTCGTGCCTCATAATCTCTCATGCCGTCTTCATAGAGCAGTTGGTATTCATAAACCTGCATCTCCCCGGTGTGTAACGCCTGTTGAATGTAGTGCAAGGCCTGTTGAGCGGCATGAGCGGGCAGGAAGGTATGGACGGTTTCACCCAAAATGTGATCTGAAAAAAAGTTAAGCGTGCAATCTCTAGGTGCTTTGTAGTCCAAATAGGTGCCATCGGCTCTTAATCGCAGAATGAGATCGGGAATCGCATCTAACAAAGCTCGATTTCTGACTTCACTCTCTCGTTGTTTTTGCTGCGAATCAGTCAGAATATTTAACATCCGATTGAGTTGGTGCGCCAGTTGAGATAATTCATCGCGACCTTTGACGGTGACTCGCAGAGAGGCATCTCCGACTTTGCCGATTGTGCGCACGTCTGCACTCAACTGCAACAACCGATTTAAGACCAGCTTTTCTAGAAATAACAGGGTCACGCTGCTAAAGACAGTGCCAACAATGACTAAGAGAAACACTAAATAGTTTTTAGTCAATTGACCTTCTTGATAAATCCGTCGGGGCACATCAATGCGCAAAATCAGAGCTGGCTCGCCATAAATATCGTTGACCAGCGTATAGCCTGCGATCGTTTGAGCACTGAGTGGCTCTACCCGGACGGCCTCTGACGTGATGAGTTGAGTCCGAATCTGTTGAAACGTCTCAGGCAACCGAGCATCATCTAGTCGATAAACGGTGGTGGACAGTCCGGTTTGCTCGGCCAGGGTTTTGACGATCGCCTCGTTTAAGTAGCGTCCAAAAATGAGCGACCCGCGAATTGGCCCTGGGTGAGTACCCGGCAGAATGGGGTGAGATGCCACCATTAAAATGCCTTCGGGCAAGAGCATGATGCCCGCTAGACTGCTGATGGGTTTGTGATGTTGCAATAAGGGGCGATCGACGCTCAGGTGAGGGGCAAGACTATCGGGAATAGGGCTTTGACGTTGTTGCTCAAGGTCATATCCGGTGCCAAAGACGATCTCACCTGTCGGGCGAGCATAGACCATCAGGTTTAAGCCAAGTCGGGCGATCGTTGCTTCATTGAGGTTGCTGCGAGCATAGGCTGAGTTGACATTGTCGATAAAGGCATAGGTATCGTCCCACTCTGCCCAATCGCGCACCGTAAACCGCAACTTCGTCAGATCGTCCGACAAAGCATTTTGCACTTGTACTACTTTTTGCTGCACGTCTTGCCGCTCTAACTCGGCAAATCGGCTCAACAGAAAGGTGCTCAGGAGTGTATATAACACTGCAATGAGACAGATCAAAGTAAAGCCGATGATCAATAAGATCTTTTGCCGTAGAGTCATGGGGTGTTGTCGAGGCGACACACAGGCGAGATTAACGAATCGGGGCGATCGCCAAACTATCAGGTTTTCCTAAGTCGCCGCTAATCGTCACCGAACGGTGGTTGGTATGGAGATGCCGCACCAGCTGATAGATCGTTTCAATTTGTTCGGGTGCTCCCACTTTGTCTGCCAGTGCAGCCAGTGAAAGGGGTTGTCCTGTTTCTTGGACGACCTGCACCACCCGTCGTTGTAAATCTAAGATAACAGCGGCAGCCTTTTTTCCAGCTTCAACGCCCGGTTGGTGATAGGCATTGACGTTGATCAAAAACCCATATAAACCCACGGCTCTCTCATAGAGTGCGATCAACGCCCCAACCGTGTAAGGGTTAACTTGGGGAATGGTAACTGTAATCGAGTCACGCTGATTTTCATAGATAGCTTGTCGGGTGCCTTGCAGCAGCCCAAATAGATAATCGCCAGATGTCACCCCTGGCTCGACTTGAATCGACTCTCCCTGGCGATCCTCTAACACTTCAATAAAGGTCAAAAAGAAGTTTGCCACCCCATCTCGCAATTGCTGAACGTAGGCGTGCTGGTCTGTGGTGCCCTTGTTGCCATAGACGGCAATTCCCTGGTGTACGGTATTACCCTCTAAATCTTTTTCTTTGCCCAGAGATTCCATGACTAACTGCTGCAAATAGCGCGAAAACAGCAACAGACTGTCTTTATAGGGCAAAACGACCATGTCTTTTTCGCCTTTGCCTTTGCCCGCAAAGTACCACGAGAGTGCCAAGAGAGCCGCAGGATTGCGTTTTAGCTCTGGAACGCGGGTGGCAGCATCCATCTCTTTTGCCCCTTGCAACATAGCAGCGATGTCGATGCCTTGCAGGGCGGCGGGCACTAACCCAACGCTTGACAACTCAGAGGTGCGGCCACCTACCCAGTCATACATCGGGAAGATCGCCAACCAGCCCTCAGATTTGGCTAGTTTGTCGAGGTTGCTGCCATCGGTGGTGATGGCGATCGCATAATTGGCAAAATTTAACCCCTTTTGCTCATAGGCTCGCTTGACCTCTTGCATGCCGTTACGGGGTTCAGGGGTGCCTCCTGATTTAGAAATGTTAATTACCAGAGTGCTGAATAATCGATCTTGCACTTTGGCTAGGGTGCGATCGATCCCGGCGGGGTCAGTATTATCAATAAAGTGAATATTTAGAGGGGCGTTAACGGACGACAATGCCTCTGCGACAAATTGTGGTCCTAAGGCGGAGCCACCGATGCCAATGGAGATTACATCGGTATATTTTTCGGCAAGGGGTGGATGAATCTCGCCCCTGTGGATTTTTTGGGCAAAGGTTTGAATGGTCTCGACTGTAGTGCGAATTTCCTGCTGAATCTCAGCCTGAGGAGCTAACTCCGGATCGCGCAACCAATAGTGACCCACCATGCGATTTTCATCAGGGTTGGCGATCGCCCCTGCTTCAAGCTCTGTCATTTTTTGAAACGCCTGAGCCAGCTTAGGTTGCATCGCCTCGACAAATCCATCATCAAATCGCATCCGGCTGACGTCGAGATAAAACCCCAACCCCTCATGGTAATAGAGCCAGTCTTGATAACGTTGCCAGAGCGCAGCGGCATTCATAGGACACTTCCCAACTCATTGCATTCATCACCTCACAGTTTACAGACTCAACCTGCAAGGCGACAGGGATTTAAGGGTCATAACAGAAACAAGGTTGGAGAATGAAGATTAAGGGGAGATCGTGATCAGGTCATTAACGGTTAATGGTGATTTGTCAATCGTCATTGCCCTCAAGTGCGACTATATCTAGATCCCTGGTTTTTGGGGGACGTCATCAGATTCCTTGAAGCCAACTCCAGCAAGAAAATGGGGATTTCAACCGCTAAGTTGCCTATCTTGTCACTGAGCACTCTCTGTCTCCCCTTTGCCTCACCAAAACAAATTTTAAATGGTTAGGCTAGGGATGCCCAATTTCATCTAAGTCACGATGCATAAGTTGCTCACGGGTTCGCTTAAGGTTGAAAGGGTCACTGTGCCAATTTCAGAGTTGCCTACCTCGTTAAACAACCTCCGCATTGCCCAGCTTTCTGACTTTCACTACGATGGGCTGCGCTTGTCAGAATCGCTCTTAGCTGAGGCGATCGCCCTGACCAATGACTACACCCCTGACCTGATTGCGCTAACAGGAGATTTTGTCACAGATGACCCCACTCCTATTCATGCCTTGAGCGATCGCCTCAAAGGATTGCAAAGCCGAGTTGGAGTCTATGCCGTGTTAGGCAATCATGACTCTTATTTGCCCCAGGCTCAGCCTGAGATTGTGACAGCTCTAGAGCGAATCGGGATCCGGGTTTTGCAGAATCAAATTGCTTACCCAGTCGGTGAGAGGTTGCCGTTGGTGGGGTTTGCCGATTTTTGGTCAGGAAAATTTGATCCCACCCTGTTGAACCAGCTTGATCCAGCAATTCCACGCTTGGTGTTGTCTCACAATCCAGATACAGCCGCTGTTTTGCGATCGTGGCGAGTCGATTTGCAGCTATCAGGGCATACTCACGGGGGGCAAGTGGTTTTGCCCAAGTTAGGGCCGCTCCCCGCTTGGGGACCAAAAATCCGACGGCTGATTCCTAAATCGCTACGCCGCCAAATTCCCTACATGCAAGATAAATGTCATCAGGCGTTGCACCATTGGGAATGGTCAGAGGGGTTACACCGGGTGGGTTCAAACTGGCTATATGTCAATCGGGGGTTAGGCACCTATTTACCAGGACGATTATTTTGCCCACCTGAAGTGAGCCTGATCAAACTTGTTCGGGCTTAATGGCTCGTTTCTAACGAATACGTAGTTTTCATATGTGAAAGAACCTCCCAAATAGATGAAGTTCTAGGTAAACTCAAAGGAGTTGCTAATTCTTGAATATTAAGATTTCTTTAAACTTGTCTGCCTTTTCTTGATCCTCATACAGTGCGCTAATGCAACCGACCTCTCTGCCTTCAACGGATGCGATCGCCCCAGAAGGGGAACTGCTTCGTTCCACCCCTGTGATTAAAGGCTTTCATGCACTGTCTGACCCATTGCGGGTAAAGGTGCTAGAGCTACTGCGCGACCAGGAATTATGTGTTTGTGAGTTGTGTGAGCATTTTGGTGTCAGTCAATCCAAGTTGTCATTTCACCTCAGGACCTTAAAAGAAGCAGGTTTGGTACAAGCTCGCCAAGAAGGACGATGGATTTACTACAGTCTGAACTTGGTGCAGTTTATTGCCCTAGAACAATATCTGTCAGAATATCGTCGCTTTAGTAAGATGCTTCCGGCTCGTCTGTGTGGAGACGTGGGATAAAGCAAAGGGCAGCAGGCAGAGGCTAAAGCATTTAGGCAACAGGGGCTTTGCCGTAAGCTGGGTTGAGCTCTCAAGCCAAACCATATTCAAGCCAAACCATTTAACGTGCCAGCCATTTGAGATAGGGCGAAGAATTAAGGCAGAAAGTGCTGCCAGACAGCAGAAGAAATAGGAAGTAGCCAATGAGCAAGATGGGCAACTCACTTTTAACAAAGCAGATTTAGTTGCCTCTAAAAAAAGCGTAATATGGTGTCAGTGACGAAAGACAGATGACGACTGATCATCTGATCGCAAATCTCCGATCGCAAATCTCTGAGCGTCAACGATCGCCCTCTAAATCAGAGCTTCTTTCGGAATTTAGAAACATAGATTTACCAAGGCTACGAATTTCCCACTGTTACTGCTGTAGTTACTCAAGACCTCTGTTCTCTCACTTACGGTTTACTTATGCGATCGCATCTTCGGAAGCATTGGCTGACGTTGGGATCGTTGCTGCTGAGCTTAGTATTGACGCTCGTAATCGGTGGTGTTGTAGCCCCTGCTTTGTCTACAACTCCTGCTCCGGTTGACTCGGTGCGCTCTCGGATTACCGAAATTGAGCAAACCTGGCGGAACGAATACAACACCTATTTCAACACATCGTTTACCTCGCCTGCTCTCACAGCAGATGCCATAAATGCGACCCTGGCACGACTCAGTCGCCAAACGGGTCAAAAATTGGCGTTGATCTATGCTTTTCCTCAGCCTGATGCCTTAGAACTAGTGCTGGTGATTCCAGGGCAAGCCCCCGTTCAAAAGCGATTGACGGATGTGCCTTTAGAAACCTTACGCCCTGTCATCAACGGGTTTCGGACTCGCGTTGCTAGCCCTGTCAGGACACGCTTGTACCTAGAGCCAGGGCGACAACTCTATCAATGGCTGATCTCGCCCCTAGAGGCAGATTTGCAGGCACAAGGGGTAGATACCCTGGTGTTTTGTGTTGGAGAAAACCTGCGATCGCTTCCATTTGCGGCTCTCCACGATGGGCAGCAGTTCTTAATTGAGAAATACAGCGTTGGCTTAATTCCAGCGTTTAACCTGACCAACCTCAACTACAACCGTCTCCGACAATTGCGCGTTCTGGCGATGGGTGCCTCTGAGTTTCAGAATTTAGAAAACCTCCCCGCAGTGCCCTTAGAGTTGTCTGCCATTACCCAGAACTTATGGCGCGGCAGAGTCTTTCTCAATCAACAGTTCACTCTGGCAAATCTGAGGCGTCAACTCACCTCTCAAGCTTTTGGCATTGTGCATTTGGCGACCCATGCTGAGTTTCGACCGGGGGAACCTGACAACTCCTACATTCAACTGTGGCAGGGCGATCGCCTCAACCTGGATCAACTACGACGGCTTGATTGGCGGGACTTGCCAGTTGAGTTACTGGTATTGAGTGCTTGCCAAACCGCATTAGGAGATGAGGAGGCAGAGTTGGGGTTTGCTGGATTGTCCTTTCAATCAGGGGTGAAGTCCTCTCTCGCTAGCCTGTGGCGGGTCAGCGACACCGGAACTCTGGCACTGATGCGCGAGTTTTATTGGCAGTTAGCCAATCCTGAAGTCGCCACCAAAGCAGAAGCCTTACGCAGAACTCAGATCGCCATGCTCAAAGGGCAAATTTATATCGAGAACAATCAGCTTCATAGTTCAGGGGAGGTGTTGTTACTCCCCGATGAATTGAGCCAAAGCGGACGCTTTACCTTTGCAGAACCCTATTTTTGGGGGGCTTTTACGCTGGTTGGTAGTCCCTGGTGATCTTCATGCAATCAGTATGCCTACTCCCTATCGCACCCTGCGCTTTTGGTCTTATTGACGACGAGAGCCGGAGCTAATTGGCTCTGGAATGATTACCGTTGGAATGGATCGTCTCCCTTTAGAGAATTTGTCAAACCCATCGTGCAACAGCAAATAAAAACACGGAATGATAAACAGGGTTAGCAACGTCGAGAGGGACAAGCCAGCGAATACAACGATCCCCAGGGGTTGCAAAAATTCTGATCCCTGCCCCAACCCCAACGCCAAGGGAAAGATACCCAGTACGGTGGTGACAGCCGTCATGATAATTGGACGCAATCGCTGTGGCGCGGCTTTGAGAATGGCAAGGCGACGACTCACCCCTTCCTGTTGACGGATTTGATTGGCGAGTTCAATCAAAATAATGCCGTTATTGACCACAATACCCACGAGCAAAACGGCTCCGACAACCACCGTTGCCCCGATCGCCGTTTGGGTAAAAAATAGCCCCCAGATGCCGCCAGCCAAGGCTAATGGAATGGTGCACATAATCACCAGCGGATCCACCAACGAGTTATATTGCACTGCCATAACCACAAACACCAAAAACGCAGCTAATCCTCCCAGGGTTGGCAACGCTGCTTGAATCGCTCGATTACTCTCAGCCGCACTGCTGGGCAGACGAGTCACCCCATCGGGCAGTTGAATGCCCTGCACAATGCGCTCGGCCTCTGACAGAGCGGCTCCCAAACTTGCCCCTTTGTTCAAACTGCCCGCGATGATGAAAACCTGCCGCTGATTAATCCGTTGAATCTCACCTGGAGCCTCACCCGTCTCAATTTGAGCGACGTCTGCTAACCGAACTAACTGGTTGTTAGCCGTAAACAGGGGCAGCCGTTCCAATTGAGCCGAGTTTTGAATGGCATCGTTATCTAACTCAACTCGGACATCAACTAAACGGTTGCCCCGCTGGAGTTGAGTTGGCACCGATCCTTGAATTGCCGTTGTTAAGGTTGCTCCAATGTCTTGCACGTTTAGCCCCAACAGAGACAGCCTTTCTAAATCGGGACGAATTTGAATCTCAGGTTGACGGCGATCGCTGTTAGGGCGAAAGCTAGCGAGGGTGGCTTGCTGATCTAAGGCGTCTAAGATTTGCCGTCCGGCTTGATTGAGCGATCGCTCATTGGTTCCCTGTAAAACTATGTCAATTTCAGCTCCCCTGACGGGTGAGTTGTTCAAGATTAGACCTCGCACCTGACCTGGATTGAGCCGTAAGCGCGTCTCCACCAGATTGAGTTGGTTGAATTCACGACTAACTTTCGCCACAAATGCCTCGACATCCGTTTCGGGTTTGAGGGTGATTGTGCTCGTGCTCCGCAATGCATTTTCACTGGTGTTGTTGCCAAAGAGCGATCCCCCAACGGTGGTAAAGGCATACTCGGTTTCAGGTTGTGCCAGCAAAATCTCATCTACTGCCGTCATCACTTTGCGGCTGGTCTCTAAGGGCGTACCGGGGGGAAACTGAGCCGATAAACTGGCTTGTCCGGTGTTGATCCGGGGCAACACTTCTTGAGGAATGGCACCCATCATCCACAGGCTGCTGCCTCCCAGCACCACACCCGTAACCAGCAGAGTCAAAATGCGATGACGCAGCACCCATTGCAGAGCGATCGCATATCGTCGTGTAGCGGCTTCAAATCGCTCGTTAAAGGTGCGGAGGAGCCAGGTGCGATCGAGGTGGCTTGACCAGGGCAAGATCAACAATCGTGATGACAACATCGGCACAACCGTCACGGCTACCAACAGCGATGCTGCCACCGCAAAGCAAATGGTCAAAATCAATTCGTTAAAGAGCAGGGCGATGAATCCGCCAATCAATAGAAACGGTAGTACCGAGACTAAATTGGTAGCGGTTGCAGCGACTAATGACGATTCCACCTCCAAGCTACTGGCTTCGACCAGGGCGATCGCGCTTTCATCAGAGACTTGAGTTTGATTGAGATGCCCTCCCGATCCCCCGGCTTCGCTGACACGCTTGTTGATATTTTCAAGAATCACCACTGATGTATCAACGGCTTGCCCCACACTGATGGCTAGTCCTGCCAAACTAAACACATTCAGGGAAAACCCTGCCAGTTTCATCGCGATCGCCGCTGCCAGCGTACATAGGGGGATCGTCAGGCTAATGATAATAGTCTGTCGTACCGATCCTAAGAATATCAGCACTGCCAAAGCGGCTAAAACGGCTCCTGAAATGGCTGCCTCGGTAACGCTACTCAACGATTCTTGAATGAAAACGGACTCGTCTAGCGTGGGCAACAATTGCATGTCTTCCGAAATTAGACCATTTTGCTGAAGGGTCTGAATTCGCTGTTTCACAGCCTCTACAACCGCAATCGTATTGGCATCGGGTTGTTTTTGAATGCTTACCTTGACTGCCGACTGACCATTCAGCAAGACAAAAATCCGTTGTTGCTGAGTGCCATCGACCACCGTGGCAAAATCTCGCAGGTAAATCCGTTGTGGCAGGGTAGGCTGTGATGTCTCCGTCGCCGTTGGGGTTTGAGAAGCAGAGGATGAGACCGTAAAAGCAAGATTGGCGATCGCATCGGCACTTTGAAATCGCCCGATCGCCCGCGTTAACGGTTCTGACTGTCCTAAAATCCGTCCTCCAGAAATGTCTTGATTACTTTCTTCTAATTCATCTAAGACGTCT
>JANRJA010000077.1:0-155255 GCA_033764315.1 Oculatellaceae cyanobacterium bins.114
TAAATATTCTCGCTAGGTATATAGCAGTCAAAAATCATTTGTGCGGCTGGTTGTGAGAGGCGCCCCCCTCGGGGGTGCGCCTCTCACAACCCATTTAGAATCGCTATATTTGCTTCTATCAACGGCTTGGTGAATTCAAAATAAGGGTGTTATTTAGTATTGCATTTACAAAAATTTACCATTTGTTTCGAGAATTCTCGATTGACAACAGAGCCGAATTCCTCGTGAAACTCTGACAAACATCTGTCCGAAAGGGTTATACAGAAAGTAAACTAGTAAAGAATTACAGTGGCAGCCAAGTGAGATACGCAGAATGTTATTAAAAGTCGAGCTAGGACTCTTTAATTTAGACTGCACCGACTACCACGCGATTTTGGGAGTTCCGGTGAACATTGATCCCAAAGATATTCGCAAGCATTATCTCAAAATTGCTCGTCGCCTGCACCCTGATAGCTATGCAACTGAGGGGGAGCAAGAGCGCAAGCGTGCCGCTGAATATCTCTCTAAGCTGGTGAATCCAGCCTATGAGAAATTATCTCAACCAGAAAATTACAAAGATCACCTCTTGCTAATCAAACTCAAAGGACAGCAAGCAGCCCGACAGCAAGAAACTATTATGCTGCTGAGTGACTCAGCCCGACGTTTGGCCAGTGCTCTGGGAGATATTGAACAACCCTATCGAGTAGCACTGAAAGAGTTGGCTGCCAAGCAATACGAACAGCTGGATCAAACGCTGGAATTGACTGGGCAAATTAGTGAGTTAAATCTGATTTACTTGATGAAGACAGCCGACAGACCGGCCTCCCTGCCGCCACCCAGCCAAGAACCAAAACGAGGGGGAGGAACACCACCGCCACCACCACCACGCCCACCCGAAAAACGAGGCACACGAGAGTTGGTTGAGTCTTATTTGCGACGAGGCAAGGAGTTTTGGGGAAAAGGAGATTCTCAAACTGCCATCAAAGAGATGCGGGAGGCGTTAAGCCTTGCCTTGAAAGATTCTGAATGTACTGATCTTGCCAGCGATTGCTATGGTCTTTTAGGAGAGATTTATATTCAGTTGAAGCAGCAAACGATGGCAAAGGTTCAATTTAATCAGGCCTTAAAATTAAACCCTAATAATGAGATTGCTCGGGCAGGTTTGCGTAGAATTGACCCGAGTTGGACCCCTCCAGGAGAAACTCCCACCCCAGCAAAAGGGGCTAAACCCAATGATAAAGGTGGAAAATCGAATGATTCTGGGGGTGGCTTGTTTGGTTTCTTTGGTGGGAAAAAGAAATAATGGTGTATCAACCTCCAGTTGGAGCCAGAGATCTGTTGCCTTTGGACGTGGCTCAAAAGTGCTGGATCGAAGATCGGTTACAAAATGTTTTTCATCGCTGGGGTTATCACCGCATTATTACCTCGACGCTAGAGCGAATGGATACGCTGATGGCAGGGGGTGCGGTGCAACAGTCTACCGTGATTCAGTTGCAAGAGACTGAAAACGAGGCATTGGGCTTGCGTCCAGAGTTAACGGCTTCGATCGCCCGTGCAGCTGTCACTCGCATGGCAGGAACAGCCTTACCGCAACGGCTCTATTACAACGCTAATGTATTTCGGCGCGCTGCCAAGGGTAGCCACACCTATCAGCAAGAGTTTTATCAGGCGGGAGTGGAGTTGATTGGGGGTGGGGGTGTAGTAGCGGATGCTGAAGTCTTGCTATTGCTGACTGACTGTCTAAATGCTTTGGGACTCGACCAGTGGCATTTGATCTTGGGTGAGGCAGGGTTGACGCGATCGCTTTTATCTGCCTTTCCAGAGGGTGTGCGAGAGGCAATCAGAGTGGCGATCGCTCATCTTGATCGGCTTACTCTAGAAACACTGCCTTTGTCTGATGAGTTGCGTAAGCGAGCATTACTGCTGTTTGATCTGCGGGGTCGTCCAGCAGATGTGTTGCAGCGAGTTTCTCAGCTTGATTTAGATGCAACTCAACGAGACACCGTCAACGATCTGAAATCTTTAATTGACTTGTTAGAAGAAACCTCTGCGGCTCAAGGTCGCAAAACTCCTCCACTCATTCTTGATTTGAGCCTAATTCAAACATTGGATTACTACACAGGCATCGTCTTTGAGGTGATTGGTGGCTCTGTCGGGCAACGAGTTTTGGGGCAGGGTGGACGCTATGACCAGTTGTTAGGTCTATATCATCCCCAAGGAAAAACGGCTCCAGGGATTGGGTTTGTCTTCAATATCGAAGAGTTACATCAAACTCTATTACCCACAGGTCAACTGCCACTTGACACTCCTCCCAGTCATTGGTTAGTTGTGCCAACCACGCCACAAGCTCAAGCAGCAGCGTTTGCCTACGCTCACAAAATTCGTGAGTCTACTCATTTGATCCGAGTCGAGGTTGATTTAAATCCCCTTCCAGATGCTGAAGCGGTCAAAACCTATGCCCAACGTCGCAATATTACGCAGATTGCCTGGATCAATGCCACTGGTCAACCTGAGATTGAGCGGGTTGGCTAACCCAGTGAAGATTAGATGAACCTGATAGGCTAGAAGAAGCTCATCTCGGCTATGTCTGCCGATTGTTTTAGAAGAAAAACACCTTTGAGAGAAGAACACCGTGCCCCATACGATTGTCACTAACACTTGCGAAGGCGTTGCCGACTGTGTAGACGCTTGTCCGGTTGCCTGCATTCATGAAGGCCCAGACAAAAATACTAAAGGAACCGATTGGTATTGGATTGATTTTGCCACCTGCATCGACTGTGGCATTTGCTTACAAGTTTGCCCAGTTGAAGGGGCGATCGTTCCTGAAGAACGCCCAGAGTTGCAGAACACGCCCAAGTAGCGACGCGATTAATCCGTCTATACAGACGTTTTACCCTAGCCATTTTTCTAGGACTGGATCTGCCCATTCTTCTGATGTTGTATCTCCTGGCAATTCGTCATTCTTAAAGATATGGAAATTGCATGATTTCCAGGAATGAAAGCGTCAGGAGAACAACAATGACCGTTACAACTGAATCATCAAGCACCTTGTTGGCGTTTTCAAACGGGTTAGCGGAAGCGATCGCCCATGCCTCACCTGTGGTGGTCGCTGTCAACGCCCGACACCGAATGGCATCTAGCGGGATCCATTGGCGATCGGGCTATGTCGTGACAGCAGATCATACCGTTAGACGAGAAGATGACATTACCATCACCCTAGCCGATGGACGCACCCTCCCAGCCCAGCTAGTCGCCAGAGACAGTGGAACTGATTTAGCCGTATTGCAAGTACAAGAGACTCAGTTACCCACCGCTGAACTGGCAAATGCCGCATCTTTGAAAGTGGGACATATCGTGTTGGCGATCGCCCGCTCAAATGAGGGCAATACCAGTGCTTGTATGGGGGTAATTAGTGCTTTAGGTGGAACCTGGCGATCGTGGCATGGTGGACAGATTGATCAATTCATTCGCCCTGACATTACCCCTTATCCAGGGTTTGCGGGCAGTCCTCTGGTCACCGTTGAAGGGCAAATCGTAGGGATTAACACTTCTGGTCCTCGTAGAGCCATCCTGACGATTCCCGCTAGCACGATCGATCGAGTGGTCAATCAACTGGTGCAAAAAGGGAGAATTTCACGGGGTTATTTGGGGTTAGGGATGCAACCCGTTCAATTGCCCAAAACCCTTCAGGAAACCCTGGGTTTATCACACGATGGTGGAGTGATTATCGTTAGTGTTGAGCCAAATGCTCCTGCGGATCAGGCTGGCGTGCTAATTGGCGACATCTTAGTAGCGTTAAACAATACCCCGATTCGGGATGTTCGAGACGTTCACATGATGCTTGACCCTGAGCAAGTCGGTCAACCCATCACAGCCCAACTGGTGCGTGGGGGAACACGGCTTGAGCTAACGATCACGGTTGGTGAGCGTCCCTGGCAGGAGGAACGATGAGCATACATGTCACTCACCAGTCTATTGCTCAGGCATTGGTCGAAGTAGCAGATGGCGTGCGCCGCTCAACGGTGCAGGTTCGAGGACAACGATGGGGCGCAGGGGCAGGTGTGATCTGGCAGGTCTCGCCGCTCAACCCGTCTAACGTGATTATCACCAATGCCCATGTGGTCAGAGGGTCGAGCGTTGTCGTCGAGGTGTGGGATGGTCGCACTTTAGAAGCGACCGTTGTTGCTCGTGATCTTCAGCATGACCTTGCGGCTCTAACGGTTGATGCCAGTGATCTAACAGCCGCGATCGCAGGCAACTCTAATCAATTACGAGTCGGAGAACTCGTGCTCGCAGTAGGCAACCCCTGGGGATTAGTTGGGGCGTTGACCACCGGAATTGTTCACACGGTCTGTCCTTCTGAGGGCGATGGCTGGATTCAAGCGGATGTCCGGTTAGCACCCGGCAATTCGGGAGGGCCTTTAGCCAACGCCCAGGGTGAGGTCATTGGCATCAACACCATGATTGTCAATGGATTAGCGATCGCCATTCCCAGTCACACCGTGCATCAATTTCTCAAGACTGCCCTGATCCATTCAACCCAGGTTGATGTTGCATGATCTCGAATGCACGAGTTCTAGTTGCAGCGAACTCAGCGATCGCACGAGTCGGACTGGAAACACTGTTGGCCCAAAACTCTGCCTTAACTGTCGTGGGAAGTGTGACCCATCGAGATCTAGGCGAACAGTTGGATACACTGCAACCCGATGTGGTGTTGATGGAGTTAGAGTTGCAAGAAGACAATCCTTTGAGTGCCCTACCCGTGCTAGATCGCGAGATGGATCTCCCAGCGATTGTTGTCTTGGTGGATAACGTCCAAAGTTCCTGGGTCAGTGATTTACTACAATCTGGCATTCAGGGAATTTTGCCCGCTGAGGCAACAGCCGATGAGATTATGACCACGATCGAAGCCGTGGCAACCGGATTAATCGTCTTGCATCCAGAGTTTTTGGGATCGCTGCCAATGGCACCAACATCATCGCGATCGCTTCCCCCTGTAACCAATCAGACCCTAACTCCCCGAGAAGTTGAGGTATTGAGCATGTTAGCTGAAGGGCTAGGCAACAAGGCGATCGCCCGTCGTCTAACCATTTCAGAACACACGGTTAAATTCCACATCAGCTCAATTCTCAGCAAAATGAATGCCTCTAGCCGCACTGAAGCAGTAACGTTAGGAGCACGCCAGGGATTGATTTTATTATAAGAAACGAGGCTGGAAGAGAACAGGATACGCAAGTGATTGAGAGAGTTTTGAAGGTTTAGGGTTGAGTTTTGAATTCAGCAATTCAACTCAAAATTCAAAACCCAAAACCCAAAACCCAAAATTCAAAACTCAAAACTCAAAATTCAAAACTCAAAATCCAAAACTCAAAACCCAAAATTCAAAACCCAAAACTCAAAATTCAAAACCCAAAACCTCCCTATTCTCTGACATCTCAACGCCCTCAGCCCTGATTAACTAATGGCTGCCAACGCTCGCTCGATCGCCTGCAATGCTCCGTCAATTTCAGCTTCATTGACAATTAATGGAGGCACAAAACGAATTACTTTTGGCCCCGCAGGCACCAACAGCAAGCCATCATCCATCGCGGCTTTGACAATCTGACTAGCGATTAGTTCGATCTCAGGGTTAAGAACTAAACCGTTGATCAAACCCCATCCTCGGACTTCTACAATCAAGTCGGGATATTTTTGGGCGATCGCCTTCAACCCACTGCGTAGCTGTTCACCCCGTTGTTGCACGTTCTCTAACAGATTTTCTTGCTCTAGAGTTTGACAAACTTTTAGGGCCACCCCACACGCAAAGGGATTTCCTCCAAAGGTACTGGCGTGATCACCCGGTTGAAACACATCGCAGAAGGATTTGCACAACATCGCCCCAATCGGAATACCACCGCCTAATCCTTTGGCAGAGGTAAAGATGTCGGGTTCAATCCCTAAATTTTCATAGCCCCACTGATGACCTGTGCGTCCCATGCCGACTTGCACTTCATCCAAGATCAGGAGAATGCCCTTTTCGTCGCAGATCTGACGCACCCGTTGGAAGTAAGCCACATCGCCCGGACGCACCCCACCTTCACCCTGCAACGGCTCTAACATAATTGCCGCAACATGGCGACTAGGGGTGTCAAGCAGGGCGATCGCCTCTTCAAGTGCCGTGATGTCGTTATAGGGAACATAGTGGAACCCTGGCATGAGCGGATCAAAGTTCTTTTGATATTTGGGTTGCCCCGTGGCTGTAACCGTTGCCAACGTGCGCCCGTGGAAGCTAGCATGAGCCGTCAAAATCACAGGACTCTCAATCTTAAGAACCGTGTGAGCATATTTACGAGCTAATTTGATGGCTCCTTCATTTGCCTCAGCCCCAGAATTGCAGAAAAAGGCGCGATCGGCACAGGAATGCTCAACCAACCACTTTGCCAGTTCGCCTTGCTCTCGAATGTAGTAGAGGTTAGAAACGTGGTGCAGTTTCTGAATTTGCTGCGTTACAGCTTCAACCATTGCGGGGTGGGCGTGCCCCAGTGTGCAGGTGGCAATGCCAGCGACAAAATCCAAATATTCTCGCCCTTCAGCATCCCAAACTCGACATCCCAATCCGCGCTCTAATGTCAATGGAAAGCGGGCATAGGTTGCCATGACATGAGCATCAAATTCCGCTAAGTCATAGGGCGACGAGGGAGAGGTCAAGCTGGGCAATTGAACGAGAGTTTCTGGACTCACAGGCTTCTCCTTAGATTAAAAAATCTTGCAAAAAGGTAAGAATTTAGAAGGGGTCGTCGTCTTGATAACCGTTGTTTTGATAACCAGTATCCAACTACCAACCATTCATCACACTTCATTACACTGACACAGCAAAAGCAAGGGACTGTTAGTTAGTCAAGTCAGTCAAGTCATTCACAAACTTCATATTAGGGCAGATCTCTAGAAGCCTGGGGAAATTTTTATGACTTTCATCGGTTAAGTCATGAAACATCAACATACTGTGCCAGTTGAGGAAGCTGAATACGCCCTGCAACTCGGTATGTTCCGGAGCGTCGTTGATGACTACGAACGATACATTAACGACTTAGACAGGCATTAACACAATGAAAGGTGGAGTTGGATTGCGGCTGAGTTTATTAGCAGCCGTCGGAGTTGGATTGAGTGGTTTTTGGGCACCAGCAACCGCAGCCGTCCGGTTTGAGCAGCGAGATGTCGATCAGAGCCGATTGATTGCGATCGCCGCTCCAGTTGGCAACACATCTCATCAACTGTTGATTTTAGAACAGTTAAATAACAACCGTGACTGTTGGGAAGAGACGGGCAACAGCCCGACGATGGTTGATCCATTGTTGTTAGATTTTGACTTTACAGGAATTTGTAATCGCAGCACCGACAGCAACGGTTATTCACTGCGCGTCGGCAATCAAGATTTGGGTTTGCAATATAGCCTGCGGGTCGTCCGTCAAAACAATGATCTCGTGCTGATGGCAATATCCAATCGCGATCGCACCACTCCCCCTTTAGAAATTGGCAGAACCCACGGCTACACCAACGGATTTGCCCGGATCGAGTTAAATCCAGGTTGGCGCATGACGAAGCGAGTTTACAACGGTCAAAATTTAGCTCACATCTACTTAACAAGCGATCAAGATTTACCCACGCTGATTGCCTCTGCATCGGGCACACGTGGCGACATCTCTATTCCGGTTACGCGTCCCCCAGTGGTCGTTACCCCACCAATTGCCACTCGACCCAGCCCAGCTCCAGTGCCCCCCATCACCGTTTCTCCCTCTCCTCCTGAGACCCTACCCACTGTAACCGTCCCGGCTACCCCGATCGCCCGCCCTACCTTACCTCGACCGACTCCAACACCGTCAACCAATCGTCCTCTGCCGACTCCATCTCCCTCAACATCAACCTCCACCGTCAGTTACCGAGTTGTAGTGCAGGCAGACACACTGGCGCAACAAGACCAGGTTCGGGCGATCGCCCCTGGAGCCTTTCGCACTCTCGTAAATGGGCAAGCCGTGATGCAAGCCGGATTATTTCGCAACCGCAACACCGCAGATATCTTAGAACAGCAGTTACGAGCCGCAAACCTGCAAGCGATGGTGCTTCCAGTAGCCGGGTGGACTCCACCAACCCCTCCACAACCGCTGCCACCGACACCAAACCCCAGCACTCCAGCACCTCAAACTCCGATCGCCCGGAGAGTCGTTGTCATCGACCCTGGACATGGCGGCACCGATCCAGGAGCGATCGGCATTGGTGGCATTCAAGAAAAAGAAATCGTTTTGGCGATCGCTCAGGAAGTGACGAGCTTACTAGAGCGACATGGAGTGCAAGCCGTGATGACCCGTCGCGACGATCGCACTTTAGATCTAGAACCCAGAGTCACCTTTGCCGAGCGTGCTAACGCTGATTTGTTTGTCAGTATTCATGCCAATTCCACTCCCAGTGGCTCTACTGCTAATGGGGCTGAAACCTATTACTCCTCCGCCACAGGACGGCAACTGGCGCAAGCCATCCAATCCAACATGATTCAGTCAACGGGCATGATTGACCGAGGAGTAAAACAAGCCCGCTTTTACGTCTTAACTCAAACCTCTATGCCCGCCGCACTGGTCGAAGTCGGCTTTGTCACTGGACAACAAGATGTACGCCGATTGAGTAGCCCCACCTCGCGTCGCCAAATTGCTGGAGCCATCACCGATGGCATTTTGCAATATATTCAGCAGGGAGATTAGGGGAGTTGGAAGTTGGGTGGAATACGTGAAGGAGTGGGGAGGTTAAGTTTTGAGGTTTGAGTTTTAAGTGGATGAGTGAGGTCTTACCCATTTACCCCCACACCTCATTCCCCTTTTACCCAGCCCTCAACATTGGAAATAAATAATTTTGGTTCGATCCCCGATTTAGCGGTTAAAATCTGGCTGCAAAGGGGGAACCCTTTGGGCAGAAAATTCATCAATGCCTCACAGCATGATGACGATTAAAGTCGGACTAGGGTTGGAGCTATGAAAATCATTCACGGGGTCGTAACCACACTCGGAATTGCTGCTTTGATGGGAGCACCTATCGCTGTAACAGCACAAACCCCTCCAGCGGAAGCACCTGCACCAGCAGCACCTGCGCCAGAAACACCTGCGCCAGAAACACCTGCGCCAGCAGTCAACTTGGCCGAGGCAATTAGAGCCTATAACGATGGTACTGAAAACCTTGAAGAAAGGGATTACAGCGATGCGATCGCCGATTTTGATCGCGCTATTACAGCAAATCCTAACTATGCCGCGGCTTACCTTTATCGAGGTGTAGCACGAGCTGCTTCTAATGATTATTCTGGAGCGATCGCCGACTACAATCGTGCTCTAGAACTGGATCCAACAACGGTTGATGCTTATTTCCACCGCGGCGTAGCGCACTATAGCTTAGGCGACAACGCTCAGGCAATGGCTGATCTTAACCAGGCAATTCAAAACAACACAACAAACGCTGCTGCCTACTTCTATCGAGGGGTGTTGCACTTCAACGCGGGTGATCAAGATAGTGCCACCAGCGATTTTAATCAAGCGATTCAACTTAAGCCTGACTATGCTGAAGCATATTTGCATCGGGGGGTGATTCGTTCTGCACAAGCTGATCCGCAAGGAGCGATCGCCGACTTTAATCAAGCAATCGATATTCGGTCTAATTACGCTGCTGCTTATCTCAATCGGGGCAGTACTCAGTTTGCCTTAGGAAATCGGGAAGCTGCTCTCGAAGACCTAAACCAGGCGGTGCGGTTTAACAACGACTCAGCCGTTGCCTACTTTAACAGAGGCTTTATATTAAGTGTCATGGGCGATCGCCAACAAGCCCTAGAAGACTTTAATCGCGCCATTGAGTTACAACCAGAATATGCCCAGGCTTACTTTAGTCGGGGGGTTGTACAATTTTCTCTGGGCAATACCGCAGATGCTCTCTCTGATTTTAATCAAGCGATCGCCATTGATCCTGACTATGCTGAAGCCTACAAACATCGAGGAGATTTATTGGCTAGCACAGGTGACAATCGTGAAGCGATCGAAGATTACAGCAATGCTCTACAAATTCGAGCCGATTACGCCGAGGCTTATTCTGCCCGTGCCAATGCCAGAGTCGCTTTAGGAGACGCCAACGGAGCCGATCAGGATTTCAGTCAAGCCATTTCATTCAATCCGGGGGATGCTCAAGCATTTAGTAACCGAGGTGATATTCGCTCAGAGTTAGGGGATGCTCAAGGAGCATTGGCAGATTACAGTCAAGCCATTCGGATGAATCCCAATGATGCAGACGCCTTCTATAATCGGGGGCTTTTGCGTGCCGAGCTAGGCAGTCGTCAATCTGCGCTAGAAGACTTTAACCGAGCCGCAGAACTCTATATGCAAATGGGATCAGCTCAAGGCTATCGCAACGCATTGGGTGAAATCTCAAAATTGCGCTAAAGCTTTATACCGCGATACCAGGTCTGTCGTCTCAGCCGATAGTAGCGAGCAAATCGTGGAATGTCGCCACGATGCCCCATCACAATCACCGTGTCTCCATCCAATAACGGCGTTCGATGATCAGGGTGAATGATGTTGCTGCCATCGGCTCGGCGCAAAGCGATAACAATAAATGTCCCTTTTCCCTGAATTTCAATTTCACTGATTGTGCTGCCCAGCAGAGGCGACCCTTTAGTGATGGCTAATTCGTCAATTTGCACATCAATTTGAGCCAATAATTCATTTAAATTGCTACGCCCATCATTCGGATCAAGCAGGTCAAGCGCAGCTGGATGAGTAATCATATGAGCCATACGCAATGCCCCGATCGCGGCAGGTAAAACGACGTGATCAGCTCCGGCTTGCTTTAATTTCTTTTCAGTTGTAGGAAATTCTCCTCGCGCCAAAATAATTAATCCAGGATTGAGTCCTCGTGCCGTTAAGGTAATAAACACGTTCAATGCATCTTCTGATAAAACGGTTGCCAAAACTTTGGCGCGACCAATTCCAGCCGTTTCTAACACGGCTTCATCCGTCGCATCGCCAGTCAATACCAAATAACCCAATATCTCGGCTTCAGCAATGCGATCGACATTATTGTCAATTACCACAAAAGACTGCCGAGTCTCTTGCATCTGGCGTGACAAAATTTGCCCCATCCGCCCAAACCCACAAATAATCACATGTTGTTCCAGAGTTTCAATGTCTCGCATCATCCGCCTCGCATCCAATGCCCGATTAATTTCACCCTCTGTCACCATTTGAATAAATCCCCCCACGATGTAAACCGCCGATGATGTCCCGGCAATAATCACCAGAATGGTAAACACCCTCAAGAAAGGAGAAGTGATTGGTCTTACCTCCCCATAACCCACCCCAAAAACCGTAATCACCACCATATAAATGGCATCGAGTGGCGACCATCCTGCAATGATGTAGCCCGCCACGGCAATGATAATAGTGAGCGAGAAAACAATGGCACCAGAGAGAATGCGGCGAAACGATTGATGCATAAACGAATGCCCCTTGGCATAGGGCATGTTATTGTAGCTGTGTCTTAAATCTGGCAAACCTTACAACACCCTATCTCACCACAATGAGAGCTAGAGCTGAAGTCATAAGCACTACTGCCTTGCCATATTTTTTAGAAAGGCTGTGTTGTCGCAACTAAAGAGTTGATTAGGACAGGATGCAACCTCCGTCTCTTAGCCACCAACAGCCCACACGCTCTCGATGTAGAAATCGGTAATCCTTACTCCAAAATCATTCCTTCTAGAACACTCCCTAGAAGTCAAAATTTAGAAATCGAAATAGATATAAGGCGGCATTTCATTGGGTGCTAACAACCAGGCAGCAAATAAACAAAGCGGTACTAACAAAATCTTGATCGGAACATTGAGTTGCAACTTAAACCCCCGTTGAACGGTATAAGCAATCCCCATTGCCAGCATCACACCCGCTAACAAGACAGCGATGTGCGATCGCTCCATATTTAATGTCTCAACATAGATCTTTTGGGCAAATTGAACATCGGCCACATGTCCCCAAAGACGTTGCATAACCAACGCAGAATCTCGCAAGTCTGGTAAGCGAAAGAAAATCCAGGCAAAAAAGACGGTGAATTGAGTCACGGCCCACGCTGTGATTGTGCCTGGAATAGTTTTCCAAAACTGCTGTAACGGTAGCCACTGTTTAGATAGGGCATCTGTTAAGCGGTGCACCACTAAAAATAAACCGTGCAAGAGCCCCCAAACTACAAAGCCCCAAGCTGCGCCATGCCAGATTCCGGCGATCGCCATAATGATTAAAAGATTGAGACAAGTTCTGAGCAGTCCCTGACGAGACCCTCCCAACGGAAAGTAAAGGTAATTCCGCAACCAATCTCCCAGGGTCATGTGCCACCGTCGCCAAAAGTCAGCAATGCTAGTGCTGAGATAGGGAAAGTTGAAGTTTTGGGGAAGCTCAATTCCTAATAACAACGCACTCCCACGAGCAACATCGACATAGCCACTAAAGTCTAGATAAAGCTGTAGACCATACGCGACAGTCGCTAGCCAGAGATCACCACTGCCTGCCCGTTCCAGGTTATCGAAACTGAGATTAACGAGGGTCGCTAAGTGATCCGCTAACAACAGTTTTTTTACGGCTCCACAGGCAATCAACCACAACCCCTCCACAATTTGAGCAACCGCTGGAAATTGCAGAGTTTGAAATTGCGCCGCTAAGGGATGAAAGCGGGTAATTGGCCCCGAAATTAACTTGGCAAAAAATAGCTTATAGGCTGAAAATTTCAGCAAATCGTAAGTGGCAGGGGCACCTCGATAAACATCAATTAAATAGGCAATACACTCAAAACAAAAGAAGCTAATCCCTAAGGGGGCAATCAGGTGCTGCCCCACCCACTCAGCATTAGCCTGCGCTACAGGAAGTTGTAAGAGCGTTCCCACAGAAGAGAGCAGGAAAGGAATGTACTTAAATCCCAGCAGTAATAGGACATTAAGGACAATTCCAAAAATGAGAACTCTAAGACGGCGACTGCTCCAATCCTGTTGAGCAAACTCCCAATTTTCATTCTCAATCCGCCAATCAACCGGAGCACTCAAGGCGATTCCCAGGCGAAACGTGATGAACATCATCACTAACAACAAAGGAATGTACTGGAGTTGTAAAGAACTGTAAAAGACGAGGCTGGCAAGCACAAGAATGCCTAGTTTGAGCGATCGCCTCTCAACAGACCAATAAACACCCAACACGCTAAGCAGGAATAGCCCATAAATAATTGATAAAAACGCCATGCCTAATTGAGAATTACGATGTTCAAACGGAGCTTGCACGAATATTACACCTTACAACCCCTATGAGCAGCAGCCCGACATGATTTATGAAAAAAAGAATGGCACTCAGCCTCTAGGTCAGAGTTTCTCCTAGCCTTAAGGCGAATATCTGCCTAACCATATTGAGCCCTATTAACAGGGGCTAATCAGGGTTAAAAGCCTTTTCCTGAGAGCTTTCTTAGAGTTACACCACACGACCAAGCCTGCCGAGGATGAGAAGTTATTTACAGAACTTTGTAAACTTTCTTGAAAAAATCCCCAAAACCCACTATATTAATTGTTAAGCAAGGTTTACTTGCGCATACATTTTTTAATCTAATTCACTGGACTCATCAATTATGACGACTGTACTTCAGAAGCGCGAGAGTGCTAATCTGTGGGAGCAATTTTGTCAGTGGGTCACTAGCACCGAGAATCGCCTGTATGTAGGTTGGTTCGGCGTGTTAATGATTCCTACCCTGCTCGCTGCCACCATCTGTTTCATCATCGCCTTCGTTGCTGCACCTCCTGTAGACATCGATGGTATCCGTGAGCCTGTTGCAGGTTCCTTGATGTTCGGTAACAACATCATCTCCGGTGCTGTTGTGCCTTCCTCTAACGCCATTGGCTTGCACTTCTACCCCATCTGGGAAGCCGCTTCCCTCGATGAGTGGTTGTACAACGGTGGTCCTTACCAGTTGGTTGTATTCCACTTTTTGATTGGCGTATTTTGCTACATGGGACGTGAGTGGGAATTGTCCTACCGTTTGGGTATGCGTCCTTGGATCTGTGTTGCTTACTCTGCTCCTGTTGCAGCAGCGACTGCAGTCTTCTTGATCTACCCCATCGGACAAGGTTCCTTCTCTGACGGCATGCCTTTGGGTATCTCTGGTACCTTCAACTTCATGTTTGTGTTCCAAGCTGAGCACAACATTCTGATGCACCCCTTCCACATGTTGGGTGTGGCAGGCGTCTTCGGTGGTAGCTTGTTCTCCGCGATGCACGGTTCTTTGGTGACTTCTTCCTTGGTTCGTGAGACCACTGAAGTTGAATCTCAGAACTATGGTTACAAGTTTGGACAAGAGGAAGAGACTTACAACATCGTTGCGGCTCACGGCTACTTCGGTCGTTTGATCTTCCAATATGCTTCTTTCAACAACTCTCGTGCATTGCACTTCTTCTTGGGTGCATGGCCAGTGATTGGGATTTGGTTCACTGCATTGGGCATCAGCACAATGGCGTTCAACCTGAACGGGTTCAACTTCAACCAGTCCATCATTGATTCTCAAGGTCGTGTTGTTAGCACTTGGGCAGACATCCTCAACCGTGCCAACTTGGGTATGGAAGTGATGCACGAGCGCAATGCTCACAACTTCCCACTTGATTTGGCGGCTGGCGAAGCGGCTCCTGTTGCTCTCACGGCTCCTCAAATCAACGGTTAATTTCTCTAGCTCGAAAGCATTTGCAGTAGTGTTGCAAAATTAACTGAAAATTAAAGCGATCCCCATTGTGGGATCGCTTTTTTGCTGGTAATCTCTGAGTTTGTTTCAATTTTTTGAATTTCAACTTAATTTAAGGTTTTGGTTTTTGCCGAGGTTGATTGCGCTCCCCATTGCCTCATTTCATGACTCGCTCACTGAATGACCTCCTTAAAAGACGGTTTTAAATCAGCTGCAATTTACCTAAGTCCACCCATTACCTGCGTTCATGAGTCGTTTTCAGAAAAATTACACCATTCTCATTGCTTGTACTGGCAAAGCACCGATTACACTATCGTTTCAACCACTCGTCGTGATGACCGCAATCGCGATCGCAGTGACTCTCCCTGCTATCTCAATTTTCCGGGTTATTCATTCCTACGCTCAACAAAACTCTCAACTGACTGAAAAAAATCAGGCATTAACTCAGGAAGCATCCAACATTTTAGACAAGGTTGAGGGTCTGGAGACCGAGATCAACACCCTCCAGGAACGAGCAGGGTTAGAGGAAGCTACAAGCTCTGACGAAGTTCCACCAGAAGGGGGGATCGGTGCCCCAGTTGAAGCCGAAGTTTTATTAGCTGTAGCAAGAGCAAAATTACCCGTTTTGCAGGCAGATTTGCGAGGAGAGGTGCGCCCCGCTTTAGAACAGACCTTAGATCGAGAAGACGCTCGCCCAGTTGGGATTCCGATTAAGGAGCAGGTTGAGATCTCATCAGAGTTTGGGGTGCGGCGCAATCCATTTGGTCGTAGCTATGAGTTTCATAGTGGTTTAGATTTTAAGGGTGCAATCGGAACCCCCATTCACGCTACAGCCCCAGGGGTTGTGATCAAAGCAGAGTGGAATGGAGGATACGGCTATCATGTCATTGTGGATCACGGCTACGGTTATCAAACCCTGTATGCTCACTTGTCTAGAATGGCTGTGACGCAGGGAACACTATTAGAACGCGATCGCGTTGTAGGCTTTTTAGGCAACACAGGGCGTTCAAGCGGACCGCATCTCCACTATGGTGTCTATCGAAATGGGCATGCAGTAGATCCAAAGTCTTATCTGGACTGAATCCATCTTGATTGATAAGGACAAACGTCATGTTCGGGCGAAAGCAAACAACTTCGTTGACCTATCTCAGTGCCACCAGCGAATTTCAAGGCACCTTAAATGTTGAAGGCAATCTTCGTGTGGATGGCATCATTCATGGGACGGTTGAAGTACGCGGCGATATGGAGATTTCGCAATCTGGATTGGTCGAAGGACCTGAGCTACGAGCACGAAATTTAGTCGTGCATGGAGTCGTCAAAGCCAGAGTCATTGCTGAAGGTCGCTTGACACTGTCGCGTACAGCTCGAATTGAGGGAGATGTGACCGCTAACTCATTGGATATTGAAGCGGGAGCGTTTTATGTGGGCTATATCTCAACGAATGATACTAAAACACTGCCGGGTACGGGTCGCTTGCCAGAACTGCTAGGGGGAGACAAGGAATGAGGATAGAGGGCAGGAAATAGAGTAGTGGAATGCTCTCATTCATTCCCACTCTCACTGACTCCCATTCTTCCAGGCTTTCTAAGGAAGCCTAATATACCTTCTCAAGAGTTGCCACAGGCGTGACAGGAAGGTTTGAACGAGGTTAGGGGACGATCGCTGTTTTAGTGGCTTGCGAATGAAAATAGAGCTGTTGATAGGGGGTAACAATCCTGCGATCGCTGAGATTTCATATAAGGCATATTCTCCACTTTTCCCAGGAATCTCGATCTGCCACTGTTGTTTGACAGACACCAGATCCTTCACTTGGGCGTGAGTTTCCTCAGAAATCAGCAGCGTGGTGCCCAATGTTTTATTGGCAGCTTCAATGCGACTGGCGAGGTTAACGGCATCCCCGATCGCCGTCATGCGCTGGCTCTGGAGGGAGGCTCCCACTGCACCAATCACCACATTGCCATAGTGGACGCCAATGCCAATTCTGAGTTGGCGGTGATAGAGGCTGTCGAGATAGGCATTAAACCGTTGCATCGCTTTTTGCATTTCAACGGCGGCCATAACGGCTCGTTCTGCGGCGCGATCGCCCTGATCAACCCCAAACAACGCCATTAACCCATCGCCCATATAGTTATTGATGACGCCACCATAACGCTCGATGACCCGTCCCATCCGTTTGAAATAACGATTTAGGACATAAATGACATCGTATGGGGGTAAGGCTTCAGCAAAGGTGGTAAATCCGCGCAAATCAGCAAACAAGATAGCCAGTTGTCGTTCTTCACCAATGGAGCTGAGCTTAGTTTTGCCGCTGATTTGTTGATCAATCAACTCCACATCTTCAGCATCGAGAGCCAGCCGTCTTACTGTAATTCTGCCTTTGCCCAATACCTGAGTCTGACAGGCTAAACGAATTCGGGGTTCAAACTGTAACCGTTTGGCTAATGCGGCTTCTGCATCATTGCGGGGGGCACAGTGTTCTAGCCCATCCAATACCCAAACCCGGCAGGTCGAGCACCGGGCACTGCCACCACAAACATGAGTATGAGGGATGCCAGCACAGAGGGATGATTCTAGAAGCGTCTCTGATTCATCGGCTTGAATCAGTTGCTCATCTGGGAGATAGTAGATGTCCGGCATAGGAAAAACTCTAGAAATTGCAGGGTTAAGCCTTTGACAAGGAAAGAGATGGCAGGTTTACGGTGGGTTTGGGTGAAATCGTGTGGCAGTCGAAGGGCTAAACCAAAACGAGTTGACCCAAGTGCGGATGGGACATAAACACCCAAAAAACAGCGTACAAATCTGTCTTTCATCCCGTAATTAGATCAGCACTGGTTCAAGGTTGTCATCCGGAAATTAGCAATCACACCCGTAGAGTGCTAAATTCGGGTAGGTGAACTCAACTGTGGGCAATGGCTAAGATTGTTGTTTTTAAAGAAGAATCCCGGCAGGCACTCGAACGCGGTGTCAATGCCCTGGCTGATGCGGTGCGAATCACACTCGGCCCCAAGGGACGCAACGTTGTGCTTGAAGCAAAATACGGTGCGCCTCAAATCGTCAATGATGGCATTACGATCGCCAAAGAGATCGAGTTAGAAGATCCTCTGGAAAATACAGGGGCTCAATTAGTACGCGAAGTTGCCTCAAAAACCAAGGACTTGGCTGGAGACGGCACAACTACTGCTACGGTGCTCGCTCAGGCCATGATTCGAGAAGGCTTGAAAAATGTGGCCGCTGGGACAAACCCGGTTAACCTGCGTCGCGGCATCGAAAAAACGATCGCCCAATTAGTAGAAGGCATTCAGTCGGTTGCGAAACCCATTGAAGGAAATGCGATCGCCCAAGTGGCTACCGTTTCATCGGGCAGCGACGAAGAAATTGGAGCCATGATTGCTGAGGCAATGGATAAAGTCGGTCGAGATGGCGTGATTACGGTTGAAGAATCAAAATCCCTGGCGACTGATTTAGAAATCGTGGAAGGGATGCAATTTGACCGGGGTTACATCTCACCTTATTTTGTCACTGATACCGATCGGATGATTTGCGATCTGGAGAATGTGCGAATCTTGTTGACCGACAAGAAAATTAGCAATATTGCGGATCTCGTCCCTACTCTGGAAAAAATTGCCCGTGCTGGTCAACCGTTGCTGATCATTTCTGAAGATGTCGAAGGGGAAGCCCTGGCCACGTTAGTCGTCAACCGTCTGCGCGGAGTCTTAAATGTGGTGGCAGTCAAAGCCCCCAGTTTTGGCGATCGCCGTAAAGCGGTGCTGCAAGATATCGCCGTGTTAACGGGTGGTCAACTGATCTCTGAGGAAATTGGGCTGAGCCTCGATATGGTCGATCTTGAAATGTTAGGGGTTGCCCGCAAGATCACCATTACCAAAGACAACACGACGATCGTATCGGAAGCTCCAGATAAGGTTGCTCTCGACAAGCGGGTGGCTCAAATTCGTCAAGAATTGGCCCGTACCGACTCTGACTACGATACTGAGAAGCTGCAAGAGCGGTTAGCAAAGCTGACGGGTGGAGTGGCTGTGATTAAAGTCGGAGCCGCGACCGAAACAGAGCTAAAGGATCGCAAACTGCGCATCGAAGATGCACTCAATGCAACTAAAGCAGCTGTTGCAGAAGGCATTGTTCCCGGTGGTGGCACAACTTTGCTGCACCTCGCGCAACAACTACAAGGCTTTAAAGCCGGACTCAGTACCGAAGAACAAATCGGGGCAGACATTGTCATCAAAGCTCTGGAAGCTCCAGTGCGCCAGATTGCAGAGAATGCCGGAGTAGAAGGATCGGTCGTGGTTGAGAAAGTGCGCGATCTGGAGTTTAACGTTGGCTTCAATGCCCTAACAAACACATACGAAGACTTGATTGCCGCTGGCATTATTGACCCTGCTAAAGTGGTGCGATCGGCATTGCAAGATGCAGGTTCAGTCGCAGCTATGGTTCTCACGACTGAAGTGCTGGTGGTTGAAAAGCCTGAGAAGAAAGCCGCTGGTGGTGCTCCCGATATGGGTGGCATGGGCGGTATGGGTGGCATGGGCGGTATGGGCGGTATGGGTATGGGTGGCATGGGCGGCATGGGTATGGGTGGCATGATGTAAGCCGTTCAAGAACCCAGCCTGGGGGAAGCTTTCCCCAAACCTTTACTACCGTCTGAATTGAATATGGCAAGGAGGCAAGGGATATCTCTTTTGCCTCCTGTTTTTTCTCTGCCATGAGCAGATTTACTCAGCAGATTACTAATGTTGCATCCACGGTGGGTTAAGAGAGGCGATCGCCCCATAGACAGGGCATTCCTCATCATGTGCCCCCGCCAGATACCCCGTACTCATCAAAAACTCCCCGACAATTTCGCCTCCCGTGAAACGAAAGGTCTTCTTAAACAATTTGACCCATTCGGGTTTGCTGAGGGGATGAAACTGATCTAACCAGGCCGCGAAAGAGCCATATTCCCCACGAATCTTTTGCAAAGCTTGAGCATTTGCGATCGCGGCATCAATTTTGAGACGATTCCGAATAATATTAGGGTCGCTTAACAGACGGAGGCGATCGCGCTCCCCATACGCTGCAACTACATCAATGTTGAACTGATCGTAAGCCTGTCGAAAGCCCTCCCGTTTCTTGAGGATCGTCAGCCATGACAATCCGGCTTGATTAATTTCTAGAATGAGGCGTTCAAACAACAGGTGATCATCCCGCAAAGGAAATCCGTATTCAAACTCGTGATAAGGACCGTGAAACAAATGACCTGGGGCAATTTGGCAATAACTGGTCATGGGGTGATGAGCAAAAACAAGAGATGAGGAAGTGCTCTTAATGTACTGGAAAGTTTACAAGGAGCCAATCCTTACTATTCTCGCTACTCAATTGAGGCCGATTTGACATGACGTTGAGCAACCGCGATCGCCCTGAGATCTGACCGTTGATCTAAAAATCGGGGTCTCAACAAGATCTTAAATAACAAGCCCAACGACTGAAACTCTCCTGGAGAACAGCGGCTTTTCCACTGTCCTGGACGGCAATAGAGCAGTTCGATTAAGCCGCGCTGGTGTTTGAGATCAAGCGGCTCAAATACAATTCGCATGACGGGAAACTCTTGACTTAAGTCAACCTGAGCCACGTAACCTGGAAGGTCTAAGGCTTCCTCCATTAAGCTCAACTGAACTGGAACTGTACTTGCTTCATTTATCTCAGGGATGTCAGTTGGGGTCAATGCTACTTCTGCGCCCACTTCTGAGACGGCTGTCGTAAAGCCCCAAAGCGTTTGCTGCCCGATCTGAAGCCGCACAGTTCGTCTTAGTCCATACCACTCATAAGGACTGGTGCGCGGCACATCCACTAAAACCAACAGAGCAACACTCAGCATCAGTAAGTTATAGGCACTCCAAATCCAGCCCAGTCCGATCCCTTTTAGTTGCTCTGCGACTTCTAACGGCATACTGGGTTGCCAAGTTCCCATAATCAAATACGTGCCCAGGTTCATCCACAAACTCATCGCCGTTACGATAAACATCGCAATGAGCGGCCATGCAAGTTGCCAGTTAAACGAAAAGCGATCGCTCACGCCTCCTTTGGGGGTGACTTGGAAACCCTTACCAAACGGATTGAGCATGACTTTAATGACGGTCAGTGCCAACGGAAATACTAAAACCAGTGAATAAACATCTGACAATACTGCCGAGCGAGAGCGAGAATTTAACCAGGCAAAGGCGGTCAGTTGCACCAGATAAAACGGCACAAAGAAATACAGCACGTCTGCCCCAGTCGCTCGAACAGGAATGACATGCAAAAACGCATACGCCAAAGGAATGAATAGCAAACCAACACGAGCTGGGCTAGTAAACCAGTGCAGCAATCCTTCGAGATGTGCCAGACGCTGCAATACGTTCAAACCTGGAATTGTCAAAGGATTTGTTTTGATAAAAAAGGCTTGCAAGGTTCCCTGGGCCCATCGAGTGCGTTGCAACGCTTGAACTGAAATATTCTCAGCGGCTAACCCCGCACTCAGTTTCTCATTCAAATAGAGCACACGGTAGCCTTTTGCGGCTAGCCGGATGCCAGTGAAGTAATCTTCGCTCAGCGACTCCGTGACAAAACAGCCCGCTGCCACCAGTGCCGATCGCCTGACAACAAATGAAGTGCCTGCGCAAATCACACCCCCGACTCCATCGCGGATAGGCTGAATTTGTCGATAAAATACCTCTTCATCGGGGGTGAGGGTATTTTCTAAGCCTAAATTTCGGGCGATCGGGTCAGGATTGTAAAACGTCTGAGGGGTTTGCACCAGAGCCACTTGAGAATCTTGAAAAAAGCCAACAGTGCGAGTCAAAAAGTTTCGAGTTGGCACAAAGTCAGCATCAAAAACAACGATCAAGTCGCCACTGGTGTGAGGCAGCGTGTGATTTAAATTCCCGGCTTTGGCATGGCGGTTGTCGGGGCGGGTGCGATATTCACACCCTAGCTCTGCGGCCAAAGCTTGCACTTCTGGGCGGCGAGTGTCATCCAGCAAATAAATCTGTTTGGCGGCATAGTCTAACGCCTGACAACCAATCACGGTGCGCCGCAAAATGAAGGTTGGTTCGTTATAGGTGGGAATTAAAATATCAACCGTCGGCGTAAAGGTGCCGTTGACAACGTCGATCGCCAGTCGATCTGCTTCGGGGCGTCGGTCGTGAGTGCGAAGCAATAACAACAGTTGAATGATGCCACCGCTCAACAGCATCAGTTCCATTGCAAACAGGCCAATGCTAAACACCCCATTGAGTGGGGTACTGAGATTGAGTGTCGAGAGCGATCGCCACAACAAATAGCGCACCGCGAGAATCAGCAAAATACTGACCACCAGAGTTCTTGACCAAACGCGAGGGTGCGGAGATAGTTTGATGATGGCTAGCACCAACAACATCAGTGCCACTGCCCAGACCAAGAGATAATTTCCCACCATCATGGGGACTTCAATCCACATGGGAGGGTGTTCTTGCAACTGATTTAGCCGATAAAAAAGGGTACTGATGGTGCCTTCTCCCGCAAACCAGGCAGCGGCGATCGCGCCTGATAACATCACCATTCCCAACATCACCAACGTGGCAACGTGAGGAGATGATTTGCAACGACGAAGCCGTGAGATGGGATGGCGAGGATGCAAAGCCGTCATCAATTTAACTCCGTATCAATCGACAGAATAACCCTGCCAACTCTAGAGAAATTTTTAGAATTGGTAGGTTTTATACCCACTTAAATAGCCATCGTTACAGCTTATTGATAGAGGCTTATTATGATAAACTTCTACAGCCAAATAAGATGAACACGGTCTACTGAAATCGGTATTGAATCATGGCAAATTACCGCCATAGTGACATGAGCTTTCGGTCTCAAGATGAGGAGAGACTGAGTATTTTCTAAAAATGGATCTATTCTTTAAAACTGAGAAATTTACTTAGAGAAACCTCAGCTTAATTTCAGTTTTCTAAATCTATTTCTTATACAAGAAGTATTTTTTCAAAAGTTAGCCAAGCTAAGATGACTGAATAGGTTGAAGACTGCCTAAAGCCTCATGAACTTTTTTCGCAAAGCCCACATCACATTTGATCAAATCAGGCGACAGTGGTTTTCACCCACCTCCCTACAGTTTCGGCTGACAGCAGGAATCACGATCGCATTGGTGCTAGGTCTAGGAGGTGTAGCCTTATGGATTGGCTGGGGCATGCAACAACTGCTCGTGACCACTCACATTCAAAACGTAGAGTATATTGTTGATCGGTTTCCTCATGATGTCGGGCTATACCGGGATATGTTCTCCCCAACCATTGCGGTGCAACGAGCAATTTTGCAAGCCGAGGCTGGAGGAGGTAACGAATATTCGTCTAGCTTACTGATTTGGGTCAGCAACGCTGATGGTGACGTGTTGGTTCAGTCTCGATCGCTACAAGCAGCATCTCCCTCGTTTCAAGCAATGCTGATGTCTCTTTCGGCGATGCCCATTCAGCCTCAGGTTTATCAAATCAGCGATCGCTATCTCGTTTTATCAAGCAGTCCTTTGATGATCGATCGCAGTGCCTTTGGGCAGTTATATGTCGCTCAAGACATCACCGAAGAGCAACTAAAATTGATGACCGCGATTCGCCATGTCAGTCTGACTACCATTTTAGCGATTCTGCTTTTACCGCTTTTGATTGCGGTTTACATTCGGCGATCGCTGCAACCGCTGCGGCGAATGAGTCAGCTTGCCGAAACAATTTCTGCCGATGACTTGAGTCAGGTGCGCCTCTATCTAGATAGTGCTCCCGATGAAGTTCAAGAATTGGCACAAATGCTCGACAAAATGTTTTCGCGGCTATCACAATCGTGGGAACAATATCGCCAATTGGTAGGCAACGTCTCTCATGAATTACGCACGCCACTGAGCATCATCTCCGGCTACCTGCAAAGTCTGCTGCGTCGCAAAGCAAGCCTGAGTGGAGCCCAGATCGAAGCCTTGGAGATTGCGACATCTGAAACCGATCGCACCATTCAATTGCTGCAAGATTTACTCGACTTAGCTCGACTCGATGGGGGGTATCTCAATTTCTGTTGGGAAACCATTGTTCTCAATGACTTGCTTGAAGAAATTGTCGGCATGAGTGAACGATTTAGCGATCGCTCTATCTCCATTGAGGCAGACAGTCCGGCAATTCAAATCAAAACCGATCGCGATCGCTTAACTCAGGTACTCGTCAATCTAATTGACAATGCTGTGAAATATTCTGAGCCATCCGATCTGATTGTCGTGAGACTAGCTCAAACCGAAGAACACACGACTATTGAAATCTTAGATCAGGGGTGCGGCATCCCACTTCATCATCAAACCCGCATTTTTGAACGGTTTTATCGGGTAGACGAAGCGCGTACTCGCTATACCTCTGGAGACTCAAGCCGAACCACCGCCGGAGTTGGGCTAGGTTTAGCTGTTGTTAAATCGTTGGTCAAAAGCATGGGAGGACATGTAGCAGTCTCCTCTAAGCCAGGTGAAGGCAGCACCTTTACAATTACCCTACCAAATCTGTAGTGGCATTAACGTGGTGTGCTATTAAGTCGCCCTCATCTCAACCTCTGGGTCAGAACAACCCATCAGCATAACAGACGTGATTAATCGCGTCTCTCTGGTTAAACCTCAGCAAATAGTGTCCTATTTGAGCAGACTATAGCTTTACACAGCAATAGGGACGTTTTGTAAAACGCCCCTAACCAGATATCTGTCATGACAGAATGAAATCTTTGTGGGTCTAGTTGCTGCTGTTGTTGTAGAGCGAGTCCAGCTGTCGTGAGACAGCCGCAAGATATCGGTGATTATTAAGCGTGTCAGGAGACAATCTGCGAGTATTGATGGCCGCTCGTACTAAATCTTCAGCCGCAACCTGACCAGCACGATAGCTAAAGATGAGCTGACCAAATTTAGGAATCCCCTCATTTACTAAAAACCCTTGATAGGACAGCGATACAAGATCAAAAGGTGTGATCGAAATATTGGCTGTAGCAGGGCTTGATGAGGTGACAGGCATTAAAGGGAGAGGAGCCGTTTGAGCATAAGCAGCGGGAGCAGCCAAGAGCAGCAAAACTGATAAACCACTAACAATGAAGTATTTCATCAGGTTAAATCCTCGTAAAGATCAAGTCAATTTGGGTGTACTCTACTGTGATCTTTAGGGTGCACTGGTTTCCTGAGATTCCTATGAATAATTGCTGACAGGTGAGTGAAAGTTAAGACTCACCAGATAAGAAAAATTGAGGAATTGTAGAAGAATTTTTGCTCAAAACTCTTTTTGTAATGTGATGCAACAGTTCTAGCGTTGTTATGTGATCAATCATTTTTTGATTGACATAAACCGCATCCATCGAAGTCAGCGGCGGCTGTAATATAGCCATCTTGATCTGACTGTTACGGTTCTCAATAATATCTGACCTAAGTTTAATTGAAACGCCAGTCAAGCCTCAGCTTTTTCTCATACAAGATGGAGATTTCAGATGCACTATTTAAGTCAAGGCTCCCAAAAGTACTAGAATTTTTAATTCTTGCCGAGAAAGTATAATGAAATCGCATCTTGACCCCTTGATTCAACGGCTTGAGCTAATTACTCAGCAGTTAAAGATGTTAGAAATCGTGTTTGCAGCCAGTTCTTTAAGAGAACACAAGGCGTTGATCGTCACGCCAGAAACCTTGTTTTGCCAAGAAGCTAACTCACCCTTCAAATTGAACCGTTGCTTTCCGTTTAAAGATAGCTGCAACGATTGAGTTTCTAAGCCGCCCAGCCTAATGCTAACTGCTCGATGAGCGTTACAATATCGACTTGATTGAGGTAAATCGGCTGATATCACGGTTGTTTGTTGCGATCGCTTCTTAAACAGAAATTGCAGCTCATTTTACACTAAAGCCTGTAAACTGATCACAGGTTTAATATCGGTGAGAATGTGAGGATGGCTCACTCAGTCCACACTCTGCACTCAACCTGAAAAAACTCTGCACCCCTTTGATTCAAATCAGGCGTTTCTAGTATCGTCGTGAACTTCGCTTTGCTCTAACATTTCATACCATAGCAGTCCTAAATCATTTGTGAGACTAAGAAGCACACTCCAGCGGAGTGCGCTTCTTACACCCATCTAGGATTGCTACAGGAGTCCTGAGTCAATCAGCTACGATGTACACACAAGTCTTCTGATTTAGCCTGGGCTGGGTTTGATCCTCCCTAACCCTCCTTAAACAGGAGGGGATCAGAGTCAAAGTTCCCCTTTTCAAGGGGGATTGAGCTAGGTTTGGAACTCTCAACCCGAGATCTGTGTACACAGTAGGAGTCAATCAAGGAGATGCCATCTCAGCCTGGTCGTCCCACACCTCAACATCGTTATTTCTAGAGCATTGCACCGTTAACTACTACACAACTCACAATATTATCTAAAGGATTTACATCATCTAAAGGATTTAATAGTTGTAGTGATCGACCCATTCTTGGCTTTGCTCAATTGACAATCTATGGCCACCGATAGCTCTATTTCTCAACCATCTAACTTCCAGCAACCGGATTTAGATAACGTCTTGTCGGCTCCGTCTCAAGCCCAGCAACGGCGGCGAGAGCAGCGAGTTTTGGAGTTTCTGTCTTCTCTCAGCTATCGTACGGGTCAGCTCAAAACCTATCTAAAATCGATTGCTCAGGGAATGAATGAATTGATTGGGCTAGATTGGTCAGTTGTGACCTTTTGCCAGGATGACGCTGAACAGATTTTGGCTAGCACAATCGAGTTGGATGAAGCCCCAGAACAGACGTATTCTCTCCACGGCACCCTTACGGGAACGGTCATTGCAAGTGGCATGGCTCTGGTCGTTGAAGACACAACAAAGCATGTAGAGTATGGGGTAGCTCCAGAGGGATATCAAGCCTATTTGGGAGTTCCTCTGCAAACCCCGACAGGTGCCATCATCGGCACTATTTGTTCTTTTCAACACAATCCTCGGCGGTTTACCGATGAGGAAGTCAGCCTCGCCAAAATGTTTGCAGAACGAGCGGCGATCGCCATTGATAACTATCATCTTTATCAACAGCAGCAAAAATTTAATCAGGTGTTAGAGGCGGAAGTAGCGAGACGGACGCAAGAACTGAGCATTGCGCAAGCACAACTGCTAGAGGCAAACAACCAATTAGAACAACGAATTGAGCGACGGACGGTTGAATTGCGGCGCACCAATGAGCAACTGCAAGCTGAGATTCAAGAACGACAGCAAATTGAGGAGTCTCTGCGACAAAGCGAAGTTCGCTTTAGGCTCTTAGTTGAAAATGCAGGAGATGCCTTTTTGCTGCTCGATCCTGCCAATGGTCGCGTTTTAGATGCCAATCAACGGGCCTGTGAAAATTTAGGCTATTCCTATGAAGAACTGTTAGAACGGTCTACTCCAGATTTTGATGTGCGATTTACCGCAGATGAGTTGTTGGCATTTCGGCAAACACTGGTAGTCAGTACTCCTAAAACCTTAGAGAGTGCCCATCGCCGCAAAGACGGCACGATATTTCCGGTTGAGGCAACGGTGTGCTTGTTTGAGGCAGGAGGGCGATCGCTAGAACTGGCTCTAGTCCGAGATATCACAGAGCGCAAGCAAGCTGAAGCGGCAATGGCACGTCTGGCTGAAATTGGTGAATTAGCCGCCATGATTGTGCACGAAGTTCGCAATCCCTTAACCACCGTGTTGATGGGCTTGACAGCCCTGCGGGGGGTCGATCTGCCCAAAAAGGCGCAACTGCAACTGGCTCTAGCACTGGAGGATTCGGAACGACTGCAACGCCTGCTTAACGAAATCTTGTTGTATGCCAAACAACAGGTGCTGAACAACTGTGAATTAGAGCTAAATGCTTTTATCACTGAGTTGTTAGAAGGGTTACGTATGATTCCGGCGATCGCAGAACATTGCATTCAATTTATCCCAATGTTGTCTCCTGTGTGGATCTGGGGCGATCGCGACAAACTCAAACAAGTCTTGATTAACTTAATGAGAAATGCCTGCGAAGCTGTGCAATCGGGTGAAGTCATCACCTGCGATATTAAGATCAATCCTGATCAGATTTGCATCCGAGTTCACAATGGAGGTGAACCCATTCCACCCGATCAATTGGTAAAACTAGGAACTCCTTTTTTTACGACCAAACAGTCTGGTAATGGGCTAGGTTTGGCTATTGTCCGCCGCATTGTAGAGGCTCATGGGGGTCAGTTAGTCATTCAATCTGCTTTAGAAATTGGCACGACTGTGAGTGTGCAGTTGCCTCTTACCCTCAAAAGAGATGGAAGTAGCCAAACCAATCGCAACGCCCTTGGTTGATCATCGCTCTACAATTCGCATGACATGCCCATCAGGATCACGAACTAAAAATCCTCTGGCAAATCCTAACGCAGGATTGGGTATTTCAATCACGTTTGATGAAATTAACGCATATCCACGCTCTCGCAGTCGTTGAGCTACGGCCGCTGCATTATTTACAATCAATGTCGTTTGCCAATGCACTAAATCATTGGCACGGGTATCTAGGGGAATCGATCGCCCATCGGATGGGGTGAGATATTCTAAAAACTCAATTCCTGGCCCAACAGAGGCTCGCAGCCCGCTAATCTGTAACCGCGCCCCAAAGACATTATTCAAATGCTCCTGCTCTGTGCCATAGTTTTCGCTTGCGCCTGATACCTGTAGCCCTAATCCATCCCGGTAAAACATCAGACTTGTTGCTGTGTTAGAAACGGCGATCGCTGTATGGTCAATTCCTAAAAATAACTGATCGGTGGCTTGCTGCCAGCGAGGGTCGCCTTTGCCAGAGGGATAGTGAATAATCTCTAAATTATGTCCATCTGGATCGCGGAAATAGAATGCCTCAATGCCTGCGGCAGCCGTGAGATAGTCTGGCAGCCGTTGAGGAGCCGTCGAAACGTGCTGAACGTTGTGTTGGCGCAGGAGTTGATAAGCCTGATCCATATCGCTCACCACAATGGCGATGTGTTGAAACCAGCGATCGTTACTGCGAGAATCAACCGGGATAGGTCTTCCTTCGGGTGTGAGATAATCCCTTAGCTCAATCACTTCACGACCTAATTGGAGCTGCACCACTCGTATGCGGCCTCCAAAAACCCCCTCTAGATGCTCATATTCGCTGCCCCACACCTCGACGTCTGAGATCTGGCGAAAAGGCAAAACCTGAGTATAGAACTCAAGCGCGCGATCCATATTTGACACCGTTATGCCGACGCTGGCTACAGCCTGAACTGTCGATTGGGTTGGCACTTGGGCAATGGGCGCACTGATGACCTGTCGCTGCGACTCGGTCTGAGAATTCACACGACTCTGAGGAGCCAAACCGATCGCAACCGCAACCGCTAGTGATAAAAATGTTCGTTTTAGAGGTTTAGTCGAGCGAGGGTGCATGCTTATGTCTTCTCGGCAAGAGTGGTTGTATGGGAGTGTTTTTGCAGGAGTGGTTTACAGGAGTATTTTTACAATGCCTGGATTCCCTGAGAAGGGTCTGAGTCTGCCATAACTCTTTCCTGAGAGGTTTAGTTAAGGTACACGCACCATGAGCCTTGGGTTACGCTACGCTAACTCTCTTGAGATTGACTAAGTTAATCACCTGGGTTTGCCATTTGCTCATGGAATTCTCATCATGCTTTCAGACCTGAATAGGGTTTAGGGTTCATACTCCAGGACATACGTTCAATCGCAATTCAAGCTGTGTTTGACAGAGGAGAATCGGCATCATGACACCCTTAACAGCAGAGGAGAAACGGCTTGAAGAAACCCGTACTCAACAAGCACACTGGCGTAAATGGGGACCTTATCTAAGCGATCGCCAATGGGGAACTGTCCGAGAAGATTACAGCCCTGATGGCACCGCGTGGGATTACTTCTCTCACGATCAGGCACGGTCTCGTGCTTATCGCTGGGGCGAGGATGGCATTGCTGGCATTTCTGACAACCACCAACAACTCTGTTTTGCGATCGCCCTATGGAATGGCGCAGACCCGATTTTAAAGGAGCGTTTTTTTGGGCTAACGGGCAACCAAGGAAATCATGGCGAGGATGTCAAAGAATACTATTTTTACCTCGACAGCACACCCACTCACTCCTACATGAAGATGCTCTACAAATATCCTCATGCTGAGTTTCCCTATGCCCAATTGGTCGAAGAAAATCAGCGACGCGATCGGCGTGCTCCAGAGTTTGAGTTAATGCACACAGGCGTGTTTGATGAAAATCGCTATTTTGATGTGTTGGTTGAATATGCGAAATCAGCCTCTGACGACATCTTAATCAGAATTAGCGTCACAAACCAAGGCCCTGAGGCTCACTCACTCGATCTGCTGCCAACCTTGTGGTTTCGCAACACTTGGTCTTGGAATCACTCTGAAAAACCAATTCTCAAAGCCGTTTCTGCTAACCCGTCAATCAGCACGATTGAAGCACTCCATCCTCAACTGGGTCAATTTCAGCTTTATTGCAACATGCCCACCGAGGGACACCCTGTTCCCTTGTTGTTCACTGAAAACGAAACTAATTATCACCGTTTATTTGGGGTAGAAAATCCTTCACCCTATGTCAAAGATGGTATCAATCACTCCGTTGTGAATGGACAAACGGATGCGGTCAACCCTGCACAGGTCGGCACAAAAGCAGCCGCTCATTACACACTCAACATTGAGGCAGGAGAAACTCAAACCATTGAATTGCGCCTCTGTCAGACTGCCGCTTTGAATGGATCTGTTCCACCAATGTTTGGGGAGACATTTAACACTATCTTTCAACAGCGGCAGCAAGAAGCGGATGAGTTTTATCAGCGCATTATGCCTTCCTGTTTGTCGCACGACCACTGCATTGTGCAACGACAGGCATTTGCCGGAATGATGTGGAATAAGCAGTACTTCTACTACGTGGTGGATGAATGGTTGAAGGGTGACCCGGCTTGTCCTGCACCACCCCCTGAACGCAAAAAGGGCAGAAATCGAGAATGGATTCATCTCCACAACGAAGACATTCTCTCTATGTGTGACAAGTGGGAGTATCCCTGGTTTGCCGCCTGGGATTTAGCCTTCCATTGCATTCCCCTGGCGATGATTGACCCCGACTTTGCCAAACGCCAACTCGATGTCATGACACGAGAGTGGTATATGCACCCGAATGGGCAGATTCCGGCTTATGAATGGGCGTTTAGTGATGTCAACCCCCCGGTGCATGCTTGGGCAACCTGGCGGGTTTATAAGATTGAGCAAAAAATGTATGGCAAAAGCGATCGCCAATTTTTAGAGCGAGTGTTTCAGAAACTCCTTTTAAACTTCACCTGGTGGGTCAACCGCAAAGACCGCAACGGTCGTAACATTTTTGAGGGTGGCTTTTTGGGAATGGATAACGTTGGAGTCTTTGATCGCAGTGCTGAGCTGCCCACAGGAGGCTATTTAGAGCAATCAGATGGAACAAGTTGGATGGGGATGTATTGTCTCAATTTGCTCACCATTGCCCTGGAACTCGCCAAAGAAAATCCAGTTTATGAAGACATTGCCACTAAGTTTTTTGAGCATTTTCTCTACATAGCCGATGCAATGAACAAAATCGGAGAAGAGGAAACCTCGCTCTGGGATGACCAGGACGGCTTTTACTATGACGTGTTGCACTTGCCCAATGATCAACAGGTGCGGCTCAAGGTGCGATCGATGGTGGGCTTAATTCCATTATTTGCAGTGGAAACACTGGAACCAGAGACACTCGAACGATTGCCCGGATTTAAAAAGCGGGTGGAGTGGTTTATTCGCCATCGCCCTGACCTGCGAGACAATGTCGCCTGTATGGAAAAAGAAGGTGTAGGAGCCAGACGCTTGTTAGCGATCGCCTATCGGGAAAAGCTACGCCGCATTTTGGAAATCATGCTAGATGAAAACGAGTTTTTGAGTGACTATGGCATTCGATCGGTGTCCAAGTATCACGCCAACCATCCCTATCTGTTTCAAGCAAAGGGGATGGAATATCGCGTTGATTATGAACCTGCCGAATCGAGCACAGGTTTATTTGGTGGCAATTCAAATTGGCGTGGTCCCATTTGGATGCCTGTTAACTATCTGATCATTGAGTCGCTGCAAAAGTTTCACTATTATCTAGGGGACGATTTCAAAGTTGAATGTCCTACGGGGTCTGGCAACTGGATGACACTATGGGAGGTCGCCAGTGACTTGTCACAGCGTCTTACCCGCATTTTTCTCAATGACGCATCGGGTCATCGTCCAGTATATGGCGGCAGCACCCTGTTTCAGACCGACCCTCACTGGCATGATCTGATCTTGTTCTATGAATATTTTCATGGAGATAATGGGGCAGGCATTGGAGCTAGCCATCAAACCGGGTGGACAGGGTTGGTTGCCAAACTGATTCAACAGTGGGGCGAATATGAGGGGCAAGACAAATCACCAGACCTCCATTTGGAGGAGGGGTTAGTGAACTAATTTGCAATCACTGTCACCATAAAGAGAGAGAGTGTTGCTACAACCCAGTTACTACCAAGAGCGAGTTCTAGTGAACACTTTCTGCTCGAAGCTCCGTAAAATGAGCTTCTTACAGCTTCTTATGTCAACCATTTGTTGCTCTTGTTAGTATGTCTGATTTGATTTTGTTTTGGCATCGTCGCGATCTGCGGGTAACCGATAATATCGGGTTGGCAAACGCCCGTCAGCAAAGTTCTAAAGTTGTGGGGGTGTTTTGCTTAGATCCGGCAATTTTACAGCGTGATGATGTGGCTCCTGCCAGAGTCACCTATATGATGGGCAGCTTAGAGGCGTTACAGTCTGCTTATACCCAAGCCGGGAGCCAACTGCTCATTTTGTACGATGACCCGATTAAGGCACTTCCGACTCTAGCAACAACCCTCAATGCCAAAGGGGTTTACTTTAATTGGGATGTCGAACCCTACGCTAGAAGTCGCGATCGCGCCATACAGGAAGCCTTGAAAACCGCCGGAATCGCAACTCAAACCACATGGGATCAACTCCTCCATGCACCTGATGAGATTCGCTCTGGTTCTGGTTCACCCTACACGGTTTACACTCCGTTTTGGCGCAACTGGAGCAGCCGACCCAAAGCTGATCCAGCTCTTGCTTTAGAGCAGGCAACGGGGTTGAACGAGACAGAGATGGAGTTAGCTAAAACAGCAGGGGCGATCGCCCTACCTTCAGCCAAAGATCTGGGCTTTGAGTGGACCAATGCTTTGTTGTTGGAACCAGGGGAACAGCCCGCTCAAGAACGGTTAGCTGAGTTTTGTCAACAGGCGATCGCGGACTATCAAGAACAGCGCAATTTTCCAGCAGTGGTGGGTACGTCTCATCTGAGTGCAGCGTTGAAATTTGGAGTAATTGGAGTTCGCACGGTGTGGGCAGCGACCGTTGAGGCAATGGAAAACAGTCGCAGCGATGAAACCCAAGATAGCATTCGCACCTGGCGACAAGAACTGGCATGGCGGGAGTTTTATCAACACGTCATGTACTTCTTCCCAGAGTTGGCGGATGGGGCATATCGTGCCGCTTTCAAGAATTTTCCTTGGGAGAATAATCTTGACTATTTTCAGGCTTGGTGTGATGGCAAAACTGGGTATCCGATTGTGGATGCAGCGATGCGACAGATGAACCAGTTGGGCTGGATGCACAACCGTTGCCGCATGATTGTTGCCAGTTTTCTCACCAAGGATCTGCTGATCAATCCTCAGCTAGGAGAAAAATATTTCATGCAAAAGCTCTATGATGGCGACCTCTCTGCCAATAATGGCGGGTGGCAGTGGAGTGCCTCTAGCGGCATGGACCCTAAACCAGTGCGAATTTTTAACCCTGCTAGTCAAACTCAAAAGTTTGATGCTGAGGCAGATTACATTCGAGAGTGGCTCCCTGAGTTGAGAAGCTTAGACACTGAGGCGTTAGTCACCGGCAAGATTGCTCCTCTTGATCGTGAAGCCTGTGACTATCCAGCCCCAATTGTGGATCATCGAGAGCGACAACAACTCTTTAAGCAACGCTATAGCGAACAAAAGGCAGCCAGCAGTAGCTAAAGACTCAAAATTGCGGATTTTCTCAAAAGCCGCAATTCTCGTAGATAACGTCAGTTCGGTTTAAGAGCCTAGCGAATAAATTCGCAGCTATCAGAGCGAAGTTCGCCTTCGCGAACTACGGAGAATCAAGGGTTGAGTGAGCCGACTCCTATAAAATCTGGCTAGTTGCTTACTAGTTACTTTCCTACAGGCAAAGGTTTTAGCCTAGCCTTACAACAGGTAAGCAGCCAGATTTCATATCAGGTCGTTTTTGCTCCTGTAGTTGCGGTTTTAACCGCCAAATTCCTTATCCCGAATTCACGTTAAAGAAGTTGGAAGAAGCTTACCTCAACGGAGTGTGCTTCTTCCAACTCCCTAATCTCACAAATGATTTAGGACTGCTCTATAACTCTAGCAATATAACGTCTGAACCCATTCCCACTCTTTTTCTAACCCATCTTTGAGAGACACCTGGGGTTGATAGCCAATTAGTTTTTGGGCTTTCGACACATCAGCACTGGTGTGTCGAGCATCTCCCATCGCTTTCTCAACGTGGTTGCGCTTAATCGGTTTGCCGACGATCGCCTCCATCGTATCGAGCACCTCAGTCAAGACCACGCGGCTTCCGCCACCGACGTTAAAGATTTCACCAACCGCATCTGGAGCAGTGGCAGCCGCCAAGTTAGCGGCGATCGCATCACTAACAAAGGTAAAATCACGAGTTTGTTGACCATCGCCGTAGACAGGGATGGCTTGGTCTTCAATCACCGCCTTAAAGAACTTGTGGAATGCCATGTCTGGACGCTGACGTGGACCATACACGGTGAAGTAGCGCAACGCCGTCACAGGAACATCAAAGTTGTAGTAATACAACCAACACAACCGCTCTGCTGCCAGTTTGGTAATGCCATAAGGAGACACAGGCTGTGGGCAGGTTGTTTCAGACGTTGGCATGGTTTCAGCATTGCCATACACCGACGAAGTAGAAGCAAAAACCAGCCGCTTAAGCTGTTTGGCATCTTTAGCTGCTTCTAAAATCACCTGCGTGGCATTGATATTACGCTCTGTGTAAGCCCGAAATCCAGCCCCCCAGCTTGCTCTAACTCCGGCTTGAGCCGCCTGATGATAGATCACTTCAACCCCTTCAAGTAAAGCATTCCAGTCGAGTGTCTGAATATCACTTTCAAATAGTTTAAAGTTGGGGTGACTTAAAAAAGGAGCAACATTTTTGCGCTTGAGGGCAACGTCATAGTAATCATTGAATTGGTCAACCCCTATGACAGTTTTGCCTTGAGAAAGCAATGATTCGACCAGATGAGAACCAATAAACCCTGCAACGCCAGTAACAATAACGCTATTCATGGAATGCCAGCCAAGTAACTACAAATTGAACGAAAAGAACGAAAAATAAACTAGAGATAGTAGAAGCTGAAATTTGTTAATGCTAGTAACCGAGTTTTATTCAAACGGTAATGATAGCCCATGCGCCGCGAAATTTTTTCCCACCGAGTTCGCCCTTTCTTTTGATATGAAGCATCAATATGCTTTCTCGCATTATCAATTTCGTCGATTTGTTGGTCATGAATGATTGGGAAACCTGCCTTAAAAGCCGCTAAGCCAATTGCAATGCCGCTACCAGCATGAACATTTTGTAGCTCTAAATAGCGACCAATCATGCCCCAATATTTTAGAAACTCTCTTTCTTTACCCTGATTTTTTCTCACTACAAAAAGGGATTCTCCGACGTAAGTCACATCTTTAGGATTGATATCCAGCTTTGCAGCCACTTTTTCAACCGCTGATAACCGCTCTGGATTGTATTGACTCACATGCTCTACTAGATTTTCTTGATGGCGCGCTGTTAAGCCACCCTGCCAAATCAATTGGGGTGAAATTGCAGCCGTAATTTTAGTATCAGCATCAATCAAGATAGCGGCATCAAACTGATCTAAAGCTCTTTCAATAGGAAATCGTTTGTCGTGATAGCAGTGTAAAATTCCCTGTTGTTGATGTTGAAATGCTAAAACGTTTCGGTTATTAGCAAAGTCTTTGGGTTCATCTGTTAAGACAACTAACTGAATGCCGGGAGCAAACTGCTCTAAGTTTTCAGCCAATTGTTGGGTTAGCAGACGATATTTAGGTCGTAACGCTAAGGTGCAAAAGCAAAATGTTTCTGGGGTCGCACTCATTGGTCGAAACCTTGATAATTTGAAGACATATTAGAAACTGTAATCATTCACACCCTCACTATTTTTCTAAAGAAATGAGTTAAAACAGGAACAAATGGAAGGTTGCAGATTTGCTGTGATGATCTATGTTCGACTGAGCTATAACCGTCCTCAATCAGTGAAGATGGGCGGATTGTGAGATGGGCGGATTGTGAGAGGCGCACCCCTTTTTGGGGATTGCCCTATCAATTAGATCTAGAGGTTTTGTACTCAATGGGTTTGGGGGTCGATGTACTGCGAATGCTATCTTTGATTGCTGAAAACGGACAACTATCTTTGGCTTGCCACATTGAATCTTAAAGTAGCTTCTCTTCTAATTCCCTCTGGCTTCATTTGTTTTTCACATTGGATGTCTAAAGTTGTACCCATCCTAAACCGTTTTACTGAGGTTGCCCCTATTGCAGTGTCAACCCATCCATGAAGTATTGGTTTACCTGACTCCGTATAACCTCGATTGCCAAATTTCAGGGTTATGCTCTAATAAGGCTCAAATTTTAGGGAGCGATCGCCACAGTTTCGTCAGTCTCATCTGAGTCAGAGCATTGCAGGGAGCTACCACCTTACGTCAGTTGTAAACGGCTTGCGACTCCGAGCAGGAGTTTCGCTCGTGCTGCATGGGATATTCGACATCGGATATTCAGCCATTGCAGGGACAGCTACTCCTCTATTCAAGTGGTTAAATTTCGTCATGCATAGCTTTGGGCAGAATAAAACTCCATTAATTTTGGTGGTCGATGACCAAAAAATGTTGCGTCTAACATTGCGGCGATCGCTCGAAAAAGAAAGTTATCGAGTGATTGAAGCGAGTAATGGGGCCGAGTGTTTGGCTCTGTGGCAGCCGCAGGGGTTGTTATTTGAGGAGGTGGAGCAACGCCCAGACGTTATTTTGCTCGACGCCATCATGCCTCAAATGGATGGCTTTGCCTGTTGCGCTCAACTGCATGCCACCCTCGGCGATCGCTGCCCTCCCATCTTGATGATTACAGCTCTCGACGATGAAAAGTCAGTGGATTGGGCATTTGAGGTGGGGGCAACCGATTACATCACCAAACCTATTCATTGGGCAGTGCTGCGGCAGCGAGTGCGACGATTGCTGCATGCTCAGTGGGCAATGGAAGAACAACAACGGCTGCTATCTGAGTTGCGGGCGACGATGGCGCACGAGCGTTTATTAAAAGAGCAGTTAGAGGTGGCCAATCACAAATTAGAACGCCTAGCCTCGAGTGATGGGCTAACGCAACTTGCCAATCGTCGTTCATTTGATTTGTCCTTGCAACAGGAATGGCAACGGCTCATCCGAGAACAAGTTCCCTTGACCTTGGTGTTATGTGATATCGATTACTTCAAAGCTTACAACGATAGCTATGGGCACATTGCAGGCGACGAGTGTTTACGACAAGTGGCCGCGTTGTTGCGTGATGTGGTCAAACGCCCCGCTGATTTAGTAGCACGCTATGGCGGAGAAGAGTTTGCCCTGATTTTGCCCAACACTGGTTTAGATGGGGCAATCCGCTTGGTAGAGGCGATTCAAACTCAACTCCGTCGCAAGGCGATCGCCCATGCTGGGTCATCGGTCAACTCGATTGTCACGATTAGTATGGGGATTGCTAGTGCGGTTCCTCACGCAAAACTGTCACCTCATGAATTGGTAGATCAGGCCGATCAAGCCTTATATCGAGCGAAGTTGCAGGGCCGGGATCGCTATTGCGTGTTTCAACGAGTGCAATTGTAAGTGGAGGACGGAGAGTAGGCAGGGGGTGAGAGTGTGAAGGGGTAAAAAGTCTTGCATCCTCTCGTTACGTCACCTTTTATAGCAATACAAGGTTGGGGTAAAGTATGAAACCCAACATCTGCATGGGTTACGCTAACGCATCCCAATATTTAAATCAGTCCACCTACTTAACGTCAGTTCGGTTTAAGAGCCTAGCGAATAAATTCGCAGCTATCAGAGCGAAGTTCGCCTTCGCGAACTACAGGAAATCAAGGGTTGAGTGAACCGACGCAGGTCGGTTTTGCTCCTGTAGTTGCGGTTTCAACCGCCAAAATCCTGATCCCGAATTGACGTTACTTACATGTAGCCGCGATGCCCTTTAGAACCAAATCAGCATCCCAATGGAGTCCAACGAACTCGTCTGGATAGAGGTTTTGCAAGGCGTGATGCAGCAGTGAACTGTCGCCTCCGGTGAGGGCGATCGCACTGGTGGGGTGTTGTTGGAGCCAAGCCACTGTGAACTCTCGGATGCTAGCCAGAGCAGTGTATAGCACTCCACTGCGAATGGCATCGGGGGTATTGGTTGCCCAACGAGTTGGGAGATCAGTAAATTGAGGCGTGATAGGGGGTAGGGCAGCGGTGTGCTGTGAGAGCGATCGCATTTGTAGTTGCAGCCCAGGCAGAATGGCTCCCCCCACAAGCTGCTGATCGGCGTTTGCTCCGGTAAAGGTCAATGCAGTTCCGGCATCAATCACCAGGGCAGGTGCTCCCCATTGGGCGATCGCTCCCCTCAGTGCCAGTGCCCGATCGATCCCCAAGCTGGCATAGAGTCCTTGCAACGAAATGTCAGCCAGAGTCAGCAGATGAGCATGGGAATAGACTTGCCAAAGAGCCGTTTGGGTCGGGACAACGGAGGCGATCCATAAATCGGGGGAGTGCAGATGCAGAGCGTCGGGCAGGGTGAGTTGGCTGGTCTGGGAGAGGGCAGTCAGGGTCAACTGAGTGTCGATCAGATGGGCGATCGCTTCGGCATTAAAATGGGGTGTATCCCAGGCATATTGCAAAGTTTTTTCAGTGAAGACTCCCCAGTGCAAGCGAGAATTGCCAATCATCAGGGCAATCCAGGAGGAGGGATCGGCAGTCATGTCTGGTGCTCCGCTGAATCTGCCGCTGCGGCTAAAAACGGTTGGACTCGCTCCCACACCCGTTCAAACAAGTGGGGATCATCTGAGTCGAACCACTGAATGGTCTTATCTGCCCGAAACCAAGTACGCTGGCGTTTGGCAAACTGACGAGTATGCACAACAATCTGGGCGATCGCCTCTGTGAGTGAGAGGTCTCCTGTCAGGTACGGCTTGATCTCGGCGTACCCCAGGGTGTTGAGCAACGGCAAATCAACTCCATATTTGTCGCATAACTGTTGCACCTCATCCACAAAGCCCGCTGCAATCATCTGTTGGGTTCGTTGCTCAATGCGATGGGTTAGAGGATCGGTCTCGGCAGAACTCAGGCAGTCTAAGCCAATTTGTAGAATGGGATAGCAGGGGGGATCTTCTCCCTGTTGCTGAGACAGCGGTTGCCCGGTGGTGTAAAACACTTCTAACGCCCGCAGTGTGCGGACTTCGTCATTAGGGTGAATTTTGTCAGCTGAGGGGGGATCAACTTGCTGCAAAAAGACGTAACACTGGCTCTGTCCCATTTGTTTTAGTTGCGATCGCAATTCAGCTTGAGGAGGGACTCTGGGGATCTTTAATCCTTGAACAATGGAGCGAATATAAAGTCCAGTCCCCCCAACCAGCAGGGGAATGGGTTGATGGGTTGATGGGTGAGAGGCAGCTTTTAATGTTGAGTTTTGAGTTTTGAGTTTTGAGTTTTGAATGACCTCTTCCTCACTCCCGACTCTCGGCACGGACTGATGTAACTGCTGAATCACCTGTTGTGCCTGATGCTGATACTCTGCCACTGTAAAGGTCTCTGTGGGATCGCAAATATCAATGAAATAGTGAGGCACTTGGGTTTGCTCCATCGGGGTTGGTTTTGCTGTGCCGATGTCAAATTCACGATAGACTTGGCGAGAATCGGCACTCAAAATGACTGCATTGAGCTGCTGTGCCAACTTCAACGCTAAACCTGATTTTCCACTTGCCGTTGGGCCACAAATAACGATTAAAATAGGAACAGGAATATTTAGTACAAACGTATTTGAACTCCAAAATTATAGAACGGAGACTCTAGATGTTTAAAGAGGCAGTTGATTACCCTCTTCAAAACTACTTAATACTCGGTTTTGCGATCGACGAGTGACAAGCAACGAGTTGCCAGGATGAGGAACTTTGTGATCCATCCCGACTACGATTTTCACTCAAAACCGCCTTAAAACCGCTCCAGAGCCATTTGTGCTATAATTTTGGTGTGTTTTGATGTTCTGAAGTTAATCGGGCTTTAAGCCAAGCTACAGGAGTGACCCTATTCATGACAAATAGTTACGGTGCTGATCAAATTCAAGTCCTGGAAGGAGTCAATCACGTTCGTGCACGTCCAGGCATGTATATTGGCAGCACTGGACCAAGAGGACTGCACCATTTAGTCTATGAAGTCGTCGATAACTCTGTTGATGAAGCACTCGCAGGATATTGTAAACGAATTCAGGTGACGTTATACGCTGATGGGTCTGCCAGCATTACAGATGACGGGCGAGGCATTCCAACCGATATTCACCCTCATTCCAAAAAGTCTGCTCTAGAAACGGTCATGACTGTGCTTGGTGCCGGGGGCAAGTTTGGTGGGGGCGGCTATAAAGTGTCGGGGGGCTTGCACGGGGTTGGTATCTCTGTCGTTAACGCCCTCTCAGAATGGGTTGAAGTCACGGTTTGGCGCGATAAAAAAGTTCATACGCAGCGTTATGAACGCGGAGTGCCAGTCACTGAATTGCAAGTTAAGCCTGACTCTCAAAATCGTACGGGCACATCGGTTGTGTTTAAGCCCGACACCAAAATTTTTACGACTACCACTGAGTTTGACTATGCCACCCTGTCGGGTCGATTGAGAGAGTTGGCATACCTCAACGCTGGGGTTGAGATTCTGTTTACCGACAATCGCTTAGAGTTGCTCAAGAGCGATGAACCCAGAGTCGATCGCTACTACTATGCAGGCGGCATCCGAGAGTATGTCTCCTATATGAATATTGATAAGCAACCGCTGCACGACGAGATTGTTTTTGTTCAAGGCGAGCGCAACAATGTTCAAGTTGAGGTGGCGTTGCAATGGTGTGTCGATGCTTATAACGACAACCTTTTAGGGTTTGCTAACAACATTCGCACGATCGATGGTGGCACCCATTTAGAAGGTCTAAAAGCGGTGTTGACCCGCACGATGAACTCTCTGGCGCGTAAACGCAACAAGCTAAAAGAGAATGAATCAAACCTGGCAGGGGAAAATATCCGCGAGGGTTTAACGGGTGTCATCTCTGTGAAGGTACCTGACCCTGAGTTTGAAGGACAAACCAAAACGAAACTGGGTAATACTGAAGTTCGAGGAATTGTTGATTCGTTGGTGGGTGAAGCCCTAACGGAATATTTAGATTTTCGCCCAGCGGTGGCAGATGCCATTTTAGAGAAAGCGATCGAAGCCTTTAAAGCAGCAGAGGCAGCCCGTAAAGCTCGTGAATTGGTGCGTCGTAAGTCGGTACTAGAGTCGTCTACGCTGCCTGGTAAGTTGGCGGATTGCAGTTCTCGTGACCCGAGTGAGTCTGAAATCTTTATTGTGGAAGGAGACTCAGCAGGTGGGAGTGCTAAACAAGGACGCGATCGCCGTTTTCAAGCGATTTTGCCCTTGCGAGGCAAGATTCTCAACATTGAGAAAACTGACGATGCCAAGATCTACAAGAACACTGAAATTCAAGCCCTGATTACAGCCTTGGGATTGGGGATTAAAGGCGAAGAATTTGACTCGTCGCAATTGCGCTATCACCGCATTGTCATCATGACCGATGCGGATGTCGATGGTGCTCACATTCGGACGTTGCTGCTCACCTTCTTCTATCGCTATCAGCGGTCAATGGTCGATCAGGGTTTTGTCTACATCGCCTGCCCACCGCTCTATAAAATTGAGCGAGGACGCAATCACTACTATTGCTATAGCGATCGCGAACGGGATCAGATCATCGCTGGGTTCCCTGAAAATGCCAAGATCGAGATCCAACGATTTAAAGGTCTGGGTGAAATGATGCCCCAGCAACTTTGGGATACGACGATGAACCCAGAGACCCGCACCTTTAAACGGATCGAAATTGAAGATGCGGCAGAAGCCGATCGCATTTTTACCGTGTTAATGGGCGATCGCGTAGCCCCCCGTCGGGAGTTTATCGAAACCTATGGATCGCGATTAAACCTGGCTGATCTGGATATTTAAGGCTTCCAGATTTTTTCACTTACAGCGGTTGCCGCTTGAATAAGCCACAAATTGCAGGGTGGGCATCGCCCACAAAGCTTCATAGTCAAGGCTTTTGGGGAATGTGGGCAGTGCCCACCCTGCCGAGAATCTGCATCCAGTCAACCCAGTTGAGCAATTACGGGGAATTAGTTATGCTGCCGACGAAAGCCAAATTATGGACGGTGGAGGACTATCACCGCATGGTTGAAGCCGGAGTTTTGACGGGGAGCGATCGCGTTGAGCTATTGGAAGGACAAATCATCGAGATGAATCCGCAACTGCCACCTCATGCAGCAACGACTCAACGCGCCTTTCGCTACCTCGATCGATTGCTGGAAACTGTTGCTTATGTGCGGATGCAGTTGCCTGTAATGCTGAAACCCAAATCGGAACCCGAACCGGATATTGCAGTGGTTCGCATTGATGCCAATGAGTATGGCGATCGCCATCCCACGCCAGAGGATATCTTTTTGATTATCGAGGTTGCTGATTCCACATTACTGGGCGATCGTCAGCAAAAAGCTCTAATTTATGCGAAAGCTGGAATTGCTGATTACTGGATTTTGGATGTGAATGCCAAACAGGTTGATATCTTTCGGGAACCAACTCCAGAGGGCTATCAGCAGGAAGCGAGCGTTGCTGCAAACACGATGCTTGCTCCAGTCGCCTTTCCTGACATCAGCATTCCACTCAACCAGCTCTTTCTCCAAAATGCGCTTTAAATATTTGAATGAGAATCACCCTCAAACGGTGCAAGGGCGATCGCGGTTTCATCGATTCGCTAGCTATTAAATTTCACTTAGTCCGCAATGATGAAGTCTGAAACGCTCATCTCGTTCAAGAAATTTCACTTAGTTCACAAACAGGAAGATACCTTAGTACTGCTTTTCACAGATAGGGTTCGGAAATAAAATCAAGGGGGTGTGGAGGCTACGGCCCCAGCCAGGGGTCTCACCCCTGCCCCCCAAATTCCCCCCCCTATTTACGACGAGTTGTACTTAGCAATTTAATGAGAATTGTTGACTCGTAAACTCTGATACAGAATCTTCTGGGTTAGAAATCCATATTGTGTAGCTAAAGCAATCATTTATTAGGGATAACTTGGCGTGGTTATTCCCTACCAATAGTCCCTTTTGGGGGTGTCAGCGCAATCTGTGCTGGCACCCCTTATTGTTTTTAGCAGGACGCTGATATGGTGCCATTTCAGTTACAACCAGAGTCAACTTTCACGTTTCCGACAGGCTATCGGTGTGCTGTTTTGTTGTCGTGGGATATGGATGCTGAGTCACCCTATCTGGCCGCTGATCCGCGCAATGCTCACCATTTGGGAGCGTTGTCAGATGGGGTCTATGGGGCAACCCAAGGATTACGACATATTCTGCATTTGCTGCGTCATTACAGCTTACCTGCCACTTTCTTTGTTCCGGGTTTGACAGCCGATCGCCACCCTAAAGTCGTCGAACAGATTTTAGCAGCGGGTCATGAAGTAACTCATCATGGCTACTCGCACCAAAACGTCTTGTTGATGACAGAGGAGGAGGAAGAAGAGGACTTGGTCAAAGGCATTGAGGCACTGCGGCGATTGACAGGCACGATGCCCTTGGGATGGCGATCGCCCAGTTATGGCATTCGTCCTCACACGTTGCGATTGCTGGCGAAGTATGGATTTCGCTATGACAGCAGCCTTTTGGATGATGAGGTGCCTTACTTAATGCGCTTACCAGAGCGAGATATTGTGCAGTTGCCGATCAACCCGGCATTGGATGACTGGCAATATTTCAACGTGACGATGTTCCCTGATATCTCTGGCACAGTGTGCGCAGGGGAGGAGGTGTTGCATATCTGGCGAGCCGAGTTTGAAGCCCTGTATGACGTTGGGGGGTGTTTTGTGTTGACCATGCATCCTCACCTGACCGGACGACCTAGCCGCATTAAAATGCTGAGTCGCTTAATTGAGCACATGCAATCGTTTTCGGGAGTCTGGTGGTCAACCGCCCGTGACCTCGCTGACTACACGCTAAATCAAGCTCAGTCACATGCAGTGATTCGGGATCCTCTCCAACTGGCCGTTACGTAAAACGATTCATGGATAGGGGTTCTTTTCTCAATGGTATGGGGCGAGTTATGCATCAGATTTCACTCTATTTAGAAGAGTTTTTGTGGTATCACCACTTAGGTTTATTAGCGGCGTTAGAGAGTCAGGCATTTGCAGATCAAGGGCTGACGGTGAAATTAGTCTGTCCAGAGTATCACACACAAGGCTTAGACAAAGTTGCCAGGGGCGAAGCAGACTTTGCCCTCTCAGAACCGATTCACACATTGCCGTTGCAAGTGCAAGGAAAACTCGTAGTGGCGATCGCCCAATTGTTTGAGTTGCAGGGCAGCAGCGTCATGGCACGAGCCGACAGAGTCAAAACCGCTGCCGATTTTGCCGGAAAACGGTTAGGTTATCCGACGGCTCCCAGCCCTAATGGTCCGGCCATTTTGCGGCAAGTCGCTGACTCCCAGGGTGTGGTGCTAGATCCAAAGAGTATGCAGCGAGTGGTGATTGGCAGCAATTTGATTAGTGCATTAGAGCGAGATGCCGCTGATATCGTATTGGTCACGGCACAACACAGCATTTTATTGGCGCAGCAAAAGCGACTGCCCGTCACCCTTTTTTCCACTGAAGCCGCCGGGATTCCCAGTTTTGGTCACAACGTGTTAGTGACTCGCCAAGCGGTAATGGATACGAAGCCTGATCTGATTCAGCGACTGCTAAAGGCGATCGCCCACGGCACTCAACGGGTGCAAACCGATTGGGCCTATGCCCGTGCACTTGCCCAAAAGCATATTGCCTTTCCCGTTGAATCCGGTGAAGCCTTTCTTCAGCAGACGTTACCTGTGCTGACAGCAAACTTGCAACAACCCTCAACCCTATGGCAGCGCGTGCAGCACTGGATGCATGAAACCGGTTTGCTTCGCCAAACGATTTCAACCGAACGCGTATTCACCAATGAATTTGCGTTGCAGGTGTCATCAACGGAGCATTTTGTCTCAAGCCCATCAACCCTTTGATGGGAAAGGTGTTGGTTAATTCACTTTTGATTCTGAGGAGCACTTTTTATGGATCGTCGTCATTTCCTACAGTTCTTTTTAGTCGGTGTTGGATTGGTGGCCTGCCAAACCACGACCACAACAGAGAGCAGCCCCAGTCCTGATGCGACAGCTAGCCCGACCGCTGGCAGTCAAGATGCATTAGATGAGATCAAAGCACGGGGCAAGATGATCGTTGCCATTGACCCAACCTTTGCACCGTTTGAATACACTGATGCCAGTGGCAAAATCATTGGCTACGATCCAGCGATTTTAGAAAAAATAGCTCAAAGTTTGGAAGTCGAGATCGAATACCAACAGATGGCATTCTCTGGCATTATTCCTGGTTTGATTGCAGGCTCCTTTGACTTCACAGCGAGTGCTTTGTCTGTAACCGCAGAACGAGCACAAAAAATTGATTTCACCATTCCGATCGCAGAAGGAGTGAATGTTGTGTTGAAGCGAGCCGATGACACTTCAATCACCAGCAGCGATCCAGCATCATTGGCAGGCAAGCGATTAGGGGTTAAGGTCAACACCCAACCTGAACAAGTGATGAAAGCCATCAGCGATGAATTGGTGGCACAGGGCAAACCCGCGATCGAGTTTCTCAGTATTGACACCGTAGAGCAAACCATTTCAGCCCTAGCCACAAAGCGGATTGACTTTGTAGTAGACGATCAGTTGGTATTGGCGCAGGTGGTGCGCGAACGCCCGGAAGCCAAACTCGAAATTGTCGGTCCGATTGGCCCTAAAACCTACATTTCCTGGGGCACAAACAAGAGTGATCCCAAACTCAACGCCTATCTCAACGAGCAGATCAAAGCCCTAAAGACCGACGGCACCTTGAGCAAACTGCAAGCAGAATATTTTTATGGCATCACCTTTGATGCCTTACCGGAAGCAGATTTTGTCCCTGCGGCTTAAGCTCTCCCTTACAAAGAGGCAATTTAGTATCCCGTAGAGTGCCACGCACCAATTGCTTGGTATTTTCATTTCTGGAAATCGCCTTAGCAGTCGGCGTTCTTAAGAACTCCGACTGCTGCAACCCAACCTGTTTCAACCCGATCCTGTTTTCTATGGAAGAACTTGTTAGCCTCCAAGAATCCTTGCCCCAATTGCTCACCGGGGCGATCGTTACAGTGCAACTGACCCTATGTTGTGTAGTAGTCAGCCTTTGCATGGGGATTGCCTCTGTCGCTTTACAACTCTCTCGGTTGCCATTGGGTTATGGGTTGAGTCGGGTTTATGTCAGCATCATGAGGGGCACACCGTTGCTCGTGCAACTCTTTGTTGTCTTTTTTGGGCTACCGTTAATCGGTCTGCAAGGTCAAGCTTTTGCCTCAGCCGTGTTAGCGATCGGGTTAAATAGCGGTGCCTATGTGACGGAGATTTTGAGGGCATCTATTCTTGCGATTCCACAAGGGCAAGTAGAGGCTGCACGAACGGTGGGCATGTCTACTCTACAAATTTGGCAACGGCTGATTTTGCCCCAAGCCTTGGTGATGAGTCTCCCAGCACTAACCAACGAGTTCACTATCGTCTTGAAATCAACGCCGTTAGCATCGGTGGTGGCGGTCACGGAATTAACCTTTACCGGGCAACTGATTGTCTCACGCACCTTTCGCCCTACGGCTGTGTTGCTAGCTGTGGCAGGTGGATATGTGATCGTGTCTCTGACATTTTCACAGTTTTCACGTTGGTTAGAACGATACTTTGCTGAGTATAAGTTAAGTGCTTAGGAGGCGATCGCTATGGATTGGGTGTTAATGCTAAAAAGCATCCCATTATTAGTCAATGGTTTAGGTTGGACTATCGTTATCTCAGGATTGGGAATGATGTTAGCCATGATCATGGGAATCGGTTTAGTGATCATGCGGCGATCGCCCATTCCACTGTTCCGATTTTTATCGCAGTGCTACACAGAAATTATTTTAGGAGTCCCAATTTTAGTCTTGCTGTTTGTGATTTTCTTCGTATTGCCCAACTTTGGCATTGTCATCGATCCACTCCCCGCTGGACTCTTAACCCTGATGTTGCACTACTCTCCCTATATCGCTGAAGTGATTCGAGGAGCACTCGATGCAGTTCCCAAAGGGCAGATTGAAGCCGGTCGAGCGATTGGCATGGCGCGTCATGAAATTGTGCAACGCATTGTCTTGCCTCAGGCGATCGGGGTGATGTTGCCACCCTTAACCGGACAGTTTATTGGACTGATTAAAGACTCTGCCATCTTGTCGGTGATCTCGGTCGCAGAACTCACCTTTGTTGCCAAACAGGTGATCTCTCGAACCTATGCGCCATTTGAAATCTACATTCTCATCGCCATTGGTTATTGGGTTTTAACCTTTGTGTTAGAGCTGGCTCTACGCAAATTAGAAACCCGTTTTACTGCTTACCGTTATGGGTGATTGTCATGAGTTTCATCAATCCTGCCATTCAAACGGCTATCCAGACCGAAGATCTCTACAAATCCTTTGACCAACTGGAGGTGTTGCGGGGTGTGAATCTCACGGTCATGCCCGGAGAGGTGGTTTGCATTTTAGGCCCGTCGGGTTCTGGCAAATCTACGCTGCTGCGCTGTCTCAACTGGCTCTCGCCTCCCACTCGTGGTCGTGTGTGGATTGGTGGGCGACGGTTGGGGGTCAAAGAAACGGCTGAAGGGAGAATGGTGCCGCAATCAGATGCCGAACTGCGAACGATGCGAAGCCAGATTGGGATGGTGTTTCAGGGGTTTAACCTGTGGTCACACCGGACGGCGTTAGAGAATGTGATGGAAGGACCGCTCATTGTTCGCAAGTTGAACAAAAAAGTAGCCAAAGAACGGGGCATGTATTTTTTGGAGCAGGTCGGTTTGATCGATAAATGGAATGTTTATCCATCGAAGTTGTCAGGGGGACAACAACAACGGGTGGCGATCGCCCGTGCCCTGGCAATGGAACCAGAAATCTTGCTATTTGATGAACCCACCAGTGCCCTTGATCCAGAGCTAGTGGGGGAAGTGTTAGCAGTCATGCGCGACTTGGCTCTAAAACACACCACAATGTTGGTGGTGACACACGAGATCGGGTTTGCTGCTGAAGCGGCTGATCGCATTGTGTTTATGGATCAAGGGCAAATTGTAGAAGAAAACACCCCCAAAGAATTTATCCGCAATCCTCAAGAAGAGCGATCGCGCCAATTTCTTAATCAATTTCTTAGCCGCAATCCGTTTAGCTATATCGCTAACGTCTGAAAGAACTGGTTTATGGAACTCGCCTTTAACACCCTTGATCTCGATCTGCTAGACGACTTGAGCATTTCCTACGAATCAGTCAACACGCTCAACAATGTCATTATTTACCTCACCGCAAGGGGGCAAACCGGTCTGGGGGAAGCCTCTCCCCATGCGGCTTATGGCGAAACTCAAGAGACCACCATTGCAGTTCTCAACTATCTCAAACCAACACTGGAGGCGATCGCCGATCCGTTTCAGGTCATCGATATTTTGGCTCGGCTAGACGACCTGATTGAGGGACACGCTGCCACCAAAGCCGCTATCGACATGGCGTTGTATGACCTGATAGGCAAACTGCTCGGCGTTCCCCTCTATCAACTGTTGGGGTTAAATCCTGAGAAAACGACGCATCTCACCTACACCATCGGCATTGACACAGTCGATCGCATGGTGGAAAAGGCGATCGCCGCCAGCCATTACAAATATCTCAAAGTTAAGCTAGGAAGCTCTTATGACAAAGACATCATCACTGAGATTGCCAGTGCAACGCCTGCGATTTTGCGGGTGGATGTCAATGGGGGATGGGAAGCCCGTCACGCCATCCGCTTTATCAACGAGGTGTTGGTGCACCATCCGGTGGAGTTTGTGGAGCAACCCCTCGCGCCAGGAGACTTTCGCGGCATGAAACTGCTGCATACCGCATCAGCGTTACCGATCGTGCTCGACGAAAGCATCAGCGATATGAATAGCATTTTGCGCCATGCCGATTGTGTTGATGGGGTGAATATCAAATTGATGAAATGTGGAGGTATTCGCAATGCTCTAAAGATGATCCACACTGCACGAGCACTGGGTCTCAAGGTGATGCTAGGTTGCCGAGTCGAAACATCATTAGCGATCACAGCCGCTGCCCATTTAACACCCCTGGTCGATTTTGCCGACCTAGATTTACACCTGCTCGTGGCCGATGATCCCTTTATCGGAGCCACCCTAGACAACGATGGCAAGTTTGTTTTGCCAACCGCTCCCGGTTTGGGGGTACAGGTAAAACCAGTGCCCTAGAGCCTGTCTGCTTGTTCTGCTCGTTCCTCAGGCTCTGCCTGGGAACATCAATCTAGAGGCTCTGCCTCTTTTTAGCTCAGGTGACAGAGCTGCCCACAAGTATTTTTAGCCAGAGGCTAGAAACGAAAATGAACCCTTACACGGAGTACAACCATGACTGAACTTGCGCGTTACGGCAGCCCTTATAACTGGATGTCTGACACCGTTAAAAACTCAAACAAACCAGAGACTGTCATCATCAACGACCTGACTCTGCAAGGGGATGCCGAAGAGATGGCAGGCGTACAAATTGGTGAAGCCGACAAGATCGCGATCGCCACTCGATTGAGCGAATTGGGTGTTCCACGGATGTCGGTGTTGGGCTTTTCGCCGCGCCCGCCAAAGGAGGAAATCAAAATTGTCGAAAAAATCTTGGCATTAGATTTGCCGATGCAATTTGGGTCATTTGTCAAATCGCCAGAAGAAATTGATATTGCTGCCCAGATTGGCTTATGGGGCGTGACGATTTTGATTTGGGTGAATGACACGACCCTACCTCAAGGTAAAACTGGGGCTGATGTGCTCGATCGCGTCCAATATCTGACCGAATACGCCAAATCAAAAGGACTGCACACCTGTTTTATGGCAATGGATGCCACTCGCACGCGCCTGGAGTTTTTGCAAGCCGCCATCAAAACCGCTGAACCCTATTGCGATGAAATTACGATCGCTGATTCCTTGGGTGTTGCTTCTCCCTATGGCTTTCAATACTTGATTCAAACCGTCTGTAGTTGGACAAATCTGCCCATTCAGGTGCATTGTCATAACCATTCATCTATGGCGGTCGCTAATGCGATGGGGGCAATTCTCGGTGGTGCGACTGTGATTCACGCCACCGTCAATGGCATGGGCGAACTGGCGGGCTTGCTGCCTCTAGAAGAGTTAGCCGTTGCCCTATCGATGCACCTGAATGTTGCTACAGGCATTAAGTTAGAGAAACTCAAAGCCATGTCAGAACTGGTCGCCAAAGCCACAGGTGTTCCTGTCAACATTCAAAAACCCGTCGTGGGCGATCGCGCCTTTTGCATTCCTGAAACAGAGGAAATTCAAGAAGCGTTGTATGCCCTAGAAGAAAAAGGGGTTTTACAAGAGAGTCTGACCTATCCCCCGGCACTGGTGGGTAATCAACTGCACATGTCAATCGGGCGACGCTGTAATGAATACACTGTTCGCTATAACCTGGGTTTGCGCGGCTGGGCAGCGGATGCAGACACCACTCAGCAGATCATTCAAGCCGTTCGAGACATTGCCTGGGCACAAGACGGTTACTACTTGATGAGTGAAGATGAGTTTTTTGAGTTGATTCAAGCTAAGGGCTTTCAACTCACTCCGCTGCACCCCAAATACCCCGTTGGTGTCTAGTAGAGATAAGCCCCTACAAAGTATCTAACGTCAGTTCGGTTTAAGAGCCTAGCGAATAAATTCGCAGCTATCAGAGCGAAGTTCGCCTTCGCGAACTACGGAGAATCAAGGGTTGAGTGAACCGACCTGCGTCGGTTCAGCTCCTGTAGTTGCGGTTTTAACCGCCAAAATCCTTATCCCGAATTCACGTTATCTAGGGCTTACCCATGTGGAAATCGGTTTAAGTAAAAATCTCAGCAGAAGTGAGAGCAAAGTTAGGGACTATATTGGACTGAATTTGATCCGATCCTCTATATACCTTGTCCTCATACTGTCCATCAATCCAATGACAGACGGTAATCTGTCGTTCCTTTGGGTCAATAATCCAATACTCATCAATCTCGCGGGCGGCATATTCTGTGTGTTTATAGCGATAATCGCGATCGCGGTTTGCCTTGCCGGGAGAAACAATCTCAATGACGAGTGCTGGGGGCGGCATATCACGGGTAATTGTGGCGCGGGTTGTGCCTGCTAATGCTGCTTTTGATGCTTCCGTATGGACTAACAAATCGGGTAATCGACACCGCGCCCGTCGCCCTGTAACCTCCAGTTCAGTTCCCCAGGCGACCCATGAAACGGGCAGGTGTCTGATCAGTTCTAACAGCAGTTTCCTGGCAATTTCAAGATTTTCGTCACTTTCGGGTGGCATCTCAACTAGCTCTCCATCCACCAGTTCATAACGGGTGTCGGTGCTATCGTCATAGGCGAGATACTCTTCAAAGGTGAGAGATTTAGGTTTGGATGAAGCAGTTTGGCTCATGGGTACAATCGCCCCAAAGTGACAGGTATCACAGCAATTTTAACCAATTTTAATAAGGGTTCAGAATGCGATCGCTTTCCAGGCAGAGGGTTAGAAACGAGAGCCAACCCCTCAAGCGCAAGATGATGAGCTTAAATCTGAGACGTTATGACTTCAGAGTCTGCTTTTGATTTACTTCGATAGCGACGACGCACCTGCTCACTTTTGCGTACTCCGCCTGCTGCCTCATATTCACTGCTGTTGCGACCAAACTTAGACGCAACCCCCAACAACATGTGATCTGTCAAATCTGCTAACGTCTTCTCAAACTCCAACATCTCAACATAGGTCGAATCAACACTGGCTAAAAGCTGGTTATAGAGATCTTGCTTGCGCCGCATTAACTCAATCGCCTCTAAAAAGCTAGACAGCGATCGCGAATTGCCAAAATCTAGCTCTATTCCCAGCGATTTTAACCCTGCGGCTCGACGTTCTGCTTTCTCTAATACAGTAGATGACCGTTTCTGACGTGCCATGTCTTTTCTCAATCAACGATAGATTTAATGTACCCAGTTGCTTTTGTAGGCTCTGCCAGTAAAAGTAATGAAAAATGGATGGGCGATCGCTGTTATGTCGAAATGACTCGGTGATTTTTCTGAGACTCCTGCCTAAATGAATGGCTCAAGCGGTAACTGAGTTCTCAAGTGGGGCAAAGGACCTCTCCTTGAGAGCAACTGAGTTCTTCGTAGGGGTTAATGAGTTCTCCTTGAGAGCAACTGAGTTCTCAAGTGGGGCAAAGGACTTCTCCTTGAGAGCAACTGAGTTCTTCGCAGGGGTCAACGAGTTCTCATTTAACCCCCATTCAAACCCCCTGTGCGACTATTCCAGATCCCCGGTTTCTAGTGATGGGAATCAGATCAAAGTTGGGTGGAATTCCAACTAATTGCTGCACTCCTTCTGCTGTCAGAGTCTGAGCTTGCACAGCAAACACCGCTTGTAACTCCTCAGAGGCTTGAGCGATCGCCCTTACCTTTCTGAGATATCGCTTACTGATCTGTTCCCAATTAAACTCATCGGGCAAACGAGGCAAATTTAGACTATTCCAGGTGTTTGCTAGTAGTGAAGTGCCCAAAGGAATCAGCTACGCTGCATCGCCTCAACTCGCTATGAAAAGTGGTAGCGCAGTTGGCTGCAAAAGTCCGGAATTTGTTTGAAATACTCAATCCAGCTCATCCTAGAAAACGGAACCTGTCAATCGAGCTTCACAAATAGAACCTAAAGAACGAGTTAATCGTTGTTCTTTAGAACTTTGTCCAGGATAAATATACAAGAAAAATTATGACGAAATAGACTGATCAAACCAAGAAATAACGATAATAGAGTTGTCTTGGATGCAATTGTATCTTGTTCTCACTACAGCTAGGTCTAGCCACGTTGTCTTTACACCTCAAGGAGACTAACGATCATGAAACCTACAAGTGTGCAGGTTACAACAACCAGTGATTATGACGGCGATGGGAGTATTGATTCCCGTTTTTTAACGACGACCACCTATGACCGTCAAGGGCATGAGTTAACATCCACTTCTGAGAACGATTATGATGGCGACGGGAGTATTGATTCTTATGAGTCAACTACTAGAACCTATGACCGTTAAGGAAATGAATTAACTGATCTTCATATCAATGATTATGATGGCGATGGGAGTATTGATTCTCATTACCTAACAACGAATACCTACGACCGTCAAGGGCATCTATTAACCTCTGTTTTTGAGGTTGATGCGGGTGGCAACGGCAGCATTGAGTTTCGTGAGTCAACCACTAAAACCTACGACCGTCAAGGGCATGAATTAACGTCTATTGTGGAGAACGATGATGGTGGCGACGGGAGTATTGATTCTTATGAGTCAACTACTAGAACCTATGACCGTCAAGGGCGTGAATTAACTGTTCTTTATATCAATGATTATGATGGCGATGGGAGTATTGATTCGCATCACTTAACAACAAATACCTATGACCGTCAAGGGCATCTGTTAACCTCTGTTTTTGAGAGTGATGAGAGTGGCAACGGCAGTATTGATTTTCGTGAGTCAACCACTAGAACCTACGACCGTCAAGGGCATGAATTAACGTCTGTTACTATCAGTGACAATGATGGCGATGGAGACACCGACAGCTATGCTTCAACGACAAAGACCTATGACCGCCAAGGGCATTTGTTAACCTCTGTTTCGGCTTCTGATTATGAAAACAATGGCAATATTGATTTTCGGGCGTCAACAACGAAAACCTATGACCGCCAAGGGCATGAGTTAACGTTCATTTATGTAGCTGATTATGACGGGGATGGGCAAACCGATTTTACTCAATCAATCACGAAGACCTATGACCGTCAAGGTCGTGAGTTGACGGTCGTTGATGCAAGCGATGATAACGGCGATGGGCACATCAACTACAGTTCTTCAACGACAAATACCTATAACCGTCAGGGTCGTCAGTCAATAGTCGTTTTTGAAGGTGATTATAACGACGACAGTTTAATTGACTACCATAACACCACGACTACGACTTACGATCGCCAAGGTCGTGAGCTAACGGTCGTTTCTGAACATGATGATGACAGAGATGGGAGAATTGAATCTCGTTACTCAACCCTGAAGACGTATGACCGTCAGGGTCATCCGTTAACTATGGTTAATGTTCAAGATTCTAATGGCGATGGGATTACTGATTATCGTGACTCAACGATTAACACCTATGACCGCCAAGGTAATCAACTAACTGCCATTTTTACATCTGATTCTAATGCTGATGGAAAAATGGATTATCGGGTTGAGACAATCTTTACCTATCAAGAGCTGCACAATCATAGCAGAAGTAGTTCGAGTAGAGTGACTCCTGATATTAGAACGATGAGCTTAGGTCAAGCAGGTCAATCTAGACCAGCATTGTTCGGTCATGAATTGTCAGATCAACTCGCTTCACTCGATCCTTTTCATAATCGACAGGGTATCGACCACTTCTCCTCGGTGGATGCAAATCTCAGAACGAGGTTTTAAGGTGCTGTTGACTCGCACTCCACTCGCCTGCTAAATGAATGTGTTGGGTTACAGAAGGCAGAGTTTTCTCAAAAACTCTGCCTTCTGGGCATTTATTCTAAGTACTGCTTTTCACAGATAGGGTTCGGACATAAAACCAAGGGGGTGTGGGGGCTGCGCCCCCAGCCAGGGGTGAAACCCCTGCACCCCAAATTCCCACCCCTATTTACGACGAGTTGTACTAAGTATCATCGTTTCCCCATTCTTCATACCCGATTAAATCGCCAATGTGATCACGCGGCAAAAAATCGTTCTCTTCCAGTTCTCGTTCAACGTCTTCCCATTCTTGGGCTGGAATGTATTTGTAGAGAGTGTAGATAGGTTGACGACGGCTAACCAAATCCTGTTGTACGAGATAACGAACTTCGTCACGAATAACCGTTAAAGAATATCGACTCGAAGAAGCCATAGTTTAGAAACCTCAGCGATTTCTGCTAAATCAATGAGAAAAAAAGCACGAGTTAACAAATACAAGAACGGGTCTTTAAGTCAAATCGATAGCCATGCGACAAAATATGTAGCTTGACATCACAGAGAGCTAACGGTTCGTCTTTCAGCAGTTCCTCGACATTGCTATGGCTAATATCAGCCACGTCTACCACGGTGATCGAGTGTTCACCAATGACTTCGATTTCGTGACCATTCACCGCGATCGCCGTATTCTCGTCAATCCCAAAGCCCAGTGCCACTGGTTGTTGAGCCACCGCTGAGAGTAACCGTCCTAATCGTCCTCGTTGAGCAAAATGTTGATCAATCACAACCCCTGGCAAAAAGCCCATGCCCCGATCCATCGTGACCACTTCCATTCGGGGATTGGTTTCACCCTCGCCTTCTACAATCATCATGTCAGGCATCATGGCGGCCCCTGCGCTGGTGCCCGCTACCACTAATCCCTCAGCAAAACGGGTATGTAATGTGGCGTCTAATTCGGTGTCTTTCAAATACTCGGTGATGCGGGCTTGATTGCCTCCGGTAAAAAAGACCCCTGTTGCTTCATTAATAGCGGCGATCGCCTTTGGGTCACTTGCATCTTCGCGGCGAGCCGTGTCAACCACTTGCACCGCTTCAACCCCCAAGCGTTCAAACACATTTATGTAGGTTTCCCCTACTTCTCCGGGCAACCCTGTGGCAACGGTCATCACTACAATACGGGCTTGTAAACCACCCGAACGGCGCACAAATTCCCGCAAAATCTTAGATTCACCTTCCTTATCTTCGGCACCCCCAATGATCATGAGTTGCCCCTGCGCGTCTAAAACCATGTTCTTATCCAATTTTGAGCTGTATTTGTCAATAAAGCATGACAATTAAGACAACGTTAACAGCCCAAGGAAAGATCTTAGAGGAGGAGGGAGGGGTTTGGCACTTGCAAGTCCAGATCCCCGGTTTTTGGTGATGGCTCATCACAAAGGACGATGACCCTTAACAAACGATCGCACTTCGTCAGCGACAACCTCAGGTGCCGTGTGCACAAGATTAGCTCCGGGGTGTTGATGAACCATAGCATAAGGGGCATTGGCATATCCCTGATTCAACAGAGCGATCGCCCGTTCATCGTCTTCCCCTTGCAACAGCAGCAGCGGTACTTTGAGCCAACTCAAGCGATCGTGTACATATTCGGCTTGAATTTCAGCTTTGCGGCGATTAAATAACAACTGACAGGCAGCGGGATATTGTTTTAGCAACCGCACCTCTTGTAACCACTGCTGAATGCAATCGGTCTGTCCTAAGAGGCGAGCTAAGGGAGAGAGCGATCGCTCCGAGATACCCGCAAGGGGTCGCAATAACCAAACCACAAGAGGACTATGAGTTAACCACCACCATCGTTGGTGCGCTCTACCTCGCACAGGCAGCCCTTCGGCTCCTAATAACACCAACCCCTCAACCTGATGGGGATAGCGGAGCGCATAGCTAGCCGCAACCCAACCCCCAACCCCTTGTCCAATCAAATAAACCTGTCGCAACTTCAGGCTGTCTAAATAGTTGGCCAGACACTCTACTTCAAACTCAATGGAGTAATGAACACGAGGGCGATCGGATTCGCCAAACCCTAACAGATCAGGAACAAAGCAGTGAAAGTCATGCCCTAACTGCTCAATCACACGAATCCATTCACTGCCATCACTCCAGGAGTTATGCAGAAATACTAAAACCGTACCTCGCCCCAACTCCCGCCAAAAAATCTGACCCTGTGATAGTGAAAGACGAGAGTTGCGAATGGGTAGAGGCATGGTGAGCACGAGGGAAAGAGAGTGAGTTAGGGAGAGAGAAGTCAGAAGCGGGTCACTTGGGAAAATGCTCTAGGGGTCACGGTCAATCGCTCAAGCACAGGTGACTCTTGACCCCTGCCACTTATGCCAATGTTGTTAGACCATTGAAATAGTCTTGTAACTGGCGATCGTGATCGTGGGAGAGGCTACCAATAGGGATATCAGCGGGCGCAAATGCCTTTACATCTTTGATCTCAAGGGTGTCTTGCACTTGCATGGGGCCCTCGACAGCGGCCTCAATGACGACACAAATAGAGTGAAATCGAGGATCGCGATCGGGAGCCGAATAGATCCCCACCAACCGTCGAATTGCCAACAGTTTTAGTCCTGTTTCTTCTTCTAACTCTCGCTTGACCGTGGTGGGAATATCTTCTCCCCAGTTCACCATGCCACCAGGAACTCCCCAGAGACCATTATCTCGACGTTGAATCAACACAATCCGACCATCTGGCAAGACGGGAATAATGCTTGTCCCTGTAATCGGATGACGCAGGATAAGCCCGATCGCCGCTTGTGCAAACTTCACCAATTGAATCATAGGATTGGGAATGCCACTTACTAGTTTAGAAAAACAGCATGCACCTGGATCTGTGCTCTGCTGAAATCAGTGAACCCTGTAGATGCATGTGCTCTGACTCAGTTGAGTCCCTTGATAAAAAGGTGTTGAACACCCCCTGACACAAAAAAACAAAGTCATCCTCATATAGATTCAGCACAGCCTCAAGGAGTTGCTTAAACCAGGTTCAAGCTGAGAGGGCCGCTAAATCCGCCAAAATTTGAGCAGCATGATTGTCTGGCTTTACTTTCAAATACACCTTGGCAATCTTACCCTCTGGATCAATTAAAAACGTATTGCGGCTGATGCCCATGTATTCTTTACCCATGAACTTCTTTAAGCCATAGCTTTCATAGGTGGTTGACATCTGACCATCAGCATCGGTCAACAGGGGAAATGGTAAATCAAATTTCGTTGAAAACTTTGTATGAGACTTGGCATCATCGGTGCTAACGCCTAACACAACAACATCTTGAGATTGGTAATTGGTATAAGCATCCCGAAATCCACAGGCTTCTGTAGTGCATCCAGGGGTGTTGTCGCGGGGGTAAAAGTAAAGCACAACCCACTTGCCACGAAAATCAGATAACTGAACTGTGTTGCCGTTTCCATCAGGAAGGCTAAAATCAGGGGCAATATCGCCAGGTTGAAGTGCCATTGGTAAACCCTTTAAGAAGCTGTGAGTATTCAAGACCAATTCTGATTGTATGACTTGATTGCTCATTCGGGTATGGGTAGGAAGGAGTGGAGATGGAAGCGGGCGTTGACAAGTGTTTTAGCTGGTTTCTATAGCAGTCCCATATTAGTGGTGAGGCGAGCGGCTTGTGAGAGGCGCACCCCATTTGGGATTGCTATAGAAGGCAAACCGCAGCTTATAGTGAATCTCATGCACCGACTGACTAACAGGTGTACGGCTACTCTATGCAAATCGCTCAGTTATTGATCAAGCCTTCTCTGGGCAAGGCGATGTGCCCTTGTGAAACGTTGGAGTTAAGGCGAGGTTATGGCATTGCGGACGATGCTAATGCGGTCATCGGTAGTCCGCGTCAGATTTTGCTCCTTGACGCTTTAACTCTCGATCGCTTTGAGCTCAAGCCAGGACAATTACGAGAAAATATTGTCTTAGCTGGCATGGAGCACCCATTTCAATCGGGACAGGTTTTGCAACTAGGTTCAACAGCGTTAGTGCGGTTAACAACGAGCTGTGAACCCTGTGCTTTTTTGAATCAAATTCGCCCAGGTTTGGCCCAAACCATCCGCCACGACCGAGGGTTTTTAGGGATGGTCATCAAAAGTGGACAAATCAGAATTGGAGATTGGGTGGCTCTTACGGCTCATCAACTTCCAGTGATCCCAGAGACAACACGAGGCAAATTTGATGAGTTTATCGCCCGCATTCCAATCGGAAAGGTTGTCTCAACACCCAATTTACTACTGGCATTGGGGTTAACACAGAGCTATTACCGAACGATTCCTGCATTGTTAAAGAAGTCGCCCATGCATTTACCAGTTCATCGTATTGTCGCCGCAGATGGGAGTTTGATGACAAAGCACATTCCCGATCAATGTAGAGCATTACAAGCAGAGGGTGTAAAAGTAATGCATAACCGAGTCAGCCCTGACTATTTTTGGGAGGCGATCGCATTTCATGAACTAGGTGATTTTTGAACCAATTTTTGAACAAGTTGTTTATCAACTAGATGTGTGAATATTTTGTATAGTTTTAATGCGAAACAACTCCTTGAAATTAGGTTAAGGATAAATTTATAGTCTGAAAATAACTTTTATTACACCGAATGCCCTCTTAAAGTTGTCTAATTGAAAGAGGAAGCTGTGGTGTACTGAGGAACTAGAGCATGACTACAACTAAAAAGCGTTCATCTTCTCCAAGTGCGGTTGCGAAGACAGCACTTGAACAAGCAACTTTAGCATTGAGCGAGTTGCCCGAGAAACCCAGAGATGTTTGGTCGTTGAAAGAAGCAGTTGAATTTATGCATGAGTCGATTACAGCGGCTCTGGATAGAGGATACAGTTACGAAGAAGTGGCTGAAATGTTGAATAAAAACGGGGTAGACATTCGGGCTGCGTCGTTGAAATATTACCTGACAGCACTCAAGCGAGAGCAAGAACCAGCCCCTAAAACTAAAACGAAACGTCCTCGTAAGGCCAGGGCTGAAAAAGCAGCCGCAACCGATCTGTCGAGTGCAGCGGTGAAGTCAATTTCCTTAATGCCGTCTGCGGCAACCGCCGAAACCTCTGAACCTACCTCATTAAATGGGGCAACACCAGAGGCGGAACCCACTCCGGCAACGCCTGTTAAAAAGCGCACCCGCTCTGCTGCTGGTACTTCGACCAAATCAACGGCGGCTAAAGCAACAACTGCGGCCAAAACAACGTCTGCGGCCAAAACAACGTCTGCGGCTAAAACCAAGACTAGCGCAGGCACAAAGTCGAGAGCAGCCGCCAAACCCAAGACGACTGCAACCAAGACAAGCCCAACTAAAGCAACCAAAACGGTGCCAACCCGGCGGCGCAAAAAGACAGATGCATCAGCCGAATAAGTCATCGTTCAAGGTCTGTCCTTTGAAGGCAATACTGAGATGATGTCGATTGTGAAGATTGTCTAGCAGAAGAAATAACCTGGCGATCGCTAAGTTAGGATAGCCCTGAAATTGCTCTAGTCAGGTTAGGAATACTCTTGTGAAGCGGATCAGAGTTTGGAAAAAAACGTTCGCAGTATTTGCGTCGGTTGGTTTCTCTGCATTGGGAATTAAGCTGCCTGCCGAGGCAATTACGTTGTCGGTTTCTCAATCTGAGTCAAATGACACTCTCGCAGACGATATGCCGCTGGCACAGGCATGTCCTGATGGGCAAACCCGTCAATTGTTTGCCCGCATTACAACTCGTGATCCTAATGGATCACTCAATATTCGGTCGCGTCCCAGTGCTAGTGGCGCGATTATTGGCTCGGTTCCCAGTGGTTGGGAAGTGGTCGTGGTAGAGCGTGAACCTAGTGGACGCTGGGCCAGAATCACAGGTCACTGGGGTGATCCCTACCCCTATGGCTTTGGGTCGGCACCCGATTTCCGCGAGGGTTGGGTTTCGACATCATTTTTGCGCACGCTGGGGCGATTGTGTGACAAGCCATCTGACCCCTATAGCTTGTTGCAACCAGAATTATTTGGCGATCGCACAGTGATGCTGCAAGAGGATTGGTTAGAGGTGGCAGATCAAGTATCAGCCAGCCTCAATCGCTAAATGGATGCCACCACGACACGATTGCGCCAAATTTTAGAGTGCGCTGCAACCGTTCCTGGATATCGCGATCGCTTTCAATCAGCGGGTTTATTGACCGATCGCAAGGCAGTCCCTGACGCGGTATTGATTGCAGATTGGCAACAGGCATTTCTCAAACTGCAACCGCTGGATCGAGCCACCGTGCAAAGCCAACCGGGTGCATTTTTAGCAACAGCAACCGATGTTGTCTATCGGGGTGTCACCAGTGGCACCCAGGGACAGTCCCTCATTTATTTTGCAGGTGCAGCCTGGAACCAAGCCCGATTACACGCTCGCACTCGTTCTCTTGCCAGATGGGGCATTACCGATGAGGTTCCTATTCTCACTGTGGCTAGCCGCTTGTTGCCGCTGCGTCCAGTGGATGGGGCGATCGCCGGGACTCTCACACCCCAATTGATTCATCAACTGCTTGAGCAGTTATCCACTCGCCCAACAGTCCTGCGGGGTTATCCCAGTCGGTTGTGTGAGGTGGCAGTGCAGTTGAGCCACACCCGACTTCCCCCTATTGTGGCGGTGATCTGCACCGGAGAGTGTTTGTTTGAGCAACAGCGGTCCCTGCTAGAGCGGGTCTTTTGTGCCCCGGTAGTGAATGAGTATGGCTGCCAGGAAACAGGTATCTCTGGGCTGACTTGCCCCGAAGCAGGACGATTGCATCTCGATAGCGATCGCTGTTATTACGAAATTGTGAATGGGCAGTTGCTGACAACGGATCTGTTCAATCAGGTGATGCCGATGGTGCGTTATGACTGTGGCGATCGCTTGGCAATTGACTCTGAACCCTGTTCCTGTGGTCGTTCCGGGTTGACAGCGACGGTTTTAGGACGGGCAGAAGACAGAGTTGACACACTCTGGGGGCAACTATTGGCGGGTGCTGTCTCAATGCCAGCATTGGATGGGATTCAACAATATCGGGTCGTGCAACATGAGGCATCGCACTTAACACCGTCTGTACCCCTGTCTGTACAAGTACAAGCGTTTGTACAACTTGCACAACTTGCACAACCTGTACAACCTGCACGACCTGCACAATCCCAGCTTAATTCTCGTCCACTAGATCACCTGGTGGATTGGGTAAAAACCACGTTTGGCGATGTCAAAACTCAAGTAGTTGTTGAAGAGATTCCGGTGTTGCACTCTAGCGTCAGCACCGGGTGTGATGAGTCTACCTGGATGCAAACGATAACTCAAGGGAGTTGGGCACAGTGGTTAAAGCAACCTGTATTGCCGCTGGGTTCTGCCCGTTGGGTCGCGGAGTTGTGGAGTGAGCTAATTAACCCACAAATAGTCTTCAATGCAGGATTGTCTCCCAAGGCGTGGCGATCGCTGCAAACAGTGCTCGACAGCCCAACCGATGTTGCCAATGAGGTGGAGTGGATAAAAGTCAGACTGTTGTTGTTTGCATGCAGTTTTTTGCCGACTCAAACGAGTCAAGAGACTCAAGCAACACAGGTCTATCAGCAAGCCATTGAGCGATTTCACCGCCTCTTGCAACGCCAAACTCTCAGCCAACATCAAGCCTCTCTCTTGCATCTCGATCGCTTGATTGCCTCGCTCTATTTACCCAACGGTGCAGCGATCTGGGTTGATCCTATCCCCAATCTGATCCAGTTAGATACCTTTGCGGTCAATCACCTATTACAAGCATTGGAAGCTGTCGCACATCAGGCGATCGCCCATCATCGGTTACCTCACTTGCGACCGCTATTGTCAGTGCTGATCGGTGACTTGCAGTTTTTTGCGCCTCGTTTTGGGGTGTGGTTATTGGCTTATTGGTTTGAATGGTTGCGACAGCCTATCCCCTGGGCTGTGCCCACTCCAACAGACCCATTTTCTCAAGCCTGGTTAACATGGCGACAAACCGGATTAGAGCAGATGCAAACCGAGCCTATGAAGGTTTTGGAGGCACTGGCGCGATCGCCTTTAGAACACGCACGAGTCGTCTTAGAGCGAGGCTATGGTCAATTATTGCAGCAACAACCCCTTGACCCAGAGGAGTGGCTGCCGTTGGTGCGAGCCCACAGTGGAGCGATGGCTGGCAGTTCAACGAGTAATCCAATGGCTTGGGCACCCATTCTCAAAGCATTAGCCATCTCACTGATGGCGGTAGAACGGCGAGACTTAGCCTACCAATGTTTAGTAGCCGCGACAGCACCTGCATCTAGAGTGTCGGCCTTTGAGCGGTTAGCCGCAGGTGTGAGTGGCAAACAAAGCATTTTGGGAAGAGCAAGGATGAAGGATAAAGAATGAAGAATGAAGGATAAAGAATGAAGGATGAAGAGTGAAGGATAAAGGATGAAGAGTGAAGAGTGAAGAGTGAAGAGTGAAGAGTGAAGAGTGAAGAGTGAAGAGTGAAGAGTGAAGAATAAAGGATAAAAAGGCTAATTTAGTAGACTCAGTCACACGTTGGGTGAAGCAAAGTAAAACGTGACAACCACAAACTCTGACAATTGATGAATGACAATTGATGAATGACAATTAATGCATGACGATTGCCTAATGACGAAAGCATGAAACAAGCCGTCACCGTTATTACACATCAGGTTGGTTTCGGTGAGATCAATGCTTGGGCAACACTCTTAGCGGTGACATGGCTAGATGTCAGACAACTTCTGAGTGTGGCAGAAATACAAGCGGATAGCACTGTCATTCGCAGCGAGGTTGTCGTTTATCTGCCTCACCTTCCCACAAGGCTTAGTCAAATGACAAGTCCTGTGATGCCAAGTCACCCCTTTTTGATGCCGTGGTTTCCATCCTCTCCGTTGCCCACTGAGACAGCCATCGAAGCCCCCTTTGAGGCAGTTGCCTGGATAGCGTCTACCGAGTTAGTGCAGCAGGCATTGCCACAATTAGTTCAGCTCAAAGATTGGAGTTTGCTTAATTTAGCGCAGATATTAGAACAGCTCAATCTGCCCTTTTATTGGGGAACAGTGAGTGCATTACCAGTCAGTTCTATAACGTGTCCAACCTCTACCCACACTGTGTTGGCAGTTGTACCACACTATTGCTGTGAGCTGTGGTTAGCGCGATGTTTGCGATCGCTCCTGGCTCAAACCCGTCCACCCGATCACATTGTCGTGATTGATGATGCCTCCAACCGCCTCCCAGCCGAGATTGTGGAGTCGTTTCCCAGTGTGACACTGCTTGCTGCATCCCAACGAGTGGGGCCTTATCGGCTCATTCAGCAAGTGATTGATGACACCCATTATTGGGGCTATTTGTTTCAAGATGCCGATGATTGGTCAAGTAGCGATCGCCTTCAACAATTGATGTACTTGGCATTAACCACTGGAGCTGAACTGGTGGGCACTCAGGAAATGCGCGTCAATGAGGATACAGCCCGCTGCATTCCTATCAACTATCCATTGGATGTGAATGCCGCTCTAGCAACGAAACCAGGACATGCCATGTTACATCCCACCAGTTTAGTCACCCGCGATCTGGTGCAACGCCTCGGCGGATTTGCGACGGGTTTGCGCTTTGGCGGAGACACAGAGTTTTTGTTGCGAGCAGTGTGGGTCGCCCAAGTGATCAATCTTCCGAGCTACAGCTATTTTCGGCGCAAACGACCTAACTCACTCACGACCGATCCAGCGACAGGGCTAGAGTCTCCAGCCCGCCGACAATTATTGCACCAGTTGAAACAAGGCGCGATCGCCCGTCAAGCCACATCCACAGCAGGACAACAGCCTGATCTCAGGGCGATCGCTACGGCTCCAGCAATTCAGCTCACGCACATCACAGGGCCATGCCTCCACTAGGTCGCACATACCTGTAGTGGGGTTTCCTTAGATCATCCTCCCGAACTGATCCCCCTCAGTCCCCCTGATTAAGCTAACTCTGTACGCACAAGTCCTCTCAACTCCTTAAATCTCCTAACTTTGGGAGGCTTTGAGCCTTTGCCAAGGGTCTTGCCCCCACCCGAAACACCCTAACTTGGAACCAATGCGAATCGTGCCTTTGGGTAAACTGAAACACCTTCTGCTAGGGGGCTTGGGGGAGGTAGGGAGATCTGATGTGTCGCATTCACAACTCAATATTGGTATAACTTGCACACGGCTATAGAGGCGATCGCCGGGTAATAGGGTAATCAAACATGACATTGGCAGTCATCATTCCAGTTAAAAATCGAGTTGAGATCACTCAGTGCATTGCCTCACTGATGTCAATTGCGTGTGTCGATCGAGTGGTGGTGTGTGATGGTGGTTCCCTTGAGGCGCATTATCTAGAACCATTAAACGCCTTAACTCAACCACCCCACGTTGAGGTGTTGCACTTGCCAATCCCAGGATTTAACAAATCGTGGTTGATCAATCAGGGCATTCAACACACCCAGGATGAGGTGTTGCTGATTTCAGATGCTGACATTGTGTGGAACGCAACAACGATAGAACAGTTGCGAGCTATGGTGATGACTCAGCCCAATACGATCGCCTGTGTGCATCAGGTGGCTGAATCTGATCCTACGGCAGTCTCGTTAAGGCGCGATCGCTACACTTACACCATTCAGACCACCGCAACCGAGGCGATTGTTGAAGTTGTAGCAGTCCCCGGTCAAATCAGTGATGTGAAATTCTCCCAACGAGACCACCGCCCAGGATGTGGGTTGATTTGTGCCCAGAGAAGCACGCTATTGGCACTGGGAGGCTACAAAGAGCTGTTTCAGGGATGGGGCTGGGAAGATCAAGATTTGCTGATGCGCGCGAGATTATTGGGCATGTCGATTCAAACGGTGGGTTCAGTTCTGCATTTGTCTCATGCTGACACCACTCGTAACCAGCACTGGGGTCAGGCCGAACCGAGCCATACCCGTGACCAAAACATCGTTGCCTGTGTGCGATCGCTGGCTCAAGGGCAATTGTTGGGTGACTTATCGGGGGCGATCGCACCACCCCACCCAATCGCTTGTTCTAAAAGCATCTCCGTTCGTTTACCAGCGACACTGTTGCAAAAACGCTTTAAAACTTAGCGTTTGAGTCATAGTTTTGAGCCTCATTTCAGGATATGTAAATTAGAGCGGCTCAGTCATTCACCCCCAGTCATTCACCGTGAATCATAACTTTGTTCGCCATTGTCTGCTTGGTGAGCTTGGGGTCACTGAGCGTTGTTGAAGTGCCGAACTCTACTCTCCATTTCCATCTAACATGACCATCAAACTCTCGTTAATCGTGACCTATCGTCGGCGTGAAGCTCATCTAGACACTCAACTCAACTGGTGGAAAGCACACCCCGAACTGGCTCACTTTTGCGAATTAGTTCTGGTCGAAGTAGATGAAACTCCGACACCTTGGATTCAAACTGCAATTCGCCATACTCCGGTGCAATATCACTTTTGTCCCTGTCCGGGGGTGTTTCACAAAACAAAAGCTCTCAATTTAGGGTTGAGTGTGGCACAGGGCGAGTGGGTCGCGCCCTTTGATGTCGATTTGATTCCGGTGGCAGATAGCCTGACCTGCCACCTCCGCATTGCCGCGACTTCCCCCTCGCTGTTAGTGACAGGATATCGAGTGATGTCAACGGCTGAAACTATTCATGTGAGACAGGTAGACGCTGCGTTAGCGCAGGCCGCGATCGCCCCTGAAGATATGCCAACAGCGTTGTGGAAGCATTTGATTCGGGGTGAACGGTTTGGTGTGGTTCCCTTTTTTCAACGCGATCGCCTGCTACAGATTGGCGGCTGGGACGAAGCATTTGTCGGGTGGGGAGGCGAAGACCAAGACATCATTGAGCGATATTTAGAACGCGATCGCTATCTCTGTCGATGCCCTGAATTAGTCTATCTGCACCTGTGGCACGACCGCGATCCGCACTGGACAGAACCCAATCTCATCGAGCAAAATCGCCAACACTATTACAGCGGGCGTCGTTCTTAAATCAAAGCAGCAATAGGACTAGCTAGCTATAGCTCTATGACTCCAATGCACAATTGGGAAATCTGCCTAATTTATTAGCATCCACGATCGCATTGCGACACTCTAACAAACTGGCTCCAGTACGGCGCGATAATTCTCGCAAGTCAATCATGGGGTTGCTCGTTTGAGGTGCTCTTAGATACATCTCGTACGCCACATCCAGCACCTTGGAATTCAACATTAAAGGTTTGACAGTGGACTCTAATAACTCAAACATAACCGGACACCCAAACGCATAAACTGTACTCTCTTCTATATCGCAGAATGAACAGGTACACGACTTCTACCTATGGGCAAATCTCAGTAGAGTCAGCCTTCTGCCAAAAGTAGAGGCACTTTAGCTGGGCATCCGCTCGCTCAGTGTCGAAGAACCCACGAAACTCAGATCTGTCATACAGTTAGCACAACCACAACGGGTATAGGTGATGGGTTGGGATGAGGCAGAATTGTTAGAACGATTTTGAGAAGCTGCACCATAATTCACCGTAAAGCGAATATCATCCAAAACCGCCAGATCTAAAACCGTCGGCAGAATGCGAGTACCAGAGGCAACAAAAGGATTCATCAGAGGTGCACCATAATTGCCAAACTCATAGCCTGGGCGAATATGAGACCCATCGCCCGACAGTGGGATAGGATTGCCCCCGTTGTAAGCTTTAGCATTGGTACCTATAAACGCCCCATTCACAACGCGACTGCTGAATGCGTTGTCAACTCCAGAAAAACCGAGGGTATGTCCAATCTCGTGCACAGCTACTGAAATGAAATCGAGATCACCCGCAGGAATATCATCAGCCGTGTTGGGGCTACTGTCAAAGAACCAGTTTGTGGAGAGATCAAACTCAACAGAGGCATCGGCACTAAACTCAGAGTTACTCCATGAGCGAGCGGCGGTCGTGCCGCCTAACTCATCTGCCACTACATTGATGGTCAGGTCAACGGCTCCAAATAGATCATCTTGAATAATCTTCTCCCAAATGCTGGCAGCCGCTTCTAATGCCGCTCGACGTTGAGGTGTAAACCAACCGATCGCATCACTACTGTAATCAAACTCGATGTTAAACGGACGACTACTGGGTAAACCGCTAACGCTGACAGCATCTTGATCGATCGCATTCCCCCGGTTGCTGTTGTTACTCTCATCGGCTTCTCGAACGGCTCCGTTAGGGTCAATCGTCATACCCACGTAATAGGTGCCATTGTTTTGCCAAAAGAGGTCGTTGGCATTGGGCAGAGATAACGGGGCACTCAAGTTGCCTGTCGTGCTGTTGGCATTGAGGCCAGCCAGGTCATAGGAACCTAACAGGCGATCGCCCTTAGTGATCTGAGTATCACTCGACAGATAAAAGTTGACTCGAAACGCCCCAACCCCCTCAGTTCCTGTGTTTTGCAGTTGAAAATGAGCAGCAAAATTGCTACCCACACTGAGAGCACTGGGAGCCTCAAAAGCAGTCGCAATCAGATCGACAGAGGGCAGGTTGAGCGTTAGGGTGTAGGTGCTATCGCCCCGTACCTGGACGTAGTAAGTACCTGCCGTCAGATCGCGGGTGATGGATTTGACCCAATCTGACCCCAAGACCACTTGCACCGTTGCGCCATTGCTATCTAACAACTCAATCGCCTCTGGAGAGTGCCCTAAGCCATCTAGCGTGAGTGCCAAATTAATATCTCGGCTTAGATGAAAACGATAGTAATCACGGGTATTGACACTAGAGCTGAGCCAGTTGCTGACCTGTTGAGTGCTGGTCAAGGTGCCTAAATCGCGGGCTTGCTCGCGGCTATTGCCAGCTTGGTCGGGTCTGGCATTTAACGTCAGAGTGTAGTTGAGCTGGGGCTGTGAGGGGTTGGCTTCAAGCTGGATGTAATAAGTCCCTGGTGCGACGGCCCAAGTCCAGGCTTGGCTGGTGTCCATAGCGGTCAGTTGCCCTGCAATGCTGCTGCCATCGCTTTGCAACAGAGACACGGTGCTAAGTGAGTTGTTAAGGTTGATCGTGAGATGGGTCAAACGAGTCAGATCAAAACGATAATAGTCGCGCTGATCGCTGCCCCCAATCGCCTCTTGCACCGTGCGATCGCCAAACGGATCACCATTCAAATTGCCAAGATCACGGGCTTGATTGAGGCTATTGTTTGCGTCATCGACGGTTGGTTCTGGCGGTGCAACAGAGGCGGAGACCCCCAACAGATACCGAGTTTTGGCTCTGCCTCGCCCCGCCGAAACAACTCGAATAAAGTAAGTTCCTGGATTTAAGAGGGTGTTGATAGATTCGCGACTTTTACCAGGGTGGCTCGACTGTTGAATCACTTGCCCAGAGGCCGTGAGCAGTTGCAGATTGGCGTCTGCTGTGAATGGACTGAGGAAAAAATTGTAACTCCGGCGATCGCTCAGGTTGAGCCTAAAGTAGTCATTGCGATCGCTGCCCCCAATCTGATCGCGATAACGTCTGTAACCAGAACCCGCATAAATCACTCTCGCCTGCCGGGGAGTGTTGTCAACACGGTCTACAGGCATAACGATGGTAGATAAAGAGTCAGTCTATTATGCCGTTCAACTCGCTTCAACGGGTTGATTTTGTAGTGACTTACACAATCTTTTAGGATCTGTGAAACTCTAAAAAAGTTGTCACGCTGTACCAATAGTTCGGGAACATGCCTTGGGAGCATGGTTTGGGAAAATGCTTTGGGAACAGAGCCTTGGGAGTGGAGAACCCAGTCTTGCGGCTGTTTGCTGGCTGCCTATTGCTTTAGGCTGCCTATTTCTTTAAAAGTGTGGCGATCGCCTGAATCAGTTGATCGGGGTCAATTGGTTTTGCCAGATGCAGTTGAAAACCCGCCTGGAGGGCTTGTTGCTGGTTGCTCTCACCTGCATAGGCTGTCAAAGCGATCGCAGGCACCTGGGCATATTGCGGCAACTGATGACGCACTTGTCGCAGCAATGTGTAACCGTCAACTTCGGGCATGCCGATGTCACTGATGATAATGTGAGGCTGAAACTCCTGTAATGCAGCTAACGCTTCAGCGGCTGAGGGGACTGCCCGCACGATCGCCTGATGTTCTTGCAAGATCACGGTCACTAACTCACGCGCATCCGGTTCATCATCAATGACTAAAATATGAGCGTGTTGAAGCGGCGATGAATAAGCTAGTGGAGGTTCTTGCCCATTCAGTTGAGCAGTATTGCTATGCCACTGACAGAGGGGAAGCCGCACCATAAATGAGGCTCCTTGACCTTCTCCAGCACTATAGACTTTGGCTGTGCCTCCATGCAACTCAGTCAAATGTTGAACGATCGCCAACCCCAACCCCAATCCCCCAAACCGTCGAGTTGTGGTGCTATCTTCTTGCCTAAAATAATCAAAAACGTGGGGCAAAAATTCAGGTCGAATGCCCTTGCCAGTGTCAGCAACCGTGATTTGGACATAGTCAGCCGGATGCAGGAGTAAGGGTGTAGAAACTATGGAAGGTTGACCGCTATGAGAGCCGCTGTTATTGGATGTGCTGTTATTGGATGTGCTGTGACTGGATGTGCTGTGACTGGATGTGTTGTTACTAGATGTGCTGTTGAATGTGTTGTTGGATAAAGGATTACTTTGGGTTCCCTGATTGCTTTTTTGCTCCAATTTGACATCAATTCGACCTCCCGCTGGCGTGAATTTGATGGCATTTGAGAGCAAATTCCACACAACTTGCTGTAACCGTCCTGCATCTCCCATGACTGGCTCAACCTGGGTTGCAAATGCAGTGTGTATTTTGATGCCCTTGGCTTCAGCCGCCAACCGTACTGTTTCCAAAGCAGCTTTGATCACCGCTTCTAAGTCAACAGTGGTGATATTCAATACCATCTTGCCCTGCAAAATCCGAGAAACATCCAACAGATCTTCGACCAGTTGAGTTTGCAGTTTGGCATTGCGCTCAATGATGTCTAGAGCACGATCGCGAGTGGCGGAGTCAAACTGACGAGTTTTTAGGAGCTTAGTCCAACCCATGATCGGGTTGAGGGGCGATCGCAACTCGTGAGAGAGCACCGCCAAAAATTCATCTTTTATCCGGTTGGCTTCTTCAGCTTTGGCGCGATCGCGTTGAGCCAGGTTATACAAGCGAGCATTTTCAACCGCAAGAGCAGCCCGTCGTCCCAGTTCTTCGGCTAGGGCCAAATCGACGTGGTCATAGTGTCGCCCTGACTCGGCACTGGTAAAAGCGATCGCCCCCAACGTGCGGTCTTGGACTTTGATAGGTACAACAATGATCGAGCTAAAACCAACTTCTCGTAGCAGTCGCAGGTGATCGTCGTCTCGTGCCGCCTCTACTAAGAGCGCATCAGGAATCTCTGGATATATCTCAGACTTCCCGGTACGAATCACCTCTGCCACGCCACGGGGTTCATTGGGGTCATAGGGATAACGCTGTTGTAACTCTTTAGCCCAGACAACCTTTTTAGGGTTGACATGGGTCACTACGAGTCGCCGAGTCTGGCTGTCGTCATCTTGAATATGGACGCTGCACCAGTCTGCTAACGCTGGCACGGCCAATTCAGCAATGCTGGTTAGAGTGGTTTGATAGTCAAGGGATGAGGCGAGCACATTGCTTGACTCGGCCAAAAATCGACGAGCCTCCTGCAATCGAAATCGTTCTGTTTCGTCTAACACGTACATCAACACCGATTCCACTTGGTCGCCATTGTGCAAAATCGGCAGATAGTAGACTTTGTAATATCCTGGACGGCGATCGCTGCGTCCCGGCATGTGAATCGCTAAATGGGGTGAAACGAAAGGGGCACCCGTGGTGTAAATGCGTTGAAATAGCTCTACTAAGGTCGGGTCAGATTGTCCAAACAACTCTGCGATGGTGTGTCCTAAGTGATCGGCTTGGCTCAATCCGTTGATCTCAGCTAATGCCTCGTTGATAGCAATAAAACGTTGCCCACCGTCTAAAAATCCCATCCCCACAGGAGAAGTTTCAAAGATCAACGTCAGTTGTTGTTGTGCTCTCTCTGCGGCGGCTCTGGCTTGTTGCTCTCGCTCTAAAAGTTGGGCCCGTTCTGCTTCGGCTTTGACCCGGTCGGTGATGTCAAAACTCCAGCCAATAATGCGGGTTACAGTGCCCTGGCGATCGCGCTCAATGACGGCTCTATCCCACACATGGCGATATTGACCATCGCGATGGCGGACTCGATATTCATTGGTGAAATTGCCTTTGCCAGTGATTAATGCATCTTGAGCGATCGCTGTAGTGCGGTGGACATCATCGGGGTGAATCTGCTGATTCCACCAGTCAACCGTGGGTTCTACTTCTTCGGGGTGATAGCCAATTAGATCACATAAGCCTTGCGATCGCTCGATCTGATGGGTCTCTGCACTCCACTCATACAACACTCCCCGTACCGCAGCTGAGGCTAACTCAAACCGTTCCTTAGCTTGCATCAAAGCCGTTTCAGTGCGTTTGCGCTCAGTCAGGTCGATAAAGGCACTCACGGCTCCACGAGGTTGACCCATTTCATCAAACAAGGGAGCCGCATAGCCAAATAACTTAAAGACGGCTCCATCCGATCGCACAATATCAATGTTGATGTCGTGGATCATCTCTCCAGCAGCGATCGCCCGTTGTAGGGGCAACTCGTCTGGCCGCAATTCTTGTCCGTCACAATACAGCTTAAACGTGAGGTTGCCAGAAGATGGGGTTAAACAAGCATCTTGTCGGGGAGGAACTCCCAACAACTTGACAAGTGGGGGGTTGGCTTTTACCTGATGACATTGAGGATCTTCGGCGATCGCAATGCAAATCGGAATCACATCAAACAAGGTCTGCAACTCTTCGACGCGACGCTGCAAACTTTGATTTAATAACGAGATGGCGGCTTCAGCATCCTGGCATTCATCTTGCAGTTGGTAGGATGTAGCTGATGCAGCAGTATGGGAGGTCTGTTGGGAGGGGCGATCGTCTTGTAAGCTGTGGGCAAACCGTTCAATCAACTCTGATTGAGAGATGCCCTGCCGATGCGCAGTTTCAGCTAATATCTGGCAAGCGGTGTTTGTCAACGAGAAATTGACCTGCTGTTTGAGGTCTGAATCTCCATCGCTAATGGCTTGATCGGCTGAGCTACGTTGCATGGAGCATTTCCGTATACACGACCACGGTTGCTCACATGGTAAGCTGACCCGATTTATTAAGAAAATCTGTCTTAAGGGATAGTTCTATATATTCCTTAAAAACTTGTTGCACTATTGAGCAAAAACTTGCAAATGATGGTGGCTGAGCCAATCACTACATTGACGGACTATGCGATCGCACTTGAGGCATTCGTTCTAGCAGGGTGGCTGTGGCATCGAAAACAGCACGCCTCGGTGCAGCGTTCTGTGCGATGTTGGGCGGGTGCATTTGCGGCAACGGCGATCGCGGCTCTGTTGGGGGGCACCTGTCATGGATTTGTCGAGTCATTGGGTGTCAAAACGCTTCAGATCTTATGGCAAGCTGTCGCTGTGTCAATTGCGATCGCCAGTTTCTTGATAGTCCTGGGAACGGTCATCAGCACAATCTCCCGTCGCTGGCAGTGGATATGGTTGGTCGCGATTAGTATCAAGGCGATCGCCCATGTTGCGCTGTCATTTACCCAACCCGACTTTCAGTGGGTGATTGTTGATTATGGGTCAGCCCTGTTGCTTGTGGGTGTGCTGCAAGGAGTTATGGGGTGGCGTGGGCGATCGGGGCACCGCTTTGCGCCCTATTCCAAGAAGGACTTCACAGCTCTCAGCATCCGATGGATCAGAGCAGGAATCATCGGATCATGGGTGGCTATTGGCATATTAGGGATGCAGTGGCAGATTGGTTGGCTACAAGCAAATGATTTATATCACTTAGGGCAAATGATCGCATTAATTTTCTTTTATCGCGGTGCTTTGTTGCTCAAAGATCAATAAAACCTCACACCAAATGAGGATGCAAATTTTGAGGACTGTGCCCCCCTGAAGGATGGCCTGTCATCTGAGTGACATCAACCCCTTCATGTTTTAATAACCAGCGTTTGCGCTCTAAACCACCTGCATAACCCGTCAGAGCCGCGTTTGCCCCAATCACTCGATGACAGGGAATCACGATCGCCACAGGATTGAGCGAATTTGCCATGCCAACGGCGCGATAGGCAGTGGCTTTGCCCAATTTGGCCGCTAACTCTCCATAGGAGACCGTGACTCCTGGAGGAATGTCGCGCAATGCTGACCACACCTGACGCTGAAAGGCTGTCCCTCCTGGGTTAACCGCGATCGGGTCGAGTGCAGCGTAGTGACCTTGCAAATAAGCGCGTAACTGACTGCTCACTCCAGCAGGGTCAAGCGCAGGGGTTAAACGAAAGGAGCCATAGCGGGTGGTGAGCAACGTTCGCATGCGGTCTGCATAATCCGCATAATCAAGCGCACAGAGCGATTCTCCATCAGAGATGATGAAGATAGAGCCAATTTCAGAGTCGATCGTGTCAACTAAAAGTTCCATATGAACTGGAGCAAGGTTCATGGGAAGTGTACCACTTGGCTCAGAGGGTTCCTCAGGAATCTTTATTTCTGACCCTTTTTCTAATACCAATTTAAACAGTGAACCTTGAGTGAACCTTGCACTTGACCCCACCGCCTGCGGCACCTCCGGGAGGTTGGGAGGGGTTGCATTTGCACTGTTTTCAAATCAAATTGGTATCGCTTAGCCCAGATTCACTGTTATTAGACCGACCTACTTACCGTATTCCGTTTTCCCAAAAAAAAGCAGTTCCAGAGAACTGCTGAAGGTTGACGTTAGGAGAGTGAAATCTATGATGTCAAACCTAGTGATAGTTAGCAGACAAACACCATCCCAAAGCACGGTGATGAATGGTCTAGCGAACAGTAGCAGGCTCTCTGCGATTAGTTGTGCCATCTGCTTCGAGCGATTGCCCTTCAATGAAGGAACGCAGCATCCATGCCATCTCTTCGTGCGCTTCCATCAAACCTGTCAAGAAGTCAGCCGTTCCTTCATCGTGGAACTCTTCAGAACAGCGATCGATGTGCTCACGCATGTTGCGAATGATTTGTTCGTGATCATCAACTAGACTAGCTACCATGCCAGTTGCAGTCGGAATATCTTGAGCGGCTTCTTTGATCGAAGCGACTTTTAGAAAACCTTCTGCCGTTCCAATTGGATAAAACCCCAAAGTCCGAATGCGCTCAGCCACTGCATCAATGCTTTCAGTTAGAGCTTCATACTGCTCTTCCCACAATTGATGCAATGTGCGGAATTGAGGCCCAATGACATCCCAGTGATATTTTTTAGTTTTGATCAAAAGTAGATAGGCGTCTGCTAAATCGCGATTGAGCAGCTCTGATACGCCTTGACGTTGTTCTTCAGTCAGACCAATGTTAACTTTACGCATGTTGAATGGCTTTTTGATCAACTCCATCTATAAGCTCACCAGATTCACGGATAAAATTCATCGGTCAAATGGAAGACGTAGAGGTTGGGTTGGTCTAATGATTTAGGCGTAGAGCCATTGAGGAATAGAGCGATCGCCCCTTTAGCTAGCGAACGATTGACCAATCACTAATTCCGCTTGCACACAACCCACCACTAAAGCTGACTAACCGCTGTAGCAACTTGCTCAGAGATAAATGGCAAAATGGATTCGCTTTGGCTGTGCTCCTTGCCTTCGGTAAACACCACGAGCAGATAAGGGCGTTGGTCGGGTAGCTCAATATAAGCCGCATCATGACGCACTCGACTCATTAGCCCAGCTTTTGACCAAACACGAGCAGCGAGGGGAAGTCCGGCTCCTAAGAAGCCAGTGATCTGATTTTCAGGATCAGCGGCCAAGTCAACCGGGTCGAGACTGCGTTTTAGGAGTGTCATCATGGCTTGCGATCGCTCTGGTGAGACCGCAACCCCTCCCACAATGCTGTGTAATAACCGGGCTGTGGCATTGGTGGTGAGGCTGTTGCGATTCTCCATCAACTCTCCTAAAAAAGCCCTTTCTCGCCCATAAGCACCATCACACCAGGTTTTTTGGTTGACGTTGATGCTCTCTAACTCAGACCAGGCAAGCGATTGATAATAGCGATTAATCAAGTTGCGTTGATGTTTCCAGGTTTCAAACGGGGCAGCAGGCAACTCAGGACCGCTCGTTGTGCCCGTCAACACATCCATAACCAAACTGGTGGCATCGTTGCTAGAGTCTACAATCATGTCACGACTGGCACGGTCGAGTTCGACAGTGGGCTGAATCATGCCCTGCTGGAGCCATTCATGCATTGCAACCAGATAAAACAACTTGACCACACTAGCGGGATAGATCGACTCGACCCCCCGATAGGCAAACCCTCTCACGGGATATCGCCAAAACTCTTCTGCACTCAAGGCACCACCCGTATTCACCACCACCGGGGGATCGTAAACCAGCCAGGTGAATGCAAGTTGGTTTTGAGCCAGCTTTGGAAATGCTGCCCACGTTGACTCTAAAATGCGATCGCCCCATGTTTCGAGTTGTTCATCTCGATGAAAAAATGGCATGCTTGACTAGCCTTTGAACAACAACCAATGTCAATAGTAGTCAATATTTATGGTGTCGCTTGCCGAATTGCATACCACTTGGTTAGAGAATCAGAGTATTGAATATGAATGTCAAATCAATTTAAACCTATATGATGCGCCTACCTTAAAGGGTTTAGCGACACAAGCCGTAGCTGGGCGTCAGTTGCGAGTGGTGGCGTTGCCGCCTACTCCCACGGCAACGGCTGCGATGGAGGCGATTCAGGTGTGCCTATGTGAAGACCACTATTCGGGTTGGATGGCGTTAGAAGATCTGGATATGTTGATGCTGGCAGAGTCACCCTATCAAGCGATCGCCCTCACCGAGACCGAGATTCGCGATCGCCTGCCTCAGGTGTTAACCTACGCTCAAGCAGCCATGAAGCAGCCCAATTATTATCTTTGGGGTGGCACAGTTGGCCCCAATTATGACTGTTCAGGATTGGTGCAAACGGCGTTTGCCTCTGTTGGCATTTGGCTACCCAGAGACTCTTATCAACAAGAAGCATTCGTGCAGTCCATCGCCTTGGATACTCTGCAACCAGGTGATCTGCTCTTTTTTGGCAAACCCGAACGCTGTAATCATGTGGCGTTATATTTGGGCAATGAATTGTACATTCACAGCTCTGGAAAAGATCAGGGACGCAATGGCATTGGCATCGATCGCCTCTCAAACGAGGGGGATGCCGTGAGTCAAACTTATTTTCAGCAATTTCGGGGGGCAGGACGGGTGATCGCCAGTTTTATTCCCAACTCAAAGGAATCTCAGTAAGGATGAAAGCCAAATCAATTCTGCGGTGGGTGATTGTTGGGGGCACGCTGTTTTTCTTGACGACAGTGTTACGAAATCAGTGGTCCGAGGTGCAATCTATCCGAATTGATGCGGTGGGAGGGTGGTGGCTGGCGATCGCCCTAGTCATAACCTTATCGGCCCATGTCTGGTCAGGTTGGGTTTGGAGCTTGATCTTGCAGGAGTTGGGGCAACCTGCCACTGGCTTTTGGGGCATCGTAGTCTATTTGCGAACGAATATTGCGAAATACCTGCCGGGGAATGTTTGGCATTTTTATGGACGGGTCAAAGCGTGTGAGTCGGCTGGATTTTTAACAAGTGCAGCCGTGTTGAGCGTCATTCTAGAGTCGCTGTTGATGGCAGCAGTTGCCCTCACCTTTGCGATCGCTGGTCGGCTGCAAAACTGGACTTTTCATGGGGTGATTTTAGCGGGGCTGCTGATGGCCTTTCACCCCAGGCTATTGAACCCCCTCCTGCAACTAGCACGACGGTTGAAGACGAAAGACACTGAGATTGAGTCAGAAAACCGTTTACAAATCAAACGCTATCCCGTAATTCCCCTGATAGGAGAATTTGGCTTTGTCAGCCTGCGAGCAACTGGGTTTCTATTTGTGCTTCAGGCGTTGCAACCCGTTCCCATCGAGCAAGTGCCTGCTCTACTCAGTGCCTTTAGCTTTGCCTGGTTGCTGGGTCTAGTCGTTCCAGGGGCACCGGGGGGGCTAGGGGTCTTTGAGGCAACGGCGATCGCCCTGATTGGGCAACCTTTTTCAGATGGAGTTGTGCTGAGCGGTGTCGCTCTCTATCGTTTAATCAGCACCTCGGCTGAGGCACTTGGGGCAGGTTTTGCGTCTTTAAATCAACATCCGGCAACAGATACCCCTAAAATCTAGAGGTTAAACCTAATCTGCATAAGGTTAAGTTGCTGACCCGTTAGGTGCTGCCATCGTGTATGAGTCAATCTTTGCTGCCTGAAGACTACCCTTCTAATCTTTTAACCACTCTAGCTGACCCAGAGATATCAGTTGTGGTGCCCATTTATAACGAGGTTGAGAGCCTGCCTCGACTGCTAGGGGCAATTACTACAACGCTGCAACAAAACCACCTCAACTATGAAATTGTCTGTGTTGATGATGGCTCACACGATGGCTCGGCTGATTGGCTCCGCCAGGAAGCTCTCAATCGGTCAGATTTGCGAACCGTTTTGCTGCGACGAAATTATGGTCAAACCGCTGCTATGGCAGCAGGGTTTAAGCATGCTGTGGGTCGAGTCATTGTTACCCTAGACGGAGATTTGCAAAATGACCCTGCCGATATTCCCAGACTGTTAGCCAAGCTAGATGAAGGCTATGACCTTGTTAGTGGCTGGCGCAAACAACGGCAAGACGCAGCACTGACTCGATTGTTACCTTCCAAGATTGCCAACTGGTTGATCAGCCGGGTCACTGGAGTTCAGATTCATGACTACGGTTGCTCCCTCAAGGCATATCGAGCAGAGGTTGTCACTGATTTAAATCTATATGGAGAATTACATCGATTTTTGCCAGTGCTGGCATTTATCGAAGGGGCACGCATTGTAGAAATGCCTGTGTTACATCACAGCCGCCAATTTGGTCAGAGCAAGTATGGGTTGGGGCGAACCTTTCGAGTGTTGATGGATCTCCTCACCATTTTCTTTATCAAGAAATTTCTGACCCGTCCCATGCATGTCTTTGGCTTGTTTGGGTTGCTGGCGATCGCGGCTGGTGTTGGTCTAGGGCTTTATCTCACGTTTGTCAAGATCGTGATGGGTCAAGCAATAGGCGATCGCCCCCTGCTGATTCTGACGGTGCTGCTGCTCACGACAGGCGTTCAACTCTTTAGTTTTGGGTTGTTAGCAGAACTCTCAATGCGAACCTATCACGAATCTCAGGGCCGCCCCATTTATCGAGTCCGTGAAGTCATCGGGGCAGGTCATATTCAACCCTCCCGAAATAGCGACAAAACAAAGCTGTAAACACGATAACTGTCGCGTTCTGGTAGAGAGCAAGACAACAGCAGAAAAATTGCATGGTATTATTCCCTCTAGCGATTTCTGCTGATTTAATCCTTCAAGCTTTCCCATCAAAAAAGCATGTTTAAAGACATTACAAAAACACGACTGATTAATAGTCTGTTTTTGATAGGTTTTCCTATCATTTACATCATTACTTATGTCGTTATTAGTCATCAAAAGGGGCCCTATTATTGGACTCCTAACCAGGATCCAGATTATGCCTATTTAATGGATTCATTAAATATCGTTAATAGCAGAAGTCCTGGCATTTTTCAGCATCCTGGCACAACCGCGCAAGTGCTAGGAGCATTGGTTATTATTGGCAGTTATTCGATTCAATCTCTGTTCAATTCTGGGCTTGCATCGATTAATGAAACGGTGTTGAGCAACCCAGAGCTTTACTTAGAGCTAATCAACTACGCCATTATTGGGATCACGGCCTTTTGCTTGCTCTTATTGGGGTTTGTTTGTTATCAAGTTAGCCATAACATCTTCTTGAGTTTGATCTTGCAAACAACGCCCTTTGTCATGGCACTGTCGATCGCTGAACATGAGCCGAGTCGGGTGGCTCCCGAAGGGTTATTGTTTTGTGCCAGCCAATTATTAGCAACTCTTTTAGTAATTTATCTATTCAAACCAACTGTTGAACGATCGCCTTGGTTTGCCATTAGTTTTGGCATCGTTTTTGGGCTGGGCTTGGTGAGCAAACTGACCTTTTTGCCCATGTTGTTATTCATCATTGTTGTTGCAGGTATCTGGCAAAAACTGTTAACGATCCTCGCTACCATCATCACCTTTTTTATTGCTACTCTGCCCATTTTTGATAAATACGCCAATATCGGAAATTGGTTTATTGCATTAGCCATTCGGGATGAACCCTATGGACGAGGTGAGGTGCAATTAATCAACATCGAAACGATCCTCAAAAATCTAGGACGTCTCTCTCAAAGAGATGCGCTTTTGATCTATTTAACGGGTCTCTTATTGTTAGGGTGTATTGGGGTATTTTTGCTCTCAAAATATGGCAAAGGTGAGTTAAAAATCAGTCTAGAAGCTATCCACACAAAGCGGTTGTTATTACTCTCTAGCCTGACAGCGATCGCCGTGATTGCGCAACTATTACTCACTGCCAAAGAATATTACCAAAGCCGTTATTTAATGCCCTCGATTGGGCTGGCAGGGTTTATTATTTTTTTACTCGTTCAGATTTATTTACCTGTGATCTTGGCTCTGGGGCGCGACCTTTTAGATCGTCCAAGTTTAACAGAGTTTGTGTTGGCGATCGCATTGGGGTTGGCGATCGCGTTAGGAATCTATCAAACCTATACAGCTTCTCGATTAATCGTCGATCGGAGTGCAGCTTTTCGTGCCGATACGGCTCAAATTCAAACCCTATTGAATACTCCAGAATACAGTTCTTGCGTCTTAACCCTATCCAGACGAGCCGCAACAATTCCGTCTGCGCTGCACTTTGCCCAATTTTGGACAGGTAATCAATTTGGTGACGTTCTCACTCAACTCTATCCCCAGGCGTTGTTTCACAACGAAGATAATAAGGTGTATGAAAACTACAGCCAGCGAGTGAAATTAGAGGATATTTCTGAACAGGGACAGCGATGTGTTGTGTTTCAAACCAATCCTTTGAGAGGCCGTCGTGCCGAGCGATTTGGGCCTAAACAACCCATCGAAGAAATTTTTGTCGGGAAAGTACAAGCTCTATATCGGATTAAAACGAACTAGTGGCGTTTTTCTAGCTCGATTGTCATAAACATCGCTAAATATCGGTTCAACGGCGATAATACCCACTCAAGCAAGTGAACAAAGGGGTAACACCAAGACGGCAACAACTGTCTAAACGACAACCCCCCACTCAGCAAATATTTGAAGGGAGTATGCAGACGAATCGACCGTAATCGCAAGTCTGGAAACTCTTTTTGAAAGGTTTCTATATCCCTAAAAAAAATAATCCAGGGAATTGCAATATTGGCTCCGCTGAGCGGCCCTCCTTCCTCAAACCCCCATCCTCCTTGGTCGTCAAATGGCTCTGGATGAAAATTACTAAAAATAAATTTGCCCCACAGGGTATTGGCAGGTTCAATCATCACCACCTTGCCACCCACTTTGAGACACCGTTGCATCTCTCGGAAAAACTGTCGCGAATCCTTGATGTGGTGTAGCACATCCGTCATCAGAAATGCGCTGACACTGTCATCAGCTAAGGGAATATCTAATGCTGAAAAAACCTTATCTACTCCGTCATAGGGCAACACATCGGAGGTGATGAGGCGAGGTAACTCCGTTTTTAGGAAGCTGGCTCCGCTGCCCAACTCAATCAGTTCACCATCAGCAGGAACAGTTTTAACTCTACGAATAATATCGCGGTAGAAACTTTTGTAGGTGTTCACTAAAAATGGTTTGCGCTTAATAATGCGTCGAATCACATAAATGCTAGCCGGATCGTCATGATCATCAATTTGAAGCTCTTTTGGTAACTTCAATCCACTCAATAAACCTTGTTTTCCCATGACAGTCCATTCTATTGCACGTCTTGATACTGCACCTATAACTTGACGGCTTCGATTAACAGTGAGCCACCAATTTGTTTGAGAAAGGTTTTGGAAATCAATGTTTCTAACTTGATCACCGTATCGATCCACTTTTCAGGAACAGAGGGATGCAGAAATTCGTAAGGTGTGACGGTGATCCGAGAAAAGCCTGCCCGTTTGAGCGATCGCCGGATTTGCCAAGCTGTAAAAGCATATTCATCTGGGCTATCCCCTAACCGTTTTTTGATGGGGGGAACTGTCTTTTGAATAAAGATCTGTGGATTTAACAAATTGGGTTCTGAGAACCGAATCACTCCACCGGGTTTAAGCTTGGTATAAAACCCTTGGAGGGCTAGATTCCAATCTAAGTGGTGCAACACAGAGCAACCAACAATGGCATCAAAACTGTTATCTGGAAACTCCAGATTGTGAGCATCCATTGCCGCAAAATGGACTGAGGGTGCTCTAGACCGTGCAATGTTAACCAGGTCTTCGCTAATGTCGATCGCCGTTAGATGAGAATAGACATCGGCTAAACCAACCGTAAAAGTGCCAGACCCCGCTCCGACTTCTAAGACCTCACCCTCAGCTTGCGCCAGTGCCTGGGCTAGATAGTTAAAGCGACGCTTCCAGCGAATTTGACCCGCAGGCGTTTTCCATCCCCAATTATTTTCTTCGGTGGCGATAATCACCTTGCCGTGTTGACGTTCTCGCTCTAACCGTTGTTGTAGGGTCATAAATAAACTGAAGAGTCTAAAATTCAAGGATGACTAGAGGGCAGGTTGATCAGGCTAAACCCCGATATTGCCCAACGACTAAGAAATAAACTTAACCGACCAGAGAGCTTGCCAAACCACTCTCAACATGATCAAACCATTTCTAATGCGTTTCGTCATCTTAGTAGTACCTTCCAATCGCTCAAAATAGCGCACAGGTAATTGAGCCATCTTGAGACCATAGCGAGAGGCACCAAAAATCAGATTGTAGTCACCCCAAACATCCGAGTGCTTCAAATTGGCTTTCATTTCTTCAAAAAGGGGCCAATCTCTACGCCAATAGACTTTTGTGCCACACAACGTATCGGTCGTGCGCTCGTCTAAAACATAGGTAAACAGAATGGAGAATCCCCAGTTGCCGACAATATTGGCAAAGCGCATGGCTCCTGCTTCACCGGGATACACCAGACGGGTGCCATGAATAAAATCAGCCCTGCGACGACGCATCGCCTCATAAAATTGAGGTAGATCTTCTGGAATAACCGTTAAATCTGCATCCAAAATCATGCAGATATCCCCCGTCGCAAACTTCATTCCTTCGCGAACGGCTTCTCCTTTGCCTTTGCCCAACCCCTGCACTAAAACGACATTTTTGTCGGGGAAGCGTTGCTGAAAATAGAGGATTTTTTCTTCGGTGCTGTCGGTGCTCTTATCGTTAATGAAGAGAATCTCAACCGATTGACCAAATGAGGGCATCCGACGAATCACCGCCTCAATGTTGTTCTCCTCATTTTTGCAGGGAACAAGAACCGTTGTGGAATAGTCTCTTGGGCTTCCTTCTGCACTTTTTCTGGCGATAAAAATGCTATTTAGAGACAGGTTTCGCAACACAGGAAGCCGTACCAAAAAGTTGTCGAATATCGAGCTTAGAATAGGGATTTCACGAGGGAGCATAAACCGTCTAATCTTCTTAACATGCTCCCAACCTGACATTTCCAAAAAGCAATCTAGGTCGCTATCAAAATAGAAATTACCAATTCCTCGTTGTCTAGAGAAACCAAGAGAAGCCGCCAATTCAAAGAGTGGTGCCCAAAGACAGTTGAAATTGCTATAAACCACTTTTGCATGGTCAGGAAGCTTATTTCTTAACTGAGAAAAAAATTCAATGATGTCGTAGATATCAGTGACTGGGTCAACAATTAAAACGTAGTCTATGGTTGACAGGTCATAGTCAAGATCTTTTAATCGTTCACTAAAATCAAGAATATCTTGAGTCGTGTATAGCCAAATTTGCTGCTCTGAAGTGACATGAGAAGGAATGATAGAGCGATAGAATTTAGTCAGCCGCCGCCGCCATTGAGGAGTAATAACGCCATCTTTGATTGTGCCTTCTAGAGACGTTTTGCGGTTGAGCTTGGGGTTTTCTAAAATCGATCGCATCATAATTTTTTAGAATAGTGTTACGTGAACCCTTGCAATGGTATTCGTCTGTTCTCAAATCTCAATCAGTTGTCTGACAAAAATTCTAAAATAGAATGATTATGTGAAATTATGGTTGACAAGATTGCAAGTTGTGGAATGCGATTTGCCAATAGAAAGATTTTTGTAAGGAAAAAATAAAGATACGTCAAAAAGATAATAATACATTTTCCATGAATTTTATCACTCGCCTTATTTCTGCTGGTTCGTGACTCAGAACCCACGCCAATCTGCCTTTTTAGCCCTTCGAGCTGTGCACCGAGGGGCATTTGTAGATGTAGCTCTTGACCGAGTGCTACAGCAGAATGCATTGACTGAACTCGATCGTGGTTTATTCACCGAATTAGTGTATGGCTGTGTCAGACAGCAGCGATCGCTAGATGCTCTGATCGACCAACTCGCCACCAAAAAGGCTCACCAACAACCACCCGATCTCAGGCTAATTTTGCAGATTGGCTTGTATCAACTGCGCTATTTGCACCATATTCCGGCCTCAGCCGCTGTGAATACGACGGTTGAGTTAGCCAAAACAAACGGATTGCAGGGGCTAACAGGGTTTGTCAATGGGGTGCTGCGGCAATATGTTCGATTAGCAGCACAAGACGGGTTGCAAGGGGTTGATCCGCTGACCTTGCCTGACGATCCGGTTGTGGCTCTAGGGATGCAATATAGTTACCCAGATTGGATGGTGCGGGTGTGGTTAGAGCAATTTGGTTGGGCAGAGACAACGGCATTGTGCCAAGCATTAAATCAAACCCCGCATATTGACTTGCGGGTCAATCAGTTGCGTAGCTCGGTAGAGACAGTAGAGACAGCCATGCAGGAAGCGGGCATTGCGATCGCCCCTTTTCCTCCTCTACCCCATGCGTTACGGCTACTCAAGCCTGTGGGTTCCATTCGTCATCTCCCTGGCTTTGAGCAGGGGTGGTGGGTGGTGCAAGATGCCAGTGCTCAACTGGTTAGCCATTTGCTCGACCCGCAACCTGGAGAAACGGTGATTGACGCTTGTGCGGCACCTGGCGGCAAAACCACTCATATAGCAGAGCTAATGGGCGATCGCGGTGTGATTTGGGCGTGCGATCGCACAGCTTCTCGGCTCAAACGTTTGCAAGAAAATGTGCAGCGGTTGGGGTTAACCTCAATTCAAACCTGTGCCGAAGATAGCCGCCACATTACCCGATTGGCTAACCAAGCTGATCGCGTGCTAATTGATGCGCCTTGCTCTGGGTTGGGTACTCTGCACCGTCACGCTGATGCTCGTTGGCGACAAACCCCCGACTCGGTTTTAGAGCTTGTCCAACTGCAAACCGAGTTGTTGGCTCAAGCGGCGACCTGGGTCAAACCAGGGGGTGTGTTGGTGTACTCGACCTGCACTTTACATCCGCTAGAAAATGAGGCGATCGCCCAGAATTTTTTGGCGACCCATCCAGATTGGCAAATTGATCCACCTCGACTAGACCATCCTGCTGCATTGTTTGTCACTCCACCCGGTTGGATCAAAGTGCTGCCCCACCACCATCAAATGGATGGCTTTTTTATGGTGCGTCTACGGCGATCGCATGGACTGCCCAATTGAATCGTTTGAGGGTGGTATAAAGGGCAGTTTTGAGGGCTTGACGGCTACAGGATTGGCTTAGTTTAGAAGAAATGGTCAATAATCAATGGGTGACAAAAATTGACGATTGACCATTATTGAACAGAACCATTGTTAAACAGAGGTCTAGTTTCCTGGAACTTCATCATCTACTTCTGGAACGATATCAGGACGTTCTTTGTCTTCCCATCCGGGAGGACGCTTAGAGTTATACCAGGCGATCGAACCAATGCTAACAGCCGCAATAAAACCGACAACATACACTAGCGTAAAAGAAATGGGAAAATGACCACCAGCATTGTCTAGACCAGCAGCAGCTTCCATTAAGGTCATCATGTGTAATTAACTCCTAATACAAAGACTAATTCAAACTATAAATCAGACTATAAAGAGAACTTAGGGTAAAGCATCCTTCTTAAGTATGTCAGTTTCTTCGTCAGCAAAATTTTCTGCTCTGATTCAACCCCTCCACCAGGGATTGATCGTCTCCTGTCAGGCTCCGGTTGACTCTCCATTACACGACCCCTCAGTGATTGCGGCGATCGCCCAAGCCTCAGTTAATCAAGGAGCCATTGGAGTCCGAATTGATACCCCAGCCCACATTCAAGCGGTGCGATCGCGCATTACCGTTCCTATCATCGGGTTATGGAAGCAACAAATCCCAGGTTATAGCGTTTACATCACTCCTCGGTTTGAGCACGCCCAAGCAGTCGCTGTCGCTGGGGCAGACATCATTGCGATTGATGCCACTGTGCGATCGCGCCCAGGTCAGGAAACCGTTGCGACTCTGATTGAGCAAATTCACACCCAACTCGATAAGCCTGTGATGGCGGATGTCGATACCTTAGCGGGGGCGATCGCTGCGGCTGAGGCAGGAGCCGACATTGTCGGCACAACCCTCTATGGATATACCGACGCCACTCGCCAATATAAGCCACCCGGATTTGACCTGCTCAGTCAATTGGTGCAACACCTTACCATCCCGATCATTTGCGAAGGTGGCATCGCGTCGCCACAAATGGCTCGACAAGCACTCAAACTAGGAGCTTACGCCGTAGTTGTAGGAACGGCAATTACTGGAATCGACCTGTTAGTACAGCAATACCTGACAGGCATGAAAGAGTGATGAGAGGATGAGGAATTCAAGGAAATTACGATACAGAGGGTAAAAGGAATCTCCAACCTCAGCCTTGCCTCCTCCCATTCACCTATTTCTAAACTCACCACTCAACCACTGACCATCCCTATTCTGTAATTTTTATGAAGGACTAGCCTGTAACTCTACGGAGCATATCGAGAAAGGCTACTACCTCTGGTTAAGGAGGGCTTGAAGGCCAAAGCCATTATCTAAAACCCTCTATAGCCCAAACTATAAAAATAAGGATGAGGGGCTTAACCCCTTTTTTAGTCATTTTTAATACTTTATTTCTTTATAAAACTAAATTTCGTGCCTTGAATGGCAATGATTCTTAATCAAACCAGCGTTGGGTTCATCTTGCGAAGGGCTGAAATTGAGGGAACTATACAGATATAGATTTTGTGTGTCTTAAATAACACTTTAACTTTAGTCATGTCTTATTACCCCATACGAGTCCTCGTCATTGAAGATGATGAGGACGATTACATCATTACTAAAGGGTTATTTGCTGAGATCGAACCTAATCGGTTCAGTTTAGATTGGGTAAATACCTACGATGTCGCTTTAGAAGCGATCATCAACAATCAACATGATGTTTATTTGGTCGATTACCGTTTGGGGGCTAAAAATGGGCTAGAGCTAATTCAAACTGCGATCGCCTCAGGATGCAAAGCACCTATGATCTTGGTGACAGGTCAAGGAGATCATGATGTAGATATCGCAGCTATGAAGGCTGGCGTTGCCGATTATTTAGTCAAAGGACAAATCGATGCTTTATTGCTAGAGCGGTCAATTCGGTATGCCATTGAGCGCAAACGAACCCTAGAAGACCTGCGACAAGCCCTGAGAGACAATGACCAACTAGCACTGGCAATCGAGAATGTCACAACAGGGGTGGTCATTACAGCCCCTCATTTGCCTGGTAATCCAGTGATTTTTGTCAATCCTGCTTTTACAGCCATTACAGGTTTTAATCCCGAAGACATCATGGGAGAAAACTGTCGTTTGTTGCAAGGGCCTGACACCGATGTAAACGCGATCAAGGAGATTCAACAGGCGATCGCCAACCGACAACCCATTACCTGCACGTTGCTCAACTATCGCAAAGATGGGACTCCCTTTTGGAATGAGTTGCAGATTAACCCCGTCTTTGATGCTCAAGGTCAGTTGACCAGTTTCATTGGCTTACAAAATGATGTCACAGCCCGCAAACAAGCAGAAGATGCGTTAGATCGGCTCCGTCATTTGCATGAGCTAATTCTCAACTCGGCAGGGGAAGGCATTTACGGGTTAGATCTGAACGGCAATGGCATTTTCTTTAATCCTGCGGCGGCTCGCATGTTGGGGTGGGAGGTCAATGAGTTAATTGGTAAACCAATTGACGCCATCTTGCATCACTCCAACCGAGATATTCCTCCTCCACAAGTGGCTTGCTTGATTGAATTAACCCTGCGAGATGGCCTGGTGCACCATGTCGATGATGATGTGTTTTGGCGTAAAGATGGCACTTGCTTTTCGGTAGAGTACATCAGCACCCCCATCTGGGAAAACGACCAACTAGTCGGGACGGTTGTGACCTTTCAAGATATTACCGAGCGCAAATGCTCAGAAGAGGCATTGCGAGAGAGTGAAGAACGCTATGCTCTGGCAGTGCAAGGGGCAAATGATGGCATTTGGGATTGGAATCTTAGAACGGGAAATTTCTATTTTTCACCCCGTTGGAAAGCCATGTTGGGCTATGGAGAGAGTGAAATTGGCGCGACCCAAACCGAGTGGTTTAGCCGAATTCATGTTGACGATTACTCGCGAGTTGAACGAGAAATCAAGGCACATCTCGAAGGGTTGACCCCTCATTTTGAGAATGAACATCGCATGCTGCATCGAGATGGCACCTATCGCTGGATGTTAAGCCGTGGCTTGGCAGTTCGGGATGCGGAGGGGCATGTCTCTCGCATTGCTGGCTCTCAAACCGATATCACAGCCCATAAACAGGCTGAGCAACGATTGTTACACAACGCCCTTTATGACGCTCTGACTGATCTACCCAATCGGGCTTTGTTAATGGAGCGGTTGCATCATGTGGTGCAATGGGCACAACGGCATCACGATTACAGTTTTGCAGTTTTGTTTTTAGATCTCGATCGCTTTAAGGTGATTAACGATAGTTTGGGGCATATGATGGGCGATCGCCTCTTGATTGCGATCTCTCGTCGTCTGTCCAATTGCCTGCGCCCCGGTGATACCATTGCCCGTCTCGGTGGAGATGAGTTTGTAATCTTGCTAGAGGGCATTCAAGACACCAAAGACGTCACCTCAGTCGCCGATCGCATTCAACACGAGTTAGCTCAACCGTTTAATCTAGAGGGACACGACATCTATACCAGTGCCAGCATTGGCATTGCCCTCAGCACCACCGATTATGAGTCTGCGGTCAGTTTGCTGCGCGATGCTGATACGGCTATGTATCGAGCCAAGGCGATGGGCAAATCTCGGTATGAAATCTTTGATCGGGGGATGCACGTTTGTGCCGTTGCTTTGTTGCAACTTGAGACAGACTTGAGACGGGCGATCGATCGCAAAGAATTGCAGATTCACTATCAACCCATCGTCTCACTCAAAAATTGCCGAGTTGTTGGGTTTGAGGCTTTGTTACGCTGGCATCATCCCGAAAGAGGCATGATTTCTCCAGCAGAATTTGTGCCCATTGCCGAAGAAATGGGATTGATTGTGCCGATGGGGTTATGGGTGCTCCAAGAAGCCTGTGCTCAAATGCGAGAGTGGCACTTGCGGTTTCCTGATCAATTGCCTCTAACAGTGAGTGTCAACCTGTCAGGCAAACAGTTTGCCCCTGAGTTGATTCATCAAATTAACCAGATCTTGCGGCACACTCAACTGGGGGCACAATACCTGCGATTAGAGATCACCGAAAGTGTGTTAATGGAGAACACTGACTCAGCCGCCATGATGTTGTCAGAATTGCAAGCAATGGGCATTCGATTATCGATGGATGATTTTGGCACAGGATATTCCTCATTGAGTTACCTGCATCGCTTCCCAGTAGACACCTTGAAAATCGACCGCTCTTTTATTAACAAAATCGATCGCGATGGAGAGCAGTTGGCAATTGTTAGAACAATTATGACGCTTGCCTGGAACCTGGGTATGGACGTGATTGCAGAGGGCATAGAAACCCTAATGCAGCTTGCCCAACTGCGTTCTCTAAAATGTGAGTATGGGCAGGGTTATTTCTTCTCAAAACCTCTAGACAGCGAAGCGGCTGAACGGTTGATTGCGAAAGAACCTGTTTGGAGTAGTCCTCATAATGTTGCGTCCTCGCAATGAACAACTTGCAAGTCTATGCAGATTTAGTTGAGCAGATGCCAGTAGGCTTGATCGTCTGGCATTTGGAGGATCTTGAAGATCCAAGTACCTTTCAACTGCTTGAGATTAATGCTCTGGCAAGAGAGATATTGGGGCTGCCGCAGCAAGGAGAGTTGCAGCTAGGTTATGACCCATTTCCGGCATTTCTCAAAATTGAGATGCCAGAGGTCTATGCTGAGGTGGTTCGTTCGGCAGTGACTCGTGATTTAGGAGAATTGCGGTATCGCGATCGCCACCAAGGTGAACGAATTTATTCAGGCAAAGCTTTTCCACTATCACAGCAGCGGTTAGGGGTCATGTTTGAAGATGTCAGCGATCGCGTTCACGCAGAACAACGATTGCGGCAATCTGAACAGCGGTTATCGTTTCACGTTCAACAAACTCCATTGGCCTTTATTGAGTGCAATATATACGGTGAAATTGTGGAGTGGAACCCAGCCGCAGAGAGGATTTTTGGGTACAGCCGACAAGAGGCGATCGGGCAGCGCATCCTGGATTTGATCGTGCCACCTGAGGCACATGCCCAGCTTGAGAGAGTCTGGTATGGCTTGATTAAGCAGTTGGGTGGAAGTCGGAGCACAAATCCCAGTATCACCAAAGATGGTAAACAGATCATCTGCGAGTGGTACAACACACTCTTAATTGCTGAAGATGGTGAGGTGATTGGCATTGCATCTTTAGCAGAAGATATTACGGCTCGACGCAGAACTGAAACTGCTTTGCAACAGAGTGAGCAGTTTCTTCGTAGCATTTATGAGGGGATTGCAGGCTCCATTTTTGTTGTCGATGTTCCAAGCAATGGAGACTTTCGCTTTGTAGGTATGAATCCTGCCCATGAGCGGCTCACAGGCATCTCCTTAACAACATTGCTGGGTAAAACTCCAGAAGATGTGTTTCCCCCAACCGCTGCGATCGCCGTTCGACAGCGATATCAAGACTGTGTCACTCTTGGTAAAGCTATCACCTATGAAGAATGCCTCCCCTTTGAGGGAGTAGACACTTGGTGGATTACTAAGTTGACTCCTCTCCAGGACGACCAATCACGGATTTATCGTTTGATTGGTACGAGTCTCAACATCACAGACCGCAAACGTATTGAATTGGAACTGAGGCAGTTAACGTTGCGCCTAGAAGCCAGCAATCGTGAATTGCAGGATTTTGCCTCTGTTGCTTCCCATGATCTGCAGGAACCGCTCCGCAAAATTCAAGCTTTTGGCGATCGCCTCAGAGCTAAATATGCAGAGGTCTTAACCGACGAAGGACAGGATTATTTGCAACGCATGCAAAACGCAGCTAAACGGATGCAAACCTTGATTAATGACCTACTCACGTTTTCTCGCGTCACCACAAAAGCTCAACCCTTCATGCCAGTTAACTTGACAGCTATTGTACGAGATGTCTTGTGTGATCTAGAGATCCAAATTCAGCGCGTGGGAGCACGACTAGAGTTAGGCGACTTACCTACGATTGACGCAGATCCACTACAAATGCGGCAGTTGTTTCAAAATCTGATTAGTAATGCCCTCAAGTTTCACGGTCAGGCATCTCCCATCGTGCAGATCAACGCTCAGATCCAACCTATGAATTCTGATCGACCCTTCTCACAAGGCACTCAACATCAATGTGAAATTACAGTTTCAGACAATGGAATTGGTTTTGACGAAAAATATCTCGATCGCATTTTTACCGTGTTTCAACGACTCCATAACCACAGTGAATATGAAGGGACTGGAGTTGGTTTAGCCATTTGCCGTAAGATTGTGGAGCGGCACGGAGGGCAGATTCAAGCCCACAGTGCCCCTGGACAGGGAGCCGCATTTGTGGTGACATTACCCGTACACAACACAAGGTGAATTCGTGGAGAACAAACGCCGTCGCTCTATTGTGATCTTGATGGCAGACGATGATGAAGACGATCGCATGCTGGCAAGCGAGGCATTGGCAGAGTGCCGTCTGATGAATAATCTCTACTTTGTTACTGACGGTGAAGAGTTGATGGACTATCTGCATCAACAAGGACGCTATGCTCAACCTGGAAGTGCCCCTCGACCTGGGCTGATTTTGTTGGATTTAAACATGCCCCGCAAAGATGGACGGGAGGCATTGAAAGAAATCAAAGCATCTCCAGAGTTGCGTCACATTCCAATTGTGGTACTAACGACTTCAAAAACTGAGGAAGATATTTATCGCAGCTACAACTTGGGTGCTAGTTCATACATCACCAAACCTGTGACATTTGAGTCACTCGTTGATGTCATGAAAGCGATCGGTCAATATTGGTTTGAGATTGTAGAATTACCCCCAGATGATAGCAATAATCCAAACTAAAATCGTGTTCTAAAAGTCATGTTTCTGGCTTGAGTATATGCAGCATATACGGGTTTTATAAAGCTATAGCTATAGTCTGTTCAATTAGATCCTGCTTACGGATGTCTAACCAGAGAGACGCAATTAATCGCGTCTGTTCTATTGATGGTTTGCCAATGAGGAAGGGGCAAAAGAATGGAAACCCTTTCACCCCTATTTATCTCTCTATTGTTCTTAATTAAGGCGTAGTTTGAGGAGTGCCACCACAGTAGGTATTCACCTCATTTACCAACGGAGTTTCTTGATCGGTCGCGGTTTGCAAAGCAGTATAAGCCGCTTCAGCCCCCTGACTATTGTTTGCATTGACAGCCGTAACCAAGTCACGGGTGGCTTTGCTAGTATCAGCATACATGGCAACAAACCGTTGTTTAAAGGTTTGGAGTGACTCATCAGACACTTCTAAAGCCTCCATAGAAGCTTTGGCCTGGTCTGCTGTCTCCGCAATTTGTGTCATTGCATTTACATCTTGAGGATTGGCACTAGCAGTGATGGCTTGAACATCTGACACTGCTTTATTAGCAACCTCAATCAGCTTATTGCATTGGGAGACCTTACTTTCACCACAACTTGCTGCTAAGACACTTAAGGCAGCAAGCACCGAGATAACGATCCCACGCTTACGAAAAGAAGGCATTCACATTCTCCTACAGTGATTACGTTGCTCTGCTGATCAGGGCAATTAGGCATCTGTCGGATTGAGGCGCATCATCTCCCAGGTTGTATAGGTGCCAATCGGACTCCATAGCAAATAGGGAATCAAGAGTGCAGCCGCCCATCCAGACAGTGGCCAGACTGTTGCAGCAAGCAATAGTGCCAAGATAGCACCCGCACCGCCAATGATTACACCAACTTTGAGACTCCGCAATGCAAGCATGACCGTATTGTAGGAAAGCGTTACAACTTCTAACAGGATGTAAAGCCCCATAAAAACCCATGTTTTAGGTGTACCTGGGGCTTGTTCCCAGGTGAGATAAGCCGACCATCCGGTGCAAATAAAAACGACCGTCCAAATAACGGGAATGGCTTTCTCAAAGGTTAACCAGCGAGGTCGCCGTAAGCGGCTAAACCATTTGATCCCTTTTGGTTCTAAGAAAACGTTACTAAGAATCGCCAGTGCGATCGCCACTCCTCCAATGACCATCCAAGATTTGATCATGATTTTTCCTCAACTGCCAGGTGATGTGTGATTCCACCCGCAGTGAAGACGGAACCAAAATAATCCTTGCAGATTGCACATGAGTTTGAATCAATCTCTAGAATGGAAGCGATTCATTACGTTTCTTTTTAACTCCTGACTAGCCAAAAATATTGCCGAAAAAGTCGATCGCTTCTTTGAGGCTAGCGATAAAAGTGTCGATCTCATCGCGGGTGTTGTAGAAATACAAGCTGGCTCTGGCGGTGGATTGTGCTCCAAGATGACGGTGCAGAGGTTGGGTGCAATGGTGTCCTGCCCGAATAGCAATTCCGGCCTGATCCAGAATGGTGGAGAGGTCGTGAGGATGGACTGCCCCAGCGGTGAAGGAGGCAAGTGCTGCCCGTCCTTCGCCATTTGCATCGGGTCTGGGACCCAACAAACGCAATTCAGAAATCAGTTGTAGTTGTTGCCACAGATAGGCTGTTAACTCCGCCTCATAAGCGTGGATGGCGTCCATGCCAATATCACTGAGATAGCCAACCGCCGCACCCAGGGCGATCGCCTCAGCAATAGCGGGAGTGCCTGCCTCAAACTTGTGAGGCAGGTCAGCATAGGTAGCGTGGTCGAGAAAAACATCGGCAATCATCTCACCACCGCCCAAAAACGGAGGCATCGATCGCAGCACATCCAGCTTGCCATAGAGAAAGCCAATACCCGTCGGAGCACACATCTTGTGACCCGATGCGACTAGCCAATCACAGGCGATCGCCTGCACATCGATTGGCATGTGAGGCACACTCTGACAAGCATCAATCAAGACTTTGGCTCCATAGTGATGGGCCAACGCAGTGATCTCTTGCACCGGATTGATGCAGCCTAAGGTATTTGATACGTGAACCACCGACACTAATTTAGTTTTGTCTGACAGCAGAGATTTGAAGTGGTCTAGATCAAATTCTTGAGTCTCCGTTAACTCAACGAACTTCAACACCGCCCCTGTTCGCTGTGCCAGCATTTGCCAGGGAATCAAGTTGCTGTGGTGCTCCATCACCGACAAAATGATTTCATCCCCAACTTGCAAATTGCTCGTTCCCCAGGTATATGCAACTAAGTTGATTGCCTCAGAGGCATTGCGGGTGTAGACAATCTCATTGCGCGAGGCAGCGTTGACAAAGGCGGCCACCTTATCGCGTGCCCCTTCATAGGCATCGGTTGCTCGTGAACTCAGCGTGTGAACACCCCGATGCACATTGGCATTGTCATGCTCGTAGTAATATTGCAACGCCTCAATCACAGCTTTGGGTTTTTGAGAAGATGCGGCGTTGTCAAAATAGATCAACGGTTTGCCATGAATTTGCTGATCCAAGATAGGAAAGTCAGCACGGAGTTTGGCAGCGAGGGTTCTTTCTTGAGCAAGAGTCATAGGAGCAAGGAGTTAAATGGGACGAGGGGCGATCGACAAAGGAGTAACAAAAACCTTTAGGGGTAAAGGAGTTGAGCCAATGTTTGTCGCAGAGAACTCAACGGCAACTGTTCTAAAATCTCGTAGGCGAATGCATAAATAAGTAGGCTACGGGCAGTATTGGCATCAATGCCCCGACTTTGTAGATAAAAGATCTCATCTGCCTCTAGTTGCCCAACCGTTGCCCCGTGGGTGCATTTCACGTTATCCGCAACAATCTCAAGTTGGGGTTTAGTGTCTACCCGTGCTTTAGAAGAGAGCAACAGGTTGCGATTGAGCTGTCCAGCATCGGTTAGTTGCGCTGCCTTGGGTACAAACACCTTACCGTTGAAAACCGCGTGTGCCCGGTCATCGATGATACATTTGTGCAATTGGCGAGTGGTGCCATAGGGCTTACTCAGGGCGATCGCACTATGGGTATCTGCCACCTGTTCCCCCCGAATCATCGTCAACCCATTGAGCGTCGTGTAGGTTTGCTCTCCAGTTTGATAAATCTCAAGATTGTGGCGTGAAATTTTGCCCCCTAAACTCACCGCATTGCAGGTATAGCGAGAGTCACGCGCCTGAGAAACGGTAGTTTTACCAATGTGAAAGGCAGCTTGATCATCTCTCTGAACTCTAGTGTGGTTCACTTCAGCGTTTTCAGCGAGGCAGATTTCCGTAACGCTATTCGTGAAGTAAACCCCTTCACCTAGACCCACATAATCCTCAATGACGGTAACTTGACTGTTTGCCTCTGCCACAATCAAGCAGCGAGGATAGGATACCGTTGCAGCATCCTGACGAGTGGATATAAAGAGCAGGTGAATGGGTTTCTCAATACTCTGGTTTTTGGATACCCAAATCACTGCACCGTCTTGAAAGCTTGCCGTATTCAAGGCAGTGAAGACTTCCTCTACTCCAGGTTGCTTGCCAAAATAGGTTTGTACCGGATATGTGCTGTTAAAACTGAGCAAACTACCCGTAGACAGACCGATTTGGGAGACTTGAGTCGATAAATCAGGGGCAAAAATGCCGTCAATGAAAACTAAGCGATCGCCCGTTTCTGGCAATGCAAAGGCATCAATATCCGATAGTTGCAGTGAAGTATGAGCGGCTAACTGAAACGGGGTCTGCACCAGGGATGACAGATCGGTAAACCGCCACTCTTCATCACGAGTCGTGGGAATTGCCAACTCTTTGACTCTAGCCGCCGCACTGTCTTGCAACGATTGCAGCCAAGTTTGGCGTTCGGGTGACATCGTAGGGCTAGCGATCGCCGGACGGAGATCTAAAAGGGATTGGAGATAAGCGGCGCGATGCGAAGCTGTTCCTCCTTCAGAGGAATCACCTGCTCGGTTAATGGTTGAAGCTCGATTAGAGGAGGCTTGAATCGTCATGATAGTGCTGCCTCTGCTTCTTCTTCGCGCACCCAGTCATAGCCTCGTTCTTCGAGTTCCATCGCTAACTCTTTGCCACCTGTCGTCAAAATGCGTCCACCTTCCATCACATGCACGTAATCGGGCACGATGTAGTCGAGCAGGCGTTGATAGTGGGTGATTAATAAAATCGAATTGTCAGGGGTAGACAGTTGATTGACCCCAGAAGCGACAATCTTGAGCGCGTCAATATCTAAGCCAGAATCAGTTTCATCTAAAATCGCCAGAGTAGGTTCTAGCAAAGCCATCTGAAGAATTTCGTTGCGCTTCTTTTCACCCCCCGAAAAGCCCTCGTTCACACTGCGGTTTAAAAAGCTGGGGTTCATCTTGACGACATCGAGCTTTTGCCGCACCAGATCATCAAAATCAAATGCATCTAGCTCTTCTAATCCCTGGTGTTTGCGTTTTGAGTTGTAGGCAACGCGCAAAAAGTCGAGGTTACTGACCCCGGGAATTTCTAGCGGATATTGGAAGGCCAGAAAAACGCCCGATCGTGCCCGGTCTTGGGGTTCCAGTTCCAGGAGATTTTGTCCTAGATAAACCACGTCGCCCCCAGTCACCGTGTAGTCGGGGTGCCCTGCCAACACTTTCGAGAAAGTACTTTTGCCAGACCCGTTAGGTCCCATAATGGCGTGAATCTCACCAGCTTTAATTTCCAGGCTCAACCCTTTCAAAATTGGTGTGCCATCAACCTCAGCCGTTAAATTTTGCACCGATAAAACGGTTTTGCTAGTCTCACTAATCATCTTCAATCTTTACTGAGTGGTGAACACATCCTGGGCGATCGCTCTAGTTAACCCACACTATTTTCAAGTTTCAAGGCTAAGAGGCGATCGGCCTCAACCGCAAACTCCATCGGCAGTTGGTTAAATACATCTTTGCAAAAACCGCTGATAATCATTGACACAGCGTCTTCAGCAGAGATGCCCCGCTGTTGAAAAAAGAACAACTGGTCTTCCCCAATTTTGGAGGTAGACGCTTCGTGCTCTACTTTGGCACTGTTATTTTGCACTTGGATGTAAGGAAAAGTATTTGCTCCAGCATTGTCACCAATCAGCATCGAGTCACACTGCGAGTAGTTGCGTGCTCCTTCTGCCTTGGGACTAATCTTAACCAGGCCGCGATAGCTATTTTTGGAATTGCCCGCCGAGATTCCCTTAGAAACAATTGTGCTGCGAGTGTTTTTGCCAATGTGCACCATCTTGGTGCCTGTATCTGCCTGCTGCTTATTGTTAGTCAGGGCAACCGAGTAAAACTCGCCCACTGAGTTGTCGCCCACCAGCACACAGCTAGGATATTTCCAAGTGATGGCCGAGCCTGTCTCAACCTGAGTCCATGAAATCTTAGAATTGGCTCCCTGACACAGCCCCCGCTTGGTGACAAAGTTGTAGATGCCACCCTTGCCATTTTCATCTCCGGCATACCAGTTTTGCACCGTGGAATACTTAATTTCGGCATTATCAAGTGCCACCAATTCCACGACCGCAGCATGCAGTTGGTTCGTGTCAAACATGGGCGCAGTACACCCCTCTAAGTAAGTGACCGAACTCCCTGCCTCTGCCACAATCAGCGTCCGCTCAAACTGACCCGAATCTCCATTGTTGATGCGGAAATAGGTGGATAAATCCATTGGGCAGCGAGTGTTTTTGGGCACGTAGACAAATGAGCCGTCACTAAACACCGCCGAATTGAGAGCGGCATAGTAGTTGTCGGCGATCGGCACTACACTGCCCAAATATTTTTCGATCAGGTCAGGATATTTCTGCAATGCCTCAGAGATCGAGCAAAAGATAACCCCTTGTTCTGCTAGCTTTTCCTTGAAGGTTGTAGCGACCGAAACGCTATCAAAGATCGCATCCACGGCTACATTCGAGAGACGTTTTTGCTCAGATAGAGGAATCCCTAGCTTTTCAAAGGTTTCTAACAGCGTAGGATCGACTTCCTCTAAACTATTGAGCTTTTCTTGTTGCTTGGGGGCAGAGTAGTAAACGATGTTTTGGTAGTCAATTTGAGGATAGGTCACTTCCTGCCAACCCGGTTCAGTCATGGTAAGCCAATGGCGATAGGCTCGCAGACGAAATTGCAGCATAAACTCTGGCTCATTCTTCTTAGCCGAGATCAAGCGAATAACGTCTTCACTGAGTCCACGGGGAATGGTTTCTGACTCAATGTCGGTCACGAAACCGTATTTGTAAGGCTGATTAACTAAGGATTTGACGGATGCTGTCATCGGACGTGCTTCTCTCAAAATCAAAGGAGTGAATGGTGGGGACTCAACAACCAACTCTATGGCTCAACTCTTCTGCCCTGTGCTTAAACCCAATTCCAGCAGTTCTAAAGGAGGTTTTGTTTCAAGCACTCAATTGAGTGCTTGAGCAAGGCTTAACACTGACTTGTAGTGGAACGAATTTCCTCAAAGGAAATATCTTGCTTATCGCCCGCAAAGTCGTTGTCAGGGGTGAGAAACAACATGCAGTGGCACTCTTTGCGTTCACGCATGGGCACACAAGGGCAATTCCAAAATGCTGCTGCTGCCTCTGCCTCTTTATCTTCATAATGACGGCAAGGACAAAGGGGTGCGCCCAATTCATCTTTATGCTTTGCGAGTCCTTCAATGACGACAGCGGTAACACCCAGATCGACACAGAAGTAAGTCCCTGTCCGTTTGGCATATTGCTCGGAGAAGTGCCTCATGTTTTCGAGGCTTTTATCGGAGGCTTGAGTCGTGTTTGCAGATGTATTCATGGTCTAAGCGACAGAGCAGGCGGTAAACTTCTATAATTAAAACAACTTGTTTGTTGCTTATCTCAATTGTAAGATACTTTAGCAACACAAAAGTTGTCAAAGTTAATCTTAAATTCTTTTGGGTCTCTTTTTTGCACACAAGTGCTGACATTTCTTAAAAACCTTGATTTAGGAAGACGCTCTGGAAAGCCCATCTGGAAAGTAGCCCACCTGGAAAACAGCCAATGACAGCCACGCAGCAACCTTCCACTAAGCAAGATATCTTGCGTTTATTACTCAAACAGGGACAAGCCAGTGCTCAAGAGTTGGCTGAGCAGTTAAGCATTAGCCCTCAAGCCACCCGTCGCCACTTAAAAGATTTAGAAGAAGATGGGTTAATTGAGCATCAATTGATTCAAGCTGGGATGGGACGCCCCAATTTTGTCTATCAGTTGAGTCGGGAAGGGCGCGATCGCCTTCCCGGTCGATATGACGATTTTGCCCTCTCTCTGTTAAATACCCTAGCGGAAACGGTCGGGAAAGATCAGGTGGGAACGATTTTGCGAAAGCAATGGGAGCAAAAAGCCCTGGAATATCAACGGCAGGTCGGCACAGGAGCCTTGCAAGAGCGGGTGGCAAAGTTGGCCGAGTTGCGCAAAGCGGAGGGCTATATGGCAGAGTGGCACTTTGTTGATCCAGACCCTACCAAAGATTTAAGTCAGCCCAAGTTTATTATCACAGAATATAACTGTGCGATTTCCCATATTGCTGAGTCGTTTCCCAGCGTGTGTGGGCATGAATTAGAAATGTTTGAGGTGGCACTGCAAGATTGCCGGGTCGAGCGGACTCATTGGTTGGTCAATGGAGAGCACCGTTGCGGCTATCTAATTCAACCTAAATAAAGCAAGAGCATAGCGATGACGAATCCTAGTCAACCCCTTGACCAATTTTTAACGGTCGAAGAATCGGCTGAAGTCGATCAAGCCATGATGACAGCCCGCGATCGCTTTTCTGCCCGCGTGGCCATCTATTCACTGCGCCTGTTAAAGCAAATTGCTGAAGCCCAAACCAGTGCGATCGCAGATCTAAAGCCTCAACAAATCGCCACCTGGATGGAACAAGATCAATCCCTGGAACCAGCAAACGGCACAGATGGAAACTTTAAGAACTTTTTTGTGCAGCTTGTGCTGTCTTCGCTAAAACCATTGCAGCAAATTGCCTTAGAAGCAGACGTGGCGATCGAAGCATTAACCGTCTCTCAAGTCGTCCGCTGGTTTGAAAAAGAGGCTAAAATCCGCATTGAGCAAGGCAATGGAGCAACTTTTTTAGGTTAATGTTTAGACTCGTCTTAGGTATTCAACATATCCGTATAAAAGCAACAACTCAGGGTAATCTATAGAACAGTAAGATGCTGTAACAGCAGATTTGAGCGAGGTAAAACAGGCAATGAGCGGAACTCCTGAATTTGCTCATGCAGTTAGCAACATGGTTTTGATGGGTCCAGAGTTGCAACCTTGGGATTCTGGTCCTGCGGTCGCTGAGTTGCAGGAGTTGTTACAGGCTCATGGGTTTCAACTGCGTATTGATGGTGATTTTGGCAGTGTCACCGAAGCTGCTGTCAAAGCGTTTCAACGGTTACATCATCTCAGAAGCGATGGAATTGTGGGAGCTAAGACCTGGATTGTCTTAAAGTCATCGGTGCAAATGGGCTGTCGCACTTTGAAATATGGCCACACCGGCATTGACGTTTATGAATTGCAAGGGTTGCTGCAAGTGCAGGGTCAATATATTGCCCGCAATGGCATTTTTGATATTGAAACTCAGCAAGCCGTCATCGCCTTTCAGAAAAAACATCACCACATCGAAAGTGGCGTTGTGGATGCTATCACCTGGACGGCTCTACGTGGAGGAAAACCCCTCTGCTTACCCCCCAAACAAACAGGGTGGTTTTATGACAACCGCAGATGGTGGTAACTTGAGCCATCCTGAAAAGCTATGCGGATGAAAGGACTTGAACCTTCACTTCGTGAGAAACTAGAACCTAAATCTAGCGCGTCTACCAATTCCGCCACATCCGCTTCATTTAAGCTGATCCATCATAGCAATTTCTTTAGCGATTCTTGCAATTCTGCGATCACAAGTTTTAAATCCGTCACGTCTGCGCTCAAGCGGTCGAGGCGATCGACAATATGAGCCGAATCGAGATAATGACCCTTTTGGGAAAACGGCTGCGCATCAACCTTTTGATCAGGAAGACGATTGACCTGCCAAAACGAGACATTTAACGCCGAGAGAATTTTTTGTACCGTTGAGAGGGTGGGGTCATAAGCGGGATCATTGAGAATGCGACTAATTTGCTGAGTGTATCCATACACACTGCCACCATATTGTTCGGCAATTCGAGCAGACACCTTGCGAACGCTGAGGTGTTGAGTGTCCATTAGCTCTCGAATCACCGGTGCGATGTTTCCTTGCATTGGGTTTTGTCGAGAATGGGGTACAGGAGTAGCGACCCAGGCAGAGCGATCGCCTCAGGATATTGACTTAGTTTCATCAAAGGCTCCTGCAATCATCAAGCAACCATTTCCCGTTGCTTCTCGCGGGATGGGGTGTGCGTTGGCACCTCAGCTTTGCTTAAAGGGACAGGTTTTGTTGAGGGAATAGGGGCTGCTTCAAGGACTTTGATTTGAATCTCAACCGAGACCAAATAGGCACCCGATTGTCCACCTACGGCTTCGGCAACTAGTTGAGCCAGTTCAGGACGCTCAGCGGTAATCGGGTCACGAAGGGTGCAGCGATCCCAATCGTATTCAGCAGATGGATTGACATTTAAGACGTAGTGCTTAGTCATGAGCGTAAAGGCGTACTAATGTACTAATGTACTAATTGTAGTGCAAAAACACAACAATGACAAAGATCGATGGAGGTGTAAAAACCGTCTTAAGCGGCGATCGCTGGAGGCAAATCAGAGCCTCTAGACGCAAATTTGAGTTGAGCCAGAGGAACCTCAAGCGAGAGGCAAACCGGATGGCGATCGCGCCGATCCCAAAAAGCAAGTGTCTGGGCAAGGTCTGTATTTCCCCACAAAATCACCTCATAAGGACATCCAGGCAGGAGTTGACCAAGGCGCACCTCAAAGCGCAAACCCAGGCTAGATAAAGCTCTGGATAAAACGTTTGGCGTGCCAAAAGGTATCAAACCAAAGCAGCAAAATTCGTTAGGGTGGCGCATTGGGTGGTGCTGTCGAAAGGGCGATCGCATCACTAATACGCGAGGAGACAAGAACTGACCTGCCTTGCCATCTCCCAGGGAAAAGAACCAACCCCCTCGCATCAAAAATCATTGATCTCAGCTATCTCGATTGTAGTGTTTTTGCACTACAAGAATAGTAATTTGAAAGACCTGAAAAGGAGTTTTGTACTACTTCAATTCCCCTAATAATAGTACAAAAGTACCATTCCTGTCCTATGGGCGACTATTCCAGATCCCCAGTTTCTAAAGAGGCACCTTTTAGTCAGTTCCAGCAAGAAACCGGGGATCTCAACCCCTAAATTGCACATCGCAGGGGCTAGTGGACAATAAAGCTGTTTACCCCTTGGAAATAGGGGATTAAATCAGGGATTTTTAGATCTCTATCTCGCTTGACACATCTGATGTATAAGTAAAAATCTATTTTTATCCGCGAAAACGCTAAAGATTATAATATTTCCTGATAAGCAAGATTGCTTATTGAAACTTTACAAAAAGGGGGATCAGTAGCCGATAATAGAGAGGCAAAGAGCAAAATGGTTTTCACTTTTGTAGGAGGGTTGGCATGGTAGCACTAGCAGACCGCACTCAGACTCGGTTGACAATGCAGCAGGTCGATATTGCCCCTGATACTACGACCTTGCGATCGCTTGATTGGGATCGCGATCGCTTTGATATCGAGTTTGCACTGCAAAATGGCACAACCTACAACTCATTCCTGATTCGTGGAGAAAAAACGGCTCTAGTCGATACGTCTCACGAAAAGTTTCGAGATCTTTATCTCGACATGCTGCAAGGGTTGATCGACCCTCAAAAGATCGACTACTTGATCGTCAGCCATACCGAACCTGATCACAGCGGTCTGGTCAAAGATATGCTGCAACTGGCTCCTCAAATTACAGTGGTGGGGGCAAAGGTTGCGATTCAGTTTTTAGAAGATTTAGTGCATCAGCCGTTTAACCGCAAGCTGGTCAAGAGTGGCGATCGCCTCGACTTGGGCAACGGTCATGAACTAGAGTTTGTTTCTGCCCCCAATTTGCACTGGCCCGACACCATCTTTACCTACGACCACAAAACACAGATTCTCTTTACTTGTGATGCATTTGGCATGCATTACTGCAACGACTTCACCTATGACGAAGACCTGGAGCTGATCGACGAAGATTTCAAAACCTACTACGACTGCTTGATGGGGCCTAATGCTCGATCGGTGTTGTCTGCGATTAAGCGGATGAACGAGTTGCCAGAACTGAATCTGATTGCCACGGGTCATGGCCCTCTGTTGCGCTATCACATTGGTGAATTGGTTGGTCGCTATCGGGATTGGAGTGAGGCTCAAGCCAAAGCAGCAACAACGGTTGGGCTGTTTTATGCGTCGGGTTATGGGTATTCTGAAAAGTTGGCACAGGCGATCGCTACTGGAATTAGCAAGACTGGAGTAACCGTTGATCTCGTGGATTTGACCTCGGCTGATCCACAGGAAGTGCGAGAGGCTGTTGACCTAGCAGCGGGGATCGTCATTGGAATGCCACCCCAATCTGACGATTCAACCTTATCTGCCGCCATGAGCACGATTTTGGCAGCCGCTCACACGAAACAAGCGGTCGGGCTGTTTGAGAGCGGTGGGGGCAATGATGAGTCTGTTCACCCGTTACGTAATCGGTTTCGGGAAATCGGTTTAACAGAAGCTTTTCCTCCCATCTTGATCAAAGAAACCCCAACGGATGCTACTTATCAGCTCTGTGATGAGGCAGGTACTGACTTAGGACAGTGGCTCACCCGCGATCGCACTGTGAAACAGATGAAATCCCTCGATAACGAACTGGATAAAGCATTGGGTCGTTTGAGTGGTGGGCTGTATATCATCACTGCCAAGAAAGGCGACATTTCCAGCGCAATGTTAGCGTCGTGGGTGTCTCAAGCGAGTGCAAAGCCGTTGGGCATTACCATCGCTGTAGCCAAAGACCGGGCAATCGAGTCGTTTATGCATGTGGGCGATCGCTTTGTGCTTAACGTTTTAGAAGAAGGCAACCACCAAACCTTGATGAAGCACTTCCTCAAGCGGTTCTCACCCGGTGCCGACCGATTTGCCGGAGTCAAAACCTACGCCGCAGTCAACGGTTCCCCCATTCTGGCCGATGCCCTAGCCTATTTAGAGTGTGAAGTAGTGAGCCGGATCGAGTGCAGCGATCACTGGATTGTTTACAGCACTGTTGACGCAGGACGGATTTCTAAGGTTGATGCGTTAACGGCTGTTCACCATCGCAAGGTAGGCAACCACTACTAAGGATTGTGAATCAATCCGTTGCGCAAAACCCTTGTAGAGAGATAGTAGTGCTATGTCTCTCATTCAAGTTGCATGTTTGGTGTGGGCAATGACATTTAAACCAGCAGGCTCCTTGAAGATATCTGACCCAATACATTGCCCCTACGACTCACCTCACACCCTAATCAATCCTCATGGCTGACGTTAAACCTCGTGATGTTCAAGTCGCTAGTATCGGTACAAATACTCTGGTTCTGCGATCGCGCACCTGGGATCGATTGAAGTTTGAAGTGGAATATGCCCGCCAAAAAGGGACAACCGCTAACTCTTACTTGATTCAAGCAGAGAAAAATGCGGTCATTGATCCTCCAGGGGAATCCTTTACCAACATCTATCTGCGGGAATTGCAGCAGCATGTTTACTTTCAGAAGATTCATTACGTTATTTTGGGGCATGTCAATCCCAATCGGTTTGCAACCCTGAAGACACTGCTGGAATACGCTCCCCAAGCCACCTTTGTCTGTTCTAAACCAGGGGCGATCGCGCTCAAAGCGGCGTTTCCTAACCAGGATCTAAATATTCATGTGGTTCGAGATGATGAAACCCTGGATCTGGGCAATGGACACAACCTACAGTTTGCCTTTGTCCCTACACCTCGTCACCCCGATGCGTTGTGTACCTACGATCCAGCGACTCGCATTCTCTATACGGATAAGCTGTTTGGGGCTCACCTCTGCGATGATGCTGTCTTTGATGAACAGTGGAAACAACTGGATGAAGATCGCCGCTATTACTTTGACTGTCTGCACGCCTCCCAATCTCGCCAGGTAGAGGCCGCGTTAGATAAATTGGCGACGTTTACTGCCAAGCTTTATGCACCGGGGCATGGTCCTATCGTGCGCTATAGCTTGAGCCGTTTTAACTACGATTATCGCCAGTGGTGTCAGCAGCAAAAGACCCAAGATTTGAAAGTAGCTTTGCTCTATGCCTCTGCCTATGGCAACACCACTGCAATGGCAGGAGCGATCGCCCAGGGGCTACAGCAAGCAGATATCACTGTCGAGTCAATCAACTGCGAATTTACTGACCTCGCTGATATTACAGAGGCGATCGAGACGAGTGACGGTTTTATCATCGGCTCTCCAACATTAGCGGGTCATGCTCCCACCCAAATTCAGACTGCCTTGGGTACCGTTCTCTCGACAGCTTCTAAAACAAAGCTGGCAGGAGTATTCGGTTCTTATGGGTGGAGTGGGGAGGCGGTTGACATGATCGAGCGCAAGCTCCAGGATGCAGGGTATGCTCTCGGCTTTGAAACCTTGCGGGTCAAGTTTAAGCCGACCGATGAAGTGCTCAAACAGTGTGAGGTGGCTGGCACTGAATTTGCTCAAGCTCTTCGCAAAGCCCGCAAAAACCGTAGTGTGCGCCAGTCTGTAGTAGAAGCTCAGAGCGATCGCACCGAACAAGCTGTGGGTCGAGTTATTGGGTCGTTGTGTGTCCTAACGGCAAAAAACGATGAAACTGATACAGGGGTTCTCACCTCTTGGGTAGCTCAAGCCACGTTTAGCCCACCGGGACTGACCGTTGCTCTATCAAAGTCATGGGCAGATGACGTATTGACCCAAATCGGAGATGTCTTTGTTTTAAACGTGTTGAAGGAAGGACGTAACCTGCGGCGGCATTTTGTCAAACCGATTGCCCCAGGTGAAAACCGCTTTCACGATATTCCAACCCACCCTGCCGCCAATGGCTGCTTGATTTTAGAAGATGCTCTTGCCTATTTAGAGTGCAGGGTGCACGACCGCATGGACTGCGGGGATCATTGGTTGATCTATGCCACGATTGACAACGGCAAAGTGTTAGAGCCAGTTGGCATGACTGCTGTGCAGCACCGCAAAACAGGCAGCTATCAGTAACAGGCAATAGCGCGATTATTGAACCAAAGGTGAAACAGCTGCACATTACACCTGTCCCTCTGGTAAACCTAGCTATTCAGCGATCTGTGCTGGTGTCATGGGTGAACGGTATGATTAGCCTTGCATTGAGCAGCTTGCTGCAAAAGCAAACTTAACTTTTAATGAGCATGGAGGGATTCGAACCCCCGACCCTCAGGACCGGAACCTGATGCTCTATCCACTGAGCTACATGCCCACGTAACCTTTCGAGAGTATAGCATTTTAGAATCATTCATGCCTTATAAGCTACTGTTTGTTTGCCTTGGCAATATTTGTCGTTCTCCCTCAGCAGAGAACATCATGAATCACTTGATTGAGCAGCACAACCTGCAAGGGCAGATTGTGTGCGATTCTGCTGGCACAGCAGGCTATCACATTGGCAACTCACCCGATCGTCGCATGTCTGCTGCCGCCCAAACAAAGTTAGGGTTCCCACTCAAGGGAGCGGCTCGCCAGTTCACTCGACAAGACTTTGAGACATTTGATCTGATTTTGGCGATGGATCGAGACAATTATCAAGATATTTTGCGGCTTGATTCTCAGGGAGTCTACGCTAAAAAAGTGCGACTCATGTGTGAGTTTTGTCGTCAACATCCTGATGAGGAAGTGCCCGATCCTTACTATGGAGGAACGGAAGGGTTTAACTACGTCATCGACTTACTCATGGATGCTTGCGGTGGATTGTTGCATGAGGTGGTTGAGCAGCAAATGAAGGAATGAGGGGATCAAGAATTCTCAGGAAATCAATCATTACCTAATGACTCATGACGAATAACCCATCATCAATGACAATTGACAACTAACCATTGACTGCGACTCCATTACCATTTCCCTTTTATGCACCACGCTTCGATTAGGACATCTGACATTTTTCGAGCGATCGCCTTCTACGAGCGGCTCGGCTTTGTGGTGTGTGAACGGTTTACAGCAGGGGTAACGCTGGCCTGTTGGATGGAAGGATTAAGGGGGCGGATAGAGCTGTTGCAGGTTCCCCGCCCTCGTCCGGCAGCCGATGCCTTTTCAGATGAGCATTACACAGGGTACTACCATCTGTCGTTTGATCTCACCGATCAGGTAGAGGAGTTGCCTACCTGGTTGACGCAGTTACAAGCCCAGTTTGACCAAGCCGCCCAAGCTGGACAGGGAGAACCCCTGAAGGTGTTATTGCCACCTACCCAACAGATGATTGGCGATCGCGTCTATGAAGTGGCGTTTATTGCCGATGCAGACGGTCTGCCCCTGGAATTCATTCGAGTTTTAGGAGAACGGGAGCCTTAAAAACTTGTCGCATCCTCATCTTCAGTTAATGAGCGGCTGGGAGGCAGGTTTTCCAGGCTAATGATCGCTTCCATCACAGATTTGGCGATCGGCGCAGATACAGTTGAGCCATAAGCATCATCTCCTTGAGGCTCATCGATCACCACTAGAACTGCATATCGAGGTGCTTCTACAGGCAAGATGCTGACAAAGCTGGTGATCCGGGCATGATCATAATAGCCTCCATCAGGACTAGCTTTTTGAGCCGTTCCGGTTTTGCCTGCCACCCGATACCCAGGAATTTGAGCCGCTTCTCCCGTCCCGTCGGTCACCACTTTTTCCATCATGGCCAATACATTTTGGCTAGTTTGGGGTGAAAAGATCTGAGGAGGGGTTGCCTGACTTGGTTGCCATTCAAGCTCACCGTTAGCATGAAATAATCCCTGGACAATGTGAGGCTTGACTAACCTGCCCCCATTGGCGATCGCTGCATGGAGTTGCAGCAGTTGAATCGAGGTTAACGAAAAACCTTGTCCAAAAGCAGTTGTCGCCCGTTCCACAGCCGCATTCATAAATTGGTCATAGGGTTTCATTTGGCTAGGCGACTCAAAGGGCAGGTCGATCCCCGTTGTCTTGCCCAACCCTAACCGCTCTAACCAACTGTAATAAAGGTTTGGTTGCAACCGTTCAATAATGTGAACCATGCCGACATTACTAGAGTGTTGCAAGATCTCCGTGATGGTTTGAGCACCCCGTCCGCCTCGCTCATCATAGTCATAGTTTTCAATCGGCCATTCACCAAATTGCAAAGTACCTTCATCGTTGATGACATCATTCGGGCGAATGGCTCGTGCTTCTAGGGCGATCGCTACATTGAGAGGCTTAAAGGTTGATCCCGGTTCAAACAGGTCACTGACTGCCCAGTTACGAAAGCGATCGACCTGAAATCGAAAATATTCATTGGGATTGAAAGATGGCTCAACAACCAAAGACAGCAGTCCGCCATCGCGCACATCCATGACCAACACAGCTCCCCGTTTTGCCCCAAATTGCTCCATTTGCTGCTTAAGAGCATAGCGAGCAGTACGCTGTAAGCGGCTATCGAGAGTCAACTGCAAGCGTAAATCATCCTGATGCACAAACCCCTGTGGCAGTTGATTGGGGATCAATCCGCCGTCCCCCGTCCGACTCAATTCAACACTCTCAGCCGAGGGTTGCTCTAGCATGGCCTGCTGACTAAACTCAATGCCCGCTTGCCCTTGGCGATCGACATCAACATATCCCACCACGTCACCAAATAAGTCCTCTTGAGGATAGAGTCGTTGGGGATGTTGCACTAGCTCCAAGCCATCTATGTGCAAGGCTGTCACCCGCTCGGCGGTATCTGCGCTCAACGCATATTCCAGACGAATGCCACTATTGCCTTGACTGAGTTGACTCCATAGTTGAGCAGAGGTGCGGTTTAGCAGGGGTGCCAGAGCGTTGGCAACGGCTTCCTTGGGTTGTTTAAACAGCACTGGATGGGCATACAACGTATAAACGGGTTGGTCGATCGCTAACACATTGCCCTGTCGATCTACAATTGGGCGACGTGAGGCTAACGGTTGCCAAGTAACAACCTGTTGTTGTTGTGCCCGCTCTCTGAGCATCGGAGCCTGAACAATTTGCAGCCAAAATAAGTTTAGAAGTAGCCCTAACCCCCCTAAAATCAAAATTCCCCAAACTAACAACAACCTCAAACGCGAAGGCTGAATCGGTTTATCACCGGGGCGAGACAGCAGGAGAGGGAAGTTACCCCGGTGAGGTAATCGCCGTTGAGCACGTTTGTTGCGTGTCGTGTAAGGGTGACGAGAAGAAGGAGGAAAAGTCGCCATGCAAATTGGTGTGGAGGCTGAGGGCTAGAAGCAAAACGAGGATATCTAGGAGAGAGTCCGAGTTCTTAGAGGATATTAGTCTGTTTGTGCCACTCTAGCCCAGGCAGCGTAGATTAATATCCCAGAGGGGTCGTTGTCTCTAAAGTCGGAGTATTTACAACCATTGGAGCCGGACGGGGTGGAGCAGGTTTCAAAGGAATAGCATTGCCAGGAGTCGGTTGCACCAATCCAGTCGCAGGGTTTTCTGCTTGCGATGCTAACTGATGTTTCAACGCTTCATTCGCGATGGTTAGCTGGAGTTCTTTTTGCCGTAGTACCTCTAGCTGATAAGAGCCTCGACCCCAGGCTAGTTGTGTGTGTACTGTCCAGCCATACACCGTAAGCACGGTTGCCACAAGCACAAGAGTGGCAACTGATGAGGTGCGCTGAGCTACCGTGAGGAGTTGAAGCCACGCAGGTATGGCACGGGGATTAGGCAGCGATGCGAAGCCGTTTCTTGGTTGGGGCAATCGCCCAGTTGATGGGGTTTTACGGAGTGTGCCTGCGGGCGGTTGCCGGACTATTTGCGGCTGTGAGCCTTGTTGAAAGGGTTGCTGCTGAAAAGGCTGCTGCTGAAGAGGCTGCTGCTGAAGAGGCTGCTGCTGAAACAGTTGTTGCCGTTCACGGCGAGTTCTGGCAGATGCCGGAAATTGAATGACATCAGCCCCATTGCTGTGACTATGCTGACTACTGGCACCGCGTTGATTAGATGAACGGCGATCGCGATTGGCAGGTTTGAGGACAGCAGACATCAATTTCACTCCTGGATAAACACACCGTACCTAGGAAAGTATCTATTGGATTTGAGTTCACACACGCTGTGGATAACCCTAAATCCTATATAAGCAGCGGTGACGCGAGGAATCTATCCCCTTTAATGCAGGTATTCTTCCCAAGAAATACTGCAATGGTACAGATAGTTCCCAAGTATACGGGTTAAGTACGAAATAATAGTGTATTTCAATGAAATTTGCTGATTTTCAGGAGAAAAGAACCATCGCAAGAGACGAGAAATAGCAGAGAAAAGAATGAGAACGGAAATTGAGTGAATGGTTAAGCGTGCTGAGTGCTGCGTGTGCTCAAGTTATTGGGTTAGCCCACCATACGTTTGAGAGCACAATTTCGGCGGTTAAAGCCGCAACTATAGCCACTGCTTTAACTCAAATCTCTCTTGGCGATCGCCGCTTTAACGTTAGTTCGCGTAGGAGGATTTACACCTGAGAATAAGTAGAGATTACGATTACGAACCCTCAGATCAGAATGCTTAACAGGAATCTCAATGACAAATGTTGAACCATGTCCTGGCTCTGACTCCACTCCCAAAAAACCCTGGTGCTGATTAACGATGGTTTGATAACTGACTGCCAACCCTAACCCCGCTCCCTGACCTGTCTTTTTGGTTGTGAAGAAGGGTTCAAAAATTTTGGGTTGAATGTCGTAATCAATTCCGCAGCCATTGTCGGTGATGGCAATTCGCACCCACGGCTGTTGAGTCACATCATGGCTGATGACTTCAGTTGTGATTTTAATAACTTTAGGATCAGGTTGAGGATGGTTTAGGGCTTCGATCGCATTCATCAGCAAATTCATAAACACTTGGTTGAGTTGCCGAGGATAACACTCAACTCGTGGCAATTTGCCATAGTGCCGAACGATGTTGACATCAGCTTTAATATGGCTTTGCAATACCAATAATGTGTCGTCTAAACCGACATTTACATCAGCAACTTTACAATGCGCCTCATCCAATCGTGAAAAGCTGCGTAGCGACAGCACGATCTCACGGATGCGGTTAGCCCCAAACTGCATGGAGGTCAAGATGCGAGGCAAATCTTTGGTGAGAAAATCTAACTCAATTTCTCGCGTTAACTCTTTTAGCTCTTCCGAGGCTTGAGGACAATGACGCTCATAGGCATCGAGCAACCGCAACAAATCTTGCACATATTGCTCAACGTAGGGGATGTTGCCATAGATAAAGCTCACCGGATTGTTAATCTCGTGAGCAATTCCCGCAACCATTTGCCCTAAGCTCGACATTTTCTCACTTTGAATCAGTTGCGCCTGCACATGCTGCAAATGCTTTAGAGTTTCCGTCAAGCTCCTGGCGTGTTCAGCACTTTCAGCCGCTTGTTGGCGACTTTGGGCATACAGATGCGCTTGCTTAATCGAAATTGCTAACTGATCGGCAACTGCTTGCGCCAGTTTTTGATCATCGCGTGACCAATACCGCACATGAGAACACTGGTTTAAGTAGAGAATGGCTTGCAGGGTACCATTCGCTCTAACGGGCACAACTAGTGACGATTTGATCTGGGCCAGTCGATATTCAATATTGTCAGGACCAATCCGAGGATCTTGGGTAATATCGGGGATCACCACTTGCTGACGAGTCCGAATGACCCATTTTGTAATTGGCCCGTCTGTATTGAAGTCCCGAAATGCAGGTGGATAGGGGGAACGGCACACCTCAAACAGATGCTTGCGACGGAAAATAGTTTGATTAATTCCAGGTTCGTAATACTCTGAAGAGCTGTCGCAGTCGTCATCCAGATTTTCAACGAGATGCACTAAACAGCGATCGGCGTCCAAAGCTTTTTGCAGGTGGGCGATCGCCTTGGTCAAAATGGTCTTTAGATCCAGGCTTTGCCGAGTTTGAGTGGTTATCTGGTTAATTAACTTTTCACGCTGTGCCTGCTGTTGCATTTGCTCATACAGTTGCGCCTGTCGCACAGCGATCTCTAAGCGTTGAGCAATCAGTTGAATAAACTCAACCTCTGGGGCTGACCACTGACGGGGTTCATCGACCAGGCAAGCAATAAACCCAATTGATCGCTCTCGTCCCCGAACGGGAACCAATAAACTGGCTTTAGCACCAAAAATCTCGTGCGTGTGAACCGTCTGGGTGGGTGGTTGAATGAAGTGGTTCAACCAGCGTTCTAAACCAGAAACATGTCCGGCACTGATGACGATCTCGCCACGATTGATTAAAGGAGCCGCTGAGCCTAACTTGTGTAGTGGGTGATCGCCCAAATGAGAGGGATGGTTGCTGTGCAACCGCTCACAAACAACTTGTACTTGTTGACGATCTTTAAAGTGCCAAAAGAAAATGCAGCGATCGAGTTGCAGCAGCTCAGCAACTTCATCAACAGCAGTTTGCAGAACAACTTTGAGTTCTAATGATGTACGGATGCGATCGACAATCTTGCGAAGGAGGGCACTCTGCTGTGCAGGATTGCGAAACTGGTGGGTGAGCCAATTATTAGTCAGGGAGGAGAAGAAAGTCACGGAGTTTGACCAGGAGTGATTTGACGCAGGTTAGTTACGACAACGCAACGTTTTCTAGTAGACTGCACCAACCTTGACACCAAACGATGAAACTCTCCGAAGGGAACACTGAGGCTAATTTGCATTGGGAAAACTCAGTATCCGTCACGATCCAAGGTAGCCATTCAGCAGGAAAGAACCAGAGATGAGGGAAAGATAAAGGCTACCTCAGTCTTGAGTCTCTTGCCCGTGCTTTTTTAGGGCTACCCGACTTAACTCTTTTGACCCTGTTCTATTTTTATACCAGGCAACTCCGTAGGAACGATGAACTTTTCCCTTGCTTTACGGTTACTTCATCATTACTTCGCAGCAATCTAAAGGTTAGATGAATTGAAGTAGTTGAGACTACACAAAATCTCAGATTGAATCGGTTTACTGTTAGGAAAGCTAATCTTTAAGAAATTTGGAATGTAAGGAAATCTAAACAAAGTTTCTGAAAAATAGGTAAAGGGCGATCGCCCAAAAGGTTATACAACAAGGAATAAACTGATTTCAGGTAATTAGTTCAATCCCCAACATCTTCATTTAAAAAAATCGATTAAACTCTTAAAAACCATCTTCTCCTTAAGTATTATTGCTCAGTTCATAAAATAGTTGCTATGTCTTCTCAGCCCTTAGATTTGTTGTTACGTCATTGTTACTTGTTGCAGGTTGATCGCGTTGCTGAGGCAGTCGATATTGCCATTCAAGATGGCAAGATAGCGGCGATCGCGCCCCATATTCAGCAGTCCGCTCAATTAGAGCTTGATCTAGGGGGACAAGTGGTCAGCCCTCCCTTCGTCGAGTCCCATATTCACCTAGATTCGGTGATGACAGTCGGTGAACCTCGTTGGAATCAAAGCGGTACTTTGTTTGAAGGCATTGAGATTTGGCGGGAGCGCAAACAATCCCTCACATTGGAGGATGTCAAAGAACGAGCGATCGCCGCTCTAAAGCAACAGGCGATGCAGGGTGTTTTGTTTGTCCGGAGTCACGCTGATGTTAGTGAACAAACCCTGACAGCCCTAAAGGGCTTACTCGCCGCTCGCGAAGCGGTTAAAGACTGGATCACGTTGCAGATCGTGGCATTTCCTCAAGATGGGGTATATGGCAGTCCCCAAAATGAGGCGTTACTAGAAGAAGCCCTGAAAATGGGAGCCGATGTGGTAGGCGGTATTCCTCACTATGAGTTGACTCGTGAAGATGGGGTGCGATCGGTTCATCGTATTTTTGAACTGGCACAGCAGTACGATCGCCTGATTGACATCCACTGTGATGAGATTGATGATGACCAATCTCGTTTTCTTGAAGTCGTAGCGGCATGTGCCATTCGCACAGGGATGGGCTCTCGGGTCACTGCCAGTCACACTACTGCCTTTGGCTCTTACAACAATGCCTATGCGCTTAAGTTGCTAGGGTTTTTACAACGCACTCAACTCAATTTCATCGCTAATCCCCTCATTAACATCACCTTACAAGGGCGAACTGACACCTATCCCAAACGGCGGGGTGTCACCCGAGTCAAAGAATTGTGGCAACAGGGCAGCAATGTCAGCTTAGGGCATGACTGCATTCAAGACCCCTGGTATTCTCTGGGAACAGGCAATATGTTGGATGTTGCTAATATGGCAGTGCATGTTTGCCAGATGACAGGCACGTCAGAAATTGACGCCTGCTACAACATGGTGACGTGGCAGGGAGCCAAAACCCTACACATTGAGGACCAATATGGAGTTGAGGTGGGCAAGTCTGCCAACTTGATTGTGCTAGACACAAACGTTCCCTCCGTTACCCCAGAGCGACTGCGCTATGACACTATTCGACGACGAGCTACCATTCGTTATGTGATCTCGCAAGGAAAACTATTGGCTCACACTGAACCTCCTCAGTCCCAGTGGAAAGGAGAATGGCTCTAGCGACCTAAATCGTGCAAAGCGTGAATTGCATCAACACATTGCTGAGTTACGGCTGCCAATTCTTCCCGTTGAGTCGAGTGAGGAGGGGCAATTAACTGCCCCACTCGAACCGTTACTGGGACAGGTCGGGGCAAAAAACTCCCTTTAGAGACAATTCGATGAGTGCCCCATAGACTGACGGGTAATAGAGGTACCTGAGCTTTTGCTGCAACCATCGCAGCACCCAACTTGGCAGAGGGAATGCGCCCATCAGGAGTACGGGTGCCCGACAGGAAGATGCCCACTGCCCAGCCTGCCTCTAATTGAGCCAAAGCTGCTCGAATGGCACTGCGATCGGGAGACCCACGCTTGACAGGATAAGCTCCATAGAGCCGGATCGCTTGCCTTAAACCTGGAACTCGAAATAATTCCTCTTTTGCCATATATGACACAGGGCGACGCATGCAGACAGATAACAATGGGGGATCAAAATCGCTGGCATGATTTGCCACGACGATTAAAGGGCCATTGTGGGGAATATGCTCTAACCCGTGCGATCGCCCTCGAAAATAAACTTGCAGCATTGGAGCAATCACCAACCACTTGAGTAAGTGATAGAGTTGCAAGCTCAACCAGGGTTCACGACGATTGCCCATAGGAGTATCAATCAAATCTTAGGATGCTTTCGAGTGAGTAGATTATAGTTCCAAAGCATCTAACGCAGAGAGACTACTGACATTGATCAGAGTTAAAGGGCATGTCCGCTTAATTAAGCCAGTTAAAACGTTACCAGGGCCAACTTCAATGACTTGCTCGACTCCCTCGTCTGCCAGTTGTAAGGAGATCTCTCGCCACCGAACTGAGCCAGTCATTTGACGAGTTAGCCGATCCTTAAGCGTCGCCGCATCGCTAGCGGGGGTCGGGTCTACGTTTGAAAGGACAGGAACCTGAGCATCGGCAAAGGCAATTGGTTCTAGCACAGTTTGAAATTCAGTCGCCGCAGGTGCCATCAAAGGTGAATGAAATGCCCCACTGACGTTGAGTTTGACGGCTCGTTTGGCTTTGACTTGCGACAACACACTATCTACCCCTTCGGCAGTGCCAGAAATCACAACCTGTCCTGGATTGTTGTCATTGGCTAAGACGACAGCAGGGGTCTGCTGAATTTTCTGTTCTAACTCTGTGCGATCAAACCCCATCAAAGCTGCCATGACTCCCTCAGAGGCGTGATCCATTAACTCAGCCCGACGTTTGACCAGACGTAATCCTGTTTCAAAGTCAAAAACTCCAGCGGCATAGAGCGCACCATATTCACCCAAACTATGACCAGCCACCAGGTCAGGGGTATAGCCGCGCGATCGCAATACATCGACTAGCAAACTTTCAACCGTATAGAGACAGGGTTGGGTATAAAGCGTTTTAGACACTTTATCTTCTTCGCTTTGGCAGACCTCTGCCACCGACCAACCCAAAATTTGCGTTGCTGACTCTAATTTGGCTTGAGCCTCTGGTAACGCAAACAAATCTGCTCCCATACCAACGGCTTGAGAGCCTTGCCCTGGAAACACCCACGCTGTTTTAGTCATGCCAATCTCGTTCCTTATCTGCCCCATTTAAACACTGCTGCACCCCATGTCAGTCCTGCGCCAAAGCCAGAAGCAGCAATGACATCTCCAGGCTGAATTTTGCCTTGGCGAACTGCTTCATTCAGGGCAAGCGGAATCGAGGCAGCAGAGGTATTGCCGTAGTCTGCCATATTACTCAAGACTTTGTGGTCAGGAATCGTGAGTCGTTGAGCAACGGCATCTAGAATGCGTTGATTAGCTTGATGGAGAAGGAGCCAATCCACTTGATCGACGGTGAGATTTGCCCGAAATAGGGCTTTTTCTATCACTTCAGGAACTCGCTTGACCGCAAAACGATAAACTTCTTGACCATTCATCGTGATGGTTTGAAACGTGCCCTGACCAATGGTAATGGTTTCAGTGAGGGGTTTAGGTTCTGGCTGATAAGCCAGATTTAGTAAATTATGTTGAGTGCCATCACTCCGCAGCTCAAACCCCAACAGGCGATCGCTTGTGTGAGCTTGCAGCACAACGGCTCCTGCTCCGTCTCCAAATAACACACAGGTGCGGCGATCGCTCCAATCGGTCCAACGAGATAAAACATCAGCTCCGATTAGCAAGACCGTTTTATAGGCCCCTGTGCGAATGAACTGAGCCGCTGTCACCAGCCCAAACACAAATCCTGAGCAAGCAGCCGTTAAATCAAATGCCACTGCTGCTGTCGCCCCCAAAGCTCCCTGAATTTGGCTAGCGGTGCCAAACAAATCATCAGGCGTGGATGTCGCCAAAATAATTAGATCGACATCTAAGGGAGTCAGACCTGCCATCTCCAGAGCTTGCTGGGCTGCTGTAGTGGCGATCGCCTTGAGGGAGGTTTGTGGGTCAGCCAAACGCCGCCGCCGAATGCCTGTGCGAGAGGCAATCCACTCATCAGATGTTTCAACAATCTGACTTAAGCCATCGTTGTCTAAGGAGGTAGATGGTGCGGCAGAACCGCAGCCAGTGATGGCGACCCCTAATCCTAGTTGTTGTTGCGGCATCTACTCACCACTCTCTGTCGTCGCAGTCGTCACATTGTCATACTGAGACCGGATGCGTTCCAGGACTCGATGATCTACGGCCTCTTTAGCAAAGCGAACCGCATTAAAGATCGAAGGTGCCTGTGAGCTGCCATGACTAATAATGCAGATTCCTGCCACTCCCAGCAGCAGTCCTCCACCGTGCTCAGCATGGTCAATGCGTTGTTTAATTCGACGCAGATTAGGTTTTAAGAAAGCCGTCCCAATTCGGCCACGGATTCCCTGAGGAAGTTCTTCCCGCAAGATTTGCAGCAAGACCTCACCCATTGCCTCAGCAAATTTGAGCAACACATTCCCAACAAAACCATCACAGACGACCACATCAAAGTGACCCGTTAGCACATCCCGCCCCTCAGCATTACCCACAAAGGTAATCTGAGAATTGTTTTGTAACAATTCATGGGTGCGTAGGGCTAAATCATTTCCCTTGGATGGCTCTTCACCAATATTAAGTAACCCCACCTTGGGCTCGTCGATCTCCAAAACGTATTTGGAATAGACGGTGCCCATAACCGCAAACTGTTCTAAAAACTTTGGACGACAATCGACATTTGCCCCGACATCCAAAACTAAAACAGGTTTACCTGCCACCATCGTTGGCAACACTGTGCCGATAGCAGGGCGATCAATTCCAGGTAAGCGACCTAACCGCAGCAAAGCTGAAGCCATTGCTGCGCCTGAATGACCCGCAGAAACAACGGCATCTGCCCGTTTCTGCTTGACTAAATCCATTGCGACATTAATAGACGCTTTTGGTTTACGCCTGAGTGCACCTAGAGGCTCTTCATGCATCTCAACCACTCCATCAGATGGCACGATTTCCATCTGAATTGAGGAGTTGTGATGCTTCATACAGGCTTCAATCTGTTGGGGATCACCCACCAGCAAAACCTCTACCCCTAGCTCTTGCTGTGCTCTTAATGCGCCAGCAACTATTTCAGTGGGGGCGTAGTCCCCTCCCATCGCATCTACCGCGATCCGTGCCCGAGTTGATCCCATTGATCAAAGTTATAGAAACCTCAAAGATTTTATCAGATGGACTCTACTCATGACGGTGAAGCTTGAAGGATGGACTTAGGATTTTTTATCTTTATCGCCAAAATAATCCTCACAACCGTTCAAAATCAACGATCCATCCCTATAATCCGTATTCTTGAGAAGACATCTGAGTTTTTGCCAAACGCTATTCTTCTCCGGGTGGAACGATGCGCTGGAAGGAATAACCCGTCCCTCTCGCCGTTAGAATCAGTTCTGGATTGCTGGGATCATCTTCTAACTTGGCTCGTAGTCGAGAAATATGGACATCGACGACTCGTGTATCGACATGCCGCTCAGGGGTATAGCCCCATACCTCTTGTAAAATTTCGGAACGAGAAAAAGGCTCACCCGATCGACTTACTAGCAATTCCAGCAAGCTAAATTCCATACCAGTCAAGCGAATACGCTCATCTCCCTTATAAACTTGACGCTTATTCGTATCAATCCGAATGGTATTGATTTGAATCACGCCTGAGCTAGGAATACCAGTCGTGCCAACTTTTTCAACTCGTCGCAGCACCGAGCGAATTCGAGCTTCTAATTCTTTAGGAGAGAAGGGCTTAACCACATAATCGTCTGCGCCCAACTCTAAACCCGTGATCCGGTCTGCCACATCGCCCAAGGCAGTGAGCATAATGATGGGTACGTCTGACTCTTTGCGAAGCTCTTGGCAGACCCCATAGCCATCGAGTTTGGGCATCATCACGTCCAGTACTACCAAATCGGGGTCAGCATGACGAAATGTTTCGAGTGCTTCTTCACCATCTGCGGCAGTCACAACGTCATAGCCGATCATTGAGAGGCGCGTTTCAAGGATGCGGCGGATGCTTGCTTCATCATCTACAACTAGGATCTTTTCTTTTTGACTGTCCAATTTACTTAACACTCCTTAAAGTGATTTCGCGATATTAAATTTATCCACTTTATCATTAAGATATTACCCCATCCAAATAGTATAGGAACGCCAAACTTGCCACTATAACTACGCTTCAGAGTTTTTTAAGATTTGATCGGTTTTCTTCAGTTATTTAAACGAATTCAGAGTAGTGTTGCTCCTAAATTTAGGGATGATTTGCCCAAAATATCTTTAGTTTTGATTCCTAAAACGTTTCATTGTAAACCTCGATCCTGTTTTCTATAAAGCAATTTTTCTATCGTGTTAATAGTTAGGATTGCTATCTTCCAGCCTTTTATTGGATGAATAAATTGGGATTAACGCATGCCAAAATTGCGATCGCTCTATGTCTGCAATCAGTGCGGGGCAGAATCTCCCCAATATTTTGGGCGATGCCCGTTTTGTAGTAGTTGGAACTCAATGGTAGAGCAGGTTGCCTCCTCGACTCTAGCAACTCCAAGTCGCGCTAGTACTGCCGCCGCCGCACGCGCAACGAGTAAAGCTCGCAGCGGTTCTGGGCAAAATACCCCCCCTCAGGCGATCGCCGCTCTGACCCTACCCGAAATTACCGATCATCCTCAAATTCGCTTACCTTCTAGCTATGTTGAGCTTGATCGGGTGTTGGGCGGAGGCATTGTGCCAGGTTCCCTGGTTCTCATTGGGGGCGATCCGGGCATTGGTAAATCTACATTGCTGCTCCAAGTGGCAACTCGGTTGGCTGGGCAATATCGAGTTCTCTATGTCTGTGCCGAAGAATCGGGGCAGCAGGTCAAACTCAGAGCACAGCGGATTGGTGTGACAGCAAAAGAAAAGAAAGAAGGAAAAGAAACAATAGAAGGCTCAAAGCCAGCCTCTTCTAGTTTGTATTTGATGCCGGAGACCGATCTAGAGACCGTATTGCTGGAGTTAGAGTCATTGCGCCCACAAGTTGCCGTGATTGATAGCATTCAGGCCCTCTATTTTGCAGCATTAAACTCGGCTCCGGGTTCCGTGGCTCAGGTGCGAGAATGTACGTCAGCGTTGATGCAGGTAGCCAAACGAGAGCATATCACCCTGTTTATTGTGGGGCATGTCACCAAAGAAGGGGCGATCGCCGGGCCAAAAGTACTAGAACACCTAGTAGATACCGTCCTTTATTTTGAGGGCGATCGCTTTGCCAGTCATCGACTGTTGCGATCGGTCAAAAATCGTTTTGGTGCAACCCATGAACTGGGAGTATTTGAAATGGTCGATCGCGGTTTAGAGGAAGTGCTCAACCCCTCTGAGTTGTTCTTGGGCAATCGCAACGAACACAGCTCTGGTACGGCCACCATTGTTGCCTGTGAGGGGACTCGTCCTCTGGTAGTAGAGTTGCAAGCGTTAGTCAGCCCGACTAGCTATGCGTCACCTCGTCGCTCTACAACAGGCATTGAATACAATCGCTTTCTGCAAATCTTAGCGGTGTTAGAAAAGCGCGTTGGCATTCCTCTATCTAAGCTAGATGCCTACGTCTCCTCCTCTGGGGGGTTAAATGTGGGAGAACCTGCCGCTGACTTGGGAGTCGCGATCGCGGTTGCTGCCAGTTTTCGCGATCGCGTAGTGGATCCGGGGACGGTCTTAATTGGTGAAGTCGGTTTAGGGGGGCAAGTTCGTTCGGTGTCACAGTTAGAGCTACGCCTCAAGGAAGCTGCCAAATTGGGGTTTAAGCGAGCGATCGTGCCTGCCCATCAAAATGGCGTTAGCTCAGAGTTAGAGGTGATCCCTGTGGCACGGGTGGTGGATGCGATCGCCACTGCTCTATCAGGAAGTACTGCTGAGACAGAGGAATAGGTGGTTTAACGTGAATTCGAGATAAGGATTTTGGCGGTTGAAACCGCAACTACAGGAGCAAAACCGACCTGCGTCGGTTCACTCAATCCTTGATTCTCCGTAGTTCGCGAAGGCGAACTTTGCTCTGATAGCTGCGAATTTATTCGCTAGGCTCTTAAACCGAACTGACGTTGGTTTAATACTATTGCTAAAAATCTGGACTACACATCAATATCTTCGTAGGGATGTTTCGCGAAATGCCCCTACTGCTGATCTATAGCAATCCAATATGGGGTGCGACTCTCACAACCTCCTAATTTCACAAATGATTTAGGACTGCTATAGAACCGTTTTGAGCCGAAAGGCAATTCAGGCTGCATCAAACCTATTTATATTTTCTTAAGAATTGCTGTCAATCAGTCAAAACAAACCTTTACTGATGTTTCTATCCTTTGATCGAAGGGCATATTTAACAGTAAAGGATGGATTCTCTGCACCCTAGCTTTGCCAATAGTTAACCTTATCTTTAAATGACCAAAGCTCCTCTGACTGAAAACGAGTTAGACCGCTTGCGTGCATTGGTTCAGTGCAGAATTTTAGACACTCCCCCAGACGTCATATTTGATGATATTGCTCGGCTTGCAGCCCAAATTTGTAATACTCCCTTTGCATTTGTCGGTTTGATGGATGCTGAACGGCAATGGTTTAAGGCAAAAGTGGGCTTAGACACATCGGAAATCTCGCGAGATGTTGCTTTTTGTAATTACACCATCCTGCAATCTAGCTCTTTAATCGTTCCCGATACCCTATTAGACGAACGCTTTAAAGACAACCCTTATGTGCTTGGGGAACCCCACATTCGCTTTTATGCTGGAGTGCCACTCATCACATCAGAGGGGTATGGATTGGGAACCGTTTGTGTTGTGGATCAAACCCCACGAGAGTTGAGCGATCAACAAATTCAAGGATTAGAAGCGTTAGGGCGGCAAGTCACTCAGCAGCTTGAATTACGCCGCAGCCTGTCAGCTGTAGAACAAACCATTTTTGAACGTCAGGCTATCTCGCCCCAGCCCGGTCAGGTTGGTCGATCTAGAGGTTTTCTACTGGGAGGTCTTTTAGCCACATTACTGTCAATTGGGGTTTACGCTCAGATCACAACGAATAGGCTTCAATCAGAGGGGGTTCAGGCAATCTGGGAGGCTGTGTTCATGCCTCTGGCACGAGGGTTATCTCAAGTTCAGTTGCCTGGATTGAGTCAATTAGGACTGGCGATCGCTCCGCTGCTTTTTTATGCCCTTTACCATGCAACCTGGCAGCAGCGACAAATCAAAAAAGTTTTAAAGACAGAGCGCAATTTTACCAGGGCACTTCTAGATACAGTGGGCGCGTTAGTGGTGGTGCTCGACACGCAAGGCAGAATTGTTCGGTTTAATCGAACCTGTGAACAAATCACGGGTTATTCATTTGAAGAGGTGAGACACAGGTATGTTTGGGACGTTTTTTTGCCAATAGATGAACGAGAAGCGGCTAAGGCACAATTTGCAGACGGGCAGACCCAGCGATTTCCGAGAGTATGTGAGGGCAGTTGGTTAACCAAATCAGGTCAAAAACATCCGATCGCCTGGTCACAGACGGCTTTGTTTGATCAATCTGGGTCAGTGCAATATGTGATTAACACTGGGCTTGACCTGAGCGATCGCAAGCAAGCTCAAGCGGCTCAATCGCAATTAGCAGCGATCGTTGAGTCCTCTAACGATGCCATTATCGGCATTACGTTAGATGGCAAGATTCAGACCTGGAATGCCGCAGCAGAGAGAATGTATGGCTATTCTCCAAACGAGGTTCAAGGTAAGCCAGTCATTTTCTTGGCACAGCCCATGACATTAGAAGAGGATTTAGCGTCTAGCCAACAATCGTTGGCTCAGTTTTTAGAACCCAATCAGACTCAGCATGTGAGGAAAGATGGAAAGCGCATGGATGTGGCATTAACCCTATCCCCTATTCGAGAAATCGATGGTAGCGTCACTGGAACGTCAATTATTGCTCGTGATATCACTGCACTAATGGCAATTGAGCGCATGAAAGATGAGTTTATTGCGGTCGTCAGTCATGAACTAAGAACTCCACTTGCTTCTTTAAAAGGTGCTTTAGAGTTGTTATTAACTGGGAAATTAGGGAATTTATCTGAGAAAGGGCAACGGATGTTAAAAATAGCCCTGGTCAATTCAAATCGATTAAATTTCTCAATTAATAATATTTTGAATGTTGATCCTAAAAATTATCAATTGTCAAAGCGATTGTGTGATGTTGCTGACATTATTCAATCGGCTCTCAAGTCAGTGCGGGCGATCGCTGATGAAACGGGCACTGTCATTTCAGCAACGGTTATCTCTGCGCAGGTATATGCTGACCCTGAGCGGCTCGCTCATGTGTTTGAGCAGTTGCTCCATAATGCGATTAAATTCTCCTCAAAACCAGGAGAGGTTGTCATTACGGTTGAGCAACTCGTTGATACATCAGTAGAAATTGATGTTAATCACGCCCTAACAACTCAAAACCAAATTCTCATTCGAGTGCAGGATCGGGGGATCGGCATTCCTGCGGACAAATTAGAAATTATTTTTGAGCGGTTTTACCAGATTGATGCTTCTAACTCTCGACCCAAAGGAGGCACAGGGTTGGGGTTGGCGATTTGCCGCAATTTAATAGAGCAGCATCAAGGGCGTATTTGGGCAAAAAGTTGTTTAGGAGAAGGAAGCACATTTCACATCGTGTTGCCCTGCATTATTGGGCAGACTGATAACAAGACAACGATTGGTTAGTTGATGGCTCACCTATAAATTCAAAATTGGCGATCGCAGCCCTATTTGGGCATATAAAGCGACATCAATAGTTAATCTGCCTCGCGCAAAGATATTCCCTAAGTATGGAAACGCAAAAACACGCAACAGATCATTCTGAGCAACAGCAAAGCTCTTGGCAGATGGCCAATGAATTACTTCACAATTCGGATGATATTACCTCACTGGTGAGCTATGAGTTACGAGCACCACTGACATCCATTCGGGCTGCGCTGGGGTTGTTGTTAACCGGGATGATGGGCACGCTCTCTCCCAAAGGGCACCGAATGCTAGAAATTGCATTGAGTAATACGGATCGGCTGATGCGAGTCGTTGAGACCTTAGAGTATGACTCAGAGTTATTTAGCAACGCCAATGGAGCCAGTCATACCAATGGAACCAGTCATACCAATGGGACAGCATTACCCTCAAATGAAGGTATTGAAAGAGTCAACACAGTTGGAGGAGAAGATTTAGCTCAGCCATCACGCAAAACGCCTATCAAACATAAGCGAATTTATTATGACCGATTAACGGGCTTGCCCAACCGGACGTTATTTATGAGTTGGTTGCGTCAGGCGATCGCTCGGACTCAGCAAACCCCAGATCAGGTCTTTGCGGTATTGATCGTGGCACTCGATCGGTTTCAGGTGGTCAGCGATAGTTTAGGGCGAATGGCGGGTGAGCAGTTGTTGGTGGCGATCGCTCAGCAGTTAAGCACCTATGTCGAATCATTTGGAGTGTTAACTCGGCTTCAGGAAAATGAGTTTGCCATCTTGATCCATCAAGTTGAGACCCGCGATGAAATCTTTGCGATCGCTACTGAAATTCAAGGCAGGCTCAGCCACCCTTTCACGCTTTACCAGCAAGAGATTTTCTTAACCGCCAGCCTGGGTATTGCCTCAAGCCAACAAGGATATGAGTCTCCAGAAGATATCTTGCATGATGCTGCAACAGCCCTTCACCGTGCTCAGGGGAGAGGTGGCAACTGTTATGAAATGTTTGATGCTCAAGTCCGCAGTGAAGCGATTTCTCGGTTTCAACTCGAAACAGATTTGCGGATGGCGTTAGAGCGACAGGAGTTTCAACTCCACTATCAGCCGGTGTTATCTCTAAGCAATGACCAAGTGGTTGGGTTTGAGGCGTTGCTGCGGTGGTTTCACCCTAAAGAGGGGCTTGTTTCTCCAGCCAAATTTATTCCGATCGCTGAAGAGGCGGGGTTAATTCACCCGATTGGCTTATGGGTGTTGCGACAAGCCTGTGAACAACTGTGTCGGTGGCAACAGGAGTTTCCCCTAGAGCTACCGCTGACGATGAACGTTAACCTGTCAGCTCAACAGTTATCACAACCTCGTTTGATCGAGCAGGTATCTGCGATTTTGCGTGAGACGGCGATCGCACCCAATACCTTGAAATTAGAAATTACCGAAACATCGATTATGAGCAGCCCAGAGGCCGCCATTACGGTGTTGGAGCAGTTACAAGCGTGTGGCATTCAATTGTGTGTGGATGATTTTGGCACAGGTTACTCATCTTTGTCTTACTTACACCGCTTTCCACTGGATACGCTCAAGATCGATCGCTCGTTTGTCAGCCGCATTGACTCTGAAGGTGAGCAGTTAGAAATCGTGCAGGCGATCGTCAAATTAGCCTGGAACTTGGGCATGAATGTGGTGGTGGAAGGCGTGGAAACGCTGAAACAGTATGCCCAATTGAAAGCGTTGAGATGTGACTATGCGCAGGGCTATTTCTTCTCAAAACCTGTGAATGCTGAGGCAGCCGCTTTATTCCTCAAGCAAAAACTGGCAATGGCACCTTCTCACCGATCCCATTAGCCCGAAGAATTAGTACAATTGTATTAATTCTTGGTCGTCCCTATGCTTTCTAGAGCGATTACCCCAGTAGCCATTACCCCAACAGGGAACTGCTGCGCGCCGCCTAATTGGATGCAACTCCTGATGCATAAACCTCTTTGGCTTCACCCCAATGCCCTTGTCTATCATCAACCGTCAGACACGGTTTTTGTGGTTCATCGGTTGCAACAGCAACGAGGCACAAATGCGCTCGTTTTGCTGCCTGCCTTGCTAGAGGGCGATCAAGCTAAACGATATTTGCTCTCTCAGTGCGATCGGGCATGGTGGCATCATTTTGCTCAACCCCGTTGTGTGATGGATCGGGGAGAATCGGTGTGGGTCGATCAACCCCAACAACAATTGGCGATCGTCGGCAGTGGAGATGCTCAGCGACTTGAGCTAAATCAGGTACAGGATGCTGCCCTTAAATTTGCAGAGGCATTTGGCGGTGAGATTATTCAAGTCAGCTCAGACACACTGCTGCGGTGGGAGTTGCCCATCCTTTAAGGTTTTCTGATGGTTTGGTCAGCCTTAAGCGTTATAGCCGTAGCCACATTCGATGGGGCGGAGGCGAGTCAGAAAGCTTTCCCAGCATCAGGATTTGAGCCATTGCCTTTGCCTTAAGCTCTCTGACCAGAGCTATAGTTTTATAGATGAGTAGGTAGGGATCAAGTCTGTTATACTCCTTGCAGATGTATTTAACGGGTATCGTCTATCCTGTTGATGTGGATGACGACTGTTGGCTGGTGCAGCTGCAAATGACATGCAACAGGGTCTTTTGAAGTAGTTGCTTAACTAACTCCTACAGAGAATTTTTGAATCGCATATTCTAATTCAACTATTCAACAATGAAACGCTATTGGTTCATTGGGTTTTCGTTATGGATAGCGTTGGCATCTTATACCAATGCTCAGCCTATCGCTCCGTTGCCCAATCCAGTTTTGCCGAGGGAACCCGACCCCCTACCGTCTCCTGAAACTCCATCACCCACGCCCGATCTCTCAATGCCAACGCCTCCAATAGAGCCAGCGGATGATATTCCTGGAACGATTTGGGTGGAGCGGTTTGAGTTTGAGGGCAACACTGCCTTTAGCGATCGCCAATTGAGTGAAGCAACTCAACCCTTTATTGGGCGAGAGATCTCCTTTGCAGAGTTGTTGCAAGCTGAGGCAACGGTTGCTCAACTATATACCAGCAGTGGCTATATCAACTCTGGAGCCGTTATTCCTGCTGGGCAAAACCTGGTGAGGACAAGGGCGATTGTGACGATTCAGGTGATTGAAGGAGGGGTAGAGGAGATCCAAATTACTGGAACCCGTCGGTTGGATTCTGATTATGTGCGATCGCGCCTGGAATTGGTGACTCGCGTTCCCTTGAACCGCGATCGCTTGTTAGAGGCATTGCAACTCTTGCAACTTGACCCCTTAATTGAAACGATCTCAGCGGAACTACAAGCTGGAACCCTTCCAGAGCGGAGTTTGCTGGTTGTGCGGGTGCAGGAGGCAGATACCTGGCATGCGGATGTGTTTGCTGATAATGGACGATCTCAAAGTGTAGGCCGCTTTCGGCGGGGGGTGACGTTAGAGCAGGGCAATCTAACCGGGTTGGGCGATCGCCTGGAATTGACCTATACCAACACAGAAGGCAGCAACCAGGGTGACTTGAGTTATACGTTGCCGTTAAACTCTGAGAATGGCACGCTGCAATTGGGGGTGAGCGTGGCGAATACTCGTGTGGTTGAGGAACCCTTTGATCTGATTGATATTACGGGAAATTCACGCATTTATGACCTGACCTATCGCCAACCTGTAGTGCAAACTCCCAGTCAAGAACTGGCGTTAGGAATCACCCTATCCCATTCAGAGAGTGAGACGTTTTTGCTCGATCAACCTTTTCCTCTGTCACCGGGTGCTAATGCTGAAGGGGAGACGAGAGTCACGACATTGCGGGTGTTTCAAGAGTTTGTGCAGCGCAATGCCCGAAATGTTTTTGCGGTGCGATCGCAGTTTAATCTGGGGGTAGATTGGTTTGACGCGACGCGTAATGAGGATGCTCCCGATAGCCGTTTTTTGGCGTGGCGAGGACAGGCCCAATATGTGCAGTTACTGGCTCCAAACACCTTTTTACTGTTGCGGTCAGATTTGCAACTTGCCGATAATGATCTCGTTCCGCTTGAGCAATTTGGGGTTGGTGGTTTAAGCAGTGTCCGAGGCTATCGCCAGGATGCATTATTGACCAACAATGGCTTCTTGGTCTCCGCAGAGTTGCAGGTGCCAATCTTACGGGTGCCTGAGGTTAATGGTGTTTTACAAATCGTGCCATTTATTGATGCGGGGGTAGGATGGGATGAGACAACTCTCTTTCCGGATGCATCTTCTACAACGCTGGTTTCAACAGGGGTTGGGCTGCTCTGGCGGATGGACGATCGACTCTTGCTGCGGCTCGATTACAGCGTTCCCCTGACCGATTTTGATGCGGATCCATCTACTCAGACTGACGATAAGCTCTACTTTCAGTTAAACTATTCGGCTTTTTAAACAATGCGCTTTAAAGTAATGCGTTTTGAAGTCACGATGCGTTTTGCGGCCACACCCTGGGCGATCGCCCTATTGTTGAATCCGCTGATCGGGTTAGGGGCGGCTCGGCCTGCGGTGGCTCAACTGACCCCTGACAACACCCTGGGAAATGAGCGATCGCAGACCGTTCCCACGACTATCAACGGGTTGCCCGCAACTCAGATTGAGGGGGGTGCAAGACGGGCATTGAACTTATTTCACAGTTTCCAGAGCTTTAATATTGGGACGGGTCAGCAGGTCTATTTTGCCAATCCAGCGGGGGTACAAACGATTATCACCCGTGTGACGGGGGGCAGTTCCTCCACCATCTTAGGAACTTTGGGGGTGCAGGGAGCTGCAAACTTATTTTTGCTCAATCCTAGAGGCATTGTCTTTGGGCCAGAGGCACGCCTGGATTTGCGGGGTTCGTTGATCGCTTCGACAGCCGATGGGGTGGTGTTGAGTGATGGTTTTGAATTTGCTGCAACCAATCCTCAATCTCCTCCATTGCTCAGTGTGGCCATTCCAGTGGGGTTGCGATTTCGGGATAACCCCGGTGCGATCCTCAACCAATCTGTCGCCCAACAATCTCTAGGTGGCTTGCCTACGACGGGGTTGGCCGTTGACCCAGGACAGGCGATCGCCCTCATTGGGGGAGATGTGCGGTTAAACAACGGCAGCATCATTGCTTCGCAGGGAACGGTATATCTGGGCAGTGTGGCAGGGCCGGGAGTGGTCGGGTTGACGACTACACCGATAGGGTTGGCAGTGGACTATGCCAATATCCGCAATTTCGGCAGTATTGATCTCTCCAATGCAGCTTCAGTCAATACTTTAGGGTTAGGAGGAGGGGCAATTCGCATTTACGGAGGGAGTGTAACTTTGCGCGATCGCGCCAATTTAGTTGCAGATACCATCGGGGATGTGAATGGCCGAGGCATTACGATTGATGCCACTCGATTGCGGGTGCAAGGTCGTGCTTTTATTGGCATGTCAACCATTGGCACCGGAGCAGCAGGCGATCTAACAATCCGGGCAACAGAGTCAGTTGATCTGACAGGTGCTGGCCCTGAGACGTTTCAACGGTTGTTTGTCGATCCCATCCTTGAGGACACAACTCCCAATTTGTTTGATCGAGAGGGCTTGATTTCGACAGGCACGGCCAGCACTGGCAGAGCAGGCGATATCATCATCACCACGAGACAACTCAGGTTAACGAATGGAGCCGTCTTACTGAGCCCGACTCTGGGTTTAGGAGCCGGAGGGAACGTGACCATTAACGCCAGAGAATTAGTAGATGTTAGTGGTTCTGGTATTTTAACGACTGCCCTTGACCAGGGAAACGCAGGAGTCTTGACGATTGACACGCGCAGATTAATCGTGCGAGATGAATCTCTCGTGAGCACATCAACATTTGGCGCAGGGAATGGTGGCAACCTCACGGTGGATGCAACGGAGTCAGTGCGGGTGTCTGAAATTTTTGAGAGAACTGAATTTGGTACGAGCATTGCTACATCGACCATCGGCGGCACAGGAGATGCAGGCGATCTGCTGATCAATACGCGATCGCTCTTAGTGGAAGGAGGAGCAACCATTACCTCTGCGAGTGGAGCCACTGCGGTGACTCGGCTGATTCCAGCTGAAGGAGCAGGCGGCAACTTAACCGTAAATGCCACCGATTCAATCACGGTTACTGGACGATCTATCGGACGTCAACCCTCACGCAGTCAAATTGTCACCGCAACAGCAGGGAGTGGTAACTCAGGAAACTTACGCATTAATACTCGTCGCTTAACCGTCCAGGATGGAGGAGCCATTGGAGCCTCAACGGTTGCCGCAGGACGAGGAGGAAACATCATCATTCGTGCCTCTGAGTCAGTCAATGTGGTAGGCACTAGTTCAGCCCAGAGCTTCCTCACAGGAATTGTCACAGCGTCTGGAGATTTATTGGTAGGAATACGCTTTCCCATTAACCCTACGGGTGATGCTGGAAGCATCGATTTGCAAACAGGCAGGTTGAGTCTGCAAAATCGAGCAACGATTAGTGTGGCGAGTTCACTCACGGGTGATGCAGGCACACTCAATGTGATTGCCGATACGATCGCCCTAGACGATCGCAGCAGAATCACCGGAGATACGGGGGCAGGGGCAGGGGGTGACATCAATCTGCGATCGCAGCTACTTCAGTTACGCGATAGAAGTCGGATTAGCACCGATGCGGGTGTCTCGAATGGAGGCAACATCGCCATCGACAGTCAATTTTTGATTGGCTTCCCAAATCAAAATAGCGATATTACAGCCAATGCTAGAACTGCTCAGGGGGGACGGGTGACGGTCAATTCTCCTTATATTTTTGGCATTGCCCCGTTGACCCGCGAACAACTGCGATCGCGCCTGGGGCTAACGGAGGAACAGTTTGCTAACCTGCGAGTGAATCCTGCTAATCGGCTGATCAGCAATGACATTACGGCTATTTCTCAAACGGCTCCCAGTTTGTCAGGCAGCGTTGTTTTCAATACGTCTGGGATTAATCCAGCACAGAGTTTGGTGGAGTTGCCCCAAACCGTCGTTGATCCCAGCACGCTCATTGCGGCAAATCCCTGCGTTCAAGCACAAGGGAGAAGTGAGTTTGTCATCACTGGACGAGGCGGTTTGCCGCTCAATCCAAATGACACCTTGAGCATTCAGACAGGTTCTTATCCCTGGGTAGAGGCGGTAGGAACGCAACGGGCGCGAGGGCAAGAGGGGGAGAGTAGGGAATCAGCAAGCCAGAATAGAGCGGCGGTAGGAGCGGCAGGGGAGGAAGCGTTTCAACCCGCTCAAGGGTGGGTGATGACGGGTGGAGATCAGGTGACATTAGTAGCGGGGAATGCAGGAGTAGCGGGGAATGCAGGAATGGCAAGTCAGGAGCGATCGCCCCAAGATTTTTCCTATTGTTCTCCCCGTTAAAAAGACTATATTCATAGAGGTTTCTCGATGCTGCTAAAGTATGTAGCTCAACGATTGCTCCGACGTCCTCTGCGATGGGGACGATGCGTTCGCGTGGCACCTCTACTGCTGGCCTTGTGGTTTATCTGTGGCATGGCCGTGCCCGCAGCCCTGGCTCAACTGCGATCGCCCCTAACAGGTTTAGAGTTGTTGCATCAAGCCCAACAACTCAACCAGCAGGAACGCTATCAAGAAGCGATTCCTCTATTGCAGCAGGCAGCTCAGCAGTTTGAGGCACAACCAGATCCCCTGAATCAAGCCACTGCTCTGAGTAATTTGGCAACAGTTTATGCTCAGGTCAACCAACGACAACAGGCAAATGAAGCGATCGCCAATAGCCTGGAATTGCTCCAAACGTCTCCTCCAACTGCTGATCAGCAACGGGTTTTAGCCTATACCTGGGAGATTCAAGGGATGTTGCAACTAGAACAGGGTAATGCTCAAGCTGCACTGGATAGCTGGACTCAAGCCACCGCCAACTATACTGCGTTGAGTCCTGAAGATCCCCAACTGCAAAATCGCCTCTTGCAAATCCACATCAACCAGGCTCAAGCATTACAAGTCTTGGGGTTAATGCCGCGAGCCTGTCACACTCTGTTAGCTGCTCTACAAGCCGCCGCATCCACCTGTCAAATCTCACCTGAAACGCTAGCCATTTTAAGCCGCCAATCGTCGGAGGAGGCAATTCAAGCCATCAATGCGTTGGGGCATGTGTTGCGAGTCTTGGGTCAACTCGATGAATCACAGCAGGTGCTCTCTCTGGCATTGCAACAGGCTCAGCAATCTGGAGATCGTCAGGCGATCGCCACGGTTTCGCTGCACTGGGGCAACACGTTGCAGGCACTCGCCAATCAGCCTGCGTTAGCGAGTGAACAGGTTGCACAGTTAACACAAGCCGCTCTGATGGCTTATCAATCGGCTGCTCAGCAGGCGACTCAGATTGAAACCCAAATTCAAGCGCAACTCAATCAACTGAGTGTAGCCATTCAGCAAGACAATTGGAGCACTGCCCAACAGGTGTGGCAAACCCTGCAACCACAACTCAGGCAACTGCCTGCTAACCGCATCGGCATCATTGCTCGCATCCATCTGACCGAACAATTGCTGCAACTCATGGCGCGGTCGCCCGAAGCGGTCACTCCGCCTGATCTGGAATCACTCTTAGCTCAAACCATCCAGCAGGCAAATCAACTGGGCGATCCACGGCTCGCAGCCTATGCGCTCAATAGCCAAGCTAAATTTGAGGAGTTGCAACACCACTGGCAATCAGCAGAGGCGATCGCCAGCCAAGCACTGACATTAGCTCCGGTGTCTCAATCTCCCGATATTGCCTATCAACTCTTTTGGCAATTGGGGCGGGTACAGCAAGCCAAAGGTAAACGCAGCGAGGCGATCGCCTATTACTCGCGGGCGGTGGAGGTGTTGAAATCTTTACGGGGTGACTTGGTGGCGACCAATTCTGATGTGCAATTCTCCTTTCGGGAGCGGGTAGAGCCGATTTATCGTGAATTAGTTAGCCTGCTATTGAATGAAGCGACTCCCACGGATGTCAACTTGCGACAAGCCCGACAGGTAATCGAATCATTGCAACTGGCAGAGCTAGACAATTTCTTTCGAGATGCCTGTGCTGATGCGGTGCCGTTATCAATTGATGAAATCGATCCGACCGCTGCAGTGTTGTACCCTATCATTTTGAGCGATCGCCTAGAGGTCATTCTGGCGTTGCCAGGACAAGCCCTACAACACTATGTGATCCATCAATCCCAAGTTGATTTAGAGCGGATCATTCGCAGAGCCCGCAATGCGTTGCGCCCAACTGCCTTTGCCGAAGAATATCTCCCTCCAGCTCAGCAACTGTATGACTGGCTGATCCGTCCCGCCGAAACGGCTCTCACTGCCCAAGGCATTAAAACCCTGGTGTTTGTGTTAGATGGTGCGCTGCGAAACGTGCCAATGGCTATTTTGCACGATGGACAACATTTTTTGATTGAGAGGTATAACCTGGCGTTGACCTCAGGGCTGCAATTGCTGTCTCCTCAACCCTTGCAAAGCCGTTCGTTAAGTGCCTTAGTGGGTGGGCTGAGCGAGTCAAGCCAGGGGTTTGACCCACTTCCAGCCGTGGAGCAAGAAGTGTCTCAAGTCAGTCGTGAGTTGCCAACAGAGGTGTTACTCAATCAACAATTCACCCAACGCAATCTGCAACAGCAAATCATCGAGCATCCCTTTCCTATTCTCCATCTCGCCACGCATGGACAATTCAGTTCTTCGGCTGAGCAAACCTTCTTAGTCACCTGGGATGGTCGCCTCACCGTTCGGCAACTCGATACGTTACTTAAATCAAGAGATCAGATCAACTTACAACCCATTGAGCTATTGATCTTGAGTGCCTGTCAGACGGCTGCCGGAGATCAACGAGCCACGTTAGGTATGGCAGGCATTGCCATTCGCTCTGGTGCACGCTCTACCCTGGCTAGCCTCTGGTTAGTCAATGATGAGCCTACTGCCGATCTCGTGACTGAGTTTTATCAACAATTTGCAAAAGCACGCGTCAATCGAGCCGCTGCACTGCGACAGGCACAACTCAAACTGCTAGCCAATCCTGAATCGCAACATCCCTTTTATTGGGCCGCATTTGTCCTAGTGGGCAACTGGTTATAAGCCTGCTTCAATGACACCGATTTGAAACAATACTTTGGATACTTTTGCTGAGTCTTGCCCTCATCCTCAACCCCCTGTTTTCAAAAAAGGTTAAGGAGAGCCGGATTCAAGTTCCGCTCCGGCTTTGGGAAGGAGATTTGGGGTGAGTCCCAGAGAGGACGAGGTTAGCGCAGGTTTCCAGCCACACCACAAAAACTGTTTGGACGATGGTTTAAAGAATCTTTGTAACTGATGATAGTGCAGAGCGATTTAGCCTCGCTAAACTCATAGATAGATATTTGTAGTGATCGTGAAGCAAACCGTATTTTGATCGGAATCCATAGATATACGTGCATATTCTTAGTAAGGTGCGCGTACATATACTTAGTTGACTGATAGTATTTTGCCCATAGGAACACGACTATTCTTCTGAGAGAATATAGTGATTGTTTTTGAAAAAGTTTTTGGAATGGAGATCTAAGTATATTTCGGGTGCTCTGCGATCGACCCTATGTGATCTCGGTATTGTTACTTAAACCATTGCGAGGTGTTCAATCGTGTCCCTGCATTTTTCTAAACTACCCTTTTCTAAACTACCTTTTTCTAAGCTAACGATAGTCTTAGCAGGACTGTTGCTGAATGGCTTGCTGCCGCTGTCAACCTTAGCCACTGAGGTTGGGTTTGAGCCAGCACCCGATAATGGTCGTCCTCATCGCACGACTGCTGGCGGGTCTCGTAATCCAGGGTATTGTCCTAATGATCAAACAGGCAGTCAACCGCTAGCCGCATTGCAATCCCCTGATCCAGCGGTCGATTCTGCGTTGGCGGTACAAATTCAGGTGCCCAAAACCTCTGCTCGTGAAGCCGAATTTAGTCTCTTTGATGAATCAGGTAGAGGGGTGTATCAGACGTTATTAGCGTTAGGAGACGAATCGGGTGTGATTCGGATTGACCTACCTGAAACGGCTTCCCAGCCGCAATCGAGTCGCCGTTATCGCTGGGTCTTTTCATTGATTTGCCAAGCAGACGATCGCCTGCAAGACCGCTCTATTTCTGGATGGATTCAGCCTGGAGAGGCTTCTGCGCTGCAAAATTAAGAGATTTGAAGATCGGCTTAAAGTGAGCTAATGTTGGTTGAGTGGTATCAACCCAACTGAGTTTTTTGGGGGTTAGTCCTAAGCTGGTAGCGGTATATCTGCTGCGCGGGACACCTCCCGACTCCAGCATTATCCTTCAACATCATTCCCTGCTAGAGCACTACCTAATTTCTTTGTTCAAAGATATAAAAATTTACGCAAGTTGAAAGAACAGGGGCATAAAACTCTTTTTTGAGTGTAAAAATTGAATCTCAACCCTAGCGATCGCAACGCACCAGGTTTTATCAATCGTGTGGACCCAACGACTTAAACGGCTTGAGCAGTGGCGCAATATTGGCATCACAGCAGTAGCCGTGTCTTGTTTGACGATTGGCTTACGACTGACGGGGGGGCTACAGATTTTAGAGTGGACCGTTCTAGATTGGTTTTTCCAGCATCGCGCCTTAGAAGAACCCGATTCTCGAATTGTTTTAGTCACCATCGAGGAAGCTGACATTACCCGATTGCAGCAGTGGCCTATCTCAGATGCGACCCTGGCAGAGGCTCTGCAGCGGATTAAACAACAACAGCCGAGGGTGATTGGTTTAGATCTCTACCGAGATCTTCCGGTTGAGCCGGGTCATGCTCAATTACTAGATGTTTTTCGATCGACCCCCAATCTGATTGGCATTGAAAAAGTGACCTCTGGGTCAGAAGGTGGGGCGATCGCTCCTCCTCCTGTTTTGTCAGAGCGAGGTCAGGTCAGTGCCAGTGATCTTGTGTTAGATGATGACGGCACACTGCGACGAGTCTTACTCTCTCTAGACAATGCAGACGGAGAAACTGTCTTAGGCTTGGCAAGCCGATTGGCATTAATTTACTTAAAGACTGAAGGCATTCAGTTAGAACCGATCAACCGAGATCGGGGGCACGTCCGCTTAGGCAAGGCCGAGTTTCTGCGGTTGCAAGCTAATGATGGAGGGTATGTCCGGGCTGATGTAGGGGGCTATCAAATTCTGTCGAATTTCCGTCATTTTAAACAAGAGTTTACTCAAGTTTCTTTATCAGAGCTGTTAGAGGGTCAGGTTCCTGCTGATTTAATGCGCGATCGCATTGTGTTGATTGGGACAACCGCCGCCAGTGTGAGCGATCGCCTGAATGCCCCCCGAATCGATAACACCGATAACCTGCCTGGTGTACCGGGGGTGATGATTCACGCTGACATCATCAGCCAATTGTTGAGTGCAGCGTTGGAAGGGCGTCCTGTCTTGAAAACCTGGTCAGAACCGGGAGAATGGGTCTGGATCGGGGTTTGGGCAGTGGTGGGATCATGGCTGGGATGGCGGCTCCAGTCTCCTTTACGCACGGGGATTGGAGCCTCGCTGCTGAGTGGTGGTTTGGGAGTCACAACCTACATTTTCTTTTTGCAAGGCTGGTGGGTGCCCCTGGTGCCAGGGGTGATTTCACTGCTAGGGTCAGCCGTAGTGAGCAAAAGTTATTTGCTCTGGAGCCACCTGTTGCAGTCAAAGCAGCAACTCGAAGAGTATGCCTCTACGTTGGAACAAAGGGTGGATGAACGCACCCGTGAGCTAAACGAAAAAAATCGGCAACTTGAGCAAGCTAAAGAGGCGGCTGAAGCAGCCGCAAGGGCTAAAAGTCGTTTTTTGGCGACGATGAGCCACGAATTGCGAACCCCGCTCAACTCCATCATTGGTTTTTCTGAGTTGCTGCTGGAAGATATCTCGGTTGAAGCACCAGAACATCGACAGGTCAACATCATCTACCAAAGCAGTTCCCACTTGTTGAATCTAATCAACGATGTGTTGACCATGTCAAAGATTGAATCTGGGCGCACTAGCCTTAATTTAGATTGCTTTGACCTGCATGCGTGTGTTGATAATCTAATACAAATGTTTCGTCAGCAAACCGATTCTAAGCAGTTGCAACTACGGTGCGATCGCTCTGCCGATGTGCCCCAACTGGTGACAGCTGACGAAGGGAAACTGCGTCAAGTGTTGCTCAATTTATTGAGTAATGCGGTCAAATTTACCGAACAGGGAGAGGTCATCCTGCGCGTCAAATTGCCCGATGAGACCGGAAAAGCCCTGGATGAGCCAAACCCTAGCACGGCACAGCCTCATGTCTTGCTGTTTGAAGTGGAAGATACCGGCTGTGGTGTGGCAGAAACAGAATTAGATAAATTGTTTCAGCCGTTTGAGCAAACTGAAGCAGGAAGGCGATCGCAGCAGGGCACTGGACTTGGACTGGCAATTAGCCGCGAGTTTATTCGCTTGATGGGCGGTGACATCTCAGTTCAGAGTCAGGTCAACGTTGGGACAACCTTTCGATTTTCGATTCCAGTTCAGGTGGGCGACCTGTCTGAGCGTGAGGAAATCTTTCATCATCAAGTGCGGGTTGCCACCGAACAGCCCAAATATCGTATTTTGATCGCTGAAGATAACGTCGTCAATCGCACCCTGTTGATCTATATCCTGGCGTCTGCTGGGTTTCAAGTTCAGGTTGCAGAAAACGGGGAGGCTGCCATCCAACTGTGGAAGACCTGGCATCCTCATCTGATTTTTATGGACATGAATATGCCTGTGATGGATGGATATGAGGCAACTCGGCAGATCAGGGCAATCGAAACTTCAGATCTGAGTGCTCAATCTAACTCGGCTCAAGCGTCACAGCGACTGACGCCATCTGAGGAACCCTTAAGCCCATTGACGTTGACTGGTTATAACGGTCACAGCAACTCAAGTGATGCTGCCCTCAGTCTTCCTAGTCTTTCTTCTCTACAAAATTCGACCTTGTCTGCAACCCACCCTCAGCACCCACGAACCGTTATTATTGCGTTGACAGCTCACATGTTTGAAGAAGAAAAACAAGCGGCGATCGCGGCAGGTTGTGATGATTTGTTGTCTAAGCCCTTTAAGAAAGAGTTGCTATATCAAACTATTACCAAGTATCTGCAAGTTAACTATGTGGCGATCGACAAGAAAGTTGAATCGCCTTCTTAAACTTCTTAAAAACAGCATATAGCAGTCCTAAATCATTTGTGAAATTAGGAGGTTGTGAGAGTCGCACCCCTCCGGGGTGCGACTCTCACAACCCATTTAGGATTGCTATAGGTTGAACCAATCGCAATTTTGGGGCTTATTGCCGAACCAAAGAGCGATCGCCCACACTGATGCGTACCAGTTGACGGGTGCGATCAAAGGTGACAGCCGTACTCAGTTTTTTAGATACCCCAGGAATAGTCACAACGCCTACTAGAGTTGAGTCAGATTGCCATTGTCCGGCATAACGAGCAAAGGCTAACCGAGGGAAAAAGGAACTACCAAACTGGTAAGCCATACAACGCAACCCTGTTGTCACGGTGCTGATGGGTAGATAATCCCACCAGAGTCCAGCTTGATGCACCAACGGCAGTTTAGGCAGAGCAATCAAGAGCATAGCCAGAGCCGGATCGTGGCCCTCTAACCGATGGCACATGAACCCATCTTGATCACGGCTATAGAACAGCTTGGCTGAACCAGAGTCAAAGTAAAAACTGCCATCGATCGCCATGCGATTGGTCAGGGTGAGAGTGGCGATCGCCCGTTCCTTTTGAACAACCCAAAAATGGAGTTGGGTGTCTAGTGGAAATGTGAGCGACTGAGCCAACGCTTGATCGGGTGCCATTGCTTCTAAAACGGTGTGTTCGGCAGGGCTAACTTCGGTGTGAAAGATGTCATCTACACGTAGATTGGCAAAGCTAAAGGGCACCGTAGCGGCTCCCACTTCGGGGGTAAGCTGTACCTGAATGTGAATGTGGGGTTGAGGCGAAAAGCCAGAGTTACCACAACGTCCAATGAAGGCTCCTCGGTTAATGCGATCGCCCTGTTTGACGACAATACTGTTTTGGGCGAAGTGCGAAATTTCCACGTAAAAGCCGCGCTCGTCATACAGCACGACGTGGTTGCCCCAGTTGTGATCTGCATCCACTGCGCCGATCGCACAGTCTGGTAAATCATTCACCACGCGCACCACCCAACCCCGAATGGGAGATAGGACGGGTTTTTGAAACGCGTAATAGTCGGTTATCTGGGTTCCGGTGCCGCTATAGGCTTTTCCTTGCTCATCTTGAATGACAAAGTCGTAGGCATATCGCCACAATCCTTGATGTGTCCAGACCCCATTACACCCCTGCCAGACTGACCAGCGTCCTGCAAAGGGGAGCGCGATCGCCCTGCCACTGCCCTGATAGCGTTGTCGAGCCGTCAGCTCAACATCCAGCGTTTTTTCGGGCGATGTTTGGGGAATGCGAACTAGCGAGCGGTTGCCTGCGATCGTCAGCAAATACAACAGCAGCATAGTCACCAGATTATAAGGGAGGGCATGGACGGGCAAACCCACCGCCGCCCAAAAGACTCCAATGGCTTCACTCAAGAGAGCCACTAACGTAGTGGCGATCGCAGCTAGCAGATAACTACGAGGCGAGGGAAGAAGATAAAATCCACCGATTGCTAACGCTACCAGGATGAAATTTAACGCGGCTGGGTCGTAGTAAACATAGTCAAAGGTTCCGGTGAGAACACCTCGCAGAACAGTGCCCAGGACATAACTGGCGATCGCCAACAAAAACTGGATACGCGAATTGAGGAACAGCAGCAACGCCACCACCATACCAACCCAAACATTTGGCAAAAAAAAGATCAGCCCCAACGCACGCAGAAACCCTTCTAGGGGCAGCGGTAGACCAATCGTATAAGCATGGGCCGGAAGAATGGCGTGGTCTAACCCAGCATAGTGAAACGCGGCTAGATGCACCACCCAACTGACTAGAATGAATGGCAAACTGAGGACGGGCAACCACAAAAAAGTTTTAAGAATATGAGCCAGTGTCCAGGTCAGCAGAAATGCCAGCACCCCTGCCGTTGCTGCCAGAAATAGAGCTGGAACACTGAGTTGAAACAGGTAGCCCACACCCAGACCCGCTAATAACGGGTTAAACAGCAGCGGGGGACGATTGGCGATGCCCAGTTCTAACGAATTGCAATCTTTTGGCTCAAGTTGCACTAATCGAGAAAACACCACAGCCGTTAACACAGCCGTCAGTCCTAGAATCAACACTGGAGGTTGCAACAGCATCGCTGCCAGTAAGAATGCCCCTGTGCTCACCCCTCTTAGAAACAAGATCTCAGCGGTTGCCGCACAAATAGCTCGAAATAAGCGAAAGGGAGTTTGTGCTTTAAACCGGCTCCAGAGTTGGGTAGCTGAATGGGTTGGGGTTGCCACCTTTAAATACCGCCAGCGTGGGGGGGAGTGATGCAAGTCCAACATGGGTTGTGTAGGGAGTAAGGAATGGGGAGAAGGGAATCGCTTTGTGTCCAGGAAGACTGGAAATACCATTTTGGAAGCTCCGCCTCTGTGCGTCGCGGAAGACCGAGCTTCCAGGGTCTGAGTTAGCAACCAGCAACCAGCGAGTTAGTCCGGCTTGCTAACGCCGCAGGCAGGTGTTCCCGTCGTTCTAAATCGGTGATATCTTCCGCTGCACGAATTAGCTCTACCTCGCCGTTTTCCATCACCATGACGACATTGGGACGATATTCAATGAACTGCATCCACTGGGTGTTGTTGTATGCGCCCACGGTGGAAACTACTAAGCGATCGCCTCGTGCCAATGGGGGCAATGAGATCTGCTCATCGATCACATCAATGTTCATACAGAGAGGCCCATATAACACCGACGGTTCCGCCGTACCAGAGATGGGTTGTGCCAGTGACACATCAAAGCGATACCAAAAACTGGTGAACAGCAAGTTGACGCCAGCATCCATCACGTAGGCGCGAGTGCCATTGGGCAAGCGTTTGGTGCCGCATACACTCGTAATGAGTGATCCGGCTTCGTCGATCATGGCGCGACCAGATTCCACAATGAGTTTGGGTGTGTGTCCTGGCTTGAGAGATTTCCACATCGCATCACAAATCGCATCGGCATATTCATCAATTGTGGGCAGTGTCACCTCAGCCGCGTGATAGGCTCCCTTGAGCCGACTGCGAGAGGGCAAACCACCCCCAATGTCGATGTAATCCATGCGCCACCCGTATTGGGTTTCAATGTCATAGCCAAATTGCACCATTTTTTCGACCTGCTGAGCATAAGCTTCAGGATCAAGAATGTAAGTGCCGATGTGGCTGTGCAAGCCATTCACGCGTAATTTTCCACCACGAGCCATGCGCCGAATCGCCTCCATCGCTTGCCCTGATTCCAAATTGAAGCCAAAGCGTGACCAGCAGGGCTGAATGCCTGCATCCAGGTTCAAGCGAATGCCTACCGAAATGACCCGATCAAGACGAGTGGCGATCGCCTCCAGATCTTCAATTTCATCCAGGTGATCGACGTTGATCGTGACACCATCGCGCACAGCCGCTTCTAACATCTCAAACGGTTTATGGGGACCATTGAGAATAATTTGATTGCCCGGAATATGCAGTGCCTTCGCCTTGTCATACTCCATTTTAGAAACGAGTTCTGCCATTGCCCCTTCTTGATGGAACACAGCACAAATCGCTTTGAGATAATTAGTTTTGTAAGACCACCCAAACGTGACATCAGGATAACGAGTTGCAAAGGCGTTACGAATGGTGCGAAATTGACGTCGAATGCTGCGTTCAGAATAGACAAACAACGGTGAACCATACTGCTCTACTAAGTCATCCACAGACACCCCAGCGATCGCCCGTTTGACTCGGTTTTGGGGGGGTGTGGCTCCCGCAAACTTGTTCATCAATCCACTGCGTAACGGCTGAATCACAGGCTTTTCGTAGGTTTGCATTAACGTTCTCCTTGGGTCACGAGGGTTTGTAGTGGAGTTGCGTCTGTCACCAATTCGTAGGTGTAGCGCATAAAAAGTTTGCCTGCGGCGTAGTCAGGCAAAGGGAACATCGGTAAGCCAAAGGCAGCTTGGACTAAACGAGTGGGCAGATTAATGCCAACTCCGGTAGCGAAGTAAGTCCAGGCAGGAAATCGGGGGTTAATTTCAATCAGATAAATCGTGCCATCACGGTCGGCAATGCATTCCAGTTCAAAGGGACCCTTCCAGTGGGTTTGTTGCAAAAAGGCTTGGGCAGCACTGATTAAACCAGGATGGTGAATCGTCAAGCCACTCCAGATTTTGCCCAATTCGGTGACACCCATTTTCTTGATGGCGACCAATCCGAGGTGTCCCCCGGTACCGTCACCAACACCAACCAGGTTTAATTCAATACCGCTAACAATCTGCTGCACTAGAATTGGGAATCCTGCTTCTGTGGCTAGTTGGTGAAACCGCGATCGCGCTTCTTCCTGGCTAAATACCCGATATGCCTTGTAGTAAGCTCCTTTGATCATGAGTGGAAAGCCCAATTCTGCGGTCGCTTGCTGTAGTTCCTGGAGGGATGTGACACTCACTGTTTCTGGAGTTTTGAGTCCAAATTGGGGGGCTAGTTCTGCCAACTTGGCTTTGTTTCGCAGGGCAAACTGGGCTTTGGTAGGCAGATACGTGCGAATGCCGATCGCCTCTAACTCTGGAGCGCAGCGGATATACAGCGGTAGCTCTAAATCAAAATTGGGAATCACACAATCTAAGCCAAACTGCTGTTGAATCTGCTGTAACCGCTCTAGTAAGATATCCGGCTCTGCGGATGGATAGGGCATGATATAGCGGCGATCGAACAACCAATCCATATATAGTCCTGGTTCCAGGGCATCATATGCCAGTCCGATGAGCTGAGTAGATAGGTGATCCGATTCTCGTAAACTGCGAGCAACCCCTGTACCAGGACCCGGATTATCCACTGAGTTAATGCCTGTAATGGCGATCGCAAGGTGATCCATGACTCTTTATTTACTGGTTATTTAAAGTAGTGGGAAAAAACAAGACGATGACACGATCAGAGAATGGCGGGAGAACAAGAGTACGAACACAAGAGCACGAACACTCAGCCTGCCCTCACCCGCTCACCCTTTTAAGCCCAACGTGCGAAGGATTTGAAAAAAGTCTGAGACATCTCGCTCTACCAGACTTTGAGCCACACCAAACTCATTGGCGATCGCTTGAATAATGTGATCTGGCGTTTCACCAGAACGGAGGCGGCTTAAAATCGACCGAGCACAGCGATTGAGAGTATAGCTTTCACCCGTAGTGACATCAAAGGCAAATCCATCGTTGCTAATCGTGAGTGATGACAATTGAGACATAAGTTTCTGTGCCGTAGATTGTAGTTGGGTAAGAGATTGTAATTGGGCAAGAGATTGTAGTTGGGTAAGAGAGGTCAGAACGATAGGGAACGAGATGATGTGATGACGTAGATTACTGTTTCATCTCTTACTCTTGAATCCTTTATCGTTTATCCTTTAGCCCTTTTCCTTTTTGTCTCTGGCCCTTCTCCATAACTCGATTAAGCAGGTCAAAAATGACAGCTTCTCTAACGCTTAGATTACAAATCTGTAATGATGAGAAGTGTTGTTTTTACAGAATTCGGGGAACTTTAGGGACGTCCACGCCATTCTTGAATCACCTGCACCAGTTGGTCGGAGGTGAGCACCTGCCGCTCGGCTAACAGAGCTTCAAAGTGGTTTTCATCCAACTGTTGCCGTAATTGCTGTACCTGCTGATGTTGTTCCCGTAAAGCTTCAATTGAGGTATCGCTATTTTGCAACAGCGATCGCAGTTGTTCTTCCGCTGCTACCAATTGTTGATGTAATGCGTCACCTGACTGGCGGGCTTGCTCATGAATTGTCTGGAGTTGCGATCGCTGTTCACTACTCAGATCGAGATTTCTAGCCCACGGAGGCGCAGGACTATTGCTCAGGGCAGTGTTTCCATCTGATGGAGATGAAGCTTGTGCCAGGAGGATGGTCGTTTTAGCAAGCGTGGGAGATTGAGCCGAGGCAATTGTGCTGCCTACCTGAATTAGCACTAGAACGGTGGGCAATAGCCATACATATCGAACTTTCATAAGGGCCTCCTGTATGGGGTCAGTAAAATTACAAATCTGACAGATCGGATGGTTGTGGCGATCGCTCAATGCAGCCACATCCTCATTAACCAACGCAAATATGACTGTTCAAGTCACTCCTCGATTACAGTTTTGTAATTGGAACCTACCAATAACGGACATAGAATAGATAAGAGATTCACCCTTTTTCTATGCACGTTCTCTACGTTGAAGATGAAGCAAAAATTGCTGACTTTGTCCAGGCCGGATTAAAGGAGCAAGGCTTTTTAGTGGATTATTGCGACAACGGTAACGATGGTTATTTGCGGGCAATGGACCATGAATACGACGTGATCGTGTTGGATATTATGGTGCCGGGAAAAGATGGATTGGCAATTCTCAAAGGGTTGCGGCGAGCCGGTCGCAATACTCCAGTAGTGCTGTTGACCGCCCGAAACGAACTAGACGATCGCCTGGAAGGGTTGAACCTGGGAGCAGATGACTATATCGCCAAGCCGTTTTTTGTGGAAGAACTGGTTGCTCGGATTCACGCAGTCGTACGACGGGTATCTGGCGATCGCCAAAATCTGCTCAGTGTTGGCTCCATTAAACTCGATCGGATTACACGAGAAGTCACTTGCAATCAACAGTCGGTCGAATTGACTACCCGTGAGTTTAATTTGTTGGAATACTTGATGCGATCGCCCGGTCGTGTCTTTACCCGTACCCAAATTCTAGAGCACGTTTGGGGCTATGACTTTAACCCCAGCACCAACCTGGTAGATGTCTGCATTCAGCGGTTACGAAAAAAGATTGAACCCTTGGGAGGAGCAGGCTACGTCGATAGTGTGCGAGGGGTGGGCTATTGTTTTCGCAAACCTGATATCGACTCGTGAAACGTCTTTCCTTTCGATTCCGCATTGCTCTTTTATCTGCTCTGTTAGCAGGTGGAACGTTAGTTAGTTTTGGCACGGTGTCGTGGTGGCTGATTTATCAGACCAAAATGAATCGCATTGACGATGGCATTCAAAATGAGTTAATGCGCGAATCTGATCGCCCCCGACCAGAGAACCACTGGAAAACCTACACTGATTCACTCTGGAGGATTTTTAGTACTAAGACTCCAAACGATGTAGCCTTGCTGGTACAAACCGCTGCTGGGGAGATCACTTATCAATCTCCCACTTGGACGGCAGAGTTAACTGGCATCGCGGCTGTTTCAAATCGCTTGCCTGCACCCCCCCAGATCACACCTCAGATAGCACCCCAAAACTCATCACAAACGGTGCCGTTGCCCCCGTCACAGCCATCTACATCATTTCCTCCACCTCCGTTTCCACCTCCGGGTCAAGGCCCCCCACCTGGGCAAGGAGCACCCCCAATGGGCGCATCCACCGATCCATTTGGACAACCCCCGATACCACCTCCAACTGAAGCTCCGGGTGTCTTTCGTCTACCGGGTCAGTTATCTAAACTTGTGACCTACTCCACTCCTGCTGGCTCTTGGCGGGTGGGTGCTGTGACGGCTTCAGATATTCACATTGCGATCGCGATTAATTTACGCACCCTCGAAGCCGAGATGGATGTCATTCGCAATGCCTATCTGGTTAGTATTTCTTTGCTACTGGTGTTGGTTGCGATTGGTGCCTGGTGGCTCTCTGGCAGTGCGTTACAACCGATTCGAGATATCACTGATACGTTGCGTCGGGTCACGGCTAAAGGGTTAGATCAACGCGTTCCTGTTAGCGGCAGCGATCGCGAATTTGTGGAACTGTTGCAAGTTTTTAATCAAATGATGGAACGCCTGGATCGGAGCTTTACTCAAGCATCTCGTTTTAGTGCTGATGCGGCACATGAACTCAAAACACCTTTGTCAATTTTGCAAGGGGAATTGGAACGAACCCTGCAAGCCGCGGAACCCGGTTCTTTATTACAGCAACGTTTGAGCAGTTTGTTGGATGAGGTGCGGCGGTTAGGGGCGATCGTTCGTAAACTGCTGTTGCTCTCGTTAGCCGATGCTGGACAGATGCGTCTTTACACCACTGAAGTCAATTTATCAGATGTGTTAGTGGATCTGATGGGCGACATTGAGATGTTAGCCCCTGAACTGACAGTGCAGATGCAGATTGCACCTGACTTAATCGTTCATGCTGATCAAGCACTCTTGATCCAGGTGTTGCAGAACCTGATTAGCAATGCCATTAAGTATAATCTGCCAAGCGGCTGGGTGCGGATCGAGGCAGGACAACGTAACCAGGCTGTTTTTGTCAGAGTAAGTAACAGTTCTAGAGATATTCCAGTGAGTGAGCGATCGCAAGTTTTCGATCGCTTTCATCGGGGTGATCCGGCTCGCACTCGTCATGTGGAGGGGTTGGGGTTAGGGCTGAGCCTGTCCCGCGAAATTGCCTATGCACATCAAGGCAATTTGACCCTAGACCCTACGTTGGCTGGGCAAACGGCGTTTACCCTGACTCTCCCAGGTTCGGTTTATCTAAGCAATTTGGCGGCTGATTAATTGGGCAAACAGCCCAGGTTGGTGGACTAATTCCTCAAACCGTCCTTGTTGCACCACTCGACCCGCCTCTAACACATAAATGCGATCGGCATTACGAATGGTGCTGAGGCGATGAGCGATGACCACACGAGTCACCTTGAGGCGATCGAGACTTTGACTGACAACCGCTTGAGTCCGGTTATCTAAAGCACTGGTTGCCTCGTCTAGCAATAGAACCCGTGGCTGCAATGCCAATGCACGAGCAATGACCAGTCGCTGTCGTTGTCCGCCAGAGAGGTTGCTACCCCCTTCGCTGATAATGGTGTGCATTTGCATTGGCATGGCTCGCACATCATTGGCAAAGCCACTATTTTCAGCCGCTTCCCATGCCTCATCCAAGGTGATCAACGCACCACTGGCAATATTTTCAAAAATCGAGCCAGCATTGATGCGACCATTTTGCAAAACAACCCCAAGTTGCCGCCGAACAGCGGCCACATCTAAACCTGCCAAGTCTTGACCATCATAGTAAACCGTTCCAGAGATGGGAGCTTCAAACCCCAGCAGCAACCGCAAAATGGTGGATTTACCCGAACCAGAAGGCCCCACTAAGGCGATAAATTCACCAGGTTGAGCTTGAATCGTGACATCATCCAGGATCAGTGCTCCATCTTCCTTGTAGCGGAAGGTGACGTGATCCACTTGAATGCTACCTGAGAGCCGTCCTGGGTCGGCTTTGTCAAGGGTAATCTCTGGCTCAGCCGTAAGGATGGGTTGCGATCGCTGCCACAGTGGAACCACCCCTAACACTTCAGTAAAGGTCAAGCTCAGACTGGTAACGCCTGTGATAAAAATGCCAAAAGCCACGTTAAAGGCTAAGAACGTACCCACCGACAGACCCGTCACGCCTTGGCTGGGAGCAATTAAACGGCTTGCCAGCCAAAATACCATAACCGCTGTTAACGCTGGGGTAACCGTAGTAAACACATCCACCACATCCTCTAGGTGCTGAGTACTCAGCATTAGCCGCAACTGTTGGATGTATTGCTTACCCCAATAGGCAAAAGCTCTTTCTTCGACTCCCGCAATCCGCAATTTAGAAACCCCGTTGACCAGTTGCACGACAATCCCAAAGAGGTTACCTTCAAGTTCTGTTAACGAGCGATTTTGATGAACTAACATAGCTCCAGAAGCAGCCGTAAACAAGATTATGACGATCGCCACAATCAAGGCCAGCGTCGCCAGTGGAGGGCTGTAATAAAACAAAAGCCCCAAATTTAACAATGCAAATGAGCCGCTGAAAATGCTCTGGAGGACTGTACCACTTAATTTACGGCGAATAGCACTGATACCAGACACTCTAGAGTTCAAATCCCCAATGGCATACTGCCGAAAGAATGTTGTTTTTAACTTCAGCAACCGATCCCACACTGCCGCTTGCAGCGAGGCATCTGACAGGGTTTCGATGCGCATGGAGGCGATCGCCTGAGCCAACTGAAAGCTCGCGCTACCTAAAGCGGTTGCCAACAGCGTTAAGCCAATTTGGATCAGCAACGACATATCCGCCATAGGAATCGCCTGATCGATCAACAAAGCCGTGGCTTGAGGCACCAGCATTCCCAACAACGTGGCAGCAATCCCTGTCCACAAGATGTGGAGCAGGTCAGACTGACGCCCTTTGAGGGCAAACTTGAGTAGATCAACCGCCTTGAGTACGCCATCTGGGAGGGGACGATAAAAGACGTAAGCCACCGGATCCAGGGTCGCTGCCAACGTTTCATCGACTTTGACGTGCAACCGTTGTTGACGAGACATCCGCATGGGGGTGGGCATCTCTGTATCCGTATTTTGACCGACCAAACCAACTCGAATCGGGTCTAAAAGCTCATATCCCCTGCCGGGGGTAGGCAACAACGCGACTGGATGTTGATCCATGCGGGTATAGGCCAGAATCGGTTCACCATCCTTTTCCCACCAGCGATCGCGCAACAAAATTCGTCGCAGTCGCAGTTGAGAGGCACGAGCGATCGCCTCTAGTGGCTCTTTAACCCGGGTTAAATTTTCTGACTTCATCGGAGGGGCGATCGTCACCCCCAACGCCTTGGCGATCGCCCCTGCAGCAATCAGTAACGGGGTCTGAGCTTGCAGAAAACGGTCTGACTGCGGTCTTAGCACCGACACTAAATCATGAATCGTTTCCTGGGTCAGGTGCTGATTGAGTTGCTGCCGTTCGTGAAACCGCAACAAGGCGGCCTGAGCCTCTTGTTCTAAGATAGATTCAACAGCTCGCAAGAAATGCGTATGCAGTTGCGACAAGCCCTTCAATAAACAACCATCTTCAATGGTTGACGCAATCTCTAAAGTAGGTTGAGCCAATAATTCAAGCGAGTCGCCCGCCGCTAGCCACATTCCACCTCCCAAAGGAAAGATGCCTGACTCCCGCGTCAAGACAAAATTTTCATCTCCCATCCAAAAGGCTTGCCCTTGCTGGATTTGCACCCAGACCATTGAGCCATTTGGAGGTTGATAAACCTGTCCCTGGAGCAACGAAATGTATTGGGTCTGAGGAATCTGGGTCTGAGAAATCTGGGTTTTGGGAACCGTTATTGGTGAAATGGCTGGAGCCAATACAGGTTGAGGTAAGCCTTTGACTTGACCCAACTGCTGCACCCAACCTTCTAAGCAGGATGGAAAGCTCGTGTGGGGTAAGACGAGACTCAACAGTTCTGTCGGTTCCAGTGCGACAGCAATGAGCCCCAATGATTCATCGTCATAGCAAGGTGTCATGCCAAACAGAGCTTGACCCACTGTGACATGAAATAAATAGCGGCGTTCCCCTTCGGCAATGCCCCGCTTTAAGGGCACAGCAAACACAACTAAAGACCCCGATTGAATCAGCCAAACCCGCTGTGGGTCATCCAATAGAAGGAGTTGATTGCCTCGCAGTCGATGCGACTTCGGGGTCATCAACTGAGGTTGCGCTTGCTCTAAATCCATCGCTGTCTACTCCCTTAACTGAGTTCTCCGTCACTGCGAATCAGTTGGGCATAATAGCCAGACTGTTGCCACAGATCCTCATGAGTTCCTCGCTGCACCACTTTGCCGCGTTCTAGCACGATAATTTCATCACAGTCTCGAATGGTGCTGAGACGGTGTGCCACGATGATGCAGGTGCACCCCCGTTGGCGCAAGCGCAAGTCAATTTCTCGTTCTGCCTCAGAATCTAATGCGCTCGTGGCTTCGTCCATCAGCACAATCGAGGGATTGTTGACTAATGCTCTGGCAATCTCAAGGCGTTGTCGTTGTCCTCCACTTAAATTAGTGGCACCTTCAAGCAGCGGAGCATCATATCCCCCTGTTGTCGCCAAAATGACATTCGCGATCGCCGCGTCCTGACACGCTTTTTCGAGGGCACTATTCGGAACAGTCGTATCCCACAACGTCAAGTTTTCTCGAACACTCCCCGCAAATAGCAAGATATCTTGCTCAATCATGGCGATTGAATTGGTGAGGATCGAGCGTGGAATTTGGGTTCTAGGAATGCCATCAAAATAAATTTCGCCTGACCAGGGATTAAATAATCCTGCAATCACCTTTGCCAGAGTTGATTTACCAGAACCGCTGCCACCCACAAAAGCAACTCGCTGACCGGGCTTAATTGAGAGATTAAAGTTTTCAATTAAGGGGGCTTCTAAGGAATTGTAGCCATAGGTAATGTCTTTTAATTCAATGTAACCCTGGAGCCGATGAGTGGGTTGTGAGGCATATTGAGGCTGAGATTCAGATTGTTTAGAGGCATAATGCTCCATTTCAGTGAGTTGAGGGTCTACTTCATTGCCCAAAACATCATCCAGCCGTTGTAAATTTCCCTGTAAGTCTTGAATCGTGCTGCCAAAGCGAACCAACCGATTGACGGGCAGCAAAAAGCTCTGCGTCAACATCTGAAAGGCGACCAACATGCCAATGCTGAGGGTGCCGTTAATCACGCGCCAACCCCCGATCGCCAACAACGACAACGCTGTTAAAGCTGATAAAAGTGCAGGTAACACACCCAGTGTTTTGCTGACAACGCCTAACTCTTGCTGAGCATTAATGGCTTTGGTGTAATACCCTGCCCATCGGGCAAAAAAATCAGACTCTAACCCAGAGGCTTTTAGAGTCTCCATGCTTTGCAGCCCAGCGATCGCCACCCCAGAGACTTTGCCATATTCTTGAGCGAGTCTCAAGTTAGCATCAACCCGTCGCCGCGACACCCACTGTAGGGTCAAGACATTGACCGCTGCAAAGAAGACCACAATGAGAGTGAGCACAGTGTCATATTGAAACATGGCGATCGCATAGAAGATCACCAACACCACACTAATCACCGTCGTCGTTAAGCGACCCGACAACACATCCGCTACATCATCGTTTAAGCGAACGCGACTACTAATTTCTCCGGCATAGCGTTGCGCATAAAAGTTAATCGGTAAGCGCAACACATGCCAGAGAAATCGACTCGACATACTCACAGCGAGCTTAATTTTGAGGCTTCGCAGATACCGCAGTTGCAACAGGGTTAACAGTCCTTGTAAGGCGATCGCCAGCAACACCCCCAACAAAATATAAGGGAGCCAACTAAACCTGGCATTCACCAAAACCTGATCAATAAAGACCTGGGTAAAAACAGGCAAGGCAAGATTAGGAACAACCAGCAAAAATCCGGCAAGAATACAATAGAGTAACGCCCCTGTTGAACCCTGAAGACGACGGCCTAAAGCGGAGACAACGTTAGGTTTATGACCCCCCGGTTTGAAGTCTGCACCCGGTTCCATGACTAACACAACCCCGGTATAGCCCTCATCAAAATCTTGATAAGACACGGTCATAGGCCCAGCCGCAGGGTTATTGAGATAGACGCGATCGCGCCCAAATCCATCCACCACCAGAAAATGATTAAAGTGCCAAAAGATAATGAAAGGAGTCCGTAACTGTTTTAGGCTCTCCAGGTTTTTCTTAAACCCTTTGGCGACCAGTCCATATTTTCTTGCTGCCTTGAGAATGTTGGCAGCCGTCACGCCATCACGCGAAACCCCACAGGCTTGCCGCAACTCTGCCAGAGGCACATAATTGCCGTAATACCCCAACATCATGCCTAAAGCCGCCGCTCCACACTCTACGGCTTCCATTTGCAAAATCGTGGGGGTTTTAACGCGATTTTGACGCTTTAGTACTTGTTGTAAGGGCTGATTGATCCACATCATTGAGCCGCCTCAAGAAACGGAAAGGCAAAGGCGATCGGGGCTTTATGCTCCAACGTGACATGAGCCGTCGTCGTCATCCCTGGAGACAGTTGAATTTCTTGCCCAGCCATCGAAGACCAGCGATCATTCATCATGGAGGGATCGTGTTCTAACTCGATTAACACTTCCACGGAGTCTTGTTGCAAAGACGCTGTATTAACCTGGCGAGCTGCATCCAGCGTTGTCACAGGAGATGCCATCACCGCTTTGACGCGACCCAAAATTCCACTCGTTTGCTCGGCTCCCACCACATCAGGAATAATCATAATTTCCATACCGGGTTGAATGCGATCGCCCTCTCCCCGCTCAAAGTAGGCTACTCCGACTAATTCAGTTGAGGTCGTGGTGGGATGAACCAAAACTCCTCTGCCCGTCACCATGATGGGAATGCGTCCCCAAATGCTCCAAACGACTGCTAAACCAACTAATGACCCTAAAGCCGCTAAAGACAGCCAACTTCTAGAGTGAACAATTTGCATCAGTTGGTCTAACTGCTCTGGCGACGACAACCGTTCCAGAGACTCCTGACGAAAAATGCTAGTTTGTGGGTCGTTTTTCATGATTTAGACCTACTCACATCACTCCTAAGCGTTTCAGCATCCAATTAAACCGAGCGGCACCCTGAGCGACTTTATGCAAGGAATCCAGATTGAGTTCATCGTCGTACTCCATATCCTCATCCATCTCATTGCGGGCTTGATATCGCTGCTGAGGACACCCCAAAAGCCCGATCGCTGTTTGCAACGTTTCTAACATCTGAATGGCCAACACTCGATAAAAGCGAGATGCAAATCCCATATCTTGTTGCAATTTGATCGTTAAGTGCGATCGCGGAATCGCCAATACCAACGATTCTTCAATGGCTCGAACCGTGACTGGAGGTGGACTCATATTCAAAAACGAACTGGTTCCACTCATTTCCCCTTTTGACAGCCGCACCAGCACCTTTTGAGAACTAGCCACTTTTTCTGGACACTCAAAGCACAGCGTCAGCGGGTTGACTTCCTCTTCAAACACAGACACCGATAACAACCCATCCAGCACGATATACAGCGCATCCACGGGTCTGCCTGCTTGAATCAGGATCTGTTTAGGAGGTAGCTTTTCTAGCCGACCCGCCGCAACTAGCCAATCGACATCACTATCGTATAATTCTCCAAAGACAAACAGGGCTTCCTTAATCGGTTGATCGTTAGTTGCCCGAATTTGAGCTGGCATCGAGAGCATTTGCTGTATTCGTTTAGCCAAAATCAGGGCGATCGCTCGATAAAAATGGGTACTGAAGTCGCTATCTTGCTGCAACTTCAAAGCCAGTTTTTGCTGGGGAATGGAAAGAACAATCGAGTCCTTAGCCGCTTTCACAACGGCACCCAACGCATGAATATTAAACAGTAATGTCTCACCTACGATCTCGCCTTCTGAGAGACGAATCATCTCATGATCTAAGCGATCGCCTGAAGAGGCTGTTTCTGAACACTCCGAACCATTTTGAGGAACACCCAGCGTCAAAGCTCCATCGAGCAATAAATAAATTGCATTTGGCTCTTCTCTCGGTTGCAATAATACGGTTCCTGAACGGATTTGCTGTTGCTGACCTGCGGCAATGAGCCAATCAATGTCAGTATTACTTAATTCCTGTAGCAGAATTCCTGCCATAACATCACTGCTACTCTGTAGAGAAACTTAAGAACTAATAGAGATTCGCGATGCGCAACTTAGCAACTTAGAGGTTTAGATCTTCGGTTACTCGTTCAGCATCCTCAAAGTAGTCTGATTTGCATCACAGCAACCAGGGATCTGGAGAAAGTCACACACGGCCTTAAAGATTTCAGCTATCAGCACTAAAAGATAGAAAGCAATCAACGATATCTAAAATTCAATAGAGTAAAAATAGAATATTAAAACTCTGAAATCAATGATAGTGATTATAAATTAGCGCAAGACTAGCGCAAGATTTTCTATTGAATCATCCGAAAGCGAGTTGATAACTTGCTTGTAGACATTGACAGAGACAAGAGATAGAGCGATCGCGCCAGCTCTGCCGCGCAATATCCTAGATCATCATAAAAATAGCAAAGCTGAAGTCAAGACCAACAACAGAACCAATCATTCAAAAAAATCTCTTAGCTCTGGTTTGAATCATGATGACTTCAGCCTTACTCTTTTCCAACTCAACCTAATGATTTTGTGAGTAACCTAACAAAATCTACTGTGCGTGTGGATTGATCACTTCGCTAGTATCCACTGTAGGGTTGGTGAGGTCGCTAGGGTTCAGATCTCCAGAAGGAGGACGACCAGCTCCGCCTGCAACTCCTTTGAGTTGCTCATCTGAAAGCTCTTCAGAAGGCTCACCAGCAGATTTTTGTGTTGCTTTATCTTCAGTCATGAGATGTTGTCCTCGCGTTGAACAAAGGGATATAGCGTACCGTTAAGATTCAAAGGGAACTTATATCCTATGAATCTACACAAGGTCTTTCAAATCCAGTTGAATCCTGGAAGAATTTCTTTGCGTCTATTAAGGAGCATAGTGATCATGCCTGACTGACACCTTAGAGAGGAATGAGTTTTTGCTGAGTTTTTAATGAGTTTTTGCTGAGTGCAAATTTTAGTGATTGATAGTCGCTCTTTTTTATATTAAGAAGTATATCTTGAGCTTAACAAATGTATTTCTTTTGCAAACTATATCTATTCAATAAGATACCCGAAATACGTATTGTTTTAACTGTAATGCTCATTACTCTAGTAAATTAGCAAGGACTACCCGATGCTTTGCAACGTTTATCCAATACTCGATGGCCTTGATCCCAGTCGAGTAGAATGTCCTAACTGATACCTGTTTAAATAGCGATCGTTACAGATCACAGATCAGGGTTTAGCATGCTAGACTCCCAGACTCAATTACATGATCTGAATTCAATTCAAATCGGTATTACAAATTAAGATAGTCCTCTAAAAGTAATGATTTTTGAGTAAGGATATGCTCCGCGGAGCATATCCTTACTTGTTTAGGACTACCTCATTTTGTAGTTACCTTCAGTATATACACAGTGCTTTAAAGCACCAATCAATAAAGCTATTCTCAGTGTAGTGTCTGTGCAAGCTCTGAATTTGGTAAGTGAGTTAGAACCCTATATATCCAGTTCTCTTAGCGTAATCGCATAACCTGCATTGACGTCATCTATCTGATCGACCATGCCCACATGCCTTTATCAGAG